>NZ_LMGC01000008.1:0-133697 GCF_001427045.1 Ensifer sp. Root558 | reverse complement strand
CAGGGCGAGTACTTCGTCGAGCGCTACGGCCATGGTGTCGCTGAAGCGACGCCGCCGGTGGCCAAGATGCTGGCAAAGGGCGTCAACGTCTCCGCCGGCACAGACGCTACCCGCGTCGCCTCTTACAATCCTTGGGTTTCGCTGTCGTGGATGGTGACCGGCAAGACTGTCGGCGGCATGCAGCTCTACCCGCGCGCCAACTGCCTCGATCGCGAGACGGCGCTTCGGATGTGGACCGAGAAAGTGCAGTGGTTTTCAAACGAGGAAGGCAAGAAAGGCCGGATTGAGAAAGGGCAGTTCGCCGACCTCATCGTGCCGAACAAGGATTTTTTCAACTGCGCCGAGGACGAGATTTCCTTCCTCACGTCAGAGCTCACGATGGTCGGCGGCAAGATCGTCTATGCGGCCGGCGAACTTGCCTCTCACGACGAGAACAAGGTGCCGCCGGCAATGCCCGACTGGTCGCCGGTCCGCACCTTCGGCGGTTATGCCGCCTGGGGTGAGCCCGAGGGCGCCGGAAAGCGCTCGCTCCGGCGCACCGCGATCACGTCGTGCNCATGGCCACGATCATGCCGGCGCCTGGACGTCGAAACTGCCGATCGCCGACCTTAAGGGTTTCTTCGGCGCGCTTGGATGCTCCTGCTGGGCGGTGTGAAGGCACGCAAATCATGCATGAACACCAAAACGGGCAGCTCGGTCGCTGCCCGTTTTGGTGTTTGGCTGGAGCACATGCAATGCGCTTCTATTGTTGCAAAAAATGCAATTAAATAGCAAATATTGATGCAATTGTTGGTAGGGAACTTCCCGGTCAATATCGCTCTATCAGACGAACCACATAGCCGGTTTCAGAGACAGCGACGATCGCAGGAGCAAAAATGATCCATCACCCGACCTCTTCAATCCGTGGGCATTTTGCCGAAGTCATCGCGGCTCCCGCAATGCGGACCGCGGCGCTGCTTGCCCTTTGCGCCGCCTACATTCAGGGGCCGCTTGCCAAGACCTTCGACTTTGATGGCGCGATCGCCGAGATGGCGCATTTCGGTCTTCATCCGCCGGCGTTCTTCGCGGTTGCTGTCATCGGCTTTGAGCTTGCGGCTTCGGCCATGGTGGTATCAGGCATCCTGCGTTGGGCTGGCGCGCTGTCACTCGCGGGGTTCACTCTTCTTGCAACCTTCATTGCCCTTCGCTTCTGGGAAATGGCACCGGGCATGGATCGCACGATGGCCGGCAATGCCTTCTTCGAGCATCTCGGCCTCGCCGGCGCATTCGTCATTGTCGCCTCAATCGATCTGACAAAAGGAGATCGCAAATGAGCGACAAAAAATCTGTCGGCGGAAGCTTCGCTCCCCTGGCTCAACCGGTTTTCGCGGTCCTTTGGACGGCCACAGTCCTGGGCAATACCGGCAGCTTCATGCGTGACGTTGCCAGCTCGTGGCTCATGACTGACCTGTCCGCTTCAACTGCCGCAGTGGCGATGGTGCAGGCGGCGGGAACCTTGCCTATTTTCCTGCTCGCCATCCCGGCCGGTGTGCTCACCGACATCCTCGATCGGCGCAAGTTCCTGATTGCTGTTCAGATCTTGCTTGCCTCCGTCAGTATCAGTTTGATGGTTCTGGCGCAGACCGGAATGCTCTCCGTCAGCGCACTGATCGGTCTGACCTTCCTCGGCGGCATCGGTGCGGCACTGATGGGGCCGACCTGGCAGGCGATCGTTCCAGAACTGGTCAAGCGAGAAGACGTCAAAAGCGCCGTGGCGCTGAACTCACTCGGGATCAATATCGCACGATCGATCGGCCCCGCGGCAGGCGGACTTTTGCTTGCCGCGTTTGGCGCAGGCGTCACTTATGGTGCCGACGTGGCCAGCTACATCATCGTCATCGCCGCGCTTCTCTGGTGGCCACGGGCAAAAAGCGCCAACGATGCGTTGTCTGAAGACTTCTTTGGCGCATTCCGTGCCGGTCTCCGCTACACCCGCGCCAGTCGTCCACTGCATGTCGTCCTGCTGCGTGCCGCGATCTTTTTTGCCTTTGCGAGCGCGGTCTGGGCACTTTTGCCGCTGGTCGCCCGCCAACTCCTGGGTGGGGACGCAAGCTTCTACGGCATTCTGCTCGGCGCTGTCGGTGCCGGTGCGATCGCAGGAGCATTGGTCATGCCGAAGCTGCGTGACCGGCTGAGCGCCGATGGACTGTTGCTCGGGGCGGCCGTTGTCACCGCGATCGTCATGGCCGTACTTTCGCTTTCCCTCCCGAAGTGGGTTGCCATCATCGCCCTTCTGTTCCTCGGTGGCGCATGGATCACCGCGCTGACAACCCTCAATGGCGCAGCACAGGCCGTTCTCCCCAACTGGGTGCGTGGTCGCGGTCTCGCGGTCTACCTCACCGTTTTCAACGGGGCGATGACCGCCGGCAGCCTTGGCTGGGGTGCAGTTGGCGAAGCAGCGGGTATCCAGGGGACGCTGCTGATCGGCGCTGCCGGACTGCTTGCCGCCGGCTTCATCATGCACCGACTGAAGCTGCCAGCCGGCGATGTGGATTTGGTGCCTTCGAACCATTGGCCGGAACCGCTTGTTGCCGAACCTGTCGCTCATGACCGTGGTCCCGTCCTGATCCTGATCGAGTACCAGGTCGAAAAACATCACCGCCGCGCCTTCCTCCATGCGCTCGACACGCTCTCCCAGGAACGTCGCCGCGATGGTGCCTATGGCTGGGGCGTGACCGAAGACTCCGCCGACCCGGAAAAGATGGTTGAGTGGTTCATGGTGGAATCCTGGGCGGAACACCTTCGCCAGCATCAGCGGGTTTCCAACGCCGACGCAGACTTGCAGGGCAAGGTTCTGACCTATCACAAAGGCCCGGAGAAGCCAGTGGTTCGACACTTCCTGAGCATCAATCGGCCTGGTCAGGCCTGATGTGACGACATCGGGGAGGGGAGCGCAATGCTCCCCTCGTGTTCGTGGGGAACCGTTTGGTTCGGAGCGGCCGCCGCAAGACCCCTTGCTCAAAACCTCAGCCCACCTGTTCTGCGGCGCAACCGCACCGTCAAAGGTTTGAGCCGGCTTCCGTCGAGGGCATAGATCACGTCTAGCGCCTCTCGCACTGAGTTGCCGTAGGTGCCGCCTTGCGCCGCCCCGGCGCGGACCCTGAACTTGCCCTTCATGAATTCTGGCGTGTCGAATGACTTGGACGAACCGGTCACCCGAGCCGCCTCGTCTCCAATCTCCTTCTCGGTCGCCACCGGCACATCACGCATGAGCGCTCTGTGGTGGAAGCCAATCAACGGATGAAGAAGGAACGGAAGGCGGCGTTTCCACATACGTTCGTGGCATGTCTGTCATTGTTAAAAAGACTTGGTTAGGGACCAGGTCCCTTTTCTCGGTAGAGGCCGGTGCCGCCGGTTGCCGTCTTCTATCTCTTTTGGACAGACAGCGCCAAACAGGCGAGACACCATCGTCACGCCGAGGAGGAAAGGACAGCCGTTGCGAGTACCTCAAGGCGTATTCCGCTGGAGAGAAGATCGACTACGACGGTGGCACGAACCGGATAAGGTGCAGTAAAGAACTCCCGGTAAATCCTATTCATGCCGCCTGCATCCGCCTTATCCGTGAGATAGGCCTGGATCTGCACAACATCGGCAAGTGTTCCGCCGGCCGCTTCGAGCGCCTGTCGGAGGTTCAGGAACACCTGGCGTGCCTGTGTCTCGATGTCACCGGTAATGGGTTCGCCCGTCGTCGGATTCTTTGCAATATGCGCGGATCGCACGATGCGGCCTGCCTTGACCGTAGCGCTCAAAGGCGCCTTTGACGAAGCGATACCGGTTTCGACTTTCTCAAACATGATCGGCCACTTTAAGCTCTGTTGCCGAGAACGGCGTGGGCAAGGATTTCGATGCGAAGGCCTTCGGCCAAAAGCTCCTTTACCACCACGGTCGCACGCACCGGATAGGGCTCCTTGAAGAACTCGGCGTAGACCGTGTTCATTCCTGGTGCGTCCGATCTTTCAGTGAGGAAAACCTGAACCTGCACGACATCGGCCAGCGTGCCGCCCGCAGCACGGATCGCGATGTCGAGATTTCCAAGCGTTCGGCGCGTCTGGGTTTCGATGTCACCTGTGACGAGGTCGCCATTCTCCGGGTCTTCGGAAATATGGACCGACCAGACGAGATTGCCGGCGCGCACGACCTCGCTGACTGGCGCGTCTGAGGGGTCTGATCCGGTATCGATGGCTTCAAACATTTTGTTCTCCAAGAAAGTAAGGCTGCTCATTCGGGCCGCGCGTCGAAGCGGGTCACGAATTTCGTGTTGAGATAGCCGTCAAAGGTTTCAGTCCCACCTTCGCTACCATAGCCGCTGTCGTTGATGCCACCGAAAGGCGTTTCGGGTAGCGCCAGGCCGAAGTGATTGATGCTGACCATCCCGGCGGCAAGCGCTTTTGCGGCGTGCTGGGCTCGACTGCTGGAGGCGGTGAACACGTAGGACGCAAGGCCGAAAGGAAGGCTGTTGGCGCGCCGCATCACGTCGTCAAAACCAGAAAAAGGCGCGACGACCGCAATGGGTCCAAAGGGCTCCTCGTTCATCAGCCGCAACGCGTCGGAACCACCGGCAACCACCGTCGGCGCATAGAAAAAGCCGGCGTCGCCGATGCGACTGCCGCCGGTCACGATCTCCGCTCCCCGTTCGCGGGCATCCTGTACGAAGCCTTCCATAGCCGTGACCCGGCGGGCGTGGCAGAGCGGACCCATCTGCACTCCTTCGGCAAAGCCATAGCCAACCTTCGTGGCGGCCACCTTGTCGGCGAAGCGCGCTAGGAAACGGTCATACGCTCCTGTTTGAACGTAGAAGCGGGTCGGCGAAACGCAGACCTGTCCGGCATTGCGGACCTTTTGCGCGGCAAGCGCGTCGGCAGATGCTTCAACGTCGGCATCGTCGAAGACGATAACCGGAGCGTGGCCGCCAAGCTCCATCGTGGAGCGCTTCATATGGCGGCCTGCGAGCGAAGCAAGCAGCTTGCCGACTTCGACGGACCCCGTAAACGAGATCTTCTTCACCTCGGGCGCCGAAAGCAGCGTTTCGGAAATATGCGAAGACGATCCCCAGACGATATTGAGGCAACCGTCCGGCAGACCCGCCTCCTGCATAAGCCGGCCGATCGCGACCGTGGAGGAGGGCGATTCCGCCGGCCCTTTGAGGATTATCGTGCAGCCGCTTGCCAAGGCTGCCACGACCTTGCGCAGTGCCTGGCTAAACGGGAAATTCCAAGGGGTAAATGCGATGCAGACGCCGACGGGTTCGCGCGTGAGCGCCTGCTGTACACGTGGATCTCGCGAAGGGATAAGGCGACCATAGATGCGCCGCGCTTCCTCCGCATGCCAATCGGCATGGTCGGCGGCAAATCGGATCTCACCGATTGCTTCCGCCAGCGGTTTGCCCTGGTCAAGCACCATGTTGCGGCCGACCTCCTCGGCGTGCGTGCGAGCAAGATCGGCGAAGCGCCGCAGGATCTGCCCGCGGTCGAGCGGTGAGCGATCCTTCCAGCTTCCGAACGCCCGCTGCGCGGAGGCGACGGCCGCCGCTAGGTCGGCGTCGGTGGCGCAGGGCAAATAGCCGATGACCGCTCCGCTTGCCGGGTCGATGACCGCGTCCTGCCCCTCGGTCTCGTAAATCCAGCGGCCGCCGATCAGCATGCCGAGCCGTTCATAGGAATGTGGCGGACGGGTGGACATGTCGATCTCCGGCATCACGCGATGTAGCCTTGGCTGCGCGCCCACGAAAGCGTGTCGTCGAGAGCAAGCTGCATGCGGGCCATGAGATCGTCGATCTCATTCTCCGAGATGATCATGGCCGGGCACAGGCTCACCATGTCGCCGAGACCACGCGTGAGGACGCCGCGCTCGGTTGCGAACTTGCCAGCATGGTTGGCGACCTGCCAGGCAGGTGGGAAGTTCTCTTTCGTTACCTTGTCCTTGACGAATTCGAGGCCGGCGACAAGACCCACACCGCGGGCTTCACCTATCAGCGGATGTTCGCCAAGCTTTCGTATGCCCTCCTGAAAGCGCGGGCCGACGGCGCGGACGTGGGAGACGATGTCGACCTCCTGGTAGATAGTCAGGGCCTCCAGAGCCACGGCCGCGGCGACCGGATGACCACCATAGGTAAAGCCATGCGAGAATGTTCCGATCTTGCGGCTCTGGTCGAGGAGGACGTCAGAGATCGTCTCGTTGATCATCAGCGCGGAGATCGGCATGTAGGCGGCCGAAAGCTGCTTTGCGCAACTGATCATGTCCGGTTTCAGCCCGTAGGTTTCCGACCCGAACATGTTACCGGTACGCCCAAAGCCGCAGATGACTTCATCTGCCACCAGAAGGATGTCGTACTTCTTCAAGACCGCCTGGAGTTTTTCGAAGTAAGTCTTCGGCGGTGTAATCACTCCCCCAGACACCATGACCGGCTCGGCGAAGAAGGCCGCCACCGTTTCCGGACCCTCTTCGAGGATCATAGCCTCGAGATTGGAGACAAGCCGGGTTGCAAAATCTTCCTCGCTCTCACCAGGTTCTGCAAACCGCCAGTAATGCGGGCAATCGGTGTGGAGGATGTTGGCGATCGGCAGATCGAAATCACGGTGGTTGAACGGAAGACCCGTGAGGCTTGCAGTCGCCACCGTTACGCCATGGTAAGCCTTGCGGCGCGAAATGATCTTCTTCTTCTCAGGCCGTCCGACCGCGTTGTTGTAGTACCAGACCAGCTTGATCGCCGTGTCGTTCGCTTCGGAACCGGAACCGGCAAAGAAGACCTTCGACATGGGTACCGGCGCCATTTCGAGCAGCTTCTCTGCAAGGCGGATACCCGGTTCCGTCGATTTGTGGGCGAAGGAATGATAGAATGGCATCGTCTTCAGCTGCCGCGTCGCCGCTTCCACCAAACGCGGCTCGCTGAAGCCGAGCCCCGCGCAGAAGAGGCCAGCAAGACCCTCGATGTAACGTTTTCCCTGATCGTCGACGACGTAAATGCCCTCACCACCGGTGATTACATGCGGCCCCACTTCCTGGTGAACCGCAAGGTTGGTGTAGGGGTGCACGAGACTTTGCCGATCCAGGGCGTGAAGGGAGTTGGGACGGTCGTTCATGGCAGGCTCCAGGGTATGCTTGATTGCGCTTTGCGATTGTCAGGCGATGACGTGCACATCTTCGCTGCGCCAGGTGACGTGGCACTCGGAAGCACCGTCGAGCCTTCGTGCATCGACGCCGGGCACGCGCATGCGGATCGCTTGCGCGCCGAGTTTGCCGATGACCAGCAGGTTGTCACCATAGTTGATAGTGCTGTCGATCTTCATCGCCTGACGGCTTGGGTCCGCTCCATCGGCGAGGCGGATCATCTCGGGGCGCAACAGCAATTCGGCTTTGCTGTTGCGGTCACCGCCTGCGGCTTTGGTGTCGACGACGCCGACTGGCGTCTCGTAGCGGCCATCGCCAAGCGAGGAAGCGGCGAGGATGTTGCTGTCGCCGATGAAGGAGGCGACGAAGCGGGTCTTCGGCGCGAAGTAGATCTCGTTTGGGGTGCCGACCTGTTCGATGCGCCCCTCGTTGAAGACGGCGATCCGGTCCGACATTGTCATGGCTTCCGACTGGTCGTGGGTGACGTAGACCATGGTGACGCCGAGGTCGCGGTGGATGCGCTTCAACTCCACCTGCATGTGCTCGCGAAGCGCCTTGTCGAGCGCGCCGAGCGGTTCGTCGAGCAGAATGATATCGGGCTCAAAGACGAGTGCGCGGGCAAGGGCCACACGCTGTTGCTGTCCGCCGGATAGTTCCGAGGGAATGCGCTTCTCGAAGCCCTGGAGGCCGACCTTCGCCAGTGCCTCCCGCGACCGCCGTTCTTTCTCGGCCTTTTCCACGCCGCGCATGCGCAGGGGAAAGGCGACGTTGTCGGCGATCGTCATGTGCGGGAAGAGGGCGTAGTTCTGGAAGACCATGCCGATATTGCGCTTGTGCGGCGGCAGCTTGTCGATGGCGCGTTCGCCGAGGCGGATTTCTCCGCTCGTCGGATGCTGGAAGCCGGCAATCATCATCAGCGTCGTGGTCTTGCCGGAGCCGGAGGGGCCAAGGAAGGAGACGAACTCGCCAGCCTTGATGTCGAGCGAAACGTTGTCGGCCGCCATATGCTTGCCGTCGTAGCTCTTGTTGACGTTGCGGAGTGTGAGAGAACGGGCGTTCATGGCTGTGCTCCTTGATCAGGATGCCGCCGCAGCGGTGTTGGTGGCGTCGTTTTCGAGCGGCTGACGTGTGGTCCCGGACCGGCGACGCACAAATTGCGGCGCAAGCCAGACGCAGACGCCAGCCAGAACGAGGAGAAACAGGAAAGAGGATGCCGCCGAGATGGTCGGGTCTGCCTCCTGGCGGACGGCGTTGAACATCTGGCGCGGCAAGGTCGCCCTGTCGCGGCCGGAGATAAACAGCGCAATCACCGCTTCGTCGAAGGAAGCGATAAAGGCAAAGAGGCCGGCTACGGTGAAGGCGGGACGCAGGATCGGGAAGGTGACCAACCGGAATGTCGTGAAGGGCGACGCGCCAAGGTTCATGGCAGCCCGCTCGACGGACCGGTCGAACCCTTTGAGTGCCGCCGTCAGGATCAGTGTCGCCATCGGCATGGCGATGCAGCTATGGGCGAGGATGACGCCAAGGTAACTCTGCACGAGGCGAAGTTGACCGAAGTACATGTAGTAGCCGAGCGCCATGACGATAGTCGGCACGATCATTGGCAGCATGATCAGGAGATTGAACAATTCACGGCCGAGGAAGATATGCCGCACCAGTGCGAAGGACGCGGGGATCGCAAGGCAGAGCGTCACCAGTACCGTTCCAAGACCGATGATGACGCTGTTGATGAGCGGCTCAGTCCAGTTGGGGTCCGAGAAGAAGTTGATGTAGTTGGCAAGCGTGTAGCCGGGCGGCGGGAAGGTCAGCGACGCAGCCGAGCTGAACGACATTGGGATGACAATGAACATCGGTGCAGCGACAAAAAAAGCGATGAGGAGCGCAAGCGCGCGAACGAACGGGTTCATCGGCCACCTCGTGCCCATAGCCGGTCAAGTCCGAAGAAGCGGTTGTAGAGCGCGTAAACTGCGAGCGTCAGACCGAGCAACACGATCGAGATTGCCGAGCCAAGCCCGAAGTCGAGTGTCTGTTCGATCTGGTCGCCGATGATACCTGCGATCATCTGGTCGCGCGGGCTGCCGAGCAGCACGGGCATCACGTAGAAGCCGAGGCAGGAGATGAAGACGAGCGTGCAACCGTTGACGATGCCCGGTGCCGAAAGCGGCAGATAGACTGCGAGGAAGGCACGAAGCGGGCTCGCGCCGAGGCTTTCCGAAGCGCGAACATAGAGAGGATCGATGCGCTTCATGACCGAGAACAGCGACATGGTCATGAAAGGAATGAGCGCATGGGTCATGGCAAGCGTTGCGCTGAAGGTGGTGAAGAGTAGCTTCGGCGCAGGATCGAAGCCGAGCCAGGTAAGGAGTGCCGTGACCGGCCCCTGGTTGCCGAGAATGACCATCCAGGCATAGGTGCGCACGAGATAGCTCGTCCAGAAAGAAAGGGCGACCACGGTCAGGAGAAAGGTGGCGAAGCGTTTGGATCCGTTGGCCGCAGCATAGGCGAGCGGATAGGCGAAGAGGAGCGCAAGAGCGGTGACCAGGAAGGCGGTCCTGAACGTCTGATAGAGCACGGACGCAAACAGGCTCGAATGTAAAAGCCGTGCGAAGTTCTGCAGGCCGACCACCGGCTGCGAGATGCTCATCCAGCCGACATAGGCAAGCGGCACCAGGAAGAACACCGCAAGGAAGACCGCTGCCGGGGCCATCAGCGGTATCGGCCCCTCCGCAATGGGCGAAAACGATCTCTGTTTCATGTCAATGCTCCCTCAGTACCGATCGGGAAACCCCGATCCCATGGCGGCGGCGGGCCGTCCCTAGGCAATGCACCTGTTTCTTAGACCAACCCGGTTCCGTTTCTCGCGGAACCGGGAGGGTTGCATCAAAGACCGACCCAGCTCTCGAACCGGCTGCTCAACTCGTCGATCTGTGCCGTCAGCTTGGCGCCATCAAGCATGACGGCGCGGGCGAGGTGATCGGGATAAGTCGGCATGGTCTTGGCCACCTCAGCTGGGATGAAATCGAACGATTTCGGGTTCATCGGGCCATTTTGGTCGGCGATGCAGAACTTCGCGAGGCCTTCGGCATTCTGGCCGATATGGCTGATCAGCTTGAAGCCGTTTTCGGCACGCGGGCTATCCTTGGCGACGATCCAGCACGCCTGGTCGACGATCGCCTGGTCCCAGACGATCTCGATCGGCTCTTTCGAAGCCTTCTTCGCGCCGGCGGCATCGCTGTCCCAAAGGCCGGCCATGTCGACCTCGCCGTCGGTCAGGATCTGGCGGGCCTGCGGGCCTGCCGTCCACCAGACACGCACGTTGTCCTTGACCTTGTCGAGCGATGCGAAAGCGCGGTCGAGATCATAAGGGAACAGTTGATCCGGGGAAACGCCGTCGGCGAGCAACGCGATTGCGAGAACGCGGGCGGCGTGGCGCTGCAGGCTGCGGTTGCCCGGGAATTTCTCGACGTTGAAGAAGTCGGCCCAGTTCTTCAAACCATCCGGGTACTTGGTTTTGTTGAACGCGAGCTGCGTGGCAAAGCCGTGGGTCGAGAGGCCGTTCTCATAGATGGCGCCCTGCCAAAGTTTGGACGCATCGACATGGTCTCCGAGCGTTTCCAAGAGGCCGGCTGCATTCGCACGGGCGACGTCGGCCACGCCCAGTGTCGTGACGTCGAATTCAAAGACGCCGGTCGTCTTTTGCGCAGCAAGCTTGGCGAATGAGATCGGCGAGACCGTGCGGATCTCGATGCCGGTGTCGGCCGTGAACGGATCGAAGAGGAACTTCTTGACGGAAACTTCCCAGTCGCCACCCCAGGTGTTGACATAAAGTACATTGTCCGCAGCACTTGCGCGGCGCACGAGGGGTGAGGCAAGCATGGCGGCCCCAAAAAGGCCAGCACCGAGCACTGCGCGTCGCGACATCGGTATTACCGATGCTTTCTTGAACGTGTCCATTCGTTGTTCTCCTTAGTCGAACGGTCGTTGATTGCTGTTCCCCGTGGCCGCTCGCGAGTCTGGCGGCGGCCCTTCTTTCGTTGGAGTTTCGTTTCCCTAATCGGTCAGTCGGCGCGGAAGACCTCACCGTAAAGACGCAGCCAGTTGCCTCTGAGGATCTTGTTCACCTCTTCCTGATTGAAACCGACCCGAAGAAGCGCCGGCGCCACGTCCTGAAGGTTTTCCGGTTTCAGCAGCCATTCCGGCTTTGGCACGGCTCCAGGCGTGGCCGCCGAACCCGCGCCGTACTGAACGGATCGTGTCCAGCGGCCCTTTCGCATCCAGTCGTAGTCACGCTGGGTGTGGTTGTGGGAAATGTCGGTGCCGATGCCGACGTGGTCGACGCCCGCGATATCGACCGTTCGCGCCACCATCTCGCACCAGCCGTCGACCGTGGCGCAGGCGCTGGCGGGCGTGATGTTGCGGTAGGCTACGCAACCGATCACACCACCGCGGGCGGCAAGCGCCTTGATTACGCGGTCGGACTTGTTGCGCTTGTGCTCAAAGAGCGAGGCGGCGTTGGCATGAGTGATGGCCACGGGCTTTTGCGACCATTCGATCGCGTCCAGCGTCGTCTTGTCGCCGACATGCGACAGATCGACCAGTATGCCGACCCGGTTCATTTCGCGCACGACGTCCCGGCCGAACCGGGCCAGGCCGCTGTCATTTTCCTCGTAGCAGGACCCACCGAGTTCGTTCTGGTTGTTGTAGGTTAGCTGGACAACGCGCACACCAAGTTCGGCAAAGAACTCCACATAGGCGATGCGGTCTTCGAAGAGATTGGAGTTCTGATAGCCGAGCACAACAGCGAGCTTTCCTTCCTGCTCGGCGCGCTCGATATCGGCGGCGGTGCGGGCGATCAGGATGATGTCGGCGTTCTCACGCTCCATGTCGCGCCAGCGGGCAAGGGAATCGAGCGATTCCATTGTCCCCTCCCAGAAGCCGAGCGTCGGGGTGACGGCGCTGTAGCCGCCGCGTTTCAGGGCCTGGAAGGACGAGCGGTCAAAGTGGCCGCATTGCAGAGCATCGATGATCATGGTTATTCCATTCAGTGTTTGCCGGAAGCAGCGCTCTTGGGCGCGTCGGCCAGAAGCAGGGAAAAATCGGTCTCGTCTTCGTCCTGGCGGCCGATGACCTTGCCGTCGGCCTCGACGATGATCGGGCCGGCATGGCGACGCGAAAGATAGCTGTCGGGCGCGAGGGCTTCCGCCGAGCGATGGTAGAGTTCCCACCAAGTCGCTGCGTCCACGGCAACGCCATTGCGGCGGATCTTGTCGAGAAGGGCGATTTCATCGGGATCAGGCGCTTGTGTGACGGCGATAGCCGCGCGGTCGACGTCGACGGCGACTGTTGCCTTCAGGCTGAAGCGCTGCGCGAGTGCCTCGATGACTTTGAGTTCGCCGATGTCTTTGGCGTTACGCACGGTGACAACGCCGCTGCCGCCTGTCTTCATGTTTTCGACCGCGAGCTCGAGCGCTGCATCGGCGGCGAGCCAGGCATGCTGGCCGCCACAGTCGATGACGGGGTCGCCCGATACGTCGAGTGACAGGGCCTTTGGGGTGGCCTTGCTGATCGTCTCGAGCGTTGCGGTCAGACGCGAAAAGCCGCCAAGACCGAGGGCCGCAGAGTACACGGCACAATCCCTAAGGGCCGGGACGAGGCCGCTTTCGATGCGCGTGACCTGGAGGAGACGCTCGAACACCATGCGCATCTCGCGCAGGCTCACAGTCATCGAGTTCGAAAGGTTGGACTGGCAGGTGCTCACAGGCTTGGCTCCGCAGGATAAAACCACAGCGCGTCGGCGTTTCCAGAAGCAATGTCTTCGGGAAGAGGCGCGCCATGAAACAGGACGCCGCGCAGGTTGCGGTCGAGGAAGTCGCGTGTCTTGTCGATGCCGTGAATGCCGACATTGAGAAGGCGGGTGATATGGGCTGGCGTAAACGAGCCGCTCATGATGTCGGCGTGCGGCGAATGCAGGCTGGTGCCGGCAAGCGCCTGGACGCGGGTGACGATGGCGCGGTGCTGCGGATGGGCGAACAGGAAGCGCGCCGTGCTGAGGTTGGGGTCAACCGCAGAAAGGTCGCGGTCCAGCGCCACCACGAGACGTGGCAGGTCGAGGCCGAGATTGACGACATCGTGACCGACCTCCGTTGCAAGGCCGCGACGCGGTTCTTCCGCGGTCACTGACTTGTACCAGACGTAGCGCTCGCCGGCCGGCACCTCGAGATTAAGATTGAACGCCCATGCATAGTCATTGCGAACCAGGTCGCGCAGCCGGTGCACCGGCATCTCCGGGCGCCCCGTCAATTCCTCATCGATGACCAGGCCCCCGACCAGGGCGTCGGCTTCATCGGGGACGAGTTCGATCAGCAGCGAATGAAGGGTTTCCATCGCCTCCGCGTGAACGCGGCCCTCAAGCGAGGCCGCAAGCTCTGCGAAGGGCTCTGCCTCGAAGCGGTTGCCCCCCTGCCAGCGTTGCAGAAGGTCGGCGACAGCGCGCCGGATGGTCTGCAGCTCTTCAGCAAGCACATCGGAGCGCGTGAAGTTCTCGTAGGCCGCACGGTCCTGGCTGCGGAAAATGATCGCCTTGTCGACGAGGGCAAGCAGCTTGGCAATCTCAGAACCAGAGTCATCAGGAAGAACCGCCTTGGCTCGCGCAATGGCCTCTTCGCGAATAAAGAGCCAGCGTTCGATCAGCCGCGGGTGGTTGTTGACGAAGAGCATCAGGCCGAGAGCCGAGCCGTTGCCGACGCCGAGGAAACGGCGAAGGTCCTTGGCCATGTCGGGACCCTGCGGTGAGCCAAG
Organism: Ensifer sp. Root558; assembly: GCF_001427045.1. NCBI lineage: Bacteria > Pseudomonadati > Pseudomonadota > Alphaproteobacteria > Hyphomicrobiales > Rhizobiaceae > Ensifer > Ensifer sp. Root558. Next base: position 119,753 of record NZ_LMGC01000008.1, on the reverse strand, counting down.
GCGCACAAGGTGCTGCAGCAGGTCCTGGGCAAAGACGCGCATCATGTAGGCGCACAGCATTTGCGCGGCGAGCGACCAGCGCAGGGGGTGATCTTTTTCAAAGGCAAGGAATGTCTTGGTTCCAAACGTGCCGTTGCCGTCGAGACCTGTGTTGCGCATGAGGTAGCAGGTCTGCGCCAGCTCAGCGACGTCCGGCTGCCTTCCTGACGCAAGCGCCTGGCGTGCACTCTCGAAGAAGCGACCGCTGCGGTTGGAACGGCACCAAATGAGCGTGCCGGCTGTGGCGCGTCCCTCATAGAGCTTGGGAAGCTCAGCGCGCGTCGTCTCGAAATCGGCCCGGCTCATATCGCCTTCGACCAGCGCGCCCATCATGTCCCAGGCCCGGCCAATGATGCGGCCGGTGCGGCCGTGGGGTGAGGGCTCAAAGGAATAGACGGGAAAGCTGAAGCGCCATCCGCCAATATCGATGCGGTATTCAGCGACACCGTTGCCCTTCTCATCGATCTCGAAGCGCTTGCACTGGATTTGCCAGCGACCGCGGATTGCCTGGCTGAGCAATGCGCGAGATGCGCTGACACGCGACGGCTGGATCGCGGCCAGGCGTTCGGGCGCCATCATTTCTCCGGCTGAACGCATTAGCCGCGCGATGCGGTGGGTGTCCGATTCCGGAGCAGGTCTTCTAAGGGCAGTCATTTATTGGTCTCCTCGCATGCGTCCAGAGCTCGCCGCCGCTGCCGCGACGACGATCCCAGCGCATTTTTCAGTGTCAAAACCTTGGAACGGGCCCGAAAGGGCCAGTGCTCCAATGCACTCGCCCTGCGCATCCAGGATCGGGGCGGCCACAGCCGAGACAGTGCGCGGGCCCTCGACTTCGGAAATTGCGTATCCCTGCTGGCGAACCAGCGTCATCATCTCGTCATCGGGCAGGCTCACGCCCTGCACCCGAAGGCGCTCGATGATTTCCGGGCGTGCATGCGAAGCGAGGACGCGGCCAAATGCCGTGCGATCAAGTCTCAGATGCGCACCAACCTTGAGGTCGGCCCGAAGAACACCGCGCGATTCCACCCGGCGAACGATGACCGCATCCTTGCCATCGAGGACAGCAAGCGAAGCCGTTTCACCGCTCTGCGTCACCATTTCCTCGAGAACCCCCGCAAAGCGCGCGCCGAGGTTGGACTGCTCCAACGCCATCGCTGCGTGACTGACGACCCGCAGTGTCAGCCGGTAGCGACCGTCCTGCGTCTGCTCGATCCAGCCCGCTTCGACCAGCGTGACGAGGCGCTGGTGGGCAGCGCCTCGGGCTTCTCCGAGCTGCTTGGCGACCTCGGCCAGCCGCATCGGTTCCGCGGCGGCCGCGACACAGTCGAATGCAGCAAGTGTCTTCAGCACGGATGAAAGGGGGCGGACTGCCATTCGAAATTTCTTCCTTCTTCCTATTGTCCAACATTAGAAGACGTTGTATATTTATGTTGGACGAAATGTTGATATCTGTCAACTTGGGAATCGTGTGGCTGGGTGAAAAATATCTGCGCCCGAGCGCGCTCGCGGCTGACCAGGCGCTAGCAGTTTGAATGTGGCAACATCTTCGACGAACCCACGCAATGCACCGCTCGTTGCTGGGCCGGGCATTGGGGCTGGCTTGTCGGCGGACCACTTCTCAAAGACATCTGGACCGGTACCCACATTGGCAAGGCAAAGGCCACGCGAACCACCAGGTAAACTTCTGCGGCCGGTTGCGCCGGCTTCCGCTGGAGCGAACTCAAAACTGGCTAGGACATTGGGGCAAGGTCAATCGTCGATGATCGGTCGTGAGTGTCGGGTGCCGGCGGCATTTGGGGTGCGCCTTTTGACGCGATCACAAAAGCGGCTCCGTGATGAAAAGGGATCCACCGCAAAGTAGAAGGGATCGACGGCCCCTCAGCAGTTCTATTGAGCAGCGGCCCAGCTCGAACTGCGGACAGAAGCAAGCTCGGCGAGGGATCGGCCATAGGGACTGACGCAAAACCTTCGTCAGGGACGTCGGCCCCCTATGGATGATTAAGCCTCCGCGACGGGCGGAGGCTTAAAAGGGTCGAATTCCCATGATCATGAGCGGATCGTCGCTAACACGGCTCGAAGACGTCGCTGGTGCCGCCCCGGGCTCGTGGTTCCAGGCATATCTTCCAGGAGAACCCGATCGGATTGATGCACTTGTCGACCGCGTGCAACGCGCCGGTTTTCAGACGCTGGTCCTCACGGTCGACACAGCGACACTGGCAAATCGCGAGAACAATGTACGCGCCGGCTTTTCTACTCCCCTGCGCCCGAGCCTGCGTTTGGCGTGGCATGGCATTTCCCATCCGCGATGGACGATCGGCACCTTTCTACGCACTCTGGTGACGCAGGGCGTCCCGCATTTTGAGAACTCCTACGCAGACCGTGGAGCGCCGATCATTTCGTCGAACATCAATGCGCGAATTCGGGCGGCGGGATCACCTGAATTGGGACCACCTTGAGCGTATTCGCGCGCGTTGGCCGGGAAAACTCGTGGTCAAAGGTGTTCTGCATCCAGCCGACGCTTCGCGCGTGCATGACGTGGGCGCGGATGGGTTGATCGTGTCTAATCACGGCGGGCGTCAACTCGACGGCACCATGTCGCCCTTAAGCGCGCTTCCTGAGATCGTTGCGCGGATCGGCAACAAAACCACTGTCATGGTCGACGGCGGCTTCCGGCGGGGCACCGATATAATCAGGCACTGGCGTTGGGCGCACGCTTCGTTTTTGTCGGGCGGCCTTTCCTCTACGCGGCGGTTGTCGCCGGCAGTCCAGCTATCCGTAAAGCTATCGATATCCTAAAATCGGAAATCCATCAGGACATGGCGCTCCTCGGAGTCGTGGCGATAGATGACATCGATGGCTGTTTTGTCGTTTGCCGTGAGCGCCTCGCGTGACGGTTAACGCGTGATTGCAGTAAGCGCTGCAGGTGGCGGTCGGGGTCTTGCCCAACGCAGCCAATGCCCCAGCTGGAGTTAATTGACGAAACGAGGGCTTATATTAGTGAGCAACGTCACCACCTCGTCTTCGATCGCCTGGCATTTGTCGGTGTATTCAGCCTTCAGCGGTTCATCAGACATGGCATGCTCGCTCAACTCATTGCGAGTGACTACAGCTAGGCCGTAGGCTTCGATCAGAGTGCTCAATGCCAGAAATCGCAATTCTGAGAGCTGTTTGCGGTGTCGTGGCAGCCGTATCATGAGGCGTGCTCGGCCGATTTTCTCGAAGTCCAATGGCTGTCGCCTCTCAGATCCAGGATCCGTCATTGTCCTCCACAAAATTGCCGATAGCAACGTCAATCCAAGCACGTGGACCAATCAGCGGGGACCGGTTCGACCGTTTTTCAGTGCTGCACCAATAGCACTGCGCAAAAAATAAGCAGGTGTCGGCGGTTCAACCCGCTTCAAGGCGAAAGATTTAGTGCTGGGCTCTTCCGGCGAAAGCAGCCCGCGCCGAGCGCGATACCCGAAAGCTCAGGCAGGGGCAGATTGGGGTGGCACGTGAAGGGTCACTTGGTTGCGCCCATTTTTCTTGGCTGCGTACAAGGCTTCGTCCGCTTGCCCTTGCAGGGCTTCAAATGAGCCCACCTCATGGCCGTCTTTCAGGACCGCCAGTCCAATGCTGACCGTGACATAGGCGCCGACGGTCGATCTGGGGTTCGGCAAGGACGCAGCCTCGACGCGCCGTCGAATACGTTCGGCCACCGACACGCTATCCTCCTCATTGGCGTCCTGCAGGAGGACCAGGAATTCTTCGCCGCCATAACGCGCGACCTGATCGCGTTCGTCGCGCATGCTGCTCTGGATGATGCCTGCGACCTTGACCAGACACCGGTCGCCTTCCGAGTGCCCGAGGCTGTCGTTGAGCTGCTTGAAGTGGTCGATATCGCACATGAGTATCGCCGCACCTTTAGTCTGCGCGACGCCGCTGCTCCACACACGATTGAGCGTTTCCACCATCCAGCGCCGATTTGCGATGCCGGTGAGGGGGTCGGTTCGTGCAAGTAGCTCGAGCCGCGAATTTGCGTCCGTTAAATCGGCAAGGCGAGACCGATCGCGCAGTTCAAGCAGGAAAGTCTTGTGCGCCAGGATGCCTGCCGTCCGGCGCGCGACGACGGTCGCAATCACGCCGCTTGCGAAAAAGAGGGCGCCCGCCAGCGCATTCTCGGCGGCGATATCCGGGTTTTGGACTTGAAAGACGAGATAGAGGCCTAGCGCGAAGGCGGCGATCGCCATCGACCACTCGAGCGGAACCGGGAATATGATGATCGCGGTCACGGCGACAAAGAGCATGATCGTCAGATGTCGTTCGTAGTATTCACCGCCCGTTGTGACGCCGACCAGTGCGACTGAAAGCAGAATGAAGAATATGCCAAGGTGGAGCGCTAAGGCCTCCATCTTTAGCCCGCGCGGCTTCATGAAAACGATCGCCGTAACGATGGCTGCAGGTGGCAGGATCGATGCTGGAAGAAGCATCTTCATGACGGCTTCAGACGGCAGCAAGGCCGCGTTTACAGCCAGTGTCAGAACATCGAGAATGACCACCCAAACCATCCAGGCGCGAATGATCTTCGACGTTTGTGGCCACGACCGCATCCGGAAGAGGCGGGAAAGCTCCGCGTTCAGACGGATGTCGCGCGTTCGTCCGGCAAGCAGGCGGTCGATTTCGTTGACAACCGTGGGCGCCAATCGCTGAGGGCCTGTTTGTGTTGAAACACCGCTTGCTGGTGAAACGCCTGATGCTCGATGCGTGTCCATGATTTGGCAATGTAGGGGCGGTCGTGTCGATGGCAAGAACGAGCTGTCGGCCTGCGCGCGACCTTACCGTCTGGCTTAACGACCTGTGTCGATGCGCTCATCCCGCATGGCGGTGTCTCAGATCGGCGCACGTCGGTCGACTTGAGTTCTATCGGCCTGCATGGATTGGGCAGCTATCTCCCAGGCATTGGGAGGATAGGCGCGTTTCAATCCGATCGCACACAATAACGCCTGTGCTTTCAGCGACCCGTCCAAGCTGCTCAATAATCTGATTTATTTGCTGTCCCGGTAGCCGGCGGAACATCGTGAGATGCGCCCCCAGGAAGTTTCGCTCTGGTGGAAAATGTGTTCGTCTCAAGAGGTCGAACGGCGCCAGATCGCCTTCCCAACTTCGGGTTGTCAGTATGAGAGGGTGACGCGTCTTCAACGATGGGTCTGAAGTCTTCGCAAAAGGTTTAGAGTTCGCGACCGGCGTGCCATCCCGGCGACGAAGCTTGCTTGCGTCCCACGATGACTGTTGCGCACTTTAGTGCCCTTGTGGAGAGGGGTTTTCGGCCTACGTTTTAAATGATCGATGGAGGCTGACATGCGCTTTTCATCCCGCTTTGCGTTTGCCGTAACTGTCGCATAGCAAGATAATTCTTGACTGTCCTGCGAAGGTTATCTTGCCGGCCGCGGAAAGTGTGGCGAAAACGTGTCCGCGCTGCGGACCATTGCCGGCACCCCCGGGTAGGACTGACGAGCGAACTTTCCGAATTGACGACGCTCTATGTCGATGAGCATCAGCGCATGAGGCGAGCTTTCGGCGGCGAAACTCGCGGGTCCCCCGACGGGGTGGACTCCTGTTCGGACATTAGACGAGCGTGGGAAGGTCGGCTTGCCACACCCAGGTAAATATGACAATTAGCGTCAACTTACAATCTGAGGTGACGGTGTCAGCAACAGTGCATTTCCCTGACCGTCAAGGCATCTGACACCTGAAGAGGAAGAGCTGATCGAAAAATGGGCTTCTGGCATTCAATGTCCTGGAGAACAGAAGGCATCCGGGTCACGGCACCAGTCCAATGGCGCCAGTATGATGGGATGGTCAGCGTTCTCTGGGAGGCGGAAAGCCAGGTCGGTGCCAGCGGCTATTACCTCGCGGACGATCCGCGTATCATGTTCTTCTTCAACGACGTCTCGCCGAACGTTCGCATCTCGAATCTGGACAACGATCTGACGAGGAATTCGCGCCCCATGGCGCGCGCCGTATATGTTCCGGCCGGTATCCCCTTGTGGACGGGCAGCCGGAGGGCGCACAGCTTCTCCCACCTCAACCTGCATCTCCATAAGGATCGGGTGTTGCGCTATTTGGCTCCATCGGTCGGGAGTTCTGTAGCGCAGTCGGCGTTGCGCCGCCCGGTCGAGCTTCAAAACGTGGCTGCGATCGACGCTCTGGCGAAACTGCTGGCCGACGAGATCAGGACCCCCTCCAAGCATGAAGTCTATGCCGAAAGCCTGATAGGAAGCATCGTCGCCGGGCTTCTGGATATTCCGGCCAATCGTGAGGAAAGGGCCGACGGCAGGCTGACGCAGGCGCAGATGAACCGGCTCGTCTCGCATGTCGATGCGCTTGGTGACTATCGCATGTCGGTCGCCGATATGGCTGCCGTCGTCGGTCTATCGGAAAGCTGGTTTGCAAATGTCTTCAAGCAAACAACCGGTACCACTCCATGGCAGTGGCAGCTTTCAAAGCGTATCGAGTTATCGAAGCAACTGCTCGGTGAAAGTGATCTTCCGGTCGCCAGCATCGCCGCCCAGCTCGGCTTTTCCGATCAGGCACATCTGACGAAAGTCTTCCGCCAGATCGTTGGCGAAACGCCGGCGGCTTGGCGGCGGATGCGGCAATTCCGGCAATCGTGAGGATCCCGCCCGGCATATCGCGGGCGGGATGACCCATGTCTACCAAGTCTGGCGCAGCGTCGCGAGTATGCTGCGTCCCGGATTGTAGTACACCGCACCGGTGTCCTTGCTCGCCACGTGTTTCTCGTCGAACACATTGTTGACGTTCAGCTGGAATGTCGTGTTTTCCTGGACCTTGTAGGTGAAGGCCGCGTCGAACACGACTGCGCTGTCCGATGACGTCGTGTTGGTGATGTTGGTGTAGTAGGCGTCCGTAAAGCGAGCCCCGAGCCCGAACATCATGTCGCCGCGCGCACCTTCGCCTTCCAGCGTGTAGGTACCCCACACCGAAGCGATGTTTTTGGGAACGCGCATCAGCCGGTTGCCGTCATTGGCGCCGCCGGGTTCTTCGATCTTGGAATCGATGTAGCTATAGGCGGCAATCACGCTGATGTTGTCTGTCACCTCCGCCTTGGCTTCGAGTTCGAAACCGCGATGTCGGACCTTGTCGACCGTTTGCGGCAGATAGGTGACCTGGTCGAAGACGGTGATGTTTCCCTTCGTCAGATCGTAGACGGATGCGGTGAACAAGGCCGGAAATGCGTCCGGGCGATACTTGATGCCAACCTCATACTGTTTTCCCGTTGTCGGATCGCTGCCCACAGCGGGCGGTGCCGCCGACTCGGCGTAGCTGATATAGGGGGCTAGCTCCTCGGTGATCTTGTAGCTCGCACCAACGCGCGTTGTGAATTCGCTATGGTTGCCACTCCGTGTGGTTCCTGCAAGCAGGTTTGTCTCGCTGAGATCTAGCCAATCGTTGCGCAAGCCGACGCTGACCGTCAGCTTGTCGAAGAAGGTCAAGTCCTGCTGAAGATAGATGGCGTTGGTCTGCTGGTCGTTGTTGGTCTTGGCATAGGGGGACATCGCGCCAGGTCCACCTGAATAAACAGGGTTTTCCCAATCGATCGACGGTGCGGGCGTATAGAAATTGGCGCTGTCCGCAGAGTACTTGTTGTAGTCGGCGCCGAATAGAGTGCGGCTCTCGACATTGTCGAAACCTGCCTCGTACATGAGGTGTGCGTCGATGACGAATTGTTCGGTCGATTTGTCGTTTCCGAAGAAATAGCGGCCGGCCACGGTCGACCCGTTCGTCGGTGTGCTGCCGATATAGGCGCTGCCGAACCCGTCGTTCAGGTTGCTGTAGCGCGCATTCGAGCTGAAACTGAGGCCATTGCCGAAATCGTGGTCGAAGAGGACACTATAGGTGTTGCGGTTCGTTTCGGTGAAATAATAGTCCGGCTCGCCGAAAAACATGTCCCTGTCGAAATCGGTACCGAGCGGATGGCCGCCGCTGCCGGGCACGCCATCCTTGTCGAGATGATCGAAGACAAATGTCAGGCTCGTGGCGTCGGTGGGGCGCCAGGTCAGGCCACCCATGATGAAGTTCTCGTCATCCTGCGAATAGTCGTACTCAGCATCCGAGCGCTGGAACTTGCCGGTCAGGCGATAGGACAGTGTGTCGTCCGCGGTGAGGTTGTCACCGAAATCGAAACCCAGTTCCTTATGCGCGAACGAGCCGCCCGTGCCGTAGACCTCACCGAAACGATCGCTCTTCGGTGTCTTCGTGACATAGTTGACCGATCCGCCCGGCTCCGCCGCTCCGAAGCTCGAGGAACTCGCGCCTTTCAACACCTCGATGCGTTCGAACGCGTAGGGTTCTTCCCGAACCCCGGCAAAAGTTCTGCCGATGGCCAGGCCGTCGCGATAAGTGTACGGCGTGAAACCGCGAATGTCGAAATAGTCGAAGCGGTCGTCAGAACCATAAAAGTCGGTCACCACGCCGGCCGTATACTGCACGACCTGCTCGACCGTGTCCGCGCCGCGCTCTTCAATTTCCTTTGAGGTAATGACGGAAACCGAGGCGGGCGCGACAAGGATATCGGTCGGCATCTTGCCGACGCCGGTGGTTTCCGTGGCGACGATCGATTTCGAATCGCCATCGGTGTTCAGCACGCTGCCGCCCCTCGTTACTTCGGCGACAATCTTCTCCAGCGTCGTTGCACCGCCTTGCGTGTCTGCCTCCTGTGCAAACGACAGGGCAGGCGCCAAGGCAAAGAGTGTCGTGCAACCAAGGAGAAGCGCGTTGCGGTAGCGGATCGGCGCCTGCTTCGGGCTGCGGCTTATCTGAATATCCATGTCCATTTTCCAATTTACGTAAACGCGGAAGCGATTGGCCCCATGAATGCCGTTGGAGGTCGCCGAACTGCATCGCGTCTTCCCGTCCGCTGCGCATCGAAGCCGCGCCGGACGTCCCCGTCTTGAAGTCGTTGTCCCACATTGCCGCTATTAACTGGAGCGCTTTTGTCCAGTATTGTATATTTCCCTGGTTTTGTACGATCCTCCGGGAATCTCCGCGCACTTTCAGAAGATCGGCTGCTTTGACGTTGACGTCGGGTAATTAAGCTGAGACTTGGGGTCAACTTTTAATATCGGATGGAGTGGGGCGATGAAGCTAGTTCGTTTCGCCGTGTTGGCGATGATCGCCCTTTGCTGGCCCGGCAGGCACGACCTTGCGTTCGCTGCCGAGAGCGCGACTTATCCCATCACGATTAAGCACGCCTTCGGCACGACCGTCCTGGAAAAGAAGCCGGAGCGGGTCGCAACCGTTGCCTGGGCGAACCACGAAGTACCGCTGGCTCTTGGCATCGTTCCGGTCGGCATGGCGCGGGCCAACTTCGGTGACGATGACGGTGATGGCATTCTGCCATGGGTGGCCGCACGGCTGGACGAGCTCAAGGCTGAAAAACCGGTGCTTTTCGATGAGGGCGATGGCATCGATTTCGAGGCGGTCGCCGCCACGCGACCGGACGTGATCTTGGCGGCCTATTCCGGTCTTAGCCAGGCGGACTATGACACCTTGAGCCAGATTGCACCTGTCATCGCTTATCCGGAGGCTCCCTGGTCAACCGACTGGCGCGAGACGATCCGGTTAAACAGCGCGGGGCTCGGCATGGCTGCTGAAGGGCAAGCGCTGATCGCCAGCATTGAAGCAGACATTGCCCAAACGCTTGGCGGTCATCCGGAACTCAAGGGCAAAACGGCGATGTTCATCACGCATCTGAGCTCCTGGGACCTCAGCACCGTCAATTTTTACACGACCAACGATACGCGCGTCCGGTTCTTCGCAGATCTTGGGCTCGCGTCGCCGAAAAGCGTGGTGCAGGCGTCGCAGCCTGGTAAGTTCTCAGGTTCGGTGAGCGCCGAAGAGATCGATGCCTTCGACGATGTCGATATTCTCGTGACCTACGGCGACGGAATGCTATTCGATGCTTTGAAAGCCAACGCGCTGATGCTGCACATGCCTGCCGTTGCACGAGATTCGATCGTGATGCTCGGCAACAACGCGGTCGGCAATGCCGCCAATCCCACGCCTCTGTCGATCAGTTGGGTCCTGAAGGACTACGTGAAGCTGCTGAGCGAGGCAGCCAAGAAGGCGAAATGAAGGCAGGGATCGTCAAGATATCGGACCGGCGTTGGTCGCCGGTTTCCCGTTCCAACCGCATGCGAAGTCTTTGGCTGGCAGCGCTTTTCGCGCTCCTCATCCTCTTGCTTGTCGCCTCTGTCACGGTCGGTACGCGCTATGTCGGGTGGGGAGATATCCTCGCGGCGCTGGCCGGAGCGCAAGACAATATCGGTCGTGCATCAGTCGCCTTGCGCATCCCTCGGACCTTGCTGGCACTGTTGGCCGGCGGTGCCCTCGGCCTGGCCGGAGCGATCATGCAAGGCGTGACCCGCAATCCGCTTGCCGACCCTGGCATCCTCGGGGTCAACATGGGCGCGTCTCTTGCTGTCGTCGTCGGCGTCGCGTGGTTCGGGATGTCGTCGCTCTATGCGTATATCTGGGTGGCGATCCTGGGTGCCGGGTCCGCCGCGATCTTCGTCTACACCATAGGTTCGCTCGGCAGGGGCGGCGCAACACCTCTCAAGATGGCGCTCGCGGGTGCGGCAACGTCGATCGCGTTCTCGTCCTTGCTTATCGCCATCGTTTTGCCCCGTGGCGATATCGCGGGCGGTGTTCATTCCTGGCAGATTGGTGGTGTCGGTGGTGCGACTTACGAGCGCATCCTTCCCGTCTTGCCGTTTCTGTTCACAGGTTTCCTGATCAGCCTGTTGTCGGCCAGAAAACTCAACTCTCTTGCGCTCGGCGACGAGCTTGCAACCGGCCTTGGTGAAAGCGTTGCAACCGCACGCGCCGTCGCCTCCATCGGCGCCATCCTTCTGTGTGGCGCCACGACCGCCGTGTGCGGGCCGATCGGCTTTCTCGGCCTGGTCGTGCCGCATGCCTGCCGCATGCTGATCGGCGTCGACCATCGATGGCTGCTGCCTTTTTCGGCGCTTGCAGGCGCGTGCCTCTTGCTTGCTGCGGATGTTGTCGGGCGCACCGTCGCGCGCCCCTCGGAGATCGACGTCGGCATCGTCACCGCGCTGATCGGTGCGCCTTTCTTCATCTGGATCGTCCGGCGCCAGCGCGTGAGGGAACTGTGACAACTTCCTCGTCCACCCCCGATGTCGTCATCGCACACCGTCGCAAGCGCGTGCGCAGGCATGCGTTCATTCTTGCCGTGTTGCTGGCCCTGGTCGTAGCGATCTTCACCGTCACCTTGTCGGTTGGGCAATCCATCACACCGCCGGGCGATGTCTTGCGGGTGTTGATGGGGGAAGCGGTTCCTGGCGTATCCTTCACGGTGGGACAACTGAGGTTGCCGCGCGCGGTGATGTCGGTTCTTGCAGGCTTGTGCTTCGGACTGGGCGGCGTTGCGTTTCAGGTCATGTTACGCAATCCGCTCGCTAGCCCGGATATCATTGGGATCAGTTCCGGGGCGGGGGCGGCTGCCGTTTTCGCCATTGTCGTCCTGTCGGTGAACGGACCGATGGTCTCGGTCATCGCCGTTGTCGCGGGCCTCGGGGTTGCTCTGCTCGTCTACGGCCTTTCCTTCAAGCACGGCGTCGCCGGTACCCGGCTGATCCTCGTCGGTATTGGCGTCTCCGCCATGCTTCAAAGTGTCATCGCCTACATTTTGCAGTCAGCACCGGCCTGGAACTTGCAGGAAGCGATGCGTTGGCTGACCGGCAGCGTCAACGGGGCTCAGCTCGGCCAGGCGCTGCCGCTCCTGCTCGCCCTCCTCTTCTTCGGCGGGCTACTGCTCGTTAGCGGTCGCGATCTTGAGACGCTGCGCCTTGGCGACGAAATAGCGGCCGCCCTTGGAACGAGGGTGTCTCGGACGCGGATGCTGGTGATTGTAGCTGCGGTCGGCCTGATCGCGTCGGCGACCGCCGCGACGGGGCCCATTGCTTTCGTCGCGTTCCTGTCGGGACCGATCGCCGGCCGGATCGTACGAAACGACGGCTCGCTGCTGATACCGTCTGCGCTGACGGGCGCCGTTCTGGTGCTTATGGCCGACTATGTCGGTCAGCACCTTCTGCCGGGCCGCTACCCAGTTGGGGTCGTAACCGGAGCACTTGGAGCGCCTTACCTCCTTTACCTCATCGTTCGCATCAATCGGATCGGAGGGTCATTATGACCGATCATCTGCTCGTCGCCAGCGGATTGACGGCCGGCTACGACAACACCGAAATCCTGCGCGAGCTCGACCTCGCCATTCCCCCGGGTAAGATCACGGTGATCGTTGGCGCCAATGCCTGTGGCAAGTCCACATTTCTTCGCACGCTCTCGCGATTGATCGCGCCCAGCGAAGGCCAGGTTCTGCTTGACGGCAAGTCCATCCACCGGACGCCGTCGCGCGAGCTCGCCCGCACGCTGGGACTTCTGCCGCAATCGCCGATCGCCCCGGAGGGTATCACCGTGGCCGACCTCGTCAGCAGGGGACGGCATCCGCATCAAAGCCTGTTTTCTCGATGGACGCGACGGGACGACGAGGCGGTCGACAGTGCACTTGCGGTAACAAAGACAATTGATCTTGCCGAACGGCCGATCGACGAGCTCTCAGGCGGCCAGAGGCAGCGCGTCTGGATTGCGATGGCCCTCGCACAGCAGACCGACATCCTGCTACTCGATGAACCGACGACCTTTCTCGACATCAACCATCAGATCGAAGTGCTCGATCTTCTGACCGATCTCAACGGTACACGTGGGACGACGGTCGTCATGGTGCTGCACGATCTCAACCTTGCTGCCCGCTATGCCGACCATCTCGTGGCGATCGCTGGTGGGCGTGTGCATGTTTCGGGCACGCCGGAAGATGTGCTCACAGAAGAGACCGTACGGCAGGTTTTCGGGCTCGAAAACCGCGTCATCAGTGACCCGACTTCAGGGCGGCCGATCATGCTACCGATCGGGCGACACCGGATGTCCGCCATCGGCGGCATGGGTGATGCATCACAAAAGGAGAGCGCATGAACGCGGCTAATTTCAAGCTGTCCGGTATAGCCGTCCCCGTCAGTCCGGCCGACATGCTCGAGGAGATCTGTGAGCATTTTGTCGAGCATGCCGAGGTCGAACGGAAAGACGACCTTGTGGTATTGCGAAGCAAGCTCGGCGTCGCCCGCATCAGGATTGAAAACGCACAGCTGCAGATCGAGCTCGACTGCCCGACGCGCGAAACGCTGCACATGAGCCGCACGATCCTGGCGGAACATCTTTTCTATTTTGCCGAAGACCAGCCGTTCGAATTGACCTGGTCGGAGCCAACTTCTCTGTCGGCGCTTCCGAACCTCCACGAGGTGACCGTCGTTTCCGCACACGATGTCACGCCGCATATGCGTCGCGTGATTTTTTCCTGCACCAATGTGACGCCTTTCGTGCATGGCGACATGCACGTCCGCCTGTTGGTGCCGCCGAAGGGCAAACCGCCGGTCTGGCCCGGCTTCCGGGAAGACGGCCGTATCGCTTGGCCGGAGGGTGAGAACGCGCTGCTTGTCCGGGTCTATACCATCCGCGCCGTCGATTGCGATCGGGGCGAGTTGTGGATCGATTTCCTGCAACACCCAGCTCCCGGCGTATCGACACCAGGTGCGGATTTTGCCCGCGACGCAAGACCTGGTGATGTCGCCGCCCTGCTTGGCCCGGGCGCAGGCGGACTGCCGGAGGCGCGGTCGAATTTGCTGATCGGGGACGAGAGCGCGCTGCCAGCTATAGCGAGGATTGCGGCGGAGGCTCCTCCTGGAACCAACTTGCGTGCTATCATCGAGGTTGAGGACAAGGCGGAAGAGCAGCCGCTTCAAACCGATGGCGTGCTCAATGTGCAATGGTTGCACCGGGCGAGCTACCCGAACGGCGCCGCCGATGTTCTCGTGTCCGAGGCGAAAGCAGCAATTGAGGGGGCCAACGACGAGACGTTTGTCTGGGTTGCCTGCGAAAAGACGGATGTACGAACGATCAAGACATTTCTCAAAGCGCGGAAACATGATCGCAGGATGATGTATGTTGCCTGGTACTGGGAACGCGATGTGAACAACGCATGACGTACTGATGGGGACCCTGTTCTTTCCGCGGGCGAAGGATCTCCGGCGCGACTGGTAACGGAACCACTCCACTAGGCGCCGCCTGCAGCTTGAGAACAGACACGCAAGGTCGTTTCGAAGGAGCTATCGGCCGTGATCAAGCTTGAGAAGGTGCGCGATCTCGACATCGATGTGGGCTCGGCTTCCCGTTCCTTGCACCTAAGTGCTGCAAGCGGGCTGCAATGCCTGGGTACGGCGCTTTATGTGATCGCGGACGACGAACTTCACCTTGGAGTGTTTCCGGTTGCTGGCTCAGGTCGCTTGATCCGTCTGTTTGACGGCGAACTGCCCGAGACGAAGGGCGACCGCAAGAAACGCAAGCCTGATTTGGAAGCGCTGACCTTTCTCCCACCTTTCTGCGACCTTTCGTATGGGGCGCTCTTTGCGATCGGTTCTGGATCGCGGCCCAATCGTAAAAAAGGCGTTCTGCTCGGTCTCGATGCGCAGGGCGCCATCTCCACACCTCCCAAAAACGTTGATCTCTCATTCATTCTCGATCCGCTCGCGGGGGAATTTGGCGAGCTCAACATCGAAGGCGCAGTGGTTGTCGGTGAAGAACTTCTCTTGCTTCAGCGCGGCAACAAGCGCCGCAATGACAATGCCATCGCTCGCTACCCGCTGCGTGCGGTGCTCAACGCGCTTTCGAACGATCAAGTTGATCCGCTGGGGCCCTCAGCGGTCGATCGCTTCGATCTGGGCGCCATCCAGGGAACGCCCTTCGGTTTTACGGATGCGGCAGCCTTGTCCAATGGAGACATGGTCTTCAGTGCCGTGGCTGAGAATACGGAGAATGCCTATCTTGACGGTCCGTGCCTTGGTGCGGGCATTGGAATTGTCGACGAACGAGGCATCCTTGTTGCCTTTGATCTACTCGAATACCCGCACAAGATAGAGGGCATACATGCCACCGAGGGCGACGGGGCTGTGGAACTTCTTCTTGTGACGGATGCTGACAACCCCGAAATCCCTGCGAGCCTGTTTTCAACACAGATCGCCCGCTAGTTGGCTGACGCTCTCGCCATCACGAAACCGTGCCCTCATTTGTTCGCCGCCTCGATTGGTCGGCGACCGAAAAGGCGCTAAGTTTCCACTCCGTTCATCATCGAATTCGGGAAGGAGATCGGAATGTCTGGCATCCGTTTCGAGCGCCGAACCTTGCTTGCCGCTGGCGCTGCCTTTGCTGTGGCAGGGCTTGCAAGCCTCAAGTTGCCTGCCCGTGCCGCGGGGCTTGCCGCGACCCCCTCGATGCGCGGGGGAGCCAACAACTACATGCCCGGTGCTCCGATCGTCGAGCGCATCGGGGGCGGCGGCTTCTGGATGTCGGGCACGGTGCGCCGGGCCGGCGACGGCGCCCCTCTGGCGGGCCAGCGCATCCAAATTTGGGCGCATACCACCGAAGGCAGCGAACGCGACTGGCACAGTCACGGCGCGACGCTGACCGACGCCAACGGCGCGTTCCGGCTTGAAATGCCGCAGATCGTGCCGGCGCTCGGCCAGGCACATGCGCACCTCACCTATGACAGCGGCGAGTACGAGACCGTTTTTCTTCGGCCTTTGCTATCTAGTCCGAAGGACACCAGCCTCGAGGCACATTTCGTCTTGCAGCCGGCCTGAGCTCGCTTTGTTGCACTTGGCCCGCGCTCTGCTGATCTGGACCGGCCTGGCGTTTGCGATCATCATGCCGATGACTTTTGCCGCGACGAGCGAATATCTGGCCTCGCGCGACCCGGTCTATATCGCGGCCAGCTTTGCCGGCGTGGTGGCGCTCTGCCTCGCGCTGGTGCAGCCGCTGCTCGCGGGCGGCTGGCTTCCCGGCCTCCACTTGCTGCGCGGACAGCGGGCCCACCGCGCGGTGGGCGTCATCCTGATCGCGGCGGTTGTCGTTCACGTCGTGGGCCTGTGGATCACTAGTCCACCCGATATAGTTGACGCGCTGCTGTTGCGCTCGCCGACACCGTTTTCTGTCTTCGGTGTCGGCGCCATGTGGGCACTTTTCGCCGCCGCATTGCTCGCTGCGCTCCGGCGTCGCTTCTCGGCGCATGTCTGGCGGGTGGGTCATAAGAGCCTCGTCAGCGTCGTCGTTTTTGGCGGCGCCGTCCACGCTCTCTTGGTCGAGGGCACGATGGAGACGACATCGAAGGCCGTGCTTTGCGCTCTGGCGATTGCCGCAACCTTGGCCGCGGTGGCAGCCTCCGGGCGGCGCGCAAAACGGCATGCTCTCGGCAAGAAATGAGCGTCTGGAACCCGGGACGTCGTAGGATCGAATGCTCGTGTCGTCGGACTTGGGAAGCGCGCTTATCGCGGACGATTGCTGTCGTGGCAAGCGAGTGCGACTTTGTGTTGGAAGGCTTGCCGCGGCGCATGGACAAGCTGCGGGTTGAAATGGCGGCCATTGCAATGGCGTTGAGCGCTGGGGGACGAATAAACACCTGATGCCGACCGACCAACCGAAGTGTCGGCCGCGGTGTGCTAGTGTGTTCTGGTTTGCTGGTTCCCGATCGAATGCAGCGCCATAGCTTGAAATCGGAGGGACGAGGCACCAGTTCAATTTTGGGCCATAGGGAATGAAACCAGCCCGATCTTTGCCCGGCAAGAGAGAAGCGGTGAAGAAAAGATGAATGGTAAAGACCTCCGCTTTGAAGATGACTTGATGCTCGGCGTGCCGGCGAGGGGCGGGCGGGCGGCTCTCCAAGCTATTTCATCTCACCTGGCGCAGCGCACGCGCGTCCCACCCGATGTCATTTTAGATGGCCTGCTTGAACGGGAAGCTCTTGGTTCCACGGGTTTCGGGCAAGGCTTTGCCTTGCCGCACGCGTTTATTCCGGGTTTGGTAGCTCCGACCAAAGTTCTTGTTACCCTGCGCGAACCGATCGAGTTCAACGCACCTGACGACGAACCAGTCGATATATTGCTCGCGGTGATATGGCCCCACGGCCAACATGACGGCTTCTTGCAATTCCTCTCCAAGCTTTGTCGTGTCTTTCGCTCAAGGAAGCTGTTGGCCGCCCTACGAGGGGTACGATCTGAAGCAGAGGCCTTAATCGTGATTTCGGCGAGCGCTTCTAAAGCTGCTCTAAATGCACAAAGCTCTGTTACGGCCTCATACGGCCCGCTCGTGCGGTAGATGACCTGCTAACGTCACGAAACCATTCGTCTGGGCACGGAGCTGTCGCAGCGCCAGTCTTGGATACCACACTGGGGACATCCCTCTGAAAATGAGAGTAGGATCCTTCAGTGGAGGAAAGAGATGCAAGTCGGCTTGTATGAGCCCGTCACTCTGAGCCAAGGGGTGTGAGCTATCGATGACACCAGGACCAGAAAATTACAAAGAGCTTCTGCTTTTTCTGACGACGGCCGGCGTCATTGTACCACTGTTTGGGCGATTGAAAGTGAGCCCGGTTTTTGGTTTTCTCGCAGCCGGCATCCTGCTTGGTCCCTTCGGTCTTGGAGCGCTCGTTGGAGATTGGCCGTGGCTCTCGGCAATCTCTATCACTGACGCTGGGCAGATCGCGCATCTTGCGGAGTTCGGCGTGGCGTTCCTGCTTTTTATGATCGCGCTCGAGCTGTCGTGGAGCCGTCTTCTGCTCATGCGCAAACTCGTCTTCGGATTGGGTGGCTTGCAGGTTCTCACCGCGACAGGCATCCTCGCGGCGATTGCGGGCTTGCTGGGCCAGACACCGGCTTCAGCGGTGGTGCTGGGCAGTGCGCTCGCCATGTCGTCGACGGCGATCATCATACCGTCGCTTGTTGAGCGCAGACTGCTGAACACGACGGTTGGACGGGCCAGTTTCGCCGTACTGCTCTTCCAGGATCTCGCGGTGGCGCCTCTTTTGTTCATGGTGACGATTTTGGGCACACGTGGGGGGACGGGGCTCGGTGCCGGCCTGTTGTATGCTCTGGCGCCAGCCGTTGTAGCGCTTTTCGCGATGGCGGGCCTCGGTCGCCTCATTCTGCGCCCTTTGTTCAAGCTGGTCGCAACGACAAAAAGTAACGAATTGTTCGTCGCTGCATGCCTGTTGGTCGTAGTTGGCTCCGGTCTAATCACAGCCCTCAGTGGTCAGTCGATGGCGCTGGGTGCTTTCGTTGCGGGTCTCTTGCTCGCTGAAACCGAGTATCGTCGTCAGGTCGAGGTTACCATCCAACCGTTCCAGGGGCTTTTGCTTGGGCTTTTCTTCGTCTCCGTGGGAGCTCGCCTGGATCTATCCGAGATCATTGCCAACCCTGTCGTCACCCTTGGCGTCGCCATCGGCCTTTTTGCCACAAAGGCTCTCACCCTTTTTCCCATCGCGCGCCTATCAGGACTAACGACC
The DNA here is from genome assembly GCF_001427045.1 of Ensifer sp. Root558. Lineage (NCBI taxonomy): Bacteria > Pseudomonadati > Pseudomonadota > Alphaproteobacteria > Hyphomicrobiales > Rhizobiaceae > Ensifer > Ensifer sp. Root558. Next base: position 101,251 of record NZ_LMGC01000008.1, on the reverse strand, counting down.
CGCAATGCCGGCGAGGTCGCGCTTGTATTGGGACCTGGTGGCGAGTTCGCATTGATCCTTATCGGTGCTGCTGTGGCCGGCAATGTGGTCCCTGGTGCCGTTGCCGCCACTGCCACGGTTGCGGCAACCTTAACGATGATCGGCGTTCCCTTGCTGGTGCGACTGCTAGACCGCGACCGGGCACCTGCCGGTGCGGTCGATCCTTCGTTTGCAGGATTAACGCCTGAGCATGACGACGGCTTGGAGCGTGTGATCGTGGTTGGATATGGACGTGTCGGGCAACTGGTCGCTGAGATGCTCACGCGACATGGGTTGAAGTTCCTGGCGGTCGACGCCGATCCCGTGCTTGTCGGCAAGGAGCGAGGGCGCGGCACCACGATCTATTATGGCGACGCCACCCGAACCGAGTTGCTTCGACGCTGCGGAATCCAGAGTGCTCGCGCGCTTGTTGTGACCTTGGACGATGCCGAGGCAGTGGCGTCTATCGTCTCTTCTGCAAGATCCGAGCGGGCGGATCTCACTATTGTCGCGCGCGCACGAGATGCGGTGCACGCAACTGAATTATACGAGCTCAAAGTGACAGATGCGGTGCCAGAAACCATCGAAGCCAGCCTCCAGTTGTCGCAGGCGGTGCTCGTTGGCATCGGCATTCCCATGGGGCCAGTGATAGCCTCCATTCATGAACGTCGGGATGAGTTTCGCAGGATGCTACAGCCAGAGGACAGTTCTGGCAGGGAACGGCATGCGATCCGACCGCGAAAATTGACGTGATACGAAATCACTCCAAAGCACGGGGAAATGTTCCGGGGCTGCCATGGAAGAGCGGTATCTCACACGTAGGGATAAGAATTGTCGAAGTCGGCTTATCGTCAGGCGGCGTGTATCAATTTGGTATTACTTGACCCCTTTTCGATCATCGATCTATATTAAGCTGCTAGCGAAAACAAACCTTCGCGATTGTAGCTTACGTGGCATCAATAAGGTTAAGGTTCGGGTTTCTGCCGCTCGAAAGTTTCGAGTGCGTTGAAACCATGTGCTTCCTATGCCGATATCAATCTACGTAAGACTATTTAGACTGTGGGCCTAGATACTAAGAGCATCGCTGACGTTCTCTTTTTATCGGCGCATGATCGGTGTGGCGCTGCCGGCAGGCGGTTCCTTCGAAGGAAACCTGGGCATGTCCATCATAATTAGCGTCCTGGTCACGGCCCTTATCATCCCCTTGGTGCTGTATCTTGTGCAAAAACTTCCGATTGACTCGACGATGAAGCAGATGGCCCAGATCGTTGTTGTAGTCGTCGGCATAATTCTATTGCTCAGCTCTCTGGACGTATTCTGATCATTGCACTAGCTTGCCATTACTCGATCCAGACGACGGTTCGGCCAGGAGTTGCTCACTGCCCGCCTTTGCAACGAAATTGAAGCCGGTGTTATCGAGACTCTATTGTGAAGGTTGCCGCCCGCGCCGTGAAACTGCGTTTTTGGGGCCTGTCCAGACGAGCTATTATGGACACTGTTGGCTGCCGGAAGCCTCCTCGCCGGGTTCGGCTTCACCATGGCTCCGTTCCTGCCGAGCTTCTGATTCCGTCAAGCTCGGCATTCTCAGCGCTTCCGTCATCTCTGCAGCCCTGGGTATCCTGGCGCTGAACTGGCTGATATCTCCTGGCAGTTGTCGTAGCTCGCTCCATCGGCGCCGCTCCGCGTTCTATTGTCTGGGTCGGCGATTGCCTGCCCTCAACTCGCGAGAGACGCGGCCGGGCATAGTAGCACCCCGTCTACGCGATGTTCGAACAGCCACCCCTCGAGTGCGGGAGTAAGACCGCATACATTCGGCTTAACTTGAAAAGCGGAATAATAATTCCGCGTCTGAGGTGCTCGTCTCCCGTGCCACCGGCAGACCTTAGATGCCACCACGGTGAATCTGAAAATGGAATTGAAACAACGCTTGCGCTAAAGGGGCGGCCAAAACCACAGGATCAGAGGCACGCCCAGCACGACCACAATGAACGAGAGCGGCAGCCCCAACTTCCAATAGTCGCTGAAACGATAACCGCCGGGTCCCAACACCAAGGTGTTGCACTGGTGCCCAACAGGCGTAAGAAAATCACAAGCCGCCCCCACCGCGACTGCCATCAAAAAGGCGTCCGGATTGTAGCCAAGGCGCTGAGCAAGGGTGACAGCGATCGGCGCGACGACGAGAACGGTGGCTGCATTGTTCAGGAACGGTGTTGCGGCCATTGCGACCACCATGATCATTGCAAGGGCCCCATAGGGAGGCAACGTGGCAGCAAGTTGAGCGAGGCCGCCGGCGATTAGGTCGGCACCACCGGTCACACGGATCGACTCGCTGACCGGAATGAGAGCGCCCAACATTATCAGTATGGGCCAATCGACAGCCTCGTAAGCTTCCCGAAGCGAAAGTGAACCGAGCATTACCGTCAGCACGGCAGCCGTAAAGAAGGCCGTGGAGACGGGCAGCAGGCCGAATGCCGTTAGCATCATGGCACCAGCCAGGACCACCACCGGCATCAGGCCTTTTCGGGGGTTCCCCAAGCGGATTTCGCGTCCGACCAACGGAAGAAGTCCGAGTTCCATCAACCTGGTCGGGAGAAGCACGAGATCGCCCTTCAAAACGAGAACGTCGCCTGGTCTTAACACGATGTCGCGCAATCGATCAGTGAATCGTTCGCTGCTTCGGCTTACCGCGAGTAGATTGATATTGAAGCGATCATGCAGCGCCAAACGTTTGGCGGTTTGCCCGATCAAGACTGATTTCGGGCCGATCACTGCTTCAATTCCGGCAATCTCCTCATCGGCTCCCTTTGCTTCCGTCGGGCGGTCGTGCCCCTCAAGTTCCAAACGCGCACGACTGATGCCCCGTTCGAGCGCCTGAGGGTCTCCTTCCAACAGAACGATATCGCCTTGATGGAGAATGACCTCCGGCAGGGGCATCAGCGGTTCGACCCGATTGCGAATGAGGCCAGTGACCAGAACCTCCTCGTCCAACAAGATCGACAGGTGACGGATCGACTTGCCGATGACGGACGAAGTCGCAGTGATGCGGGCCTCTGTCATGTAGTCGTTAATGTTCAGCGCCTTCTCCATTGTCGCGGCCGCCTTGCGCTCCTTTGGAAGCAGCCGGTAACCAAACGCCAGAAAGATCACGCCCGCTGCGGCAAGCCCTATGCCGACGGGGGTGAAATCGAACATGTTGAAAGGGCGGCCCGTCAGTTCCTCGCGCATCCGGGAGACGACGATGTTTGGCGATGTTCCGATGAGAGTCGTGAGACCGCCAAGCAAGGAAGCGAACGCCATAGGCATGAGAAAAGACGACGGGGAGGCTTTCGACCGGCGCGCCATCTGGAATGCGACTGGGATCATCATCGCCAAAGCGCCGATGTTCTTGATGAAGATGGAGAGTACCGAGACAGTCGTCACGAGAATGACAACCTGACCCTGGACAGAGGTCACGCTTGGCGCCGCCCGATGGAGGAGTGCCTCTATCACGCCACTTCGCTCAATCGCGGCGCTGACGACCAGCGCGCTGGCTACAATGATGACAATGTCGTCGCCGAAGCCGGAAAACGCTGCCTTGTGGGGCACTATCCCGGTGAAAACTGCGGCAAGCAACGCGAGAACCGCAATGAGGTCGTAGCGGAGCCGTCCCCAAATGAAAGCGACCATCAGGCCGATCAGAATGGCGAAGGCGAAAGCCTGAGCCTGTGTCATGGATAAAGTCCCGACCAACTCTTCCCAATGCCGGGCCCATTTTACTCGCCTGAAAGAGCTAATGTCTGGATTGCTTACCAGCTTTTTTCAAAGGCGCGGCACCCCGAACGTCCATCCAGGACGTTTTCCAGCCTCGTAGCCCGGATGCACGCATGATCAGGCGACTACAGGATGCTTCCGAAGAGGACCGAATAGACAATCACTGCAATCGCCAGCGTAAACGCAAGCGATACCAACAGGCGCGTGAAGTCGTACGTAGAGAAGCGGGCGGGAATGAGGTTTTTCATAACGATCTCCTATGTTTCGTCGAGATTCCCAACGAGCCGCGTTACCGCGCTTCACGATAGTGCGCGACTGCAACTCGTGCTGACCTTGCTGACGACGTCAGCTGGAACTTGGATGTTGGCCATAATGCTCGCTACGAGTTCGTCACGCTTCGCACGATTGGCGTAGCCCTGAAGCGTTGCGAGATCCGTGCTGGTGGCAGTAGCCATTCGTCCAGCGGTGTCTGAACAGATGCCGGCAAAGGCGTCCACTCTGGCCGTTTCTGCCGCCAGATTGCTGGCAGTCGTAGTGGTGAGCCATCCCGCATTGAAGCCGATGATTGGGCTGAAGAAAAGCCCGACCACCAAACCAATGGCGTAGGGTTTTGCATGTTCAAGGATTTGTCCGAAGGTCATGGATTAATTCCCTTTAATCAGGTGATTATCGGGATCGTTGCGGGCCCGCGCTCCGACCAGGAGCCAATGGCAATCCAGATTTACTACAGTGCGCTTTAAAAGATTTAATGTAAACAACCAATTCAATTGTTCATTAAAAAGTACGTTTCAAATAATTATCGTGCATAAATTTGAGCCGAAAACGACCGCATCTCGATTTATCAGTGCTCGTATATTTATAGAGTCTGGACGTATTTTTCGATAAAACAGATTAGCAATTAGCAAACAAAGTAAAGACGTATTCAAGGCATAGAGAGTTTTGATTGCTTTTGGCGCAAGATTGGCTTTTTGCTTTACCAAACTTATCGATCTCGATTTCGCATATTCACCTGCGGCGCGCTGCGCAGTGATTGACGCCAAACGGCCCGATCCCGGCTGAATCTCGCCCACGTATGCCGCAGAAAAGGAGGGCAGCGTGTTGCCCGGACGAAACATCGAAAGTCCATTTCGACCGACCATTTTGGATGCTAGACCTCGGCGAGATAGTGGCACCTGGCGAATAGCCGCAATCTTGCCGTCACCCTAACCGTATCGGCAACGTTAAAGTGTCACCATCGATCCCGACCGGTCTGTCAGTGGGCCATAGAGATCGCGCAAATATTTCACCCCGTGCGGCGGAAACGATCCACATCGCCAAATCCGCTTCAGGTACATCTCGCCTCGGTATCGCATCCGCAATGATGAACTCGGCCACGAGCAAGAGAGCAACGAAAGACAATCCGCAGCCGATGAACAGGGCATGGCGGCCGATAGCAGAGCAGTGTCGCCAGTCGTGGTACATCGGCTGCCGCAATGAAAAGCAAACACGAAGAACACGCGTTCGTCATCAGCGAATGGGAATCCGAAGGGGGGGCGCCGAACAGGTCTGAACAGCTCGGTCAGTATGGTCGCCGTTTCGACGGAGACGGAACCTATTCGATTTATCACCTCTTCACGGGAAAGACCGCAGAAATAGGCACCTGGAAGATGGAAGGGCTCAGCCCTAAAAATGCAGCGCGAGCGCTGCGTATTCTCAATAGCCCCAAGCTGGCCGGCAGTCGCCTCCGCCCGTGAAGAAACATTCGCAGCGTGTGTTGATAGGAGGCGCTGCGGCCCGGCGTCTGCCCAGCATTCCATCGGCCGAAGCCCTACTACGTTCGGAGATCGCTATTCCATGCTCAGAGCCCGCTGCGGAGCCGATACCGCCGGTTGCACTCCCAGGCGTTACCGGAGCTCTGAACCCGGCGACGTCAACGGCTGACTATGTCGTCCGATGCGAGTATGTTGGAGGGCGTATGCCTGCAATCTTTACTGTGCCTTGGTACCTTGCTTCAGGCGAATGCTGACGGGCCGGCCCTCCGCATGCTGGACCTCGAACTTGTTTGTCTTTCGGATGAGGTCGCTGCGCTTTCGAAACCCGAAGGTACGCGGATCAAAGTCTGGTGCCAAGTTGAGCAGTTGCTTGCCAACAGTACCGAGGTTTACCCAACCTTCCTCGGTTTCTTCTTGGGCAAGAACTTTTTTTATCAACGGCACGGCGGCGCTCACCGGTTGCAAGGACTTTGCGGCTGATGCGGTATCCTGTTCGTCTTTCCCTGCGTCTGCGAGCAGGTTCTCAGTGTAGATGAATCGGCGGCAGGCCTGCCGGAAGCTCTCCGGAGTCTTTTGTTCGCCAAAGCCAAAAACGTCGATGCCCTGCTCGCGAATACGGGCGGCCAAACGCGTGAAATCGCTATCGGACGAAACGAGGCAGAAGCCATCAAAACGACCACTATGCAGCAGGTCCATGGCGTCGATCACGAGCGTGATATCTGAAGCGTTCTTGCCGGTGGTGTAGGCGAACTGCTGCTGGGGAATGATCGCGTGTTTCGCGAGCACATCCGCCCAGGCCTTGGAACGCGTGCCCGAGAAATCGCCGTAAATGCGGCGGACACTCGCTTCCCCGATCTTTGCCACCTCTTCGAACAACCCGTCGGCGATCTTTGCCGAGGTATTGTCAGCGTCGATAAGGACCGCCAGGCGTGGTGATCGAGGCTCGAACGGCATGCTTTGCTCCTCTCGTCCAATCATCAAAGCTTAGCAGCCGGTTCGCCATAGCACTATCCGGCTTTCCAGCCAGCACTCTTTTTCACCCGCATCAACGCCATCAGCATCGGGCCGAGGGAGAATTCCCCCGGCCTTTTGCCGATCAGATCCCTGAGATAGCCGCCTGGCGAAACTGATATACCCCGCCCCAAGGGTGATCACGCTTACATTTATGGAGGCGTAGTCCGGCAATTGGAGATTGCTGGTCCTTTGGAGATGCGAAAGGTCATCTGAAGATGATTGTGCGGCTTGACAGAGGGCCCATGGCGGCAAGCCGCTAAGAGAAGACGGGAAACGTCATGGGCGATGGTCAACGGCGTCTGGCGTCGCGCCAAATAACAGCTCTGAACAATGGCGAGCGGGTTTACCGTCGCCCACCGCTGGCGCCGGAACGAACGCGCATTTGGCGCGTTACATCCTACGTTGGAGTACGGCAGGAAATAGCATCGTCAATCATCCTGATCGACGATAACCAGGTACTCCCAAGAGGCCCCGATGGATATCACCACACTACTCATCATCGTTCTCGTTGTTCTCTTGCTGGGCGGCGGCTGGTACGGTCGCGGTCGCTGGTATTGAGCCGTTCGTCACGGGCGGGCACTCCCCTATCCTGGACTGATCGGATTTCTCGAAGCGATCCCTTTGAGGCCCATCGTGACCGGATCGCAGCATTATGGGTCAGTGAGTTCCGCGCATCCCTAGCTCCGAGAGTGTTTCAGCAACGCCCGTCGGAGCTACTCGTTCTGAACCTCTGACCGCTGCCAGGTTTCAGCGTTTCCGCAGTGGCCGTCCAATGACTTGCCATGCGAGGCGTCGCCCCGCTTTCTGGCAAAACGGCGATCGGTCCAGAGGAGGCGGATCGGTAATGTTAGATCTTCGCAGCTGGATAGGCTCTGTACTCGCTCTCGGTGCGCTTACACTTCTATTTGTCGGCTGCGCGCTGGTGCTTTGGCCCTTCCTCTCGGCTTTGCTATGGGCTGCGGTTATCTGTTTTTCGACGTGGCCTCTCTACCGCCAATGCGAACGTGCCGTCGGAGGATACCGTGCCGCTGCCGCGGCGATAATGACGATGGTGGTGGTCTTTGCTTTGGCAGCACCGCTTGCGTTCTTTGTGACCGCGCTCGTGGACGACATTGAGAACCTGGCAGAAGCGATTACGCAGGTCCTGGAGGAAGGGCCTTCGGCGCCACCCAACTGGGTCAACGGTCTACCCATCCTCGGCGAAGGCGTCGCGGCCTACTGGGAGAACCTCGCTCACGATGCTCCAGCGTTCATAGCTGAGCTCAAGAAATTAACAGGCCCAATCACGGACATCGCGCTTTCAGGCGGAGCGGCCCTCGGCGGCGTCCTGATTGAACTTGCCCTCAGCATATTCATCACCTTCTTTCTGTTTCTGCATGGTCGTCGCATGATCGGCTTCATGCGCCAGATCAGCGAGCGCGTTGCTGGCCCGCGGTCCAAGAGGCTGCTGACGGTCATCGGTGCGACCGTAAAGGGGGTCGTCTATGGGATGATCGGAACCGCGCTTGCGCAGGGCTTGCTTGCCGGTACCGGCTTCTGGATCGCCGGTGTGCCCCAGCCCGTATTGTTGGGTTGCCTAACTTTTGCGCTGTCATTCGTGCCGGGTGGTCCACCGTTTCTTTGGGTGCCGGTGGGGCTTTGGCTTCTGCTCCAAGGTTCCATGGGCTGGGCGATTTTCGTTGGCTTGTGGGGTTTTCTTCTTGTCAGCAGCATCGACAATTTCCTGCGGCCGTACCTGCTCAACCAAAACACCAATCTGCCGGTGTTGCTCAGTTTGTTTGGACTGGTTGGCGGGGTGCTCGCCTTTGGGTTGATTGGGCTCTTTCTTGGGCCCACATTGTTGGCGGTCGCGTACAATCTGTTTCTCGAGTGGGTGGCAGCCGAGATCGAGGGACGGGTCCAAGCAGCCTCCGGCTTGCCCGTGGATTTGGCAACCAGCTCAGAGAACTGAGCAACGTTGTAAATCGGGCCTTACTGAAGTTCCTGTCTGGCCGGGCGCTTCTCACCGGCGGCCCGGCGATAGCAATGGCCTGGCAGTGACCTCATGCTTTGCCTGTCGAGGAGATAGCGGCTACCGGCACCAAAGTGAGCAATGCAGAAGAAAACGGCAATTGGTGCCCCATCCGATCAATGGACTGTCTCCGGCGTTGCGAGATCAGGCTGTACGCCGCCACCTTCGTTTTCCCAGCGGTCGACATCTTCACACGGGAAAGGTGGCGAGAGCATTTCGATCTGGCTCATCAGAATGGTGACGAGCGCTGCTTCGGAGCAAGTGCCGCGTTGAAAAGCCGAGATCAGCAATCGAGCTGCGGCTCGTCTTTTCGCGCGGTGCCACGCACTCCCGACATCGAATATCCCGACGGTGTCGAGCACCCGTTTGAGCATATCGAGGGGAACGGGGACATGGGAGGCTACGTTGGAAGACATCTTGTCCTCCTTTGGTTGGAGGCATATCCGCAGACCGAACTTGAGGCCTGCTTAAGAGTTTGCCTGCCATCACTGTGATCCCGCTGCAAAGATATGGGAAGCACTTTCGTGATCGCAGTCTGATATCATGAGTGGAGACGACAGACTGGACCCCCGGCTTTAGCCGAGAAGCTTTGCTAGAGTCCCGGTCCCGACGCGAAGCTTGAGACCGTAGCCTTTGCCCGGCTCGATAAAAGGATAAGGCCGGGCTGGTGTTTGCGTCAGGCCGCTTTTCGGCGGTCTGATTGACGACCTTGGTGGCGGTCGCGGTCAGGGCAATCTCCGCGCCTGCTCTTCGTCAAGCGTCGTCAGAAGCAGCTTGGCGGCGTCTTTCATGCCCAGCTCCAGCGCCCAGGTCCTCAGCGCGCCGTTAGCGTGACATTTGTGTTCGACAGCCTGTGCGGCTGCAAGCAGTCCGGCGTCGAGCGCGGGCGAACCTGGATACTCTTCCATGATCGAGGCGCCTTCCCATGATCGCGTCACACGTCTTTTCAGGCTTTTTGCCGGTGATCCTGAACACTTCGTCCAGCCGCTCGACATGGACCTTTGTCTCTGCGAGATGCTTGATAGACGCGTCTTTGAGGTGCTTGCTCTCGGCGGCATCGCGCATCACGTGTTGGAGCGCACATGTTACCTGACGGTGCGCCGGTTTAGCGCCCGGGCCAATTCAATAGTTCGCCAGCCTTCATGACGTTCTCCCCTTTCTTCAGGGATTCCAGCACACGAACCTTCGCGAATGTTCCACACATCCCGGTTGGCCTACGCTGACCTTGAATTGACCTCAATTGACGCGCATGCTCATTAAATCGATTTAAGCCTGCTTGGCTTCTCGCGCGTCAGAAACTCTCGCCATTTCCCCCTTAGATCGTCGCGTCGTAGCGCTGCGCCCTGCAGCGGTATCGGCCCACAACCATCATCACAAACGAGATCGCGTGCCGGCTACAAATGCCGGTATGGAGAGGAGATGTCATGTTCGACTGAACGATCAACCGGACAATCCATTTCGACCGGCCGTTCAGATTGCCGGGCGTTGATGAGACAATAGTTGCGGGCGACTACGATATAGGTGCCGATCGAATGGCATAACTGCCTAGCCTGCCGTGATGTTGCCACCGCCATCAAATGGCCCGTGACAGTCGAGAACCGCTCCGGCAAGCGAATGATTCCAATTGAACCCGACGAGATGGCGCGTCTGATCGCGCTTGGTGGCGCCGTAATATCAGATGCGCCAAGACAGGAGATAGACGCAAATGGAATCTACCCATCGAAAAAATGAGATTGTCATCGCGCGCTGGCAGCGAGACGGTGGGGCACCCGGTAACTTGGGCAAACTCTATCAATACGGCAGGCGTGTGGAAGGTGACGAGTCCTGGACGATTTACCACGTGTTTACGGGAGTGCCGGCCCATATCGACTCCTGGACGATGACCGGTCTCGATCAACAGTTGGCCTCCGATGTGCTTCACATCCTCAATCGGCCTCTCCAGATCTAGGAGGAGGCGAAACGGGTGCCCGAATTCAGCGAGAATGGGAACGACTTGATGAACGTCGCGGAAATCGACCTGCTGAGGCGTGTGTCGACGCAGTTTGCGCAAGGTATCAGATACAACGGTTCTCGTGCTGAACATCTCGCACGGCTTCTGGTGTCCGAGTTCCGAGTATCCATTTCGAACGAAAGCTCTCTCTTGGCCGCTGTGCTACCAGCCTACGTCAGGCGGGAGAACGCGCCATCTGGATTAAACAGCGGAGGGTGAGTTGATATGTCGTCTTCAACGACGCAGGACGACAACAACGAGCTGCCGCCCTTCTGTAAACGTTATCCGTTTCGGCGATTTCGACTTTGCGACACGAGCCGATCGAGCGCGTGCAGCCGACTTTACGCGCCCGCATGTTGCGCGCAACATATTCGCCGCAAGGAAGGTCAATGATCACGTAAATCTTGCGGCCAAGACGTTTTTGCCGTCCATCAGTTGATGGCCTCGGCGGTTGCCCAGAGGGATATATTCATGAAGCGGCGCCACTTGGCGCACGTTCTCAGCTCTTCACGCGCAATGGCGCATCATTGAAAGGGTGTCCCGTGCCAAGACAATCATTTGTAAAGAGCGGTCCTAAAGAACCTGCGGCGGTGCGGACGCTTGCAAGAAAGACGGCCTCTTCTGTTGCTGCCGCCGACATTCCGGTCGTCGGCATCGGCGCGTCAGCTGGCGGCATCGAGGCACTGAGCAGCTTTTTTGACGCCATGCCGGTTAACAGCGGCTGTGCCTTCGTCGTAGTGCTGCATCTCGATCCGAAGCGCAAAAGCGAGATGGCGCGCATTCTTGGCTCTCACACTAGAATGCCAGTCGTGCAGGTCGAAGGCGCACTATCGCTCGCGCCCGACAGCGTCTACGTCATTGCCCCCGATACGGATCTCAAGCTGGAATCCCAGCGGCTGAGAGTATCAAGGCCAGCGGAGCCTCGCGGGAAGCGGCATCCGATCGACGTGCTGTTTGCGTCGATCGCGGCGGAACGCCATGAGCGCTCAGTTGCAATCGTGCTTTCGGGGACCGGAAGCGACGGCACGGAAGGCCTGAAGCAGATCCGGGCGGAAGGCGGGATGAGCCTGGTGCAATCGCCCGAGACTGCCAGATTCGATGCTATGCCGCGAAGTGCGATCGCTGCTGGGCTTGCCGACCATGTGCTGGCTGCCGAGGCGATGCCAGCAATCCTGGTTGCGTATCTCAAGCATGGCTATGTTTCCGATCCCGCCGGGGTCGAGCCCGGTCACGTGGCGGGCGAAGCGGCGATAGAACAGATCCTGGACGTCGTGCGCGCTCGAAACGGGCACGATTTCGGCAGCTACAAGCGCAACACCCTGAGGCGGCGCATTCATCGTCGCATGGGGCTGAGAAACATCAACACACCCTTGGACTATGTCAAAGATCTCCGGACCGACGCCGGCGAGGCGGCCGCCTTGGCGGCCGACCTGATGATCAGCGTGACCGGGTTCTTCCGAGATCCGGAAGCATGGAGGGCGCTCGCCAGCCTCGCAATCGCGCCACTCGTTGCAGAACGCGACAGCGGCAGTGAGATCCGCATCTGGGTTCCTGCCTGTGCCACGGGAGAAGAGGCCTATACCAACGCCATGCTAATAACCGAGCAGGCGGAGGCCGCCGGAAAGCGGTTCGATCTGAAAGTCTTTGCCACCGACGCGCTGGAGGGGAATCTGCACAAGGCGCGTGACGGCATTTATCCCGCATCCGCGCTCGCAGATTTTCCGCCAGAACGTATCTGCCGTTTCTTCGAAAAGCTTGATGGTTGCTTCCAGGTCAGAAAGGAGCTCCGCGACTCGGTCGTGTTCGCAGCACACAACGTGCTTCGCGATCCGCCGTTCTCTCGGCTCGACCTCATTTCCTGTCGTAATTTCCTGATCTATCTGGAGCCGGAGGCGCAGCAGCGCGTCATCGCGCAATACCATTTCGCGCTTCGTCCGGGCGGACATCTGTTCCTCGGCAATGCCGAGACGATCGGACGGCATGATGAGCTCTTCGACACCATCTCGAAGAAGTGGCGCATTTATGCCCGCACCGGACCAACGCGCCACGATCTCATCGACTATCGGCCTCTGCGCGGATCGGTTGGCGCGGGAACTGCGGGCGGGCCGCTCGCCACGCCAGCGGAATCGGCGAGGCTGGCTGAGACTGCGCGCCGGGCCCTGCTGGAGCGCTACGCGCCTGCGTCGGTGTTGATCGATCAGAAAGGTCGTGCTCTATATTTCCATGGGTCGACCGGCGACTATCTGGAGCAGCCTTCGGGAGAGCCCACCAGAGATCTGCTCGCCATGACGCGGGAGGGATTGGGCCTCAAGCTACGCGGTGCGCTGCGAGAAGCCACGAAGGGCGACAGGACCGCCACGGTTCATGCGCGGGTGCGACAGAACGGAGCGTCGCGGCGGGTCGCCATGACCGTGATGCCGCTGCCGGCTTCGCCACAGGGCGGCAAACTGATTCTGGTGAGCTTTACGGCGGATGAAGCGCCTGCCGCGTCCGGCGATCCAGCCGGCCACGACGTGCTCGAAACGACGTCCGGCGAGCGGGCACTTCAGGAAGAACTGATCTCGATGCGCGCCGAGTTGCGCAACACCATCGAGCACCTCGAGACCGCCAACGAGGAGCTGAAGGCTTCAAATGAGGAAGCGATCTCGATGAACGAGGAACTTCAGTCCACCAACGAAGAGCTCGAAACCTCCAAGGAAGAGCTACAGTCCTTCAACGAGGAGCTGAACACCGTCAACAGCCAGCTTCAGCACAAGATCTCCGAGTTGGAGCGCTCCACCAATGATCTGAACAACCTTCTGGCCGGCTCGGAAACGGCAACGCTGTTTCTCGATGAGAAGTTAGCAATCACTTGGTTCGCACCGGCGATGAAGGAGCTTTTCAACCTCGTGACTTCCGACATCGGTCGACCAATCGCCCACTTTGCGCGCAAGTTCTCCGACGAGAACCTGCTCGATGATACGCAGACAGTGCTCAGCAAACTCACGACCATCGAGGCCGAAATTCGCGCGGACACCGGGCGCTGGTACCTCCGTCGTATCCTGCCTTACCGCACGCGAGACAACCGCATCGCCGGCATCGTGATCACTTTCAGCGATATCACTGAACGAAGGGCGGCCGCCGAGGCCGTTGACGACGCGCGCCTCTACGCCGAGGCGATCGTCAGGACGGTGCGGCAGCCCCTGATCGTTCTCGACGCCGAGCTGCGGGTGGTCTCGGCCAATCCCGCCTTCTACGATCTGTTCAAGGTTTTGCGGAAAGACACCGAGGGCAGGCTGCTCTACGCGCTTGGCAACGGGCAGTGGGACGTTCCCGCCCTTCGGATGTTGCTTGAAGAGGTGCTGTCGAAGGACCAGGAACTTTCCGACTACGAGGTCGAACACGAATTTCGCGAGATCGGCCGGCGCAGCATGATACTCAATGCCCGCAAGCTCTCCGAAGGCGACGGCCGAGACGGACTGATCCTGCTCGCCATCGAGGATGTCACCGAACGCAGAGAGGCCGATAGCATTGTTCGCACCAGTGAACAGCGCCTGAGGGATCTTGTCGGGTCGCTGCCGGGCGCAGTTTACACCACTGACGCGGAAGGCCGGATCACGTCCTACAATCCGGCTGCCGCTGAATTGTGGGGACGCAGTCCGGATCTAGGCACGGCGTGGTGCGGATCCTGGCGTTTGTATCGACCGGATGGTACGGTCCTGCCGCACGACCAATGCCCCATGGCAATTGCCCTGAGGGAGAAAAGATCGATACACGCTGCCGAAGCCGCGGCTGAGCGACCCGACGGCGTGCGCGTGCCCTTCTTTGGCCTATCCGACCCCTTTGCGAGACGCCTCCGGCGAGGTCACCGGGGCGGTGAACATGCTGGTGGACATCTCCGAACGCAAGCAGGCCGAGGCGGTGGCGCAACGCCTGGCCGCCATCGTCGCCTCGTCAGACGACGCGATCATCAGCAAGTCGCTGGAGGGCGTCGTCAAAAGCTGGAACATCGGCGCAGAGCGGCTGTTCGGCTACGAGGCCGATGAGATTGTCGGCCAATCGATAATGACCCTGGTTCCGCCGGACCGCCACGATGAGGAGCGGGATATCCTGGAGCGTGTCCGAAGGGGCGAGCACATTCAGCACTACGAGACGCTGCGCCAGCGCAAGGACGGAAGCGAGATGTGGGTTTCATTGACGATCTCACCGCTCAGGAATGCCGTGGGCGTTGTCATCGGCGCTTCGACCATCGCACGAGACATGACTGAACGGCGGCGCGCCGATCAGCATCGCATAACCCTGATGGGGGAGCTCAACCATCGCGTCAAGAACACGATGGCTGTCATTCAATCTATCGCGGCGCAGACACTGGGGCACGCATCGACGCTGGAGGAAGCGCGGGAGGCTTTCGGGTCGCGGCTGATCAATCTGTCCAAAGCGCACGACCTTCTGACGCGAGAGAGCTGGCAGAGCGCAGATCTGCGTGAAATCGTGGCCGATACGGTGAGGCCTCATGCCGGGGGAGAAAACCGCTTCCAGATTGAAGGCCCGAGCATTCGGCTTTCGCCGAGTGCGGCATTGGCGGTTGCCATGGCGCTCCATGAACTTAGTACGAATGCCGCAAAATATGGTGCACTTACGTCGGAAAAAGGCCGCGTCCTGATCGCATGGAAAATCCAAGGCGAGGGCGCCGGACGGCAGCTCTTCCTAAGCTGGCGGGAGAGCGGCGGACCTCCGGTCGCTCGGCCGACACGCAAGGGTTTTGGCTCACTCCTGATTGAACGGGCACTGGCTTCGGAACTGCGAGGAGAGGTTCGTGTTGGCTACGAGATCACCGGCCTTGAGTGCACGATGGTCGCACCAATTCCCGCCGGTGAAGATTTCCTGGGAGGGCGAAGTGGCCAAAGCGGAGGGGCGGCGGATTCTGATCGTCGAGGATGAAGTTCTCATTCTCTAAACCTTGAGGACCTTCTCACTGAAATGGGACATGAGGTCGTGGCTTGCCGCAGCTTAATGCCGCGACGCATCTAGCAGCTCAAAGGAACTCGATTTTGCCCTTCTCCACATAAACTTAGGTAGAGATACGTCGTTTCCGGCGGCCGCCATCTTGCCCGCAAGATATTCGGCTTCGCTGCCGCGTCCGGAATAACGGGCTTTTTAGCGTGACACGGCGACTTGGCTGAAATCCGCTCATGCACGTGCAGGAGCAACGACCGGGTTGCTTCGCCGAAATGTCCATATCTTCCCGGCCTTAGCCGGCAATAGGCCGCATGCAGGTGAGGAATGTTATTTCATAAAACCGGGGTACTACGTAACCGCTGTTTTCGCCCCACATTGTCTGCCGTCGCCTGATCTGTGATCGACGTTCCATGGATGACAAAGGAGTTTCTCCATGGAGACTACGTTGGAGGTTCTCACGACGCGGCGGAGCAGACGTGAAGCTCATCGCCAATGGCCTGACGAGATGAAGGCACGGATCGTCTCGGAGAGCTTGCGCCCGGGCGTGACGGTGAACGAAATCGCAGAACGCCACGGTCTGAAGGCCAACCACCTGTCGTCCTGGCGCACGCTGGCGCGGCAGGGCAAGCTGGTTTTGCCTGCGCCGGAGGATACAGTCGAATTCGCGACGATGGTTATCGAGACGCCCGCGCCGGAGCCGCCGACTGCCAAAGCAGTCTCCCGCGCAGAGATTGTCGTCGGTCCGGTCACGATCCGTCTTGAGGAAGGGGCGTCTGCTGCCCGGATCGCTGCCATCGCGCGTGCTTTGGCAGCCACGATATGATCTTTCCATTGAGCCGTGTGCGGATCATGGTGGCTACCAAACCGGTCGACTTCCGGAAGGGTCATAACGGATTGGCGGCGCTTGTGAAGAACGAGCTGCACAAGGACCCGTTCACCGGAACAGTCTTTGTGTTCCGGTCGCGCAAGGCAGACCGGCTGAAGCTGATCTACTGGGACGGCTCAGGTATCGTCCTGGCCTACAAGAGGCTGGAAGAGCACACCTTCACCTGGCCCGGCATCAAGGATGGACTGATGACGTTGACCCACGCCCAATTCGAAGCCCTGTTTGCAGGCCTCGATTGGCGGCGGGTTCATGCTGTCAAGACGAGAACGCCGGAGACTGTCGAATAGCTGCGGCACGATGACTCAGCATCATAGATTCCGAAGGCAAAACGAGCCGGGATTTGGTAGGTTTTGGCCATGCTGGATACCGCCCATCTTCCCGATGATGTCGCTGCCCTGAAGGCGATGCTGATTGCGGCGCAGGCCCGCGAGGCAGGCAAGGATGCCCAGATTGCTCGCAAGGATGAGCGGATCGAACGGCTTGAGAGACTGGTCGCCGCTTTCAAGCAGGCAGCCTTCGGGCGCAAGTCCGAGAAGACCGATCCCGACCAGTTCGATCTGGCGCTGGAAGACCTGGAAACGGCCAGGGCTGCCATCCGTGCCGAGGATGAGGCGGACGTTCCTGCTGGAAACAGGATTGCTGCCAAGCCACGCGCGACCAATCGCGGCTTCTTTCCAAAACATCTTCCCCGTGTCGAGGAGGTGATCGAACCGGAAAGCCTGATCTGTGCCTGCGGTGGTTGCCTGCATTGCATTGGCGAGGATGTCTCAGAGCGACTGGATGTAGTCCCGGCGCAGTTCCGCGTCATTGTCACCCGCCGCCCCAAATATGCGTGCCGTGCCTGCACCGACGGCGTCGTTCAGGCCCCGGCTCCAGCGCGGCTGATCCAGGCAGGACTGCCGACGGAAGTGACCGTCGCCCATGTGCTGGTTTCCAAATATGCCGATCACCTTCCGCTATATCGGCAGGCCCAGATCATGAGCCGCCAAGGCATCGATTTGGATCGCTCAACGCTCGCCGACTGGGTCGGTCGGGCGGCCTACGAGCTTCGCCCGGTCTTCGATGCGCTGATTGCTGACCTGAAGCGCTCGACCAAGCTGTTCATGGACGAGACCCGTGCCCCGGTGCTCGATCCCGGCTCGCGCAAAACCAAGACCGGATGCTTCTGGGCGCTGGCACGAGATGATCGTTCTTGGGGTGGCGGTGCTCCACCAGGTGTGGCCTTCACCTATGCGCCAGGTCGCGGGGGCATTCACGCCGAAAGGATATTGCAGGGCTTCTCCGGCATCCTGCAAGTCGATGGCTATGCCGGATACAACAGGATGATCGCGCCAGACCGTGTCGGTGCGAACATCAGGCTTGCCTATTGTTGGGCCCATGCTCGGCGCAAGCTGGTAGAGATCACCCGCAATGGAACAGCACCGATTGCCGAAGACGGCGTTAAACGGATCGGTGAACTCTATCGGATCGAGACCGAACTGCGTGGCCTTGATCCGGGGGCTCGCCTTGCCGGACGGCAGGAACGTTCAGCGCCGCTGATCGCCGATATGCGGGCCTGGCTCGTCCATCACCGTGCCCGTGTTGCAACGAAGTCCCCACTCGGCGAGGCCTTGGCCTACATCGCCAAATACTGGGATGGCCTGAAGCTGTTCCTCAACGACGGCCGCATCGAGATCGACAACAACAGCGTCGAGCGAACCATCCGTCCCATCGCCCTCAATCGGAAGAACGCACTCTTCGCAGGGCATGACGCTGGAGCAGAGAATTGGGCGACCATCGCCTCTCTCATTGAAACCTGCAAGCTCAATGCCGTCGATCCGCAGGCCTACCTGACCGATACGCTAACCGCTATCGTCAATGGTCACAAGCAGAGCCAGATTGATGGCCTTTTGCCGTGGAATTATCCCGCCATACAATGCAGTTCCCGCCATTGACCGCAGTTTGCCCCATTGCGGTCATCCATCGGGGTTGGCCGCTAGCGCGCTCAAAGAGCAAACCAGCCGATTGAGCAACCTGTCTATTGAATATGTTGGGGCGGATCGCACCGTCGGGATGTCAGATTTTTGCGCATCTTGAACAGGAGCTTTCCGATGTCCATTTATCGCGTATCACCCGTTTCGATGACATCCTGTAGCAAGCTGCATAGCTGGCACGTTCGACGTCATCCGGGTTAACGAAGGAGGCGCTTCCCGTTCGGGTCGAGCGCCTCCTTCCGTTCCAGATTACTCTCAGTGGGCCATTCTCCTCAGAGCCTTTCGTAGGTCACGCGCCAGCCTTCCTTGGGATCGGCGGGCGTGATTGTGAGCTGATCGTTATCGACCTCGAACCTCCGCTCCATGCGCTGACCGATGAGATTTCGGACAAGTGACGATTCCACCATGATGGCAAACCTTTTCTTGGCTTCGTCGACTTCCACCGGGCCGTAGTACGCCTCATATCCGTTCGCCGTATAAGGCGTCGGTTCCGCGGCGGCGTCCGGGTTCATCGCCTGGACGGAGAGCGTTCCGCCTTGCGAGAAGATGACCTGGCCTGAATAGGGGATTTCGGTCTGCTTGCCGTTCGCGTCGGTGACATGTAGCGACGTCATGCGCCACGTCCCCGTTATCGCAGACTTGCTGTCATCGGCGAAGGCGAGAGAGGACGCGGCCAGCGTCAGCGCCATAAGTGTGATCATGAAGTTTTTCATTCGGTTGGTCCTCTTCGGATGGTGGCGTGGATAATTCAAATCCGTTCGATCCGCACGGGGTATGCGCCGCGAACGAGCAGAGGCTCGAAGCCCCCGTCGAAGCGGCCGAGACGGATCAGCCCGTCCCAACGGTAGTCGTCGTAGAACAGGGCGAGATTGCCCCATGTCTTGAAGTAGCAGAGGTCGCCGGGCCGCTCGTTTCCGAACGAGCCGCTGCCTTCCTCGGTTAACTTCCGCGGCAGACGGACGATCTTCTCGTTCCCCCCAAAATCCTCGATCCTGAGGTCCAGAGGAAGCATCGAGGCGAAATCGCGCGCGGATGGATTGTCGTAAAGCGTGGCCGTCAGCGACAGGTCGTTGAAGGTCATTCTGATCTTGACGTCGGTCGGTTCCTGGCTGGCGGGATCGCGGCCGTCCTGCCCACGTACCGCAAAGGGCAAAGTCGCGGCCGCCAGAGCGCCACCTACGATCCCCCGCCGGGTCATAGCCAAGGTGTTCGTCGCCATGATGCGAGTCCTGTTAAACTGGTTGCGCGGTGGGCCGGAACAGGATTTCGTTGATGTCGACGTCGTCTGGCTCGCTTACCGCGAAGGCGACAGTCCGGGCGAAGGTGTCCGCACCCACGGCGATCTTGCTCACGAACTCCTTCGTGCCTGCCTGGATATCCTTCTCGCTGATATGATCGAGAAGCTCGGTGCTGACGGCTCGGGCGAGATGATGGTCGTCCGGATGCTGTAAGGCTTCACCTCCTTGCGCAGCCCTTCGGAGAGTGCGCGGACGGCGAACTTGGTGGCGCAGTAGACAGCGGCACCCGGATCGACGACATGCCCGTAGACCGAGGAAACGTTGATGATGTGTCCGGACTTCCGCGCCTTCATATGCGGCAGCGCCGCGGCGATGCCGTAGAGCACGCCCTTGATGTTGACGTCGATCATGCGGTCCCACTCGTCCACCTTGAGACGTTCGAGCGGGGCAAGCGGCATCAGGCCCGCATTGTTCAGCATGACGTCGATGCGGCCGAATTCGCTCACCGCGGTGTCCACCAGGTTGCTAACCTGCTGCCTGTCCGTGACATCTGTCTGGACCGCCCTGGCCTTGTAGCCCTTTGCGGTGAGTTCGTCGGCCAGTGCATCGATGCGGTCACACCGCCGAGCACCGAGCACCACGGTGGCACCTCGCTCGGCGAGATGGCGTGCCGTAGCTTCTCCCAGTCCACTGCTCGCGCCGGTGATGACGACGACTTTATTTTCGATCCCTTGAGTCATGATGTTCTCCCGTTCGAGATTGTTGAGAGGTCAAACGCGGCGGCCGGCGAGCGCTCCGAACGCGGCCGAGCCTGCAAGAAGGAGGGCGGCCAGAAGGAAAGCGCTCCACCAGCCTGCGATGTCGAAAAGAACGCCGCCTGCAAACGCCCCCCCTGCAATGGCCAACTGGATCAGAGCGACCTGGATACCGCCCGCCGCTTCCAGTTCACCGGGGACTAGCCTCGCCATCCAAGTGTTCCAGGCCACCGGGGTCGGGGTCGAGAAGAATCCCCAGAGCACGAGAAGGACCGCGGTAGCACACAGTGAAGACCCGAAGCCGATCAGCAGGACAGCGATCAGGGCGACCGTGCCCGGCAGACCAATAAGCGCGGCGGTCAGGTGTCGGCGCAGAACGAAGCCAATCAGGGAAGTCCCGGCCAAACCGCCGAGTCCGACACCCAGAAGCATCAGCGAGAGCGTGTTGAGTTCCACCCCGGTGACACCTTCGAGAAACGGACGCAGATAGATCGAAAGCGCGTTCATCCCCATGAAGACGAGACCCGTCGCCGCCATGCCGATCAGGAAGGCGCGGTTGCGCAAGAGCCGCAACATCCGGCCGACCGACACGGTTTCCGTCGCAGGCATCTTCGGCAGAACCGCAAACTGCCAGATCAGGGCGACGAGACCGATCGGAACCGTGATCAGGAAGGTGCCGCGCCAGCCGATCAGCCCGCCGAGAAAGCTGCCGAGAGGAGCCGCGACAACGATGGCGAGCGCGGTGCCGCCTTGGAGCAAAGCGATGGCCTTCGGCAGGTCCGACTTCGATGCCAGACGTGCGAGGATGGCTGTCGACAGCGACCAGAAACCGCCGATCGCGACACCGACAAGAGCCCGACCCGCGAGAAAGACGGCGAAGTTGGGAGCGAGGGCGACTGTCAGACTGGAGAGGACCAGAACCCCGGTGTAGAGCAGAACGACTGCCTTCCTGTCCCATTTCGACAGAAAGCCGTTGCCGAAGAGGCTGGTGATTAAAGCGAAGACGCCCGAGACCGTGATGGCCATCCCGGCCTGTCCTTCCGATACCGATAGTTCTCCGGCGATCGGTGTCAGGAGGCTGACCGGCAGGAACTCCAATCCGACTAGAAGAAAGGTCAGGAGCGACAGGCAGGTCACGGCAGCCCATGGCGTATCTGCGGCTTCCGTCGAGATTATGTCATTCGCTGTCAGTTCAACGACCATTACGGCTCTCCTTTAGGGTCGCCGCAACAAATAGCCAAACGGGGTTAGACAGACTAGAAGGCATAATCTGCATGTCGATGTGAAGGAGATTCAACAATGCGGCGGGACGAGTTCACCGAGATGAGAGCATTCTTGGAAGTTGCCAAGGAGCGGAGCTTCACGCGCGCTGCCGCCAAGCTTGGTCTCACACGCTCGGCCCTCAGTCACACAGTCAGCGCGCTGGAGGAGCGGCTGGGCATCCGGCTTCTTTCCCGCACCACGCGGGACGTGGCCCCCACGGCGGCCGGCGAACGTCTCATGGAGAGCATCCAGCCGCATTTCGAGAGCATCGCCGCAGGGATCGACGCGATCAGCGCATTACGCGACAAGCCGTCCGGCGACGTACGGGTGGTCTGCCCCGACGATGCGGTCGAGCTCGTGTTCCGCCGTCGGCTCTCGGCATTCCTGCGGGACTTCCCAGACGTAACGGTGGAGATTATCGTCGACAATGGCTTCACCAACATTGTTGAGCGGCAGTTCGACGCTGGCGTCCGTCTTGGCGAGGCCGTTGCCCGAGATATGGTGGCGGTGCGCATAGGACCCGACGTGTCGTATTCCGTCGTTGCCTCGCCCGACTATCTGGAGCGGCACGGGCCGCCGTCAATCCCGCAGGACCTGACAGGCCACAACTGCGTCAACCTTCGCCTTCCAACGTCCGGGGGGCTTTATGCCTGGGAATTCGAGCGGGACGGCCGCGAGTTCAGCGTGCGGGTGGAGGGCCAGCTCACCTTGAGCAACATCGCTCCCGCGATAGACGCTGCATTGGACGGCATCGGTCTTGCCTACGTGCCCACGGACCTTGTCTTGCGACATGTCGAGCGTGGGCGGCTGCGGCAGGTGCTTTCGGACTGGTGTCCGACCTTCCAAGGCTACCATCTCTATTATCCAAGCCGGCGCAATCCTTCGCCAGCCTTCTCGGCGTTCGTCGATGCTTTTCGGCATAGACAGCGGAAACCGTGATAGGCCTCACAATCCAAGTTCTCATATTGTCGCTATCCGACCATAGCGCTCTTCTGCGATTGATGCTTGATACCACAGTTCGGTGTTATCCAGCCAATGTGGGATCAGCACATCGCTTACGGTACTACTGCACCTCTTCGCGATTTACGCCTTCCGAATCCAACCGAATCGGAGTGGGCTGCGCGACGTCGCCCATGTACCCATGTGCGACAAGCCAGTCGCGCAACTAGCTCGTGACGAGTGACGCTGTCTGCAAACATTGAGCAGCCCGAGCATGCGCCGTCCGGCCAGTTCTCCAAGTCGGGGAGCGCGATGAAGCGGTGCCTGCCCGCGAACAGGCCGAGCAGCTCCGTTCTTCCGTCAGGAGAGAACGCGCAGCCTGCAAGAAGGTTCTGTGTGCCTTTGGTGATTGGCCTGTGGCAGAAAACTCCGGGCATCCGGGAACCAGTCACGCCGTTCGCGGGTTCGGTTGATCTTGAAGGAGGCACCGGGCATGAAAGCAGTCGGCAAGTGGCGGCATATCTGCGTCGATGCCCAGCGGATGTTTTTGGAGCAGACGCCCTGGCACGTGCCGTGGATGAAAAACGTACTACCGCAACTTGTCGAAATATCGGAACGCCATGCGAGCAACACAATCTTCACCCGATTTATACCACCCCTAAATCCACGCGACGCGGCGGGAAGTTGGAGGGACTACTATCAAAAATGGTGGATGATGACCGGCGAGCACCTGCCTAAAGAAATGCTCGAGCTGCCGCCCTCGTTTCAAAACCTTGTGCCGCCAGCCCGCGTCTTCGACAAAACGACCTATTCGCCCTGGGTTGATGGCCGGTTGTTTTCGCACCTTCGACAAGAAGGCGTGGAAACCCTCGTCGTTACTGGCGGCGAGACGGATATCTGCGTCCTGGCGACCATCCTCGGCGCGATCGATCTCGGGTTTGGCGTCACCGTGCTTTGCGATGCGGTCTATAGCGGCGCCGACGAAACGCACGATGCCGCCATGGATCTGCTCAGCGATCGGTATTCAGTCCAGCTCGAACTCGTGAAGACCGAAGATTTCTTAGCGGCGACGCCTCGCCGTGAAGCGTAACGCAGTCCGGAGCGTCAACGACATCTGGTCGTTTGAACAACCCGGTTACCCGTCCCGAGTGAGAAGGATCCGTCGATGCCTCTGAAAGCGCTTGCCTTAAACTGCACCTTAAAATCCTCCGCAGCCACCGAGGCGTCGTCCACCGATAAACTCCTAAGTCTTATTGCGGCGGAATTCGAGAAGCATCGCGTCGACACTGAGACGATCCGCCTGGCCGATCACAACGTAAAACCAGGCGTGACTTCCGATGAAGGTGAGGGGGATGATTGGCCCGATATACGCAAGAAGATCCTCGATGCCAACATCCTGCTCATCGGCACGCCCATCTGGCTCGGGCAGCCATCGAGTGTGTGCAAGCGTGCCCTGGAGAGGATGGACGCATTCCTTGATGAAACCGACGAAAAAGGGCGCATGGTTTCTTACGGCAAGATTGCCGTCGTTGCTGTCGTCGGCAACGAAGACGGCGCCCATCACGTTTCCGCCGAAGTTTTTCAGGCACTCAACGACGTCGGCTTCACCATTCCGGCAAATGCGGTCGCTTACTGGGTTGGCGAAGCGATGGGCTCTACCAACTTCGTCGATCTGAGAAAGACCCCTGAGCCGGTAAAAACGATGATTGCAATGCTTGCCCGCAATGCATCCCATGTTGCCACCCTGCTGAAGAACTCTGCATATCCGGGTGACGAGAACTAAGGCCCTCCTGCAACCGCCAAAGCAAGCCCCATCGGTACCGGTTGAAGGATCGGGGTTGCAGAGACTTAAGCGCTCCTTCTCAATTTCCCCTGCTACAGGGATTGCGCGCCGCGTTAAAGCGGGTCCAACCCTGCTCGGAGTAAGAGCCCGCGACCGCGCGGATCCGCAACAGATAGGCTGGGTAAACGGTCACGAGGATCATGAAGGGGGCAGCGACGTCTATCGGGCGCCCGCGATCGCGCATGATCTTGACCGACCCCCCGAGCAATGCCTGCGCGGCGGTCGCGCCAAGTGCGACGACCGCATCCGAGCGGACGAGGGCAGCTCGGCGCCGAACCACCAGCAGCAACGTTGGAGTTCGCCTGCATTCGGTCGTGCATGTAGCCTTCGTTTGCCCCGTTGTTCATGCTTGAAATCCTTGACGGCGTTGGTCAGGTAGCAGTCTTGGCGGGATACCGGCCAAGACGCTGAGGACCCGACCGGCCGGAGCGACAAAAGGGTGGCCGGCGAGGTCTTATCCCCCGGCTGTTCCCCGACGAGCACGAGGTCCGCGTCGGGCGGCGCTTCACCAAACACGATTTGGGTTGCGTGCTTGGGGCCGCAGCAGCGGCAGTCCCTGCCTCCTTTAAGACCGCGCGGAGCGACGAGCCAGGGACATGGTCGCCGAAAGCGAAACCGCCCGATCGGCGATCGGTAGCTGGCGCGGTGCGGTTGATGCTTAAGGTCGCCATAACACGAGAAATCCGTCTGAGCCCGGGGGCAACCGGGCGGACGGGATTTGGTTCCACGGCTGCAGGGGCGCGCACCAAACTTGGATGGTTCAAAGCGCAATCTTGTGCCCGGCCATTTAGTTGACCCGGAGGCTCGCACTGCGATCCTCGTCACATCGAGCGTCATCTCGGATAGTCCCGGCCGTGCCCTCGAACGCCATTGCGCTATTTGAAAAGGTTCTCCGCCATTTCCAGATGGTGCTCCAGGGCCGGAAGCGTTTTTGCAGCCCAAGCCTTCAACTCCGCGTTTTCTCCGCCTTCGCTGTAGCGCTTGAACAGGTCCACCGCATCTTCATGCGCTTCCTGCTGATCGGAACGGTACTGTTTCCCAAAGTCTTCGCCCTTGAGATCGTTCAGCTTGGCGAGCATCTCCTTTTGAGCGGTCGTCATGGTCTTCGGCAGGGTCGCCTTGACCTTGCCACTGGAGACGAGGCCACTGAGGTCAGCAGTCGTCTTTTCGTGGTCTTGGACCATTTTCTGAGCGAAGACCTTCGTTGCGGCATCGCCCTTTTCCAAAGCAAGCCTGCTGGACTGAACTTCGAACAGATCGCTTGTCGCCGCTTCCTGGACGAAATCCTGTGTTTTAGGTGCAGCGCCGATCAGCGAGTTTATGCCGGATTTTTCCATTGCGGACTGGGCGAGGGCCGAACCGGCCAGAGTGAGCACGAGTGAAGCAAGAACGAGCTTTTTCATGATAGGTCTCCTGTCGGCAGGTCCAACTGCCAAGTGGAAAGAGTTACGCCGCATGCGGGAACCGGGGTGCAGCCGAGCGCCCGCTGGCAACGCGCTGGCGATCGAGCAAACAAGACGTGCGCGCGGGCCGCGTGTCTAGCTTTCGTTCTTCGAGGGATCGGAGCGTCCGGTCGGAATAGAGCTGGTGGTCGCGGCAACCGGGTCGCTTGCGGGAAACGAACTCTCGAGACCTTCGTCGAGCTGTTCTTCCAGAGTGCCGGTATCCTTTGCGCTGCGCGCGCTTCTCAAAGACTCCACCGCCGGCGATCCCGTTTCATCGCCACCGGCTATTTCGCGGTCATCCCCCTCTTCGAACGCGGCTACTTGCACCATCATAGCTTTGGCCTTGGTCACGGCCGCATCGACGCCAAGGTCTCCGCCAGTGCTTTGTAGGCGAACGGAAATCACATCTCCGCCTTCTGCAACCCATTCGACGGTCATCACGCCTCCGGGATCTGTGAGCACCTGTTGTGCGATGATGTTCATGGTTCATGTCTCCTGTCTCGTTGGTACACGCCAACGCAAAACACGGTGCGGCGACCGGTGGTTCCGAAGATTGTCAACGCTTTCATGCAAAAAGGACCGCCCGCCGAGTATGGCGGACGGTCATCATGCTAAACCAGGATGAGCCAGCCCGTCCGGTTAGCGAGTGGACAAATCGGCACTCGGGACCTCGCCTGGAACCGGGCAGACAGTCCGCATTTCGTCCTCAGTCTCCAGACGCACTTCCGCGTTTCGGTCATCTGATCCCGGGAAGGGTTCGAGGCACTGTAACCTGCCGACTTCCCGAAACCTCTGGGTTCGGTCGACGTCATTGAGTCGTGCACGTCCTTGGCCGCCTTTCCATGGAACCTCAGCTCTTGCGGTCGGTGCCGCGACCGCCGCCCGTGGTGCCAGCGCCACTCTTAGCCCCGCCCGAACCGGCACTCTTGCCAGCCCCGGTTTCGCGACCGCCGGATTGTCGCTGCTTGTCGTCGTTCTTATGGCTTTGTTCGCCAGCCTTGCGATGCTGTTCGCTGCTGCCGCCCTGGCTGCGTTGATTTGCCATTGTCGTTCTCCTCGGTTGGTGCCCGCCGTAGAGTCGGCGGGCACCAACCGAAGCGTGGGGGATCGATATGGTTCCCCGCCAAGCAAAAAATCGCACCCCCGACCTTGGGTTTCGAACCCGCATACGTGCAGCGCGCCGTTGCCTGTGCGGATGCACCCCGATGGGAACTTCAACGCGCATCGCCGGTTCGGCCTTTCAAAAAGGAGGCAGACATGTCGAGTAACAAACCGAACGATGGCGCGCCGGGCACCGCTGACCAGCCACCGCGATGGGAAGGGCCCGAGAAAACGAGGCCGGATGATCCCGAAAAGGATCGGGATGCGGCCGGCGAAAACAATCGGGAACCCGCGAGAAATCGCCCTTCTGACGCGACCAAGACCAGGGACGACGCGAAGGGCCAGTTTGCGGAGCCCCAAGGCAACCGCAAGAGCACGGGAGTATCGAGTGCCAAGCCGACCGTGATCACCGGGTCTGAGGATATGTCGGGTCACCGCAGTCCGCCAGGAGGTAGGGAACCTCCGAAAGACTGGGACGTGGGTTTCGATCAGGCCGCACCGGACCGATCGAAAGAATAGTTCGCTCGGCGAGTGGGCGCCGGTTGGGGCGGTCGCGGAAACGACCGTCGCACCCGCGAGATTCTCCAAGACGAACATCCCGGCGGATCAAGCAACGAAGCTCAAGAACATGCGTCAACTGCCGCAACAACCACGAGAATGTTCCTAACGCGTTGGTTGAGTTCGGAAATCAGAACCCGCTCCCGCGCCTCTCAGCGAGCAGCGTCGATGTCCTCTCCGGCCACGCTATAGGGTGCCTGCCCTCCGGTCGCGGGCCAGTTGAAGTGCGCGGGCTCGCCGCTGTCGAATACGCCCTGGTAGCCATCTCCAAGGTGTCCTTATGCCCCATTGCGGGGGGCAGAAAGAGGAACCACGGACCCTAGGGAAGATCGAGAGAGTAACGAGAACGGCGGTCGATAGAAATGCACTTTGCCAGTTCTGAAGGACGCGAATCAGAACTGAGAGCTGGCGAGGTGATCGGTCACTGAAACAGATGGCGCTAAGGAGGGCTATCGCCTTTCAAGTGGCGCGAGAGAAATTGATTCCGACCGTAACATCGTTCCTCAAGCGGCGATGGCATTCGGTGTGAGCTTCGCTGAGCAGGCGTATCATGTTTGGGAATGCAATTTGCGTCTGACTACCAGCTCTCCTCGTGAAGCCGGTCAAGCACGACGACGACCTCAGCCTGTAAATCCAGGCAAAGCTGCTGAAAATCATGGATTCGCTCCTCCCGTCGGGGCGTCTCTCGCTGAAGAGCATCGAGTGTATTTGCCGCCAACGCATATTTTTCGAAGAGGTCGTACAAACCATGATCTTTGACTGAACGCAATCGTTCGCGATGAGCGGGCAGAGCCATTGCCAAGCGCGCCCGTCCGAGGTGAACTAAACCCATGTAGCCTCCAGATTACTCATGTGAGGGGCCACGAACACGGGATATTTCACCCAGCCCACGACGAGACAAGAACTCCGATTGTCGCGTATCCCGCTTTGTGAACCAGAGAGCGCACTCCAGGAGGCAAGCCTCGTCGGTATGGCCGACACGGAACTCGTCAATCAGGAATCTTGCCAGTTGATTGCCTCGCTTGGAAAGTTTGGGAAATCCCGCTAAAAAGCAGGTCCTCTCAAATACTCGATGCAGCATTTCTACGTCTTTAGGACCGAGAGCGCAGTTGAGATCATCCGAGTGAAAGTACATTTGGGACCTCCCATGAAGGGCGGCGAAGCGTTCGTGGTATTCGCGTCCAGAAAACGTCGGCAGGGCTTGCCTGGTTCCACCGGGGAAATACCCAATTCGGGCTATTCGGGCTATTCGGGCTATTCGGGCACGTGATGAAGGGGATTCTGGAGGGAGGTCGAGGGCGGGCAGTTGAGGACTATGGCGCCAGGGCTAAGGGCGACCAGCCAACTTCCAAGGCGATCAAGACCCAGAGGCGTGCAGCCTAAACCGTTCCCATATGGCGCTCTCCCAATGGTAGCTCAAGAAGAAACTTTCCATGTCGGCGGAGCATGCACTTCCATTCGGGTGAATTGTCGCCCCGCCCTCCATCTGTAGCTTTTGAAGCGTGCTCCATCCGTTCAGACGAGCCGCTTGCACCAGCGTGCTTTGGCCTCTGCCGATCCCGGCAGAGGCTTTTATTCTACCCGTAGCCTCGGCACTGTGTCTGCCCGCGGGGGTTTGCGAAACTAGTGACGGGTGATTTCGGACGCAAGCTCAAGGAACCGGCCAATCGACCAAAGGTAGGCGACGATCTCCCACCTCAGGGCGTCGCGATTGCCGTACTTCTCTACTATTCGGTCAAGCTTTTCCTTAGTTGCAGTCTGCTCCTCAATTTCGCTAATCACGTAGCTGTCATGCCCCACGGCGCAGATGTCGCAGCCTGCCTCGATGACGTCGTCGACGAAGGCCGGGATTTCACCGGGGTCCATCTGTCGAGCCGCTCCTCCATTGAGGCCGTGAAGCCCTACTGCGACCCACTTCGCTATCAGGCGCAAAACTGTCTCCGCCGTTGTCGGGGATACTGGGATAACGCTTGCGCTTGGCCATGCTCATGGAAATAGTAGCTCATCGGTTAGCGTGAGTAGGCGACGACTCTGCCTTGTCGGCCTAGATCTGTTGGCGTTCGGCAATCTGCTCTTTACGGGCCGGGTATTCCCGCAGAAGCTCGCGTTGAGGAGACGATCGCGTAAGCCTCGAAGAGATCGAGTAGGCAGCGCTCTCTGGCTTGGCGTCGCTGAGGGCGATATCGTGGCAGAGCATTTCAAGGCGGGTTCGCCCTAAGTGCATCAGTCTCATGGCTGTTTTCCTGTTTCAGTCGAAAACTACTTCGGGGATGCCAAAGGTGTCGGAAGGACGATGGCGACGGATTGTTGAGGTTCGTGCGATAGCGCGCTGTTCACGACGAGGTATCCGCCGATGACGAGCATCGCCAAGAGCATCGCGCCGATAAGAAACCCTGTCGAGAATTTTTTCGGTGGCCCGCCGTAGCGGTATTGTTCGTACATAGTCCATTCCTCCGGTCGGCAACGACACCAGAGCGAACCGAAGGGACGGGCAGGCTGCCCTGGTGTCGTTGTCGGCCTATGCCGAATAGTTCGCCATAGGCTGAGGTGAGAAATAGCGTATCAGGGTCAGTTCTCCACGGGATTAGGACCATTGCGCCGGGGTTATGGGACTGAAGTCCCATGGTGGAACCGTTGGCGCTTTCCTAAGTTCTAACGTGTTGCTCGACCGCCGCTTGGTGATCGAAAGCGCCTCTAGGCCCCACCTTCAACCTCAACTCCGCAGATGGGGCCTATCGAGCGCGGTTTGCCTGCGGACCGTTCAACAGAAGCGTCAGATGTTTTACCTCACGGCCCCAGCGATGGGGCTGTCTTTTTCAATGAACGCACGCAGAAGCGACTAAATAGGAAAAGGCCCCTTCCGTCGACAGAGCCAACAGGCTGTGTTTGCAACGGGGTCCACTCCCACGGCGCCGCGCTCAATGCATTCGCCGCTAAATCGGGCGCCTTCGTCCACCCACGACGATAATCCTCATCGGCAACCTCCAACCAGCTGCGCGGGCCCCGTCGTGGAAATGGCCGCGGCGACTAGGGATCATAAAAGAAATGGCCCCGTCGGGACGAGGCCAGAGGCACTTATAGAGAGAGTACTTCACTTCCGGGCGGATTGTGAAGGTGTCACCTGATCGGGGGCTCAGGGTCTCACGAAGCCAGAAACGTCGAGACTTCGTATCGGTTCCATTACACCGTAAGAAATGTCCAGGCGGCGCGCTGGCGCCTGGGGCTCGTCCGTCGGGCACCTGGTGGGCCAAAGCCATCGCAGGTCCGGGAATCCCCTGTCGATCAATTCGTAAAGAAGTGGCCCCGTCGGGCGCGACGAGGCGAGGGGCTACTTCGGGGGACACTTGGCATCAAGACAAGCGAAAAAACGCACGGGGCTGAACAGGTTCCTGTCGGCAGGGAGCGAACACAAAAAATGGCCCCGAAAGTCGATAACGGGGCCAAGCGAGCGTGTACCTGGCAGGCTCCGCACGCCTTCGCGTCGGAGCCCGGTCGATGATCCGGTCGGGGATCGTCGGCAAATCACAAACGGCCATCGATCCGAAAAGTTCCCTATGCGTCCGCACCGCGTCGGCGTGCTCCAGCCACATGGCACTCTCGAACAGTGCACCCTCGTCGCGTACATCCACGATCGAACTGGATACACGACTATTTTTGTCACGCACGACCAGGGGGAGGCGCTTGAGCTAGCCGACCGTATTGTCGTGCTGAACAACGGCTCAATCGAGCAGACGGGGCACGCCGGACGAGATCTACGATCACCCGTCTCAGTTCGTTTATGGGTTCATTGGCCAGTCGAACTGCCTAAGCGTCAGCGTTTCCGGCCGCGAGATCTGGCTTGAGGGCCGATCTACGGGCCTACCGACAACTGAGCACGATGGTCAGGCGGCCCTCTACTTTCGGCCCACGTTATACAACTCGTCATGGGCTCCGAACACGGTCTTGTGGGGTCAATCACGGAAGCCGGCGCGTGGCAGGCACTCGGCATCTTGAGGTGAGGTTGGAGAAATCCGCTTCAGTTGTGGAGCTCGAACTGCCGCCCGATCGAGTACTCTTTCCCCGCGAGAGTCGTATCGCACCGCGCGAATTTATCTGAGGCAAGTTTTCCCGACCGGTAGTTGGAGGTCAGTTTAGCGGCCCGACGCGCCGTAGCCGCCGGGCCGCTTAGGGAACAACAGATGCTCCGCCTGGGGCGGGGCGCTCTGAAGATTACCAGGTTTGCCGGCCGAACCAGTCATCCACGTCTTGTCGTGCCCGATCTTTTTCGAGGCCATACCGTTCCTGAATCTTGCCTTCGAGCTGATCGCGTTTGCCAGCGATTTGGTCCAAGTCGTCGTCGGTCAATTTGCCCCACTGTTCCTTGATCTGTCCCTTGAATTGCTTCCAGTTACCTTCAACACGGTCCCAATCCATGTCATTTCCTCCTGTGAATTGTGGATAGCAGCTAAACGCCTTGGCTACGCATTTGTTCAAATCTGCCTGCGGCGATGGTTCCGGGGACAACGGTGCGACGACTCCACAGGCGATCCAGCCGATCCCGCCACGGGAAGAGTTTGCCCGTCGACGATCCCGCGCCCGTAGCTTTATGGCCTCAGCGGAGAGCAAAGCAGTGCTAAAGATACGCGGCGCCAACTGGACGCCGGCGAAATCCCGGCATTCGTCACTCGGGGGATAGAAGCAGGCTGCGACATCAGCGCGGTGGGCCACCTGAGCTATGGGATTGGCGAGGCCGAGGAGCAGGGTTACACGACGAAGCTCGACCAGATGGGAGAGACCGCGACCCGATTAGACTGCAGATCGTCGGGCTAATCTCTGGTCGATCGCGCGAAACGTGGAGGTTCCCTCCGAAGCAGTAAGTCAGTGATGTTACCGGCGGAGCCTCGCTCCATTGTCTGCCGGCCGACGATTCCAGCGAAACCGGTACCGACACCATGTCTAGACGCCGATCCCGACCTGTTCCTCTTCCCGGTGCTTGAGCTTCTGCGAACAGTCTGCGATGTTGGTTTCGGTTTTGTGCGCCAAGGATCCCTCATGATGTTGGAATGCCTTACCGAGGTCGGGGGTGACAACGTCCTGACGCGTTGGAAGACGCCGCGTGAAAGTGCGGGGGCCTAGCTTCACGACCCCATCAACAATTTCCGAACAGGCGCCCATGGCAAGAAACTCATTCGTAAGGGGCCTTGCGGGGGCACCCATCGACAACGGGAAGAAGGCAGACCGGCGATAAAAGGGGGGCGGATCCGTGCCCAACCTCGTTGCTCGAACTGGGAACACATTCCTGTTTTTCCGGTTTGACGGTGTTCGAGAAGGAGAACGCCATGGCAGAGGATCGGTGGGAACGCGAGGAACGCTACGGACGCGATCTAGAGAAAGCAAAACAACCGGCGCCCTGGAACGAAAGCGTTGTGATAAGCCTGCCCAATGCGGATCACGAGGTGTTGGTTGGATCAGCCAGTGAAGCGGTAGCGGTTTTGCGAAACACTTGGTCTGGATACAGATCCAGTCCGGCATATCAGGCTGCATTGACCACCTGTCTCGAAGCCATGAATGGTCACTTGCCTGGTTACATGGCCCGATTGGCCTTTGAAGAAGCTGCCCGTGAAGCAGGAGTCCTGCGCTGAGGCTTGTAGGACGTCAACTTTGAAGCCTTTCACCCTCTGGCCGATGCCTTGGTGCGAGGGGAAGGGGAATGGAACGTACCGTGTTCGAACCCTCGCGGCACTCCATGGCAGATTTCGGTCGAGCAAAATTCGGCCTTTGGGTGATACGCCCGCGGATGAGATCAAACCTTTACGAAAGGAACAAAGCCGCGTGCTCATCGGTTGATGATCGACTGCACATCAGCGTTGGATCGGATCGTTCACATGGAGGCGCCACCACTTGAAAGAAAGCTTGCAGCGATCCTGGCTGCGGATATCGAAGGTTACTCGCGGTTGATGAATTCCGACGAAGAGCAGACTCTGGCGACCTTGACATCGCATCGTACTATCATCGACGGCCTTATTGAAAGTGCTCATGGAGAGATCTTCGGGACCGCGGGGGACAGCGTGTTGGCGGAATTCCCATCGATTGTGCATGCCTTCAACTGTGCGATCGCCATCCAGCAGGCCATGTGGCGTGCCAACCGGTCGCTTGCCGACAAACACAAGATGTACTTCCGCATCGGGATCAACGTCGGCGATGTTCTGGTGAAAGACGGCGATATCTTCGGGGATGGGGTCAACATCGCCGCTCGGCTTGAAGGCCTGGCCGATGCCGGCGGCATCTGTGTAACGCGAGGAGTACGAGATCATCTGCGCGATCGCGTCGACACCACCTTTGAGGATTTGGGTGAGCATCAGGTCAAGAACATTTCGCGCCCGCTCCGGGTGTTCCGTGTTCTGTTTGACCCGCAGTCCGAACCAAGCCCCAGTGCAGAGCTAACGTCCGTCCAACACCCGGAGCGATCCTCTTCGGTCGATCAGACCTTGCCGGAAGACCAAGACAAAGATGAAGCGCGCCGGGTTGAGGTGGCTTTTTGGGAGGCGGTTCAGGAGAGCGATGATCCGGCCGAATATCTCCTATATCTGAAGCGATACCCTGCGGGCGAGTTCGCCGAACTCGCAGCCGCGCGCGTTGCTCAAGGTGGGTCTGGGGCGGGCGAGCCAGGAATCGAGGTTTCATTCTGGGAAACGGTGCGGGACACCCGTAACGCCGAGATGATTGAAGCGTATTTATCAAAGTATCCAACGGGTCAGTTCGTCGAACTCGCCAAGATCTTGTTGGCAGACATTCACGCCAAATAAAACACGCAACGATCTCGTCACGACCAAATGGCTTGAAAAGCAGATGAGAGCGCCGACAGCGTCCGGAACGGGTGCGATGTTCCGGGTCGAGCCAAGTATGCAACGTGATTGTGGAGGTATCGCTAGGGTAGCGCGTCTGATTCCTGTGCAACGCCCGCCTGAGAAACGCTAAAGGCTTGCCTTCCAAATCCGGCGCGGTGAAGCGGCCGCCTTGCGGCGGCCTCTTCTACTATATGATTTGGGTCTTGGGTGGAGGAGTGATCTGCCCTTCGAAAGGGTCGTCCTCTTGAGGCAGGACGCCGTTGGGGGTCAGATCGTCAACCGCCTTTGGCAGATCTCGGCTGAGGCGGCTCAAAATCTCCTCAGGAGAAAGACCCGTCCGCGCGGAAAGATCCTCCAGGACTTCCGGCCCGAGCGCTTCCGATAACTGCCTATCATCAATCTCGCTGTTTGGACCGGTCTGCACCCAGGATTTTGCGGTCTCCCCGTGTCCGTTGTGCTCGAACTGTTTGAGGAGATCGTCGAGACCACCCCTCAACACGCCGCCGGTCGATGAACCGCCGAGCAAGCCTCCGAGGCCACCAGAGCCTCCAGTCAGACCGCCAAGCAGGTCACCCAAACCTCCTCCGGCCTCCTGCTGACCGGTTGGCCCTTGGTCTTGTCGGTTCTGGGTCAGACCTTTCAGAAGCTCCCCGATCTTCTCCCTGTTCTGGTATCCTGCCACCGCAAGGACACTTAGCAGGGCTTTAAGTGCAGTGCTTACCATGTGCTTCTCCTCTTCTGTCATACATGCCCGTTCAGGCATCTACTGATTAACGACGGAGGTCGCGATCGCTGTTAACGCGAGGTCGGTGGCCTGCTCATCGTCGAATTTGTGGCGGATGGATCGCCAATGGCGCGGACCGAGGCTGGGTAATGGCTTTTCCTTTGGGTTAGAAGGAGCATCGGTAGACGCTTAAACTCCACCCGGCATCTCTTGTTCCGTTCAGCTGATGTTCCATGCCCCGATGGCACAGCGTATAAACTTTACTGACGAGCGAAAGTGGACTGGGGACGGCCTCAAAATCGAGGCTCATGATGTTAACGCCAGTCTTCAGTCGAAAGAGGGGAACGATAGTCAGAGCACGGTGTTTTGATCTTACCCGCCGGGCCGGATCTGCTGCCGCGCCAATACCTTAATCTCCAAACGAGAGAAAAGCCATGATTGAACGTCCAAATCAGCCCCCTGGGACGCTTGAGCGCAAGGTCGAACTCGAGCAGACGGTGCACTATGCAATCCAGGTCCTTGTCGAGGAAGCTTGCCTTTTGGGTTGGACCCAGGCTGAATTTCTGACGAGCATATCGGACACTGCGATCGCCAGGCTGAGCCTTCTGGATGAGGACGAAGCAATTTCCCCACCCGCAGAGGGTGACTTATCGCGGACCATTTATCCAACCGATTAGCCGGGTTGCCTGTGTGATCAAAAATGGGCTTGGAGCAGCGAAGCCGGTGTGCGGTGTCGGTCTCAAGATTTGTCCCGGCATCGTTCAGGCGCCGCTTGGCACCAGCCGCATCCTGATCCACAAAGAGGAACACCAATGTCGAGTTTGCCATGCGCGTGCGCTGCGCATCCACCCGCGGCATCGTCGCCGCTATCTCCTCCTTCCTGGCGGAAGAGGAATGCAACATCACCGACAGCGCACAGTTCGACGACGCTGATACCGGTCACTTCTTCATGCGTGTCAGTTTCCGCTCCGAAGGGGGGCGGGCGCTAGAACTGCTGAAGGATGAGTTTAAGCCGATTGCGGACCGTTTTGGCATGGAATTCGAGTTCTTCGACAGCCGATCGATGACGCGGCTGACCGCCGCCGCTTTGCGGCTCATCTCGCCTGAAGCGGTGCGCACGATGTGGTTTAAGGCAGCCTTCGAGGCTTGGTAGGAGATCCAGCCTCTCAGGCGATTGTCGCCGATCGAGCCGACCCGTGCGAGCAGCTCCCCGCTGAGCGGAGAGAGTTCATGATTTTTGCGTTTGTCGTCGCCTAATGTTCCGTTGGGAACTGACCGCCATGGCGATTTGTGTCCTTGTTACCTTTGAGCGATCGCTTGTTCGTTTGTTCTTTACTGCCAAGCCGAATGTCCACGAAGCGCGCATCGCTTTAAGAACCAGACTTATAATTGTGGGATTGGTTCGCAAATGGCGAGCATTGAATGACTAGAGCAACATGGTGAAGTGATGCGGAGTTTTACGCTCGAAAACAACTGTCTCATCAACATCGATGAGAAGAGATCGGCCCACGGCGACATTCGCACGTTGATTGAAGCCGCAAGGCGTGGAGAGGCGGATATCGCCATTTTGGCTTCGAGCGCATATGAACGTCAGCCCGGTGGCGCACATCTAAAACGATTTGCAGACTTTGAAAGCCGAATGAGCGCGCTCGGACTTGGTCACATCAGCCTCTTGCGGCCGATCGGGCGACACGGTCTTTCATTCCATGGTTTCTCTATTATGAGTGATGAAGCGGCGATTGAGCGCGAGCGACTTATCTTCAGAACCCTTTTTCCGACGACGCCAGCACGATGGTCGGACTACGCGGTGAGCTACGGCTTGGACAAAAAGGATCTGTCCAGCGCCGCTGCTTGGCATTGGCGCAATTGCCTGGGCGCTGCTCAGGCGTTCTGGGCACATGAAAATGGCGGGCGCCATGTGTTCGTGACCACCAACGAAGGCTTTGCGCGCCTTCCGAAGAAACTCGAATTTGCCAACGCCGTAATCATGACCCCGACGCAGGCGGTTCAGGTTTTAGCTGGCGACAATCGCCGCAGCCCGGCAGCCGGCTTGCGCAGACAGAGTCGGCCCGTTGCGAACATGGATTTTCTACTGAGGTAGCAACAACTGCCATGGGCCTGCTTGGACAGGCTTTCTCCGCAAGCGATCATTGCAAAGGCTCTGTGCCACCTGATGGTGTATAGCGACTGAACTGCACCTTCGGATCATCGCCCCGTCGCGAGTTTCGTCCGACCTCGGATGAATTGAGGGTTCCTTACGCCCAAGTTCATTCTAGTGTTGGTGACGGACGTTGACCTCGACCCGGACGAGAGCCCTGCCGGGCCGACCTTGCGGGGAAGCGAATGGCCTATGCCGAAAGGCGGTCCTTGGCGAAGTGCGCCGCGGCTTTTTCTAATGCCTCCTCGGCCCACTGATTGAGACTCTTCCCCGACAGTTCGGCAGCCAGAGCAGCTCGGCGATGCACTTCGGGAGCAACTCGAAACATCATCTTGCCGGAATAGGGTCTTTGAGGCTCTTTGCCGATGCTCTTGCAGGTCTCAAGGTAATCATCGACAGCCTCATGGAACGCCTTCTTCAGTTCAGCAACGCTGTCCCCGTGAAACCCGACTACGTCAGAAATGCCAGCAATCTTACCGAAGAACAGCTCGTCCTCCGCGTCGAATTCTATGCGAGCGTGATAACCGTTGTAAGTCATGGTGTTCATGGTTCTACTCCAATTTGCGTCAGGAATTCGCGAGCATCGCGAACTTGATAACGTTTTGCCTCCTTGTCGGGATGAGGACGATGGAAGCTCGCGATTATGCCGTCCTTTTCGAACTTAACGCGCGAGCCGTTTCCTTCGATGACGTTCGCGCCGGCAGCGACAAGCAGGTTTTCTATAGTGGCCCACTCGATGGTTCCCGAGATCGGATCTTTGAAAACCGCCACGAGAGTCTTTTTCTGCTTGCTGTTCATGCTAGCAAATATAGCGATGCTTGCTAATTCTGCAAGCATTATTTCTCATGCAAATACGATCCGTGTGTTTAGAGCCCTGGGTGCGAATCGCTCGATGGGTCCGATTTCAGTGCACCCGTGATGCTGCGAAAATCCGTGCGCTCGTGACTTTTGGCATAGCCATTTGCAAGTCGCACGCCCGGAAAGATCCAGCTGCGGGTTCGATTCTCTTCAAGGACAGAGGTTCGTTGGTTAACTTTCGGCCCAACGCCGACAATAGCTTTGAGCGGGCCGGCCAATTCCGAATGGCACTTAAGTCGCACTGGTCGACGGGCGGCCACGCACGAATAACGAGCCAGCTGGGAACGGGTACGACAGTCACGCTCTTTCTCCCGGATGGGTCCGGCGCCGACAAAGCAAGCATCGGCTCGGCTCCGTCCCAACACGGGAGTCTGATGGGTGAAGGTGAGGTCGTGCTCGTTGTGGAAGACGACAGCGCCGTGAGGCTGCTGATCGTCGACGTTCTGAAGGAACTTAGATACAGGACGCTCGAAGCCGAAGACGGAGAACATGCGCTGCCGATAATCGAAAGCGCGCAGCGCATCGATGCCGTGGTTTCCGATGTCGGCTTACCAGGGATCAACGGGCGGCAGTTGGCCGAAGTGGCTCTGGCAAGGAGGCCGGGCCTCCGTGTTCTGTTCTTAACGGGCTATGCAGCAACAGCATCCTCACGCGCGGACTTTCTCGGACCGGGCATATCTGGCGCGAATAGTTCGAGAAATGCTTGCAAAAGATTGAGACGCCGGCGCAACTCATGCCGACAGTCAGCGCCGACTAGCCGGCAAGGTGTGCGGCCTCTGACGTGCCGCCGTCGCGACGTAACAACCCTTCTCGCGACGGAAGACCACCGACCGCCTGGGGACGACCCGGTTCGTGCTCGATCAAAGCATGGAAACATGGGAAATCATGATTGCTAGGGGCGTTCGGCAGGCAAACCAAATAAGGGTAAAGAGCGGTTGCTATTCGAATGACAAAGGCGCAGTGTCCAGTCTCCAGTAGCAGATGTCACGGGCGCTGCTGTATGAGGGTTTGATACCCTGGCCCCAATCAAGGGGGCGCCATGTCCTACACCGAACAGACATTTTCGCCTTGCGATCCAGCAAATTCCGGTCGGTCCTAGACATTTGAGGCTGCGAACTGCACAGCGCTATGCGCAGTATGTTCCCTGCCACGACAATCTGGCATTGGTTGGGACGAACCGATGGGCGCAGGTAAGCGCCGGCCGCAATGGCTTCACACTTCTGTGACCACTCAACCGCCCATTTGGAGACATAAGGACATGCTTCAACCGTTCTTCCTAGCGTTGGCTATACAGGCGAGCGTTCTTCTATCCGCAACTCTGCTCTTGATCCCTGGGGCATATGGTCAAGGGTCGGTGCCAGCAAATTCCGAAGCAAAACGCTACGGATCGGGATGGGAGTGCAATCGTGGATTCCGACAAGAGGCCGATTCCTGCGTTGCTGTGACGGCTCCCGACAATGCTTTCCTGACATACGCTTCCTATGGCAACGGCTGGGAATGCGATTACGGGTTTGCCGAAAAGGACGGCCAGTGCCTTGCGGTTCGGCTGCCCGCCAATGCTTTTCTCGACTCTTATTCTGGTGACCGCTGGAAGTGCATGCACGGATATCGTCAGCGCGATACTGAATGCGACCTCATCGAGGTGCCGGACAAGGCGTATCTGACGGATTCGAGCTATGGCGAGGGCTGGATCTGTGAACGGGGGTATCAGGTCATCGCTAGCAAATGCGTCGCACTGATCGTTCCTGACCATGCCTACCTGACCACCAGCGGCAATGAATGGTTGTGCGACCGTGGATTTGAAATGAAAGATCAGGCCTGTGTTGCTGTAAAGGTTCCCGAAAATGCAACCTTTGCGGACAACTCCTATGGCCAGAAATGGAAATGTGACCGCGGATTTGAAGCAAAGGGATCGGTCTGTTCACAGATCAATCTTCCTGAAAACGCACATCTGGATCGTTCCGGAAACGGCTGGGAGTGCAACCGTCCGTATCGGCTCAGTCGCGGGGTATGCGGTATGGAGTGACGGCAGCGCGACATATCTAGATGTGCGCGTCTAGATGTGCGCGCCGTCGCCGCTCGATGTGGCCGCTTTTCAAGAAATCGTCTGGACCCACCGCATAGCGTGAGGGCTGAGAGTACGGCCCATCAGGGTGGGCGACCTTGTAAATTGGATGTTCGCTGCGCCGGCGTCACTCGCCGTTTGAGGCATCTCCACGCGGCGAGTCGTCAGATCAAAAGGGCGGGTGGCCACGAAGGAAGTGTGCGCGGTGTTATCTCATCAGACCCGCTGCACGTAGCGCGTCTTCGATCGTCCGCCGAATGCCGTCCGCCGGTCCCTTGGGACTCGGATTATCGTTGCTCCGAGCCTTGGGGATAGCGACGTCAGTGGCGACGCCCCGGTTCACCTGTCTCAAGGATGGCGCCGCAACCCCGAACGATTTGGCAATTTCCTCGGTCGACGAAATGCCGACGTCAAGCATGTAGGGCCCTGCCCGACCGTACCCACTTTTCGCATTGATCGGTGTGCCGTGGCCCATACCCTTGACGCGGTAAAGCTGAAGGCGTTCCTCCCCGTTGGCATTGACCCAGACCCTGCGTTCAAGC
Organism: Ensifer sp. Root558; assembly: GCF_001427045.1. Classification (NCBI taxonomy): domain Bacteria; kingdom Pseudomonadati; phylum Pseudomonadota; class Alphaproteobacteria; order Hyphomicrobiales; family Rhizobiaceae; genus Ensifer; species Ensifer sp. Root558. Next base: position 60,604 of record NZ_LMGC01000008.1, on the reverse strand, counting down.
CGCGACGTCGGTTGGTCTACCCGGGGCGATCCTCGGGTTTCAACAACGCCCAGCCACTGGTCGACAATCGCATCTGCGTTAGCCGAGTTGACGGTCATGTCCTGCGTTCCCTGCCAGACCGATATCGCCGGCCATGGGCCCGTTGTTTTGGAAGCGGACCGAAGCAGCTTTTGAAGCGTGTTAGTGTCGGGAATGCCTTGCGCGCGCATGCGGTCGAACGCTTGGGGTATCGTGTGTGCCGTGCCATAGGGGAGACCGGCTATGATTGCGCCGCCGGCAAAGACTTCGGGATAGGTCGCCAGCATCACATTGGCCATCGCTCCACCTGCCGAAAGCCCGGTTATGTAAACTCGCGAGGTATCGATGTCATAACGTGCTTCGGCGGTCTCGACCATCTGGCGGATTGAAAGCGCTTCACCATCGCCGCGCGCCATATCGTTCGGCTGGAACCAGTTGAAGCAAAGATTGGCGTTATTGCTGCGGGTCTGCTGCGGGAAGAGGACGACAAAGCCATAGTCGTCGGCCAATCTGCTCCATCCCGAGCCTGTGTCGTATGACGACGCCGTCTGGGTACAGCCGTGCAAGACGACGACGAGCGCCGGTCGTGGAATAACTGTCGATGGGACATGAACTTTTGCCTCAAGCTGGCCAGGGTTCGGTCCAAAGGCCTCGAATTCCGACAAGTGGCTCTCCCGAGAAGGGTCGACCGGATGGGTGCGGAACTGCTTGAGCAAAGCGAGGGTGTTAGACAAGGAGCGCATAACGAAACCTCCAGGCCGTAACGGCCAGGATGGCTATCATAGCGGCCTCATGCAGCACTCGGTAATCATTGCTGCAGTGCACAATATAATGCTGCGACGCAGCGTTTCAATGGAAGGCGCGAGATTTCGCCAGGCGAACGCAAATCCATCAATCGCGCCAGCGGTTGCTTCGACAGCCAAAGCTGCGGCACACGATCCCAGAAACGTTATGAGGCGGCTTCCAGGAAATGGGCGTCAAGAGGCGCGACCCCGCGCTGATCTCTACGCCCGCCTTTAAGATCGGTATTAAGTCCTCCTGTGTCCGATCGCGTTTAATCCCTCGATTGGCCGCCGTTCTTTCGTAACCTGAATGATTGGATATCGCTGCGCCCTCCTGCGCTCCATCATTCCCAACCAAAGAGGCCCGCCATTGTCCATGCCCTAGCGTAGAGCTGATCCTCGGTAGAGACCTAACTTCTCTTCCTGGAACTCGAAGCGGGCGTAGTCGTCAGTCGAAAATCAGCCATTTCCTTCGCCGTCAAATAATAAAGGCGATCCGCAGGCGTTTCCAAAGCGTTGAACCAGAGTTCAGCAGCAATGCCCATCGCCTCGAGATGGCGGGCGACACGTGCGGTGGCGGATTGTGTGGTCGACATGACCTCGTCTGCGGCAGGTATGACGTTGCTGACGTTAAATAGCTGGTGCACTCCAACCACCGCGTCTTTTTCCGCGAGGCGTTCAACGCCACCTGCAAGCACGATTGGACACGAGGATGCGCAGAGTGCTCTCGACACAACTTTCGTCGTCAACGATTTTTCGCGTATCAGCTTGGAAATTGCCAGCGCGTCGTCCACTGAGCCGCCTGGGGAGTTGAGCGCGACGGTTCTTACATACTCGCCGCGAACTTCGATCTCTCTGGCAAAGCGCAAAGACGCGCCTGGATCGAAGGTACCTTCGACAAGCAGGACGCCGCCGGGGCCAAGTTCCAATGTCATCGGCTTGTTCAGCACTTCGGCCGGGCTCGATGGGCTTTGCGCAGCATCGCTCGGATCCCCCTTGGTTCCTGCAGGCGGCAGGAAAGGGATTTGGTAGGCTGGGTCGGGGGTTGACAGCTTGGGGCTGGTTTCCATGTTGCGAACGTCGATAATGAGAAAAATCGCCGTCACCGACAGCAATAGATAGAACACGCCTCGCATCGCGGTGCCATCGTCGAGGCGCTTCAAGGCCTTGATCGGTTCATCGATCCTCATGTGGGCGATCCTTGGGACGTATTCTCGGGTCGAGGTTTGTGATGTTGTTTGCCTCTTCCGTAGTTTTCTGCGCTTCAAGCTCGGCGGCAACCTCCATCAGATCCGAGCCGCTTTCCGCCAGCGCACGCTTCAATTCTAGTGCCTGCACGAGTTCGGCTGCCGTGATGCGTTCGGCAAATGGCATCCTCTCTTCCTGTTTTCGGATCGCGCCGTGCACGACTGCAAGAATGAACACGAGTACACCGGGCAGGAGATCGATGGAGATGGCGCCAGCCCATGCTGGAATAAAGTCCGAAGCGTAGCGCAAAACTGCTTCGGCGGACGATAGTGGAACGAACCTTCGCTCCTTTACCGGTGCGCGCGCAAGGATCTCGTCAGCGGCGTCGGACAGAACCTTCGACTGGGCCGCTACTGAAGCGCGCACTGTCGCCATTACCCTGTCCTGGCGGTCAACTAGGTCGGCATCGCCACCGTCGGCGACAGGTGCAATAAAGCCGAGTGAAAGATCATCGGCCGCGCGACGGATCGAAGGGGCAATTGAAGTCTGTCCGAGCGAGGCTATGACCCCGGTGAGCGCGACGACTTCGGAGGAGAACTGATCGGCACGCGGTTCAATGGCGCCGGGCGCCGATACCAGCGTACGCATGGTCTCAAGCCGCTTTTGTCCTTGTTCGAACAACGTCGTTACCTGTTCGCGCGAGGCGTTGATGCCGTTCTCTAGATCTTTCATCTGCGCTGACATCTGCGACAGCAACTGAACGACGCTTCCTGAACCGGTCGTACCGGTCAGAGCGCCCGATTGCCGTTCCGACAGCGCCAGCTGAGCAAAGCGCTCGGAGGCGCGCTGGATATCGGGCAGAAGACTCTGGGCAGCAAGTGCGTTCTGGTGCGCCTGGTCGAGGTCGGCGGTATAGTCTTCGACCGTCTCGGCCAGGTGCTGCTCAAGTGCCGCAGAACCTGCTAGTGCAGCAGCATTTAGCCAGCTTGACATGGCCATGATCATGACCGCGCCGATGGCCATCACACCGAGCATGGCGGCGCGGCCCGTATGGGTCGTGATATGCGGAAAGAAGCGCGCCATATAGGACCAGAAAGCGTAGATGCCGACCGAGACGGAGGCCGAGTAGATAATCGCTGCGAAGAAGATCGCCGTTGGCGAACCGTCCAGGATGCTGCGCACGCCGAGATAAGTGTACACGCCGGAGGCAAGGGCTAGGACGGCAATGGCAAACCGCGTCATCGTTTCGACGGCAGCGACCCCGTCGTACAATCGCTGGGATGCGCCGGTCGCCATGGGCCAGTCTCCGTAGAAGGAAAGTATTCCTTAAAAGAGGATCAAGAAGCGGGCGGAATAAAGGCCGGTTTAACACCGCGTCCCGGACAGCCGTTCCAATTGATTGGGATGAACCAAGGCGCGCCGGTCGCGGATAAAGTTCAACGGCACCAAGCAGAAGCGCACGCACGTAAATCGCCTAGGAACTATCGCGTCCTCCGGCAGTTGGTGGTGTGCGAGAAGGAGAGCGCCGATGACCCCAGATATTCGAAACTCCACGTTCTATGTGTTGACCCAGGACGATCCCTCCGCGCCAACAGACGCGGTTCCGGTTGGCTTCGAAGAGGCCTATGAGGAGGCTCAAAGGCGCACCGAAAGCGGTTTGGCGGTTCATGTCCTTTATACTGAAGACGCAACTCAAATGCAGCTGACGCGGTTTACTGAGGCCGGAATCAGAACGAGCTTGGCTTCGCAAGGGTAAGGGGAACAGTCGGTTCTCGGCGATCGACAGGATTCACGTTCTGCCTGAGAAGTGATGAGGCCAGCAGTTTACCTTTCACCCGGTGTGATCGCCGCTGTTGTCCTCGTTATTGCCTGGGCTTACCGGACGCTTTTTGCTTTAAGCGACACGTTGATGGTGTTCGTCCTGGAGAACTCTCAAGATCGCGACAGCATAGCTATGCAGGCCTAACTTCATGAGCATTCAGACCTCCAAGGCGAAACGAGTATGTCGGTATCGAGAAGCTGGACAAACACGCGCTGCGAGCGCTGATCACGGTGTTGGAAAGACAAGCCGGGCGGTCTGGCGAAGAGGGAGATCGAGCGCCATCGCGCGGCCTCGGGCGTCGACTTGAGGTCCGAGCGATAAGCGGTCGCAGGCCGCGTCAAGCCGACCGCTATGGAGATGGAGAACATCCGGATTTTTCCGCCCTCTCCTTTGGCCCACGCAATGGCAGTCGAGCTCGCTACCCACCCCTCCCGCGACGGTCGGTCCGCCAGCGCTCGCCAAGATATCGACAGACGACGATACAACCTTCAAAAATGTACGAGAATGGAATCGTCGCAGTTTGCGTCTTCAAGGCAAAGTCGCACTGCCGAAGCGTAAAATCTGGTCGCGTAGGGATCTCTCAGCGACGCGACGGGCGGCCTCTCGATATTCGAACCAGACAAGTTTGCGCTCGCCCTTCTCCGGAAAGTTCCCGCGCAGGCCAGCAACTTTCATCGCAAAAACGCGGACCGTGCAAGAAACTTTCAGCCCACTGTCTAACTTCTTCCTGTAGAGGTAGTGGCCAATTGGAGCCCTCTCACAGCTCCCTTTTACACCGGCCTCTTCGAACGCCTCCCTTGCCGCGACCTCATGAGCACGTTTTCCTTTCATGGGCCACCCCTTTGGGATGACCCAGCGACCGGTATCCCGGCTGGTGATGAGAAGTATTTCGAGCGGATGCCCTGTGCGGACACGGTAGCACAAGGCCGCATACTGCAACCTCGGCGGACGACGAAGCATCAACTGCACGTCGGCAAGGACCCTGTGCAGCAATTGCATGGAACGTTTTCTCCCTCGGCGCGAAAAGAGGTTGAAGAGGACGTCAAATGAACAGTGGAGCCTGTCGTTTGGTTCCTCCGAATTGCTGGACGGGAACCCGAAACCAATCGACGAGTTTACCGATAATCGCCACATGAGGATTTACCAATGACCGATCGTCTGATGATGCAAGACCCCCGAACACAGTACCCCTCGCCGCCGTTTGACCCTCAACCACAATCCATGCCCGGTATTGTTGGTAGGATGCATCCAAAGCCCGATCACGGCGAGAAAACCTACAAAGGGGCAGGTCGGCTGAAAGGGCGCAAAGCCCTTATCACCGGAGGCGATTCTGGCATCGGACGAGCCGCTGCGATTGCGTTTGCACGGGAGGGTGCCGACGTCGCCATATCGTTCCTGCCGGAGGAAGAACCGGACGCGAAAGAGGTTATCGAGTTGATCGAGGCCGAGGGCCGCAAGGCGCTCGCCTTGCCGGGTGATGTGAAGGATGAAGACTGGTGCCGCGCGTTGGTGTCGCGGGCACTGTCCGAGCTTGGTGGCATAGATATCCTGGTGATCAACGCGGCCCGACAACAGTTTCGCAAGAACGTCTCGCTTGTAACGTCCGAGGACTTTGACGCCACGCTGAAGACCAACCTCTACGCCTTGCACTGGATTGCTCAGGCCGCCGAGCCGCACTTGCCCCCAGGCGCGTCCGTCATCACAACCGCGTCCATCCAGGCATATCAGCCATCGCCAATTCTCCTCGACTACGCCACGACCAAAGCTGGGATCGTCGCCTACACCAAGGCACTCGCAAAACAACTCATCGAGAAGGGTGTCCGGGCCAACGTCGTGGCACCGGGTCCGTTCTGGACGGTCTTGCAGCCAAGCGGCGGCCAGCCTGACGAGAAAGTGAAGAACTTCGGGAAGGACAGCGATTTCGGTCGGCCCGGCCAGCCGGTTGAGCTGGCCCCAATTTACGTCTTCCTCGCCTCGCAGGAGGCAAGTTTCGTCAATGGTGAAGTTTACGGTGCGACCGGCGGAAAAGGCGTTGATTGATGCCGTATGATTTCGGCGCGGCCGTTGCCCTACCAAAATCAGGGCCGAACCGCCGAGCGACGTTCGCGGTTAGAACTTCGTCGGCGCTGGGCAGAAGCGCAAGCCGAGCGAAGCAAACCGGAGACAAGGAAGGCACGTCGAGAGGAAAAACTGGGGGAGCAGGATGGAAAGGCCAAGGGCATGGAAAAAGTGCAGGCGCGCTATCCGATACTCCTCGATGGGAAATCGTCCTACGAGCGCGCGTAACCGGGTCTGACGGCGAACTAGCGGATATCAGAACGGTCCGTAATCTCTATTTCCCTCCATGGGTGCGATGGAATTGTCTGGGCTACCTGGCCGCGGGTTCACTCGATGAACTGGTAAGGACCTGGCCCGAAAAAACGTCGCCGACCTCTGAACTCAAGCGGGGCTGATGGTTTCCGACATTGGAAGATTTGCGGCAGGCGCGTCGCGGGGGCCGATTGAAACGAGAAGCCGGGAGGCGTAGAGGTGAGGAGAGACAATGCGGTAAATGATCAGCAACGGGCGCTGGAACAGTTTCTGCGGCTTCCGCCGCTGGAACCGGGCGAGCTTGCCGGCCTCTGGCAAGGTCGGGGAGTTCCAACTGGTCATCCCTTCGATGGCGTCTTGGAGAACCTCGGCTGGTTCGGCAAACGGTTCAATCCGGATCTGCGGGCCGATGCCCTTCTTTTTCACGTCGGTGGGCGAAAACTGCGAGCCATCGATCCGAAGTGGGTTCCGCTTCCCCTCGCACTTCGCTTTCATGCGTTTGGAAGAACGGCCCTTGCCGCCGTGCTTTTTGCCCGTCTTCAACCGTGCCTTCAGGCAAAGGGTCCCGTCGCCTCGATCAAAACGGTTGTCTTTGAAGGCGTCGCAAGCGCGGCCATGATCTATGACGACCAGCCAATGGTCGACCATTTTCGACGGATCAATGACGACAGCTTGATGGGACTGATGACCATGCGAGATGACGATCGGTTTTATGTCTTTGAACTTGAGAGGGTCATCGATCCCACCGCGCTGGTGCAGAACCTGCCCGTGGGCTGACGAGAGCCAGCCGTGCCGTCGTCAAGGTCTAAGGGTCGCGGATGGTTCATTTCCGGGGACGACGCTCCGCTGCGACCGACTTTTTCAAGGCGTCCATGATGTTGACGACGTTGCTGGGTGGCGATGGTGTGGTTGACGATTTGGACTTGGCCCTGGACGGTTTCTTTATCGCCTTCTTCTTGGCAGCGATGATGTCGACCAGGCGTTCCTGCACGGGGTCCTCCACCATGCTGGGGCTCCAATCCTTCGTCAGCTTCTTTATCAATCGCTGCACAAGCGGCATCATCTCGGGGTCCGCCTTGGCGTCGCTCGCGGTGGTGAAGTACGTTTCTTCGCCACGAACTTCGTCGCCGTAGCGCAATGTCCAGAGCACGATCCCCTTGCCACGCGGCTCGAGCATGACGGCTCGTTCCCGACGCGATATGACCAGTCGTGAAATACCGACCATTTTCTGGGCTTCCATCGCATCTCGGATAACAGAAAAGGCCTCCTGGCCGACCGGTTCGCTCGGAGAAAGGTAGTAAGGCGTATCGAGCCATATCCACTCGAGGCTGTCGCGCGGGGTGAACGTCGAGATATCAATGGTCCTGGTGCTTTCGAGTGCGACGGTCTCAAGCTCCTCGTCCTCGATCACGACGTACTCCTTTTCCCCGCGCTGGTAACCCATGACCTCATCGTCTTCCTTGACCTCTTCCCCGGTTACCGCATCGACGAAGTGACTGACGACACGGTTCTCGGTCTCGCGATTAAGCGTGTGGAAGCGAACCTTTTCGCTATCGGACGTGGCCGGCATCATCTCAACCGGGCACGTCACCAGCGAGAGTTTCAAATAGCCTTTCCAGTACGGGCGGACAGCCATGGCTCAATCTCCCGTCAGCCGGTGCGACGCGACGTTGCCGCCTGTTTCGACTTGGGAGACGAGCTCGACTCCTTTTGCCGACGAGCGCCCTTGTTTGCGTTGGCCGCTTGACGCTTGGACTTCGACTTGCTCGCATTGATGCCTGCGCTCTCGCGGAGCGCCTTGAGCAGATCGCCGGGCTTGGATGCTACGGGCAACTTTTTCTTCGGCAGTGCACGCCCCTCGATTTTGGCTTTGACCAGCTCGGCAACAGCCGCCTCGTACCGATCGTCAAAGTCGCCGGGGTCAAAACTGCCTTTCTTTGTGCGGATAATGTGCTCTGCAAGTTCCAGCATCTCGCCCTCTATCTTGAGGTCGGGAAGCTCCTGGAACGCCTCTTTCGAAGATCGCACTTCATAGTCAAAGTTGAGGGTTGCCGCCACCAGCCCCTTGCCGTGTGCGCGGACAAGTACGGTTCGTAGCCGGCGAAAAAGCACGGTCTTGGCGATCGCGGCGACCTTGGCCTTAGCCATCCCATCACGGAGCAGTCCGAAAGCCTCCCCGCCCATCTTGTCGGGTGCAAGATAGTAGGGTTTGTCGAAATAGGTTGTGTCGATCTGCGAGCAGGGAATGAAGGCCTCGATCTTCAGGGTCTTGTCGCTTTCCGGAACCACCGCTGCGACTTCTTCAGGTTCCAGGACGACGTATCGTCCACCCTCGATTTCATAGCCTTTTACCTGATCGTCGGCCTGAACGGGCTCTCCCGACTCGCTGTCAACGAACTCGCGCTTTACCCGGTTGCCTGTTTTTCGATTGAGCCTATGGAAGCTGATGCGTTCGGACGAGGACGCGGCGGTGTAAAGTGCCACTGGACAGGTGACCTCTCCGAACTTGATGTAGCCTTTCCAGTTCGCTCGCGGGGCAACCATGGCTCCATTCCTTTCGACACCCGGGAGGACGCAACCTGTCGGTATGCAAATCGTTCCACGGTCAATTTCGTCAAACTCTACGAAACGTCTAAGCGCTTTTGTCAGGTGCCGTTGTTGCGCCTGAGTTGGGCGCCGGGACGAGAGAGCCTGCCAATCATCAGGAACGTGCGAAGGCCAGTTTACGGTTCAGGTGATCTGAACGCATCATGGCCGCCTTGGTTCAAACTAGCGCATGCTCTCGAGACGTTGACGTTCCTTCTCGACTTCGTCTGCGGTGTAGGGATCGAGCGTCTCGTCAAAGCGTGTCCAGCCCTGTTCCGTGTAGGCGGCGCGGCGTTGGACAGGATCCACCCAGGTACCTCGGCGCAGGATCGCTTCGGCATCCGCCTGGAGCGCGTCGTCGACCCGTGCCGTGACGACCGTGCCACCGCGCCGTACGCCTTCCGCATAGACATGGGCATGTTCCTCCGGAACGCCCGAATCCGTCATCGCTCCGATAATCCCGCCGGCGGCACCACCTGCTACCGCGCCGGCGGCAGCACCAGCCGCGGTCGCGGCAAGCCAACCGGCTGCGACCACCGGCCCGACACCGGGAATGGCCATGAGCCCGAGACCAGTCAACAGGCCGCCAATGCCACCGACCGCAGCGCCGACACCGGCGCCCGTTCCAGCGCCTTCAGCCGCGTTGCTTTCGTCTGCAGTGCCGTACCAATCGCCAACATTGTTGGAAACGATGCTGATGTCGTCCGACGGAACGCCGCGATCTTCAAGGGCTGACACTGCTGCTTGGGCGTCCGAATAGTCGTCAAAAAGTCCACTAACGGTTTTCATGGGAATTTCCTCTTTGCTGGAGTTAGTTGGCAACAATGTTGCCCTGATAGTCGAGCGCGACCTGCATGGATTTGCCGTCCTTCGAGGCCGTTGCACGCCAGACGCCCTTGTCGTCGAGCTTTAGACCGGTCACATCGGTGTAGCCGGCGTCAGTAAGGCGATCCTTGGCCTGTTCTTCCGTGAAACTGTTGGCGCCGGCGACGGGCGCTGTTGGATTGGTGGTGTCTGGTGTTGCCACGGCAGGCGTATCACCATCTGCCGTAGCCGGAGGTGTGGCGGTCTGCGCGAGCGCGCCCAAACTCGATGCGCCGAGGAAGACCGCGGCGAGCAGTACGTTCTTCATGATGTTCGGTTCCTTTTTCTCAGCCCGTTAACGGCAATGTTCAAACTCGGCGAAACGCTTTTGGTTCCTAAGCATTTGGTCTTTTCCACTCCCGACCGGAGCACTCGAACCATGAGCGGAGGCTAGTCCGCAATTCTTTGCGCTTACGCAAGTTGCATTTGCCGAAGTCGGGTGGGAGCCGCTTTTAGCATCAAGAAGTCAACGCCGGACGTTCTCTGCTTTGTAGGAAATGTGATTGCTGCGGATAGTCGACGTGCCATCGTGAGCCGAGCCTCACTGGCACGCCCGATGTCTGGCGCCGCAAATCTCGTTTAGCGTTGGCCCTCGAACGCCGTCCGCCGAGACCCATCGGTTAGAAGGTGCCATGCTTATTTTCTGGCGCTTTTGCCTCTTTGCATAAGAAGCTGCATTTCTTCAAATCGGCGTCGGCGTTCGCCATCTTCCTGGTCGGAAGAGTAGCAAGTCCGGGAGACGCAGAAGCGTAGGAGTTTTGTGATCGGATTTGGCTGATCGAATTCGCAGTCGAACGTATCTGACATTTCGGCCTTCTTCGTATCCGATCTCTCAGAATATTTGAAGCGGACGCCAGGGGGCTTAAGCTCAGGGAACGATTGCACGACCCCGACATTCAGCGTGTCGGTCATGAAAAAATTCCTTGCGACCGACGTGCAGGCCGATTCAAGTTCGGCACTTTGGGCAAAGGCTGGGCCAGCGATAAGAACTGCGGTGACAGGAAGCCATTTCATTTTCCTCTCCATTCGCACCTGGTCCACACGAAAAGGTTGTTGCGTGAACCCGAAAAGACCGGGAAAAGTTCCAATCCATGAGCAAAATGCGGACAACCGATAGAAACCCACGCCTGGTCCAAGAAAATCTCCTGCCACCACGACCTCATCGAGGTTTCAAGGAGCGAATGGAGGGACGCCGAGCTTAGAGGTGGGCCGCCAGTCGATGTCGTCATGCTGGACAAGAACCTTCAGGGGATAGCGGGCTTCCGGTAGCAGACGCCTGCAAGGAGAAATCGATAGCGTTTCTTATCTTGAAGTTCGGGAGCGCCCAAACTGCCCCAATTCTCTCCAAGCCGTTTTCGAGCTAGGCCTCATCGAGGGGGTTGAGGCCCTTCTTGAGCAAAGCAAGAGGAACGGCATCTTCCTCAACATGATCGGTCAGTAGAGTCCTAAGCTCGCAGCACCGCAGTTGGCGGACGCCGCGGTGCTGTGCAGGGGCTGAGGGAATCCCTGCGCAGGGCGGGGTTGTTCCACGAGATCGATCGCAGTCGCCCAGCGTCTTCATTGGGCAGCGCCTTCGGATCGAACAAACGCCAAGCCGAGTGGCCGTATGAGGCAGGGAACAAGATAGCGATCCGCTGGTTGGAGCGCAACGAAGGGCCCGCATCAGATAACCAGGAGGTTTGTGATGATCGAAAACCCGGAGAACCGTAGACAACAACAGCAACCTATTTCGCCCTCACAAGAAGGCGGCCCTTATTCTGGGGGGGGCGAGAGCGATGCAGGTCGGCCCCGCGTCGACCAGAACGTCGCGAGTGACGATCTTTCGGGCCAGGCAAAAGCGGCAGCAGCCAAAGTCGTGGATGACGAAAAGGGGGCATTGGCGCGCCAATTGCGTGGTCTTGCTGGCGCCATGGAGAAGGTGGGATCTGAACTTCGCGATTCCGATCAACCGGGGCTTGGCCGCTACACCCAGGACCTTGGAAATTCGATCGGACGGCTGGCCCGCGAATGCGAAGACCGGGATCTCGGTGAAATCGCGTCGATTGCAGAAAACTATGGGCGGAAGCAGCCCCTTGCCTTTCTTGGCATGGCAGCGATTGCGGGACTGGCAGCGAGCCGATTTCTGATCGCTTCGGCAAAGCGAACGGCCACCAAGACATCGAACTCCTCGTCATCCCCCCGCGCAGGCGACGATTGGTCATTTGAAAAGGACTTCCGCGATGCATAACCCCCGTGACGACCGCTCTTTACCCGACCTGATGACGGGACTGGTGACCGATATAGCCGGACTGTTTCGCAAGGAGATCGACCTCGCCAAGGCCGAGGCAAGCGAGAATATTGACCGGGCGATCGGCAGCATCGAGACGCTCATGGTTGGCCTTATCTTTGCTATTGCCGCGATCGGCGTGCTTCTGAGCGCTGTGGTCGAGGGTCTGGGCGCCTTTTTGATGCAGCAGGGAATGCAAGAGGCAAATGCCCATGCGCTCTCAGCGGTCGCGGTTGGTCTTGTCGTCGGCGTCCTCGCGTGGGTTATGATTTCGCGCAGCCTTGCCAGGCTCGGAAACCGCAGCATTCGGTTTGAAAAAACGACGGCGTCGCTCCAGCGCGACCTGGACGTGGCCAAGGAGACAGTGAAATGAACGTCGACATGCATTCGTCCGCCGACCTTCAACGGGAGATCGAGACGGACCGTCAAAGGATTGAAGAAAAACTGCATGCCATTCAAGAGCGAATGTCGCCTGGCGAATTAATGGATGAATTCATCGCCTATGCCAGAAGGAGTGGAGGTGCCGACTTCCTCAACAATCTGGGTGGGGCAATGAAGGCGAACCCGATCCCGGTCGCATTGACAGGGATCGGTCTTGCATGGCTCCTTGCCGATCCCGCCTCGCGAGCGCCTCAAGCGTCGGGCGTTGAGAAGGGAGTGGATGATTACCCGCTTGCGAGAGTAAAGGGCAACTTGCGACGGGTCGGACCGATCGAGGCAAATTTTGGCGAGCGCTACAGCCATTTTGAGGATGAGGACGGCAGTCGTTTTCGCGCGAAGACCGATGCGGCCGGCCGAAGGGCCGGTCACTTCGTCGATCCAAGTGGAACCGTCTATCGCGGTTTCGCCGATACGTCGGGCCAGGCGATTGCGGAAATCCGGGATGAGGCAGGCAGTTTGTTCGATGAAACAACCGGCTGGGCATCAGCGACATGGCGCGAGGTGAAGGGGGCGGCCAGCGGTGTCTCCGGTGCCGTTTCAGATGCCGCCCGGTCAGCAGCCGACAGCATTCGGAGCGCCCATGAGAGTGCTCAGGATCACGGGGCGCAGCTGAATGCCGCCATGCTCAAGACATTTCGAGATCAGCCTCTGGTTGGCGGAGCGCTGGCCTTTGCGATCGGTGCGGCCATCGGAGCGGCACTCCCCGCAACGGACTTTGAGGATGAGACCGCTGGCGAGGTTTCGGATCGCGTTCGCGGCCAGCTTCAAGCAACGGCTGGTGCAGCTGCCGAGGGCGCGATCGAGGGTGCCAAGAGCGCCTTGGGAGAGGCCAACAAGCCTGAAAACGAAAACCCTTCTGGCTGACGGCCGGAAATTATGACTGACCGCAACCTTGCGGACGCCTGCTGTTTGCTAGGGGCAGAGGCGATCCCCGCGCGCGCTGAGGATTTGCGATCTTGGCGTTCAGGAGAATGCCGATCGCGTCGCGAAGTCTTCTCTGCTTTTGGGAGTGGCGGCAGCCGTTCTTCGGTTCCTGCGGCAATGCGGCGCGCCTCGCTCAATCGGGCGGAACGCCGTCATGCGATGGGCAAATTCGATAACGCGCACGAATTTGTCCGCCCTTGATTGTGCCCATCGCCAATCGCAGATTGCATCCTTACCGATCAGGCCGTAAGCGGCAACGAGCATCGGAACCTCCCTGTCGAGAGCGGTGCGTAGCTCACCGTTCAATCCCGAGAAGTTAAAATCGGCGCGGGAACGCTTTCTGGAACTTTGCGGGGAGGCTCGGGTTAAGCGATCAACTCTTCTGGAAAGGACAGTAAAACGCCACGCCTCCGATCTCAAAGACGAAAATTGCTCCAAAGGCTGCCCTCAATCGCGGTTGCTCTGCCTGGCTGCCAGGGCACTCAATCCGCGTTGAGCCCTGCGGGTTCGGAAGCAGAGGCGACGTTGACCCTGTTTGTCGTCATGTCCTTCGGCGCAGCCGCGATCTGGTTCGCGGTGGTCGCCTTCGTCTGCTTTGCCGTGCGCAGTCAAAGACGAGTTTTCGCAGAGCCTGCCGCAAGCCGGCTCGTCCTGTGGGGCGGCGGCGTGTTCCCAACTGTGACGCTCTTTGCCCTTTTGACATATGCATTCTGGTTAATGCCGACGCTTAGACCTTCGCCGACTTTTCGCGATGCTACGGATTTTCGGGTCGAAGTCACCGGCAGGCAATATTGGTGGCAGGTGGTCTATGTCCATCGCGGCCTCACAATCGCAGCGGCAAACGAGATCCGCTTGCCGGTCGGTCGGCGAATAGAATTTTTACTGAAGAGCGATGACGTGATCCATTCCTTCTGGATACCCTCTCTCGGGGGCAAGATGGATATGATCCCGGGTCGCGAAAACCGCCTTTCGCTGATGGCGCAAAGAACGGGGGTATTTCGCGGCGCGTGCGCCGAATTTTGCGGGACGTCTCACGCATTCATGGCGCTCACCGCAGTGACCATGGAACCCGACGCGTTCGACGCATGGCTTGCCAGCCAGGCGAAAGCCTCGATAAACGTCGCGGGAGAGGGGCGTGCTCTCTTCTTGCGCCATGGCTGTGGCTCCTGTCATCGCGTTGCGGGCACGGAGGCCGCAGGCGCGGCTGGACCCGATCTTTCTCACCTAGGGTCTCGGCAGATGCTAGGAGCCGGGATCGTCGCCAACACCGAGGACAACATTGCTGGCTTCATCGCGAACCCGGGTGCGATCAAGCCGGGTGCGGCCATGCCCGCTTTCTCCATGCTGGCGCCGCAAGATATCCGTGCAATCGCCGCCTGGCTGAAAGGACTGAGATGACCGAGCCGGGCGCCCGCGCGAGTGAAGAGGAGCGCGCAGCGCAGAGCGAGCGGCTGCGCAAAGTCTGGGAGAATCCGCACGGCTGGCGCTACTGGACGAGCGTCAACAACACGCAGGTCGGGCTGTGGTATGCGTCCACCGCCTTCATCTTTCTGCTCTTTGCCGGCGCGCTGGCATTGATTATGCGGGCGCAATTGGCCATGCCCGACAATGATCTGGTTTCTGCGGACTTCTACAATCAGCTATTCACGCTGCACGGGACCGTCATGATGTTCCTGTTTGCCGTGCCAATCTTCGAGGCAGTGGCGATTTTTCTGTTGCCGCCGATGATCGGGGCTCGAGAGTTGCCGTTTCCGCGACTGGGCGCGTTCGGGTTCTGGAGCTTTTTTCTCGGTGGCATCTTTGTGTGCGGCTCGATTTTCTTTGATGCAGCGCCTTCCTCCGGTTGGTTTATGTATCCGCCGTTGGCAACCGACGAAAAACTTTCCGGCATTGGCGCCGACATCTGGCTGCTAGGCCTCTCTTTCATCGAGGTGGCTTCGATTGCAGCGGCGGTGGAGCTCATCGTCGGGATCATGAAATGTCGCGCACCCGGCATGCGCATCAATCTGATGCCGCTCTTCGCCTGGTATCTGCTGATTGTCGCCGGCATGATCCTCTTTGCATTTCCGCCGCTGATTGCCGGCGATATCCTCTTTGAAATGCAGCGCATGTTCGACTGGCCCTTCTTCGATCCGGCACGCGGCGGCGATCCGCTGCTGTGGCAGCACCTTTTCTGGATCTTCGGCCATCCGGAGGTCTACATCATCTTCCTGCCGGCGATTGCCTTGATGGCGATGATCGTTCCGACCTTTTCGGGGCGTCCGATCGTGGGTTACTCCTGGATCGTGCTTGCCGCGGTCGGCACCGGCTTCCTGTCATTCGGCTTGTGGGTACACCACATGTTCGCGACAGGACTGCCCCAGATATCGCTTGCCTTCTTTTCGGCCGCTTCCGAGGCAGTGGCGATCCCAACGGCGGTTCAAGTCTTCGTCTTCATTGCCACCATGCTTGCGGGCCGCGTCATCCTTTCTACTCCAATGCTGTTCGGGGCAGGCGGCATCGCCATTTTCGTCATCGGCGGGCTAACCGGCGTCATGGTGGCAATTGCGCCCTTCGACTGGCAAGCGCACGACACTTACTTCGTGGTTGCCCACCTCCACTATGTCCTGATTGGAGGGATGCTGTTCCCGGTCGTTGCGGGGATCTACTACTATTACCCCCTTATCGATGCAAAACGCCTGTCCAATACGCTCGGACGCATTGCCTTCTGGCTGATGTTTGTCGGTTTCAACGTCACCTTCTTTCCAATGCATCTGACCGGCCTTTTCGGCATGCCGCGTCGGGTTTTTACCTATCCGGGCGACCTTGGGTGGAACCTCTTGAACCTTGTGTCGTCTGTCGGCGCCATCGTGTTTGCCTTCGGCGTTTTGATCGTGGTGTGGGATGTCCTGCGCCCTAAGCACCGGGAGCCTCGCGCCGAACAAAACCCGTGGAATGCCGGAACGCTTGAATGGGTCAGCGAGCCTGAGGAAAACTGGGGTGTGCGCTCCGTTCCCTTCGTTTCGAGCCGCTATCCACTTTGGGATCAACCGACGCTTGCCCGCGAGATCAGCGAGGGGCGATGGTATCTTCCCGACGCCAAGGAAGGGCGTCGCGAAGGCCTGGTCACCTCCGTGCTCGATGCACGGCCGGAACAGGTCTTGCGCGTTGGCGGCACCTCAAAGGTCACCATCCTCTCGGCCTTCTCGCTCGGTGCCGTGTTCATCGCCTTGACGTTTAAGTGGTGGGTCGCAGGGGCCGTCGCCGCCTTCACCTGTTTCTGCGCGATCCTCTATTGGCTTTGGACGGGGACCGGGGAAATTCCCGAGAAGCCGCACAAGGACGTCGGCGTTGGGCTCGCCTTGCCGCTTTACGCATCCGGTCCGTCTTCAGTCGGCTGGTGGGCCATGTTCATCACGATGGTGGGCGACAGCACCGCCTTTGCGAGCCTGATCTTCGGCTATTTTTTCTATTGGACGATACACGAAGACTTCACGGCGGGATCAGCTGGTCCCGGGATGATGTGGCCACTGGTTTCGGCAGCGCTCTTTGTCTTTGCGTGGCTCGCCACCTTGGCTGCAAGACATTTCAACGCCCTCGCGCGTACGGCGTTCGCGCGTGCCGCTTTGATCGTGGCGCTCGCCCTGACGGTCGTCGCATCCGCGGCTGGCATCGCGGGGCCCTGGTTGCACGCCATGAACCCGACCGCACATGTTTACCCGGCCATCGTCTGGGTGCTGGTTTGCTGGACAGTCGTTCATGCTTGTGTCGGCGCTGTCATGCTAGCCTATTGTCTTGCGCGAAGCCTTGCCGGGCGCCTTACGAAAACCCACGACATGGACCTGCGCAACGTGGCCCTCTACTGGCATTTCCTGGCAATTACGGCGCTCATCACCTTCTTCGTGATCGGTCTTTTCCCGGAGGCACTTTAATGCGTCTGCTGCCAAGGGAAATCGAAACGTTCTGGACGCTGTTCACGGGGCCGGCCATCTGGGCCGGGCACTTCCTGATATGCTACGCCAGCGCGGCGATTTTCTGTGCCAAACCAGCGTTGTTCGCGATGGAGTTCAAATCCTTGCGCCTAGGCATCGCCGTCATCACGGTTTTAGCGCTCGCAGCCATTGGGTTTTCGGCGTTCCTTGCGTGGCGCCAGTGGGGCTTCGGCGCGCACGATCCTCCGCATGACGATCCGACGCGCCACGATCGCCTTCTGTTTCAGGGATTTGCAACCTTGCTGCTTGCCGGCTTGAGTTTCGTCGCCGTCCTGATGACGGCACTGCCGACGATCTTTGTTTCGGAGTGCTTGCGATGAGGGTGCTCTGGCTTGCGAATGGTTGCCTCCTTTTGGCCGTTATCTGGCTTGGCCCGCTTTTGAGTGCGTGGCGCGGCTCGGTTACCGCCCACATGCTCGCGCACATGGGGGTCGTAGCAGTCGCAGCACCTCTGATCGCTATAGGTGTTGCTCCCCGTCTCGCCAGCTGTCGCCGGCCCGTGCTCACCGGGTTGCCGATCGTCGCCTCGCTCGTCGAACTCCTGGTGGTCTGGGGTTGGCATGCACCGGCTGCACGTCGGTTGGCGGAGAGTTCGCTTTGGGGCACCGCCCTTGAGCAGGCCTGCTTTCTAGCCGCCGGGTTGTTCCTATGGTCCACGTGTCTTGCGGCCGGGAGCACGAACAGGTCTTCAAGCAATGCGGCAGGCACCTTCGGTTTGCTGCTGACGAGCGTTCATATGACGCTCCTCGGCGCCCTCTTGGCGCTCAGCCCACGCACGCTCTATCAATTTGGCGATGTCACCTGTTTCGGCACGACCTTGACGGCGGCTCAGGATCAGCAACTCGGCGCCGTTGTCATGCTGATGGTTGGCGCCGCAGCCTATCTCGCAGGTGGGGTCGCCTTGCTTTCCGGTCTGCTTGCAGAGCCAAACCGGAGGGTCGCCTGATGCATGTTCGATGGAAGCACCTGGCCGTCGGGCTCGCCATCCTGCCGATCGTCGTCCTTTTTGCCACCTGGATCGGCTTCTTCAACGTCGGTGCGTCTTCCGGCCATTGGAGAATAACCGAGTGGTTTTTGCATTTTGCCATGCGTTCGGCCGTTCGCACCTATGCGCTCGCCGTTGATGCCCCGGAGAGGCTACCTGATAACGGCATCCCACCGGCAGCCGGTCACTTTGCCCGTGGCTGTGCTACCTGCCACGGTGCGCCGGGCGAACCGCGGTCCCCAGCAGCACTTGCGATGTTGCCGCGACCGCCGGATCTTTCCGCTGTAGTCGAGCAATGGGAGGACGCAGAACTGTTTCGCATCGTGAAGCACGGGGTTCGCTTCACCGGCATGCCGGCGTGGCCGACCCAGGCGCGCGACGACGAAATCTGGAGCATGGTTGCGTTCCTGCGAAAGCTTCCGGCTATGGATGCGGCCACCTATCGTTTGCTCGCCTATCGCGAGAGGCCACAGCCACCCATGCATGCGTTCCGATTTGAAGATGCATTGGCAGAATGTACCCGCTGCCATGGGACCGATGGGATGGGCTTTAGCCCGCTCACGCCTGTTCTTGCAGGACAGAAGGAGGCCTATCTGCTCGAAAGCCTCAACGCCTATCTCGAGGGACGTAGACCAAGCGGCATGATGCAACTTCCCGTGCAGTCGGTGGATCCGGGGCATCTTAGCGCTCTTGCCAGCCATTTCGCAGCTTTGAAGCGCAATGCGGTGGTGCAACCACTAAAAGACGATCGGGTGGGGCAGGGCGAGCAGATTGCGCAGCACGGCCGTCCCGCCCAAAAAGTTCCGGCATGCTTGGGCTGCCACCAAAATTCGCAACGTAACCCGTCCTACCCAAGGCTTGACGGTCAGCCCGAGGCATTTCTCGCGGCACAACTGAAGCTCTTTCGCGAAGGCTCGCGATCGGGAACTCCGTTCAGCCATTTGATGGAGAAAGCGGCAGAATACCTGTCTGACGCAGATATCGAGAATGTTTCGGCATATTTTTCGAGTTTGCCTCCTGAGGATTGAAACACCTTCGTGCCGAAATCGTTTGGCTCGGTCATTGAGGAGCCGGTCATGAAAAAGCTGCTGATCACCGTTCTTGTTGTCGCTGCGCTTGTGGTTGCCGCGGGTGGGGGCTTAGTTGCGCTGTCCCGGCATGAAGCCACGGTGCCGATCGAGCAGACCTATGGACCGGATCCGGTTCTCGTTGAACCGAAAGCGGAGTGGTTGCCCTCCGTGAACGTCGCCGAGGCCACGCCCTGGCCCAATGGGCAAATGCCCGTCGCGGCGCAAGGGCTTGAAGTCAAGGAATACGCCGGCGATCTGGAGCATCCACGCTGGCTCCATGTGCTGCCCAATGGCGATGTTCTGGTGGCCGAAAGCAATGCGCCGCCGAAGCCCGACGAGGGCTTTTCGATCCGGGCCTTCTTCATGGGCCTCTTCCAGGCTAGAGCCGGTGCCGAGACGAAGAGCGCCAACCGCATATCGCTTCTGCGTGATTCAGATGGTGACGGCGTGGCGGAAACCAAGACACCGTTCATCACTGGGCTCTACTCCCCCTTTGGAATGTCATTGCTCGACAGCACACTCTATGTCGCCAATGCCGACGCCATCGTGGCCTTTCCCTATCAGGAAGGTGCAACGCAAATCACCGGGGCGCCTGACAAGATCGTCGACCTGCCTTCAGGTCGCAACCATCACTGGACAAAGGATGTCATCGCCAGCCGCGACGGAACAAAGCTCTATGCAACCGTGGGCTCCAATTCCAACGTAGCCGAGAATGGCATGGATGAGGAGAAAGGACGAGCCGCGGTCCACGAGATCGACCTCGCCAGCCGACAGACGCGGCTGTTCGCATCCGGTCTTCGCAACCCCAATGGGTTGTCCTGGCAGCCTGATTCAGGCCAGCTCTGGGTCGTCGTCAATGAGCGCGATGAGATCGGCCCTGACCTCGTGCCCGACTATATGACGTCCGTACAAGATGGTGCCTTCTACGGCTGGCCCTATAGCTGGTATGGCCAACATGTTGATGATCGCGTCGAACCCCAGAACCAGGAGCTTGTGGCCGTCGCTATCAAGCCTGACTACGCGCTCGGGCCTCACACGGCGTCACTCGGCCTGACTTTCAACACCGGCGATCTGTTCGGGCCGGAGATGAAAAGCGGTGCCTTTGTCGGTCAACACGGCTCATGGAACCGCATCCCGCGCAGCGGCTACAAGGTCATTTTCGTGCCTTTTGCCGCCGGCCGGCCGTCCGGCCCGCCGCGCGATATCCTCACGGGTTTCCTAAGCGCCGAAGGTAAGGCTTTGGGTCGGCCGGTGGGCGTTGCGATTGCTCGCGACGGCGCGTTGCTGGTCGCCGATGATGTCGGAAACAAGGTGTGGCGCGTAGCACCCCACGCCAATTGAGTGTCGGGATCACCGCAGCGTTCGGCTGACCTTGCCCCTGGGCTGGAGGAATGCGGCGTTGCACGGTGGTCACCGCTTTTCCAGTGCACCATGGCACGATAGCCGTAAATGTCACCGTCACGCTCCTGTCACGCGACAAGGCGGCCAGGGCGCGATAAGTTGCGCGCTCATGTCAAGCCTCGAATTGTCGCCTGCCGCGCGCTCGGTTTCATCAGCGCAGCGGCGTCACGTACGGAGTGGGATCTCATGCGCCGCTATCTATTTAATATCCATACAGCAGGCGTCGTTAGCCGCGACGAAGTCGGTCGAAAGTATTCATCGGATGGGGCTGCCGTCGCTTACGGTCAACGGGTCGTAGATGAGCTGACCAAGGATGAGGAATATTACGACGCCATAATAGATGTGGTCACGGCATCTGGACGGTTGGTTGCGCGACTTATATCGCGCAACGCTCCGCCCATGCGTCCCGTGAGCCAGCCGACGCGCCAAGTTTCATTGCATTGAGCATTATCTTCAGTGAGAATCTCTCCCGATCGCTAAGGGACAGGATGGAGTTTTCGCAGCATCTCCGGGGAGATCATCGATATTGCTCGTTCACTGGTGTGTCAAAGATGTGAGCTGTGCGCGGCGGCGGTACCTAACCTGGCGACCCCGCCCGAGGAGCGATGCTCGCAGTCCGCCTGGTTCCCGTCGCGACCTGTTGGATGTAACTCTCAGGATATCGCGGCCAATTTACAAACAAGCGACACGGAAGAATGGTTGTCGGGGCTGTCGACTGCTCATCCAAACGTGGGTTGTTCACGACCCTCCTGGAATCAGGAGCAGCTTGCCAGTTGTCTTGCGGCTGGCCATGTCCTTATGTGCCTGGGCGGCATCCTTGAGAGGGTAGCTTCCCCCTGCAGTGACCTTCAACGACCCGTCCGCGATCCAATCGAAAAGCCGGCCGGCGCGCTCGCGAAAGAGTTCGGGTGAGTGGATATGGTCGAAGAAGACGCCATAGCCGATCTTGACGCTTTTCGGCAGGCTCATGATGTCGAGCGGGCTCGGCCCACCCAGCACCGGGCCATACCAACAGAGCGTTCCTGACCGCCGCAGTACTTCGAGAGACGCTTTGAATGTCTTGGGACCGGAGCCATCATAGACCACGTCCACTCCCCGACCACCGGTGAAGTGGAGCACCTCGTTGACAAACTCTCCTTCTGTATCGACCATCACGTGCTCGGCGCCGGCATTTTGCGCGATGGCGACCTTGTCTTTCGATGACACGCGCCCGATGACGCGCCCGCCTCGGAGCTTTATGATCTGCGTCAGGAGCAGTCCTACGCCGCCCGCTGCAGCATGAACGAGCGCGATGTCCCCAGGTTGGACGGCATAGAAATCGGTGGCAAAGTGGCTGGCGGTCAGGCCCTGCATCATGATTGATGCGGCCGTTCGGTCATCAATGAAGTCGGGGACCTTGACGAGCGACGTTGCCGGGATCGACAGCCGCTCGGAGTAGCTTCCGGGGGCATAGACCCAGGCGACGTGATCGCCCACGGCAAGATCCGTAACGCCGTCGCCAACACTGAGCACGCGGCCGGCGCCCTCGACGCCAAGCACTTTCGGGTTCGGGGTTTCCGTCCACGCCATGCCCTGCCGAACGCCGATATCCATGAAATTCACACCTGCCACGCGGACCTCAACGATAACGTGTCCGGGCGTTGCCACAGGCTCTGGGCGCTCGACGAATTCCATAACGTCGCTATCGCCCACGCCGTTCATGACCACAGCTTTCATAGTCAGTTCCTTTCTTGACTGATTGTTCCAGAATTGTGCAAATTTTTTGGGGTGCTACCGGATTGCACGGATTGCCAGTTCTCCGAGGGATTCCAATTCCGAGCGAGGGCTACCTCCACGGGCCGCGATACGAATGCCAGCGATGCTGGTAATGAGGAAAGAGGCAACAGCCTCTGCCGACAGCGATTTTTCGACATCGTTTTCGGTTTGGGCTTGCTTGATGCATTCCACTGCCGCTTTCCTCAAGCGATTGTCGGCAGCATGATGGAGCGCGTTAAGTTCCGGCCGGCTCTGGCCAAATTCACAAATCGAATTGACGCCGAGGCAGGCGCAATCGGCGCGCTCCACCACTCGTTCTATCATTGCGGCGATCCCGTCGACGGCCCGTCGCTGGCTGCGCAACATCGTCACGTGGGCTTCAGTTTCTTCGAATGCATAACGTTCCACTGCTAATCGGTAGAGCGCCCATTTGTCTCCAAAGGTGTCGTAGAGGCTTTGTCGTCCGATCTTCATCGCGCGCACCAGCATCTCAGTCGATGTGCCCTCGAAGCCGTGTTCGCGAAACACGTCGATTGCGGCACCCACCGCCTTGTCTTTGTCGAATTCCTTTTTTCGCGCCATCGCCGTGAAATAGCTATTCTGGAACGATCTGTCAAGAAATGACATTGTGATCTGTAGTCTATGCGGCAACGCACAGGCGATCTTGATTTCGAGGAGTCGAGCGCGTCGCGGGACAACGTCATCGATATCGCTCGACGGCGAGGCCCCTAGTAGGTGAGGGGCGGGCCTTTCTCGTTGGCGATCGGCGGAATGCCACGGCCAAGATACCTCGCCTTTGCCCCGCCTTTGGCTATGATCCCTTTGGCTTGGGGGGCAAATTTTCTGAGCGAGGTCTAGGTCACCTCTTATCGCCGTCGCATCGACCAGATCTTGCGTGAAGGGCAGCCTGCCGCCTGGCAGCGCCAGCCCTCACGGACATGCGCCAGAAGATCGACCGTTATGGTCCCCTCGCGCGGCTCGGCGCCGAATTCGTTCATCAACCCGATTGCCGCAAACCAGAGAGCGTTGACTGCCGCGCGCCATCTTTGGCGTAGTGCCCGCCGGCGACGCTTCAGCCAGAGAGACTTCAAAATCCTTGGTTGCTGCTGATGGTGATACCGGTCGCGGTCGGCCAGATGTCGACCGAAAGGCTGCCGACGAGCGGACCCAGCTCCAATCAGCCGGCAACGTCTTCTGCCGACTAAAGTTCAATCCTTCACGGTCACCGACGGCGACAGTGTTCGCATCAGCATGGTACGAGCGTTCGGCTTGTCGGCTTCAACACTCCGGAAAAGTTCGAGCCGAGATGTTCGCGCATCGCCGACATGTCCGGTCGCTGGTGGCTGGCCAGGTGAGGTGTCGGCGCCCTGGATGCCGAGAAATTAAGCTTTCACGTCGAGTGTCATCTCGACCATCGTCGGGCGAAAGCCCGCTGCGGCAAAGAGCCGTTGAGCAGCTTCGTTTCTGTGCGCCGTGGAAAGCACGATAAGGTTTGCTCCTCGCTCTTTAAGCGCTGCAACAGCTGCCTCGAGCAGCATCCGGCCGATGCCTTGGCTGCGCTTTTCGGGCTCGACGAAAAGATCGTGAATGACGCCCGCCGGTCCTCGGAGCGCCATGTAGTCATGGCCCTCAACAGATGCATAGGCGTAACCGACGATCATTTCATCTTGCTCAGCGGCGAGGACCACGACCTCGGACTTTTCAAGCTGACTTCCCAACCATCTGGCATAAGATGCCTCCGTGCCGGTTCCCGTCGGGATGAAGCGCTCGGGGTCCCATTGATGATGAAGCGCCATCAGGTCAGCCCCGTACTTTCCGAGTACAGGCACATCTTCATCGCGGGCGGCTTTAATCGTGATGGTTGATAGCATTTTACGGCATGATCCGTCGTTGGTGTTATCCGGCCATCACCTTCGATATGCCCGGCCGAAGAACCTTGCATCGTAAATGAACTTCGTCGTGGCTCAACGGCTCGGAGGCAAACAAAAGGCGCTCTATCTTTGCCGCCAGGCTCTGTTCGCCAAATTTAACGGCGCGGTCGCAGACACGCCGCGCCGCTTGCCTTCGGACTTGGGGAATTGGGCGGTTTAGCGTAGAGAGTTTGCGGGGACAGCGTCCGGTCAATCCGCAATAGCAGCAATGTTTCCAAGTTATTCTATTGCCGCTTTCCGCGACCGCTCGCTGCTTTCGTCGAGATCGATAGCGTCGCCGAGCGGGGTAGCCGCGATTGATTTGATTTGTTGCGCGAGAGCCGAAAGCTTGCTCGCTATATCCTGCAGCTCCGACGCTGAGTTTGAGCCCGGGCGGATGCCGTTTACGCCACGTTTGTCCACGTTCTCGTCCCTCGCGATTGAACTTGGGTGTCCAGTATATTTTCAAGATTGAATATAAGGCCACCAAGTTCCGCGCGCTCTTACCTTGGCGCACAACCGGCCATTTGGATCTGAGTGCCGGTCCAAGCTGGGCCTCACCTGCAGTTGGATTGCGAAACAATGCTGCTTATCGGCTACACTCGCGCGCCGTTCGTTACAAAAAATGCTGCGCGCGCGAAAGAATCTGACGTGGCGGGTAGCGGTGCGGGTAGTCGTGTCTGTTAGTGCGTGCTAATGAGAATTCAACGATCTGACACGAACACCGCTACGAGCGTCGCAGACCTCGTGATCCAATTTAAAACGGCCCAGTGCCAACTGGATGAGACGGTTTACGGGTATGACATGAGCGCTTCCGCTCACTCGAAGAGACGATTAAGCAGTTGTTTCAATCGATCGAACGACGAGTGCCGCGCGACGCAGCCGAATTCGGGACGATCGCGACATTCTATCTCGATCTGCTCGAGGACTGTGATGGCGGCTTCAACAAACGGCTTCATGATGGCTTGCGCCAGCTGTTCGATCGGCACACCCCGCGTGGGCGCCCGAAGGGAATTGGGTTTGCGACGAGTGGCCAACGGCAATTGATGGCAGGGGGTTAGGCGGAGCAATAAAGGAGGGCGGAGAGCGCACGATTATTGTCGAACTCACAGATGCGGATGCGACGGACTCCGGTATCTTCACCTGGGATATCGTTCGCGACCTTGTCTATGGAGATTCGGCCCTGGCTGCGCTCTTCGGTCTCGCCGCGAGCGAGACGAGCCAGGGACTGCCGCTGAGACTTTATCTCGACCGGGTCCATGCGGAGGATCGACCAGGGTTGGCAAAGACAATTACGGAAAAGATCGTGAGCGGACGAGCCCAGCAGTCGTTCTACCGCGTCAGGACGCGGGCTGGCTGGTATGTCTCGGTCGTTGCTTTTGGTCGGTGTTTCCAGGATCGCGATGGAACACCGGTCCTCTATTCCGGCATCGTTGTCCTGGAAAGCGCAACATCGACCAACGACAACCGGCGGCATTAGCGCCGGAGCAGGATTTTCCCGGCGATGTTGGTGGGCCTGGCCGGACCTTCGCCGGATCGTTGCCGGTTGACCGGTGGACCTCGAGCTCCGATCTAAGGCTCCTGACGCTGTACAACCTGGCGCAACAACTGGTCTGCGGAATTCCTGCTCTAAGCGGAAGAAACGAGAGAGCCAAACAGTGAGACTGATCATCCGCCCGAACGACCGGTATCCGCATCTCGGATTGGACCGTCGTCCTTTGGCGATTGCCTGCGGCGAAGGTTGGCTGGGCATCCTGCACGCATTCTTCACCGAGGCCGACAAAGTGATGGCTGTAGGAGGCTCGTTCACGGTGCTCGAGGTGATGGAGGAGAAGGGCGTTCTGCACATGCATTATGCCATCGCACAGATCGCACCTGATGCTCGCCGCGCGATCGACGATGCCTGCCGCCTAGCCGCCGCGCGATCCTTTCACATCTGCGAGGTCTGCGGACGCCGTGGGCGTCTGCACACCTTCGGCGACCTCCGTAAGGTCGTCTGCAGCGAGCACGCTGACGGCGAACTCGGCAAGGGCGTACCATTCGAAGACCCTCTCAATGCTCTCGATCCCTATTTCCCTGACGTGGATCCGTTCATAGCAGCTCGGCCGACCGTTACGGAGTTCGATGCTGCTCCGATCATTGAAGGGTGGCTTATCGAGGAGGACAGCGAAGGCGGCCGGCGCCCGTGGCTATACGGCTGGTTCTTCAGCGAGCCTGTGACCCGCGACGGGGAGCATGGGCACACGTCTCCCATCGTCCAAATGGACGATATGGTGCCCCCACGATGGGTTCGAACAGACACTCGGCTTTACCGCCTCGGCATGTGTTACCCGCCGGCCGAGCGCGAGATCCGTTACTGGGCGCAGAAGCTGTCTCGACGCCCTGTGCCCTACGGCGAGCGTCCCGGTGGCAGCGATGACATGGAGGCGATGCTGGCCTTCCTCCGTTCCAGCGGCCGCCTGCGATCAACGAAGATTGACCGCCTGGAACAAGCCTACCGCGAAGAGCAGGGACACGTAAACGAAGTTGGAAAAGTTCGCGCGACGTAAGGCTATGCTGATCGTGGTGCATCGGCTCCAATGCCGGAGTTCCGCTGATTTGGGGCCCCGCTTTCCTGCTCGTCGGGGTGTTGCGGTTTTCGTGCGCAGCGGGTCATTCCAAGTATGGGCGCCGGTGCGCTGACGCGCGCGGTTGCCCCATTGTACCTTGTGTAACCCTTGTCCATCAGCGCTTCGGCGTAGCAGCCGTCGCATGCCGGACTGACCTTGGTGCAGCTCATCCATGGTTTCGAAGTGTGGGTAATACGGGAGATCGCGGAATTCTCGGCCATCATTCGGCGCTACCTGCGTTTCGGTGCGCGTTGCCGCGCTCAACCCCGATCAGGTCGTCGAAGAAGTCGAGCATCCCCTGGAGGTGCGGACGAATTCTTGGACTGCTTATGCTGCAATTCCTCAGTTCGCTTGACACCTCTTTGAAATCGCCGATGGAAAAGCCGTCGATCGGCCGGATGCACGCCGCCAAAGGCGGACCCAGAAGCAATGGACGGAATGCCGTCTCAAAGCTTGGTGGAACAACGAAACCGACGTCGTTCGCTACTCGGAGATGAAGGAAGCCAACGCGGCTGAGAAAGCCGCGACCTCCGCGAAGAGATCTCGAAGCCCAGACCTTCCGCATCAAAAATCCATGAACAGGGCCACAACGACGTGCAGACTATAAACTCGCAGTGATCACCCGTCTTCGTGATGGGTGCCATCGGTCACTCGCTGCCCTTGAAGAGCCCGCGGCGGCAGCATGAGTTAATTTCTCACCTCAGGCTGGGCGACACCAACGTTATCGGAGAATGCCGGCTTCTTTCGCAGCAGCTTCAAAGGCGGCCCTGGCTTCCGCGCCAGGAATCGTTCCCTCGGCAGCATCCAGGCAAGCTTTCCGGGCCGCTGCGTAACTCGCGCTCTTCGTCTCTGGCCAGGACTTCATAAGGAATGCGACCGCCTCTCGGGCATTCCTGATGACGTGAAAATGATTATCAAACGTCACTTCAACGTTCGCGTCCCAGATGTTTATCATCGCGGCCTCCGTAGGGTTGGCCTTTCCGAAACGTATATTAGGGAATTCTGTTCCAACGGAGACATCCGACCGGGAAACTTAGCAAGCATAACCGCTCATCTTAGCCGGTATTTCCTCACCTGGCACAGGGGTGACGTCTGGCGCCTCTTCCGGGACGTCGTCCGGTCCGGGCTCCTCAATGGGGCGATCCGGATTGTCTGGCATGGGATCGGGTGTCTCGCCGGGCGGGACCTCCACGGGCTTTCTCGGCTCTTTGGGGTCGTCGGTCATATCGGTCTCCCTTCTTGCAGGCCTAATGGAGCCGCATAAGTTTTGTTCCGCGAACCGGGAGGTGCGGCAGCATAAGACGAATGGATTCAGCGCAGCCTTGTGACCTTTGCCTCGGCGATCGCTTCAATGAACGCGGCGCGAGCTTGCTCCCAGGGATACGTGCCCATCGCCGCGTCGGTGCATTTGTAAAGCGCGTCCGAGTACGCGACGCCAAAGTCTATGGGCCAGTTCTCGCTCAGGAGCTTAGCCGCTCGACCCGGGGTCCATACGATTTGCACCCCGTCGAGCTCCGGAAGCTGGATGATCACGCATTTGCTCCAACTCTGGATTTCCACCGGCCTCTCCTTATCTTGCGGTCGCGCCTACATTTTCGGCGGAATAATTGCGCCGGGCACAGGGCTAATAGGAGGTACGTCGGGACCGACGTCGGGCTCCGGCTCCTGGATCGGGGGCTCCGGCAGATCTGGTGGAGCATCCGGCGGCAGGTCCGGCGGGAATTCGGGATCTGGAACGGTCGGGATTGGGGACTTGGGCATGGAGGCCTCCTCTTTGGTGGTGCAACCGCGACCGAGCGGTGTTTGTTCCAAGAGCTCGGGCCGGGGCGCCCCGGCGAGGTGGCGGCGTGACCGAGCACCTGTCCGCGAAACAGTACCAGGCCGCCATCGCGATGCCGAAGCGTGGGAACAAGTACCAGGCGCAGCGCACCGCCTCTCGACGACATCCGGCGTCGACGAGGCCGGCAAATGCATCGCCCAACTGATGGAGGCCGGCATGATGACCCCGCATCGATCCAGTCCGAAGATCCGACCGAGGAATATCGGATCGCTCTCACGGGCATGCTGATCCACGGTCTGCGCACCGTGTTCGTCGGCCTGAAGCGTGGCGAATACAAACTGCAGAACAGTTCCGTCCTGCCGATCTCATCAGAAATGCCGGCTATGGCCAACCTCGAATGCCGAAGCCTCCGCGAAGAGCGGATGCGCCTAGGAATCAAGGCTGGCCGCGAAAACGCTGCGCTCGGTGGCCCGTGCAGGTCCCGCTACGGGCTTAAGGACGTGCGCATCACGCAGGAGAAGAGGCGAGTTCGCCGCCCAGGGCTTCGTCGTCGTCGCCGAATGCCAATCGCACGACGAGTTCGCCAACGGCTGCAAGGCGAAGCAGGTCCTACCGGAGGCGCAAGCCTCTGCTGCATAAGCATCCCCCCGCCCAGACACCAACCAATCACGTCATCGCCGTCCGCGTCCACCAGCTGCGCACGCTCGCCTACCTGACGCCCACCGACTATGTCCGGCTTCGGAGCCTCGAACTGCGGATTCTGTCAAAGGTCATGCTCGGCCCGTCGCACTTCATATTGCTCGCGAAGGCTGTCCTCTATCTCTTAACGGACCCCCGGCGAGAGGAGGACATTGCGACAGTTCGAAGACGTTGTCGCGGCTCTCGAATTCGCCTCGTGGGTCACCCAAGAACGCGGACCGTGTTTCGTCCCTACCGCCCCAATGTCAGGTGGAAGTGCCAACTACAAGTTAATTTACAGTTTGGCAGTGGCCGTCGAGGCGAATGTATAATGTCGCGTTTTACTCGGCTTTCTTATTGGCCATACAAGCGTTTGGATCCCCAAACGAAATCGATAACATCCCCAACTGTCACGAGTTGCTCCATTGACTCCTCGGCGATGAATATCCCAAACTCCTCTTCGATCAACATCGATAACTGGGATATTTTCAGCGGGTCAGTTCCAAGATCGTCCACGATTGCAGCGGAGTCGGCAAGGTCCGCGGTTTTGACGCCGAGTATTTCGATGAAAATCATCTTGACGCGGGCGGAGATACCGGCTCGTGTGGTAGCCATACGTCGCTCCCGTTTTTGTGTTCCCGACGCCGAGTTTAGCCCTTCTTTCGTTTCTCGGCTAATGCGTTCGCCTTCTCTCGCGAGTTTCCTGCTTCTTTGATGATCTTGCGGGCCCGGTCATCGGTGAGGCCGTGCTTCCGCTTGAAGTAATTGAGTTCGTAAGCCTGTCCGGCGGCAACTCGTCCGCGATCGCGACCAACGTTCTTCTTGTCGTCTGCCATAGGGTTCCTCCCGGGTTGCGACTGTTCACAACCGTGGAAGCCGCAGGAATGTTCCGCGACAAACTGAAATCCCATAATCTAGTGGGGTTAGTTGTTCCGCTTTGCCACATAAGTTGTTCCCGGATCGTTCTGGTGCGTATTAGTGGCCGAACCAAGCAAATGTTCTACGTGAAAGATATCAACCACCGAGCTACCAACAGGCCGACGCGGTGGTGGCAGCTGAGGGATCCGGCAACAAATCGATGGAGGCTGGCTAGCGGCGAAACCGAATAGGATTCGCGTTACTGTCGCTCGTCTTTATCGCCGCGTCAGTTCTACTTTTTTGGCCTTGACGACGAACCAGTGCGTAAGGCGCGGTGTCCGTTAACGCAGCCCGCTCGAATGTCGGCGTTGGCGTTACTTCTTATTGGTGTCCTTCACCTGAGATCCGAACGTCGGCGCAGCGGGTTTCGCGGCAGCCTTGTCCTTGTCCTTCTTGGGCTTTCTGGCTTCCTTGTTGCTTCGTACTTGACCCTTGGCCATTGGCGCGTCTCCTGTTGACGAAAAAAGCTAGCCGCTAACGGCGGGAGATAGCAACCGAATTCGGTCATCTTGAATGCATTCCCACTCTCCAAGGTTGGATCAATACCAGTCCTGAAAAGCGCGCGGTACGAGAAGTTCGCGCAGGCACTCGCCAAAGGCAAGACAGCAGATGACGCATATGCGGCTCGATCAGAGGGACACTCGCTGGATCTTAGCGAGGACTTCACCGCCTCACGCCTGCGTCTATCACTGCTAATATTTCAGAAATCCGGCCGCCGCTGGTAACCGATTGGGCAACGTGGCGCGGCGCCTGTTAGTCTTCAGCTAGTTGCTCCGCAGTCGCGACGACCTCGGAGTGCCGAACGTCCCGTCGACATACTTGAAAAAAGTATGCTCATGATCCAGGCGACGATTGCGATGACGACTATCTTCATGAGGCACTTCCGGTTCGTCACGATCTACAGCAACACCCCGGACGCCCCATTATTCCGTCGCAGAGCAATCGGGGGGTCCCTAATTGGTGGGGACCATCGCCGGCGGCTCCGGTGGTGCCGTCTCGACCCCCGGTTCGAACATTAGGATGCTCAATACCAGGGCAACGAGAATGCAGATGAGCACCAGGAAGGCGACGCCGGCTTTATCCATGCCCCAGTTCAGCCCTCGAATGTGGGCATAAGGAGGCAGACAAGCGCGACGACCCAAGGACCGCGGTTTATGTGGTAGGGGCGGCAAGCAAGAGAACAATCGCGATAGCGATCAGCAGCGGCCCCATCCATCGAAAGTGCCTCGTGAGTTGAGCGAGCCATGGTACCTGAGTGTTGGTCTGAACGTAGCCAAACCCTGCTGCCGTCATCCAGAGGCCGGCGCAAAGCATGATGATCTGATCAACATAGGCCAACACTTCCAATTCCTTTGCCTACAGCCGGAGAGGTGGATGACGCGGGTAGCCAAATCGGGATACGGGGGAAATCGCAGCGGCCTTCAGTTTACCGAATGATGAACCATTCCATGGGATCGGCGCCTCGCTTGTAGCTCAGCCCCGCTTTCTCCAAGCTCTGCTTTAGGTCAACCGGACACAAACAGAGGTCCATTCGGCGCCAGTCCTCGCCGGGAGGCCATTTGGAAAACGGGTTGTGATCCTGCCACACAAGGTTTCGGCGCCGCTGAAGTCAACGAGTTCGCCAGGAGGTTGGATCATCGCCTACGGCCCGATTTGAGCACGAATCCTGGAATCGCGGCGTCATTGATGTCCAGATTAACGCAGCCCGCGCGACCGTCGGCGTTACTTCTTATTGGTGTCCTTCACCTGAGATCCTAACGTCGGCGCAGCGGGTTTCGCGGCAGCCTTGTCCTTGTCCTTCTTGGGCTTTCTGGCTTCCTTATTGCTTCGTACCTGACCTTTGGCCATTTGCGCGTCTCCTTTGACGAAAGAGCTAGCCGCCAACGGCGAGGGAATAGCAAGCGAATTCGGTCATCTTGCATGCCATCCCCACTCTCCGAGGTTGGATCAATGCCAGTCCTAAAACGCGCGCCACGAGAAGTTCGCGCAGGCACTCGCCGACAAAGGCAAGACAGCAGATGATTTATGGAGGACGGCGCCTGTTAGTCTTTAGATAGTTGCTCCGCAGTCGCGACGACCTCGGAAGTCCCGAACGTCCCGTCGACATACTTGAAAACAAGTATGCTCATGATCGAGGCGACAATTGCGATGACGACTATCTTCATGAGGCGCTCCCGGTTCGTTGCGATCTACAGCAACACCCCGGACGCCCCGTTGTTCCGTCGCAGACCAAGCGGAGGGCCCTAATTGGCGAGGACCATCGCCGGCAGATCTGGTTGTGCCGTCTCGACCCCGGGTCGAACATTAGGATCCTTAATACCAGGGCAAGGAGAATGCAGATGAGCCGAGGAAGGCGACGCCGGCTTTGTTCACAACCAACTTCAGGCTTCGAATGTGGGCAGAAGTAGGCGGGCGAGCCCGCGAAGAACGCCGGTGGTCGCTTCCAGCACTATGTTAACCGCCGCAATAGAGTTTCAGTGAGGCTGCGCGCTTGCCAATCTCAACAGATCTCGCAACGGCGGAAGGGCTTTGCGTTGGGAGCTTGCCGCCGCTTGATTGCATCATGACTTCGAGGGCTTGCTCGAATTCTGTCAGATCAACGGTCTTCTTCTGCGCAAGAAACCAATCTGACGTTTTTTGCCGTATCATATTGCAAAATCCTGCCTCTACGGCGCCCTTGTACTTAAGTGGGGCAACCACGCGCATACGCGCCGGTTTCCCGTCGGACGTGCAACCGTAGACGAAAATGCCGTTCTTCGCGGCGATCGCGTTCTCGCTACAAAACGAGAGCACCCCGGCTATTAGCAATGTAGCAGTCAGCGTGGGTTTCACAATTGCCCCTCGAAATTTCCCCAAGTATAACGTTCACTCAACGGCGCAACAAATGCAAGTTGTGCCCCTGGAATGCGCGACCATGCAATGACCGCCGCCTATGCGGGAGGGTGGCCGCCTTCTTTCGCGGTCTATTGGCCGTCCGATTCCCTCAACGAGGTACGGCGTCTATGCGGTCGGTTTTGGCTGCGCTAGGCGGTGTTTCATAACCAGTGAAGATCGTCGGCGCGGGTCTGAAGGCCCAAACCATAAGGATGCCCACGGAAGCGATGAGTAGCGAGAAAACGAGACGACTTGACATGGTGCTTTCCTCCTAGTTGGAGCGCTGTGAATGCTGATGCATTCGTCGCCATTGTCAGCTCGTCATTTCTGGCAAAGAGACGCGCAAGCTTGAGCCTCGCGGTCCGTGCGGTTAGGGAGGGGTCCGCTTGTGTCCGGTCGCCGCATGGCAACCCCAGAAGAATAGCACACTTCTCGCCGTGTGGTCGCAATTAGATAAGCGCCGAAGTCTTCGTCAAATTACCAACTGCACGATATGAGCAAAGGGCGTCATTGCCCACTTGCCGCTGTTATCCTTCGCAGTTTTGTAGATGATGAAGTCGCGCCCAATAGTAAAGGGTCCGTGCATCGTAATCTCATTGCCGGTTGAGAGTATTGCCCGAAATTCGTTCGTGTGGCGCTGCTCAATTTGGCCCCTGATCAAATCGGATAGGTCCTGGTCCAAAATTCTGGACTGCGTGTCTATCATTGGATTCCCCCGAATTGTTGCCGCCTAGATTTTGATGGCGCCACAAATCCCGACCGTAGGCAAGGGGCAGCCGTCAAGTGTCTCCGAGCGGTGGAGCGGCCGGCACGAGTTCGCAAAGAGTGAGCACCGGCAACGATGAGATAACCAGCGTTCGAGCACCAGTCGGTCTGGTCGTGTGGGCATGACAGGAGCGACTGGCGGCGAACCAGGACGGGCAGTTGAGAAAACACGCTCAACAATCTCAGTTACGATATCCGGCTTGTGCGGGAGATCCTCCAGTGCCTGGAAGAGAACGGTCGTGGTTCAAAGATCCGCTCGCCCAAAGCGTGAGGAAAAGAGCGTCAAATGGCGCGCTCGCCTGTTGTGGACTGTTGCTCAAACTTGCAAGCATTGTTCGGGCCCGATGCCTGCAAATGCAATCGTTGATAGCGAGCATATACACACTTATCCCGGTTTTTAGGCAGGTCGCTGAAGCGGCGGCCTCGATGCGCGCCGTGGAGGCAGGCCGACCAGGCCACCGACGCCCCCGGCAACTGCGCCAATCAGACCGACAAGTTCGGTGCCAAAGGATTGCCTCGAAGCGCGCCTGACGGGGCCATAAGTTTCGAGGTCATCGACGGGTCCGGAGGGGATTGCCAATCCAGACCCGGTACGTAACAGATAGGATAGGGGCCCTGGACCGCTTGACACATTGAGTGCATGACCGAGCCACCACTACTCGGTGTGCAGCAATAGATGGCTTAGCGCTTGCGGAAGAACTGTCCGGACCCTCCACGTTGGAACATAACTCGAATGTAGTACGCAGGACGCCCGTTTGGGTGAATTGCCTTGCATTTCTCAGATTGGCAAACTGCGCCTGCATTTACACAAACCGCTACCGATTTCGACGCTATCCACCTGCGTTCGCGGTTTATATTGGCGTGTAGATGCTTGATATAACATATATAATTATGCGCGCATGAGCCTCCGCTCGGTGTCCCAGCGGAGGCTCACCCTCTCAGGCGCGCCGTAGGTAAGCTCGGATTTGAAAACAAGAAACGGCGTCGCGGGTTCTAATTGGGCTCATCGGTTTAGGGATCCGACTAAGAGAAATGGCCCCGATGGCGTGGTGGGGGGGAAGCCTTGGGTCGTCGCCGAACTCGACGCTGTCGCGGCGATGGCCCCCGGCGTGAGCTTCTGGGCTATCAGACGGATCGTGTCCGTGATCATTTGCGATCTGGGTAAACAAAAAGGCCTCGTCGTATGGGCGCGACGAGGCCAGTTGGCTTCATAATCATGAAGCACGGGCGCGCTTTCAATCCCCGGAGGGCGGGGAGCGATATGCGCGTTATCTAATATAGAGCGCAGACGTTCCAGTGCGAGGGCTCCGGCGAGAAGAAATCGCCCGGCAATACAGGGCTGATGATTGGCGTCAATGTGAGCGCTAGTGCCGCGTCGTCTCGGCCGCAAGCTCTATGTATCGGCCGATCGACCAGAGGTAGGCGACGATCTCCAGCCTAAGAGGATCTCGGTCCCGGTATTTCTCCGTTATCCGACGTACCTCTTCGGTTGCAGAACCCTTCACCTCGCCGATCACGTACATCTCATGTCCAATGGCCGTGATATCGCACCCAGC
Organism: Ensifer sp. Root558; assembly: GCF_001427045.1. Taxonomy (NCBI): domain Bacteria; kingdom Pseudomonadati; phylum Pseudomonadota; class Alphaproteobacteria; order Hyphomicrobiales; family Rhizobiaceae; genus Ensifer; species Ensifer sp. Root558. The sequence goes on along the minus strand of NZ_LMGC01000008.1, from coordinate 25,131 downwards.
CGCGATCAACTCATTCACGAAATCCGGGATTTCATTCGAGGTCATCTGAGATCGTTGCATGCATTTTACCACTCAACCAGTAAAGGCGGAGGATCTTGGGTCTGACAACGGATTAGGACCTTTGCGGGAAAAGTATCAGACTAAAGTCCGGTGCGCCATTGGGACCAATTCCTCTCGCGCAGCAGAGGAAGGAAAACCTGGGAGCCAGGTACCAACCGCTGCGTCTGGAAACGGTTTAGTAACCCACCGACTCCTCGGAGGCGCTCCTCAGGTCGCTGCCGATTGACCCGACGTAGCTGATTATCTGCAGCCTCAGTGGATACGGTCGCCGTCCTTAGGGTTCCCCTTCGTAAAAAGAGAAGGCCCCGTCCGGGAGAGCGGGGCCTGAGGTCGGCGTAGTGCCAATAGGCTCCATTCCGGGGACTATCGATGGAGCTCGGCCTAGATCCGCGGGGGTAATGGATCATAGGCAACAGGAACGCCCGGAGGCGCCGAACGTTCCTGACGCCAAAAAAAATGGCCCCAAAAGTGCAACCAACGGGGCCAAGAGGTTCAGTGTCCAATGAGCCCTCGCAGGGGAAGTGGATAGCTTGGGCTCGTTGTCGAAACCGCAATCCAGGGGACTTGTTCCGCGCCACCATGTCGAATCCTACAAATTGCGCACTGGGGAAGCCTGATCTGATACAGGCATGGTCACGAAACTCACAATAGGTGGCGCTGGGTTTTCAGAAAAGAGGCCGGGGCGCACCTTCATAGGTGCCCCACATGCACGTGCGGGCTGCGCAGAACAGCAAGAATTGGCCCCCTGGAGCTATCGGGGGCCAATTCCTCTCTCCGCAGGGCAATGGGAAAACCTGGGAGCAGACTACAAACTGCTGTCTTTGGAAACGGTTCCGTCGTGACGAGACATCTAGGACGAACTCTTCAGGTGTCTGCCGACACCGTTGGGGTGCCCATCACGTTTAAAGGACTTGGAACTTAATTGATCTACGATCCGCTGCGTGAGCACGGAGTCTTCCCGCACGTCGAAACAGGGTTACTGCGACACCGCCCGCGAGCGCACTTGGAAAACAGGCGAGATCGCTAGTGTCGCCATTCGGCAAGCAAAATGGCCCCGTCATTCTCGACGGGGCCTAGAGCGCGCGTGCTATACCAACCGTGCTACACAAAAGGGGTCTCCATTCTTAAAAATTTCGATGAAGGCCCGCCTTGATCCGTTGGGCAGTGGATCATCAGCAATGCAAACAACGGCCGCGGATGCGGAATGTTCCTCTGCGCTGACCGATTGCGAATGAGATCGCTTGGTACGCCAATCGAATCGAATCAATTGTGGCGTTTAACTGTCTGTCGATAGTAAAGTGAACCTATCCATGAGTATTGCGTTAGGGCCAAGCGGTGCGTTGAGGAGGCGGTGCTGTGAACACGAAGCTCCATATCGACGGGTCATTTCAGGCCATGCGTCGCGCAGGATATCGAGGATTGCTACCAAAAGCTGGTAGAGGAGGAAGAGGCCGCGGAACCGGACAACGAAGCGCGGCAACCTACTCATGGAACTATGAACCTTCGACAGCAGGGAGTGGGGCGATGATCACTCGGACGGGACATCGATACTTTCATTATAAAGCTGCCCCAAAGTCGGCTCGCTGCGTTAGCCGCGATGATCCAGAGACGAGCAAATCGTCAACGTTGAATGGCTAGAACCCTTAGAAAGAAACCAACCTCCACGCCGCTGCCCGAACCGATGCCGCGGCGCGTCGAGCCATGCGTCGCTACCCTCGTCGATCAGCCGCCGAAAGGTCCGGAGTGGACCTTTGAGGTGAAGTGGGACGGGTATCGGCTGGCGATCCATGTCGAGCCAGGCGAGGTGAGGGCGATCACTCGCGGCGGATATGACTGGGCTAAGAAGTTCGGTTCCGTCGTCGCCGATGCGCGCGAGCTCGGCCATGCGACCATGATCATAGACGGCGAGGCGGTTGTTCTCGACGACCGGGGACGCTCGGATTTCGGGTTGGTGCAACGCGTGGTCGGGAGAAGGCCGAGCCTGCGCGATGCCGGAGAGATCATCTTCTTTGCCTTCGATCTTCTCTATCTAGACGGCCAGGACCTTCGGATGATGCCCCTGAGCGAGCGCCGGCAACTGCTCGAGCCGATCGTCGCCGGTAGGGCTGGCGCGATACGTTTCTCCGAGGAAGTCCAGGCTGACGGCGCCGAGTTCTTCCGCGCAGCTTGCGAACTCGGCCTTGAGGGCATCATCGCGAAGCGGCGGGACGCGCCCTATCGATCCGGGCGCCGGCCGGAATGGCTTAAGGTTAAATGTGCTTGGCGCGATTGGTTCGTGATCATAGGATATGAGCCCTCGACGATGCCGGGCGCGATCGGCCGCCTGCTTCTGGCGGCGAGGAAGGGGGACGAGCTCGTCTACGTCGGCGGGTGCGGAACGGGATGGAGCAACAACGAGTCGGTGCAGCTTCGCGAACTGCTCGACGCGATCCCGGCTAAGCGGCCACCGGTGGCACTCAAGCGCAGGGGCGCGATCTTCTCCGAACCGCTGCTAGTCGCCGAGGTCGAGTATCGGGCGTGGACGCAGGACGCGAAACTGCGCCATCCCTCATTTAAGAGCGTCGGCGAGCGGGCGGAGAAGGTCGAAGTTTACCATCTCGATTAAACGTCTGATCTTTTGGTCGCCGTGCTTGGTGAGGCAGTCAGTGCTCGTGCCCATGCCGACAAGTCGGGCAACAAATCTCCGACGGTTCCACCTCCACCGGCCGCCATCCCATAGTCGATCGGGTCGCAGAATTCCTTTAAGCGCGCTTCGAGGTCCAACTCATTACGCGTGCCGGTCATGTACAGTTCCAGCGCATATCGGGCCAAGCGTTCAGCCTCCTCGCTCTCGCGGCTTATTGCTCGCGCAATTGCGACCTTATCAAAGACCGATGAGACGACCGTAAAATCTTGAGGAAGAATGTATCCAGATTGGCGTGGAGAAAGCATAGCGCAATCCCTCCCTTAGGGCGAAAGCGCATATGATCTCCCAGCCGCCGGAGCCCTTCTTAAAGTCCAGCGATAGTCTCATAATGCGCCGTTGGAGGCGCATTGGAAATTAACTTTGACATGTGGAGCGGAATTCTCGTTTTTCCGCTCTTGGCTGTCAAATTTTCGGAAAATTGCGGCGCGCAGCATCCACTCTTTAGCATTGATGCGGATGCAAACTCGCGTCGCGGAATCCCGGAATAGTTCCCGAAGTCGGTGTGTCGACACCGCGCAAACGCTCTACGCTGGGCCGGATAGCCCCACGCTCCTAGGGACCTCGACACGTCATGATTGCTCGCTCATAGCTGCGTGCCGTATCGGCCATTCATGTTCGAGAAAATCCGGCGCGGTCGTAAAACGATGCGAAAATGCGGTTTGTTCCTGGCTGCAGGCGAACCGATAGCGGAACCGTCGAAGGTATCTCAAGAAGCGCTAAATATCCTCCTTCGGCAGCTAACGGGCTGAAAAATAAACTGAATTAGTCGTGTCGGGGGGCGGGCTAGTACATACGCCGTACGGATTGCGACAACGCGGGAGGGGAAAAGCTGGTGCCGACACGATTAGGATCGTCATTCGAGCCGGTTGATATATTAGCAAAGCCGTACCGGAATTGTCGAAAGCGACCTTCCTTGCGGGCGGCTTTGTTCGTATCTGAGCGCATCGGCTTGGCCGATGGAGTTTTTCTTCCCCGCGTTCAGAGAGCCATCTGGGTGCGAACCTTGCCCCGCCTTCCCCGGCGGGGCCTTCTCTCCGCTTGGCGATTGTCCGTGCGCGAAGATTTCTGCCTCGTCGGCAGCGCCAGGGCGCGACGAAACCTGATCAACCGCGAGGTGTGAAAAAGCATGAGAAACCTGGTCGCAGGGAAGCTCCATGGCATTTATGTCACCGAGGCGAACCTCAACTATCATGGGTCGATCACTCTTGACCCGGACCACTGTGAGGAGGCCGGCATCTTGCCGATGGAGTTCGTCGAGATCTGGAACAAGAATTCCGGGGCGCGCATCTCCACCTACGTCATCCTCGGTGAACGCGGTTCTAGGTGCTGCATTTCAATGGTGCGGCCGCACGCACATGCCAGCCCGGCGACCAGATCCTTATATGCAACTCCGTTTACCTCGACGAAAGCCGGCTTACTTCCTTGAAGCCGAAGGTACTGACCTTCGACGAGAACAACCGCGTGCAGGATCGCCTCCGCTACTCGGTTGAGGTCGATGCATCTGGCAAATTCACTTTCGAAATCCTCGACGAGGCCGAGACGGCATTGCCGATACCGCTTATGGTGTCCGGCAGCTGATTGGATTTGGCCAAGAGGCAAACCTGACGGCTGGGTCGTCGCCAAGGACAAAAACGCAGCGGTCGCGGCCTCGCCAGCAACACGGCGTTCGTTGCTGCTGAACCAGTTACCGACGACCTTGCCGCACGGGTGCAGGCTCTAGCCAAAAGCGCAATTTGGACGGCAGATTATCAAAGGCAGAACAAGGCTCAGGGAGGCGCTCATGACCGCATTCAATGTCGTCCGCTTCAAGGTCAAGCCGGGGATGGCTGAGGCTTTTCTCGGCGCTCACCGGGACATAGCGCAAAGCTGGTCGGGTCTGCGTCATGCCAACATCATCGAGGCTGGCGAGGGACGATACTGCATTATCGCGGAATGGGAGAGCATGGAAGCATTGGTGGCGAGCCGGCCGCAGATGGTCGCCACGCTTGACAGCTTTCGTGAGACGCTCGAGGACCTCGGAGGAGGGCTCGGCGTAACCGACCCAATTGCAGGCCTGGTCGTCCTATCCGTGAAATAAACCGGAAGCGGGTTTGCCGTGGCGATGCGTCGTTGGGCTCAACATTAGCCGGCGATGCCACAAGACCTGTCTCGTCGTTTAATTGCGCTTTGCCGTTCGGGCACGTTCGCGCAGCATTTTCAGGTGCCTCCGCCGGATGTCATCGATGGAAATGTCACCCGCAATCCAGAGTCTGAGCAGAGCCTGGAACTCGGCGGTGTGGTCAATTGCAATGCCCCTTGCTTGCCACTTGGCAATCACACGATCGGCGATTTCTTTGCGGGTGGCCACGTCCTTTCCCCTTTCTGGTCTGTCCATTCATTATGGCGCGGGGCGCCCCTGCGACGTCAGTAGCAAAGATTGGTCTGGGCACTCGCGCGCCGTCGAGGACTGCCGATAAGTGTTCGTCAGCCTTTCCGCAAGTTGCATTGCTTGCTGCGCGGTCAATCTGAACTGCAGCGCCGACACGTTTTCGAGATCCGGATCGGCGCTGAATTCGATCCTCAGGAAAAGCTCGCCCGTCTCGTCGATTGCAGTGTTCCAGCCGACGACCGTTGATGCCCTTATGTTGCCGTGACCGTCCGTATTCCAGTCGATCATATTCGAACCTTTCCTCTTCGGGAAACAAGGACGCAGAGTTGGTCATCGTATCGATGAGCCGAACTCATCCGTTCACGGCGATTGCGTCGCTCTAGAGCGCACTTCCCATGACCTGGACTACAACGGCAACGACGGTGGCCGCGACAGTGAGCGCGGCGCCAAGACGTGCAACCTTCATCCGGCGATGCCGCGCGCCGCTCCAGTCATAACTCATCGCTTAACCTTGCGCTTGTGGTTGAGAGGTGCCTGGCTTTATGGGCAAAACCGTAACCCGTGGGCGGGGTTACGGTTCTGAGTTGCCGCTGTACGCTGCAATGTGATTGGCGACTGAACACAGTTTGCAAGGTTATGGTTAATTAAGAGTTTACTGAATAAGGTTCCCTGCAAAGGCCGCCCGTTCGGTGATCACGATTTCCGATAGTTGATCGCCAACCCTCATTCGGTCGTTCGGTGTCCTGGCGGACGAGCAAGGTGTTTTAGAGCGCGAAGGCAAGCTGTGGCTTGCTTTCGATCGTTGCTTCATCGAGTGACGACAGTGTCACGCCCAGCAACCGAATGCCTTTTGGGGCAGGGAAGAGTGGAGACAACAGCATCGTCATGACCGCGGCAAGCTCTGCAGTACTTGCGATCGGTGCCGCTGTTGTCTTGCTCCTAGTGATCTGCGTGAAATCCGCCCATTTCACCTTGAGCGTCGCGGTCTTGGCGCGAATACCGTTCCCTTCGCAGTAGCGCCAGACCTTTTCGATCAGCGGTTCGAGGCCAGCCCTGGCGGTCTCGAAATCATGGACGTCCACGGAGAACGTGTCTTCCGCGCCGATGGACTTGCGCACCCGGTCGGCCTTCACCTGACGTTCGTCGACGCCGCGGGCGATCCAGTAGAAGTAAGGTCCCGATTTTCCGAAGTGTTGCTGCAAGAAGGCGATATCGTGATCCTTCAGATCGGCGCCCGTTTCAATCCCGAGCTTGTGCATGCGCTCGGCGGTTGCCGGACCGACGCCATGGAATTTCTTGACGGGCAGCGCCTCGACGAAGGCCGGACCGTTCTTTGGCGTGATGACGAAGAGGCCATCCGGTTTTCTCTGGTCGGACGCCATCTTGGCGAGGAACTTGTTATAGGAAACGCCGGCCGAAGCGGTCAGGCCTGTCCTTGCCTTGATCTTGGCGCGGATCTCCTCGGCGATCTCCGTCGCAAGTTCCATTCCCTTGAGGTTCTCGGTGACATCAAGATAGGCCTCGTCGAGCGAGAGCGGTTCGATGAGCGGCGTGTATTCGGCAAAGATCGCGTGGATCTGCTGTGAGACTGCGCGGTAAGCATCGAAGCGCGGCGTCACAAAAATCAGCTCCGGGCATTTCCGCTTGGCGGTGACCGACGGCATGGCCGAATGGACGCCGTATTTGCGCGCCTCGTAGCTTGCGGCAGCCACGACGCCGCGCGCCTCGCCAAAGCCAACGGCAATCGGAAGCCCGCGAAGTACGGGATTGTCCCGCTGCTCCACCGAGGCGTAGAAGGCATCCATGTCGACATGGATGATCTTTCGCGTGCGCTCAGAGCGTTCCATCACCGATCACGCGACCCAACGACTGGTCATAGCAGCAGGTCTTCTTCGGGCAGGGCAGCAGGAGGCTCGACGACAACAAGCATGTTGCCCGGAAGCGGCCGCTGCAGGTGCTTCACCTCGTCCCAGGATCCGGTGAGCCACAGATCGACCTCGTCAGGTGTGGTCAGGATCACCGGCATGGCCTTTTGATGGATTGGCGAGACGATCTCGTTCGGGGATGTGGTGAGGAAGCCGAAGAGCTCGTATTCGCGCTCACCATCGCGCACGCGCCTGACACCCTTCCATGGCGTCCAGAAGCCGGCGAAGAACATCAGCGGCCGCTCCTTAGTTCCGGCAAACCAGGCATTGGGGATTTTACCGCCGGGAACCTTGGCCGCCGGATCCGGCTCGGCGAAGGAGTTGAAGGGGACGACGCAGCGACTGGTCGCCCCGAGCCAGCGTCTCCAGTGCGGAGAGGCGACGTTTCGGATGTTGGTGACGCCGGGATCGTAGTTCTTCACGAAAGCGGGCGGCGAGGGCATGCCCCAGGTGACACGCGCGATCTCTCGCTCTCCGTCTTCGCCGACGCGGACTACGGGCGCCTGATAGCCGGGGTAGACGTCATAGGATGGCTGGTTCCAGCCTGCCTTGTCGCGGAATGCCTTGGTGAATGCGATCACGGCATCACGTGTCGTCGTGATGTTGTAGAGATTGCACAAAGTTCAGTCTCCCTTTCTCACCTAGCTTCATATCAACGACTGCTCGCTTCTGCCCCGTTCCCCGGCATTCGATCTGTTCATTGCACCAAGCAGCGTGTCCGTGCTGGCGTCTCGATCGCAATCAACAGTCTCTTTTCTGAACTTCGTTGACTCGCAACTCAAATAGGAACAAATAGAGAACATATCAACAGGAAGCGCTAATGCATAGCCCTAAGGAGTTGTTCCTTCCAAAATGCCCCGTCCAGTCGACAATACCGTCGTCTCAGAACTTCGCGAGCGCATCCAGCGCCTTGAAGGCGCAAGCGGCCGTGGACGACAGGTGCTGCCGTTTGGTGTCACCGAGATTGATCGGCGATTGCCGGGTGGGGGGCTTGTACTCGGCTCGTTGCATGAGGTCGCCGGCGGCGGCAACGGTGCGATCGACGGCGCGGCGGCGGCTCTCTTTTGCGCGGGCATTGCCGCCCGCTCGAAAGGCAAGGTGCTCTGGTGTGTGACGCGGCCCGATCTCTTCGCGCCGGCGCTGGCTCAAGTCGGTCTTTCGCCGAGCCGCGTCATCTATGTGGAGGCCGGCGACGAAAAGGCGCTTCTTTCCTGCATGGAAGAGGGGCTTCGCCACGGCGGCCTCGGTGCCGTCGTCGGCGAGCTCGCGCGCCTTTCGATGACCGCCTCGCGCCGCTTGCAGCTTGCAGCCGAGAGTTCCGGCACGTTGGGCATTGCGATCCGCCGCTGGCGACGACAGGCCGAAGCCTCGGATTTCGGGCAGCCGACGGCATCGGTCACGCGCTGGCGCGTGTCTGTCCTGCCATCCGTCCCCTTGCCGGTTCCAGGCGTCGGCCGCGCGCGCTGGCTCGTCGAACTCATCCGCTGCCGTGCCGGCGAAAGTGCAGATTTCGAAGTGGAGGCCCCAGATGCCAAGGGTCGTATCGCTCTTCCTTCCGAGCTGGCCCACGGATCGCCTGAGGCGCAAGCTCGGCGACGCAGCTCCGCCGGCTGAAACGCCTCTCGTCCTCGTCGGTCGCGAACAGCGAAGGCGTGTGGTGCTCTCGGTAAATGCCGCGGCGATTGCCGCAGGCCTGAGACCCCGCATGGCCGCCACGAAAGCCCAGGCGCTCGTCTCAGGTCTTGTCGTCATGGACGCCGATCCGGCCGCCGATCAAGAAGCGCTCGAACGCCTGGCGCTCTGGGCGCTGCAGCGCTATGCGCCGATCGTTGCTGCCGATCCGCCCGATGGCCTGGTGATCGATACGACCGGTGCCGATCACTTGCATGGCGGCGAGGACTTGATGCTGTCAGGCATGGTCAACCGGTTCTTCGGATCCGGCATCGAGGCGCGGGCTGCGATTGCCGATACCTGGGGGGCGGCCCATGCCGGCGCCCGGTTTCTCGCTCATCCGACGCTGGTCGTCGCTCCGGGGGCGCAGCAGGAAACCATCCGTGACCTGCCCGTCGCAGCGCTTCGCCTCGATCCTGCAATCGTCCATGGCCTTCGCGTGCTGGGCTTCAACACGATCGGTGAGGTGGCCGGCGTGCCGCGGGGGCCGCTTGCCCTTCGATTTGGACCCGAACTTGGCCGTCGCATCGACCAGGCCATGGGAGAGGTTGCCGAGCCGATCGATCCGGTCCGCACGCCTGAGCTTATCGAAGTTCGCCGTTCCTTCGGTGAACCGATTGCGGCCGCCGAGACGATTGCGCGCTATGCCGCGAAGCTTGTGGGCGCGCTCTGTCTGGTACTGGAAGAAAGAGGCCTCGGCGCGCGGCGCGTCGACCTTCTCTTCCATCGCGTTGATAACACCTACCAGGCGATCCGCGCAGGCACCGCGACGCCCGTTCGCGACGCCAAGCGCCTGATCCGGCTCATCACTGATAGGATCGAGACGATCGATCCGGGCTTCGGGATCGAAATCATGTCGCTGACGGCGACCCACGCCGAGCCGCTGGTGGCAAGACAGGTCGTTTCCTCGCTGGTCGAGGAACCGGAGGCCGATGTTTCCGCCCTGATCGACATCCTGGGAAACCGCATCGGCGCACGCCGGCTGTATCGTTTTCAACCGGTCGCCAGCGACGTGCCCGAACGCTCCATCAACCGCATCGCGCCGATGGCGCCGGACGAAGGTCTCGCCTGGCCCGGCCATTGGCCAAGGCCGGTGCGCTTGCTTCTCCATCCTGAAGCGATCGAGACGATGGCGCTTCTGCCCGATCATCCGCCAGTCAGTTTCACATGGCGTGGTGTGCGCCGACGGGTGAAACGTGCCGACGGCCCCGAACGCGTCTTCGGCGAATGGTGGAAGCGCGATGCCGAGCTCGTCGCCGTACGCGACTATTTCCAGGTCGAGGATGACGCCGGCGAGCGCTACTGGATTTATCGCGCCGGCGACGGCGAACACAGCGAGACCGGCAGCCACCAATGGTTCCTGCACGGGATTTTCGGATGACGACGCCGCTTTATGCCGAGCTGCAGGTGACCTCGCATTTCTCCTTCCTGCGCGGCGCATCCTCCTGCGAAGAGCTATTCCAACGTGCCGCCGAACTTAGGCTCGAGGCGCTGGCCATTGCCGATCGCAACAGCCTCGCCGGCATCGTGCGAGCGCACCAGGCGGCCAAGGATGTCGGCGTGCGGCTGGTCGTCGGCTGCCGCCTCGATCTTGAAGGCGATCTATCGGTCCTCGTCTTTCCGACCGACCGGCCGGCCTATGCGCGGCTTTGCCGGCTGCTGTCGCTCGGCAAGAAGCGCGGCGGCAAGGCGAAATGCCGGCTTGCCTGGTCCGATCTCGTTGCCTATGGCGAGGGACTGATCGCGGTTCTCCTTCCCGATGCCGCTGACGAGGACTGCGCGCGGGAGCTGCGCCGTCTAAGGCAAGAATTCGGCGACCGCGCCTACCTGTCGCTGACACTCCGCCGCCGGCCGAACGACCAGCTGCGCCTTCATCAGCTCTCCAACCTGGCAGCTTCAGTCGGCGTGCCAACGGTCGTCACCAACGACGTGCTGTTTCATGTGCCGGAGCGACGCATCCTGCAGGATGTCGTCACCTGCATTCGCCACAACATCACGATCGACGAGGCCGGTTTCCGCCGCGAGCGCCACGCCGATCGCTACCTGAAGCCGCCCGAGGAAATGGCGCGGCTCTTTGCGCGCTACCCTGAAGCGCTTGCCCGCACCATCGAGATCCTGAAGCGGTGCCGGTTTTCGCTCGACGAGCTCGCCTATCAATATCCGGAGGAGCGATCCAATCCTGCACTGACAGCCCAAGAGACACTGGCGCAACTGACCTGGGAAGGTGCAGCCTGGCGTTACCCAGAAGGGTTGCCGGAAAAAGTCCGCAAGAACCTCGAGCACGAACTGCGGCTGATCGAGAAGCTTCAATATGCGTCCTACTTCCTGACAGTGAATTCGATCGTGCGTTTTGCCCGTTCAAGGGACATTCTATGCCAGGGCAGAGGATCGGCCGCCAATTCGTCTGTCTGTTATGTGCTCGGCATCACCGCGATCGACCCTGAAATCAACGACCTTCTCTTCGAGCGCTTTGTCTCCGAGGAGCGGCGCGAGCCGCCGGATATCGACGTCGATTTCGAGCACGAGCGCCGCGAGATCGTCATGCAATGGGTCTTCGACACCTATGGCCGCGATCATGCAGCGCTCTGCTCGACCGTCATCCGGTATCGCTCGAAAGGCGCCATTCGCGATGTCGGCAAGGCGCTTGGGCTGCCCGAGGACATGACGAAGATGCTGTCGTCGCAGGTCTGGGGCTGGGGCGAGGACATCGGCGAAAAACATGCCGAGGAGCTCAATCTCAACCTGTCCGATCGGCGCCTCCGCCTCACGCTCGATCTGGCCCGGCAGCTGATGGGGGCGCCGCGTCACCTGTCGCAGCATCCGGGTGGCTTCGTCCTGACGAACGATCGCCTCGACGAACTCGTCCCGATCGAGCCCGCAGCCATGGCTGACCGGCAGGTGATCGAATGGGACAAGGACGATATCGATATCCTGAAATTCATGAAGGTCGATTGCCTGGCGCTCGGCATGCTCTCGTGCATGAAGCGCGGCTTTGACCTGCTCGCCGAACACAAGGGCATCAATCTCGATCTCGCGAGCATCCCGGCCGAAGATCCGCGCACTTACGCCATGATCCGGCGTGCCGACACGCTCGGCACCTTCCAGATCGAGAGCCGTGCACAGATGTCGATGCTGCCGAGGATCAAGCCGCGCACCTTCTATGACCTCGTCATCGAGGTGGCGATCGTGCGCCCCGGCCCGATCCAGGGCGACATGGTGCATCCCTATCTTCGCCGGCGCGAGGGCAAGGAGGCGGTGATTTACCCGAAGCCGGAACTGGAGCAGGTGCTTGGAAAGACGCTCGGTGTGCCGCTCTTCCAGGAACAGGCGATGCGGGTCGCCATCGAATGCGCCGGGTTCACGCCGGGCGAAGCCGATCAATTGCGCCGCGCCATGGCGACCTTCAAGCATACCGGCGGTGTTTCGAAGTTTGGCGAGAAGCTTGTCCGGGGAATGGTCGCAAACGGCTATGAGCCGGACTTTGCGATTAAGACCTTCAAGCAGCTCGAAGGTTTCGGCAGCTACGGCTTTCCCGAAAGCCATGCGGCGTCCTTCGCGCTGATCGCCTACGCCTCCTCGTGGCTCAAATGCTGGCATCCGGACGTCTTCTGCGCGGCGCTTTTGAACGCGCAGCCGATGGGTTTTTACGCCCCGGCCCAGATCGTGCGGGACGCGCGCGACCATGGCGTCGAGGTCCGGCCTGTGTGTGTGAACGCCAGCCGCTGGGATTGCACGCTCGAGGCAACGGGGGATGAAAGCCGCTTTGCCGTTCGCCTTGGTCTTCGCATGGTCAAGGCGCTGGCGAACGCTGACGCCGCGGCAATCGTTGCCTCGCGCGACGAAAGGCCTTTCGAGACCGTCGACGATCTCTGGCGTCGGGCAGGGGTTCCGGCAGCCTCGCTCGTCCAGCTTGCCGAGGCCGATGCCTTCCAGCCTTCACTGAGGCTTGCCCGGCGCGAGGCACTTTGGGCGATCAAGGCATTGCGCGACGAGCCGCTGCCGCTCTTTGCCGCGGCATCTGCCCGTGAAAGTCGGACCGTCCCCGAACTCGATGAGCCATCAGTGGCGCTAAGGCCGATGACTGCGGGCGGCGAAGTGGTGGAGGACTATGGGCATGTCGGGCTGACGCTGCGCGACCATCCGCTCTCGTTCCTGCGCGCGGATCTGACGAAGCGCCGCATCGTCACCTGCCGGGAGGCGATGCAGACGCGTGACGGCAGGTGGCTTGAGGCGGCCGGCCTGGTGCTTGTCCGCCAGCGGCCGGGCTCCGCCAAAGGCGTGATGTTCATCACGATCGAGGACGAGACGGGCATTGCCAATCTGGTTGTCTGGGCTAAGACCTTCGAAAGCTATCGCCGCGTGGTCCTCGGGGCCGGCATGCTCGGCGTCTATGGTCGTATTCAGCGAGAAGGCGAGGTCGTGCATCTGGTCGCCCATCGGCTGACCGATTTGTCAGGCGAACTTGCCAGCGTCGGCGAGCGGGAAGCCAGCTTTCCGCTTCCGCATGGGCGGGGGGATGAATTTCATCATGGGGCGCCGGCGCCCGATCCGCGCGGCCTGCCGAAGGGGCCGCGTCCGCGCGATATCGTCGATCCCTATCTGCATCTCGATCAGATCAAGGTGGAGACGCGCGATTTCCGGTGAGAAGTGTTTTCTTGGAATCCTCGAAAGCCGGTTTACTGCTTCGTGCGGCCCGAAGTGCCGACGCTCGGCGAGGCGTGGGATGAGGTATCGCCCCACTCGGGGCGGTTCCCCCATGCCGCACCAAGCTCTGGCTAACGTTTGCCTAGCCTCGTCCGCCCCGCAGCCCGAATTGAGAGAGATGAGTCAGACGAGAGTCCGATAAGTCCAGAGCCAATGGCCACTTCGAGGGTCTGGCTGTATTCGCTTCCCGCGAGCCCTTGTTTCTTGGCATGATTTTCAGCGGCGCCGCGTAAGACGGATGGCGACACGCCATACCGCACACTGTGGAAGGCGCCCAGAATAATAAGAAGTTTTTCGTCCAAGCTCTTCATAGTTTACCTTCAATCTATCTTGTGATGGAGGCGGCAATGGCGACCACTGGTGGACGGCATTGGACTCACCTGCGGTCACCCGCGTGCTGCGGTTCCTTGGCTGCGTAATGGTTAGCCGCGCTTATCGCGCAGGCGTTGGTAAGGCGCTTTTCTTCGACGAGATCGCTCCATCGACACCTGCTTGTCAGGTGTGATGAAACCATGCCTTTGTTGGAAGCACTTAGAGGTGCCGTGGCCGTGACGGGTCCTTCCAAAGCAAAAGTAAGGCCCCGGCCCTAGGCATGGGTTCTGACCGCGATTTTGAAAGGAAGGTTTGTTAGAGCGCGATGCCAATCGCGCAACAATCAAAGCTAGCGAGCAAACTCGAGAGATCGTTCTACCTGTGTCTTCGCCTAAGCGTCAATCGGTAGTAAAACCCGACTGCGGCGCGAAGCCTCCTATTTAGAGAGACCGCAACACGTCGCCAAATGCATCCAACAGCATGTCCGCATTCTCGCGAGAAAAGACGAGAGGTGGCCGGATTTTCAGAACATTGGCATTGGGACCGGAGGCGCTGATGAGGATGCGGCGATCTCGCAGACCATTTACGATCCGAGTCGTTAGCGCGGCATCAGGGCTCTTGACGGCAGGGTCGGCAACGATCTCGACGCCGATGAAGAGACCGGAACCGCGCACGTCCCCGAGAGCGTGGTATCGATCCGAAAGGCTCTTGAGGCCACCCATCAGGTAGGAGCCGACCTCCAGCGCATTTTGCTGCAGCCCCTCAATGCGGATCGTGTCGAGCACTGCCTTGCCGGCCGCGGCGGCGACCGGATTGCCGCCGAACGTGTTGAAATAGCGCGCCTTCGGGCCGAACTCAGCGATAACCTCGGGGCGCAGCACTATACCCGCCATCGGATAGCCGTTACCCATTGGCTTGCCGATCGTCACCATGTCGGGTGCAACGCCGTGGCGTTCGAAACCCCACATCGTTTCGCCCGTTCGACCGAAGCCGGGCTGCACCTCGTCGGCGATGAAGAGGCCGCCAGCCTCGTGGATCGCGTCCACCGCAGGCTTGAGAAAACCTTTCGGCCCTTCGAAGATGCCGTCGCTGGAAAAGATCGTATCCGTGATCAGCATGGCCGGCTTGATGCCGTGACGCTTGAGATCGGCGATTGCGGCGCGCACGTCGTTGCCGAATTTTACCGCCATCTGTTCGGGCGAGTGACGGTAGCTGTCCGGCGCGGGCACCGTGCGCACATGCGGGCCGAGCGTCACGGATTCGCCGAGCGAGGGCGAGAATTCGGCAACCGCGCTCGTCAGGCCGTGATAGGCGAGGTCCGTCGCGATGATGCCGGTGCCCCCAGTGACGAAGCGGGCGATGCGAACGGCGAGATCGTTCGCTTCACTGCCGGTGCAGGTGAACATGGCCTGGCTGAGCGCCTCGGGGAAGGTGGCCGTCAGTGCCTCGGCATAGGCGACGATCCCTTCGTGCAGGTAGCGTGTGTGAGTGTTGAGCACGGCCGTCTGCTTCGTGATTGCCTCCACCACGCGCGGATGGCAATGGCCGAGCGAGGCGACGTTGTTGTAAGCGTCGAGATACCGCTCGCCGGCCGTGTCGTACAGAAAAACGCCTTCGCCGCGGACAAGATGCAGCGGTTTTTCGTAAAACAGGCGGTAGGCGGGACCGAGCACTTTTTCTCGGCGCGCGATAAGCGCCCTCTCGCTCTCGTCTAGTCGGTCGAAATCTGCACGCGAAAAAGCATTCACCATCGACATGATCAAGCCTCGGAAAGGTTGGGCGCGAGCCGTTTCAGCCCGGCCGGAGTGAGATCGACTATGTTCTGCAGGCCGCGGCATGCGGTCGCGTGGTTACGCATGATATAGGCCCGGTTCTCAGGAAAACGTGCGGAACGCCACTCCGCGATGATGATGGACATGGCGAGGCGGGAACGGGCGAGAAGCGGTAGCAGCTCGATTTCGGCCGGCTCCAGCGCGCGCGCCGACAGGAAGCCTTCGAGGAAGGCGCCGGTGCGGGCGGCCCAGTTGTCGGTCGCAAGGTGATAGGAGAGGGCGACGGCAAGGTCATTGATCAAGGGCGCATGCACCATGTCGCCGAAGTCGATGATACCAACAACTTTGGTCGGCTCTGCCGGATCAAGCAGGATGTTGTGCGGATTGAAATCGTTATGGATGATCTGCCGGCGCTTGATCGCGGCGATCGCCGGCATCGAGCGTTCGAACTCGGCGAGTATGGCCTCCACCTGCGCTCGGCGCTCGATGCCGACATGGTCGAGCAGGGCGACAAGGTCTAGTGTATGAGAAATGTCCCACATCAACTTTCCGGCGGGCGGGCGGCCTTTGTAGTCTTCGAGACCCAGCCCAAGTTGTGCGAGCGCTCGGCCGACGTTGCGGCTCTGCGTCTCTGAGGCCGAGGTGCGGTACTGCAGTTCGCCGCCGAGGAAGGTCAACAGGCGCATGACGCGGGGGCCATCGGAGGTGGAAAGCGTATGGCTCGGCGCTCCGGTTTTCGTGAGCATGAGCCTTGGCACCGGTACATTGGGGGCCGCAGCCTCCAGATGCATTAGCGCACCATCCTGGAACTCAAGCGAGGCCGGGTCTTCGGCGGGATTGGCAATCTTGAGGATGAAGTCCTCTCCGTCCGAGCGGGTAAAAAGAAAAGTCTCGTCCCTTTCGCTTGAGAGCCGCCTGATCGAGCCGCTCGCGCCATAGACCTTCCTCACCGCCGCCTCCGCATCGGAAAGCGATGTCGCGCTCCATGTTGCCGACATGGAATCGGCGTTCTTGGCGGTGGGCGATGGCTCCGTCATGCTTGCTCCGTTGGCGCGGTCGCCCGCATTTCCGTCAATCTCTGCCCGTCAGCTGACCACGACAACGACGACATTGTCGCGCCGAGCCTTTCGGTGAATGATGTCTGCGACACGCCATACTTGAAACACAGCGAAAAAGATGCATCAAGTATCTTGTTATTCCATTTTTTGGACGAATTCCATGCCTCAATTCACGTCACTGGATCATGAGAACCTCAACAGCGTCGTTTATGGTGCGTTGTGCGATGCGCTTATCCAGGGCCGGTTCCAACCCGGCGATCGGCTGAAGATCCGGGATCTGGCAGAGCAATTCGGCACAAGCGTTACGCCGATCCGCGACGCGATCCTTCGGCTTGCCAATGACGAGGCGATTATCTTCCGCTCGCCGCGTGACATCCGCATCCCGGGCTTGAGCGAAAACCGCTACCGCGAGATCCGCGCAATACGGGTGCGCCTGGAGGGACTGGCCGCGGAGACTGCGGCTCAGGTGGCGACGAGCGCGGATATCGAAGCGTTGGAGCGAATCTTGCGCGAAAACGAACAAGCAATCGAGGCCGGCGACCGACTGAAGGGTACGCAACTCAACCAAGCCTTCCACTTCCTGCTGCCGCAGATCGCCGGACTGCCGGTGCTGAACAGCATCCTGCGGCGGCTCTGGCTGCGGATGGGGCCACACATTTCCGATGCTTACATAGAGGGCGGACGGGCTATGATTGACCACCACTACCCGGTCGTCGAAGCCCTGAAGCGGCACGATCCCGCCGCCGCTTCGATGGCAATCGTCGACGACATCCTGCTCGGCGGCAAGCCGATCCTCGAGCGCATCGAACGGGGCAGCGAGCCGGAGGCGCGCCGGGCTTAACGTCGCTTGGAATAGGAGACTTGCAATTCATGGGCAGCCTATTACGATGCATCAAACATCAAAAGGAAGCGCTCCGATGACCGATGATTGCCGGTACATGTTGCTGACGGGGGCGAGCCGCGGGATCGGGCACGCCACGGTCAAGCTCTTTCAGTCGAAGGGCTGGCGCATTCTCACCGTTTCTCGCCAGTCTTTTTCCGAGGAATGTGCCTGGCCGTCCGCACGCGAGAGCCATATCCAGGCGGACCTTGCCGATCTCACGCAGATTGACCGCCTGGCTGCGACCGTGCGCGAGCGCCTACCGAACGGCCGCCTGCATGCCCTCGTGAACAATGCGGGCATTTCGCCGAAGGGACCGGGCAAGAGTCGCCTCGGTGTGCTGGATACCGATGCCGATGTCTGGACGCAGGTACTCAACGTAAATCTTGTGTCGACCGCTTTGATCGCCCGCGCGCTCATGCCGGAACTGGAAGCGGCGAAGGGCTCGATTGTCAATGTTACGTCCATCGCAGGCTCTCGCGTCCACCCTTTTGCAGGCGTTGCCTATGCGGCGTCCAAAGCGGCGCTGGCCTCACTGACCCGCGAAATGGCGCACGAATTCGGCCAACGCGGCGTCAGGGCGAACGCCATCGCGCCGGGCGAGATCGAAACGTCTATCCTGTCGCCCGGAACCGATGAACTGGTGGCGGCGGAAGTGCCGATGCGAAGACTGGGCGAACCGCGCGAAGTAGCGGAGACCATCTACTTCCTTTGCACCGAGCCATCGTCCTACATCAACGGCGCGGAAATCCACATCAACGGAGGGCAGCACGTCTGACAACGGTCAAATCGGGAAAACCCGTTGGCCTGCAATGACTAGAATGCATCCATCGGTTGAAACGTCCAAGGGAGAATGGGCGCAAAGACCGGTGAGGCCGCAGCCACCGCCGCAAACGGGACGGGGACAACGGTCTGCATGGGATCGTCATCGGAGCCGCAAGCGGCTCTTTCACAAACGAAGAAAAGGGGAATGCCATGAAGACAATCTTTCAATCGGGTGTCCTGGCGGCGGCTGCCGTCGTTCTGTCGGCGGGCCTTGCTGTGCCGGTTTTCGCGCGAGATCTAACAGTCGTTTCATGGGGTGGAAACTATCAGGATGCCCAGCGCAACATCTACTTCAAACCGTTCTCCGAAAAGTCCGGCAAGCCAGTGCTCGACGAAGCCTGGGACGGCGGCATCGGCGTCATCCAGTCGAAGGTCAAGGCCGGCGCACCGAACTGGGATGCGGTGCAGGTGGAAGCCGAAGAACTGGCGCTCGGTTGTGCCGACGGTCTTTATGAAAAGATCGACTGGGACAAGATGGGCGGTAAGGACAAATTCCTCGAATCTGCGGTCAATGACTGTGGTGTCGGCGCCATCGTCTGGTCGACGGCCATCGCCTATGACGGCGACAAGCTGAAGGAAGGCCCGACTTCCTGGGCGGACTTCTGGAACGTCGAAAAGTTCCCCGGCAAGCGCTCGCTGCGCAAGGGCCCAAAATACACGCTGGAATTCGCGCTGCTCGCCGATGGTGTCTCCAAGGATCAGATCTATGACGTTCTCGGTACAGAGGAGGGGGTCGCCCGCGCCTTCAAGAAACTCGACGAATTGAAGCCTAACATCGTCTGGTGGGAATCGGGCGCACAGCCGTTGCAGTTCCTCGCATCGGGCGAAGTCGCTATGACTTCGGCATACAACGGCCGCATCACCGGCATCAATCGGTCGGAAGGCAAGAACTTCAAGGTCGTCTTTCCCGGCAGCATTTATGCCGTCGATAGCTGGGTCGTGTTGAAGGATGCGGAGAACAAGGAGGCTGCGCAGGACTTCATCGCTTTTGCGAGCCTGCCGGAAAACCAGGCGAAACTGCCGGAATTCGTGGCATACGGTCTGCCGAACAAGGAGGCTGCGTCCAAAGTACCGGCGGAATTCTCCAAGGACCTGCCAACCGATCCTGCCAACATGACAGATGCCATCTCGCTCAATGTCGATTTCTGGATCGACAATGCCGAGACGCTGACGCAGCGCTTCAACGCCTGGCTCGCCCAGTAAGAACATCCGTGGTGAAGGGCGCTCCACCGGGAGCGCCCGTTCCTGGATGGCTGGGTGCGTTTCTTGAGGACGCATCCTTCGCCTTTAGCGATGGAGTCTTCCGTGGCCGAATACATTCGATTTGACCGCATTACGAAATTCTACGGCCCGCTTTGCGTGGTTGAACATCTCGATCTCGGCATCGGGAAGGGGGAGTTCGTCAGCCTGCTCGGCCCGTCCGGCTCGGGCAAAACGACGCTTCTTATGATGCTCGCTGGCTTCGAGCAGCCGACCGCGGGCGAGATCCTTCTCGACGGAACTGCCATCAATAAGGTGCCCACCTACAAGCGGGACATGGGTGTTGTCTTCCAGAGCTACGCGCTCTTCCCGCACATGTCAGTCGGCGAAAACATCGCTTTTCCGCTCCAGATGCGGGGTATTGGCAAGGTGGGGATCGATGAGCGCGTCAAACGTGCACTCGACATGGTGCAGCTTTCAACCCTTTCCGACCGACGGCCCTCGCAGCTCTCGGGTGGCCAGCAGCAGCGCGTGGCGCTGGCCCGGGCGCTTGTCTTCGAACCGCGTGTCGTGCTGATGGACGAGCCACTCGGCGCGCTTGACAAGCAGTTGCGCGAGCAGATGCAACTCGACATCCGCGATCTGCACCGCCGCCTCGGCCTAACAATCGTTTTCGTTACACATGACCAGTCCGAAGCGCTTACGATGTCGGATCGCGTCGCCGTCTTCAACAAGGGCAAGATCGAGCAGATCGGGACACCCCGCCAGGTCTACGACGAGCCGGCGACGCGCTTCGTCGCCGAATTCATCGGCGAGACCAATCTCGTCGAAGGTGTCGTGGAAACCGTGCAAGGCGCGGAAGCGACTGTGCGTCTTCGTTCGGGGGCACAAATTGTGTCGGCGGTTTCCGGCAGCGTCGCTTCCGGCCAATCCGTCTTTCTCTCCATCCGTCCGGAACGGGTCGATCTCAGCGAGACGCGCAGTGAGGGTCGAAACGTCTTGGAAACGGAAGTTACGGATTCCGTTTATCAGGGCGATCATTTGCGCGTGCAGTTGCAGAACGCCACTCACCCGCTGATCGCCAAACTCGGCAGAAGGTCGCGCGAGTTTCCGCCAGGCACCAAAGTCTTTGCGGCGTTTTCGGCCGGCGATTGTCGGGTCATTGCGCCATGAGTGGAGTCTCCTCCCGCACTGGACGATCGCTGCTTCTTCTGGCGCCGCTGCTCTTTTTCCTCATCGGCTTCTTCCTTTGGCCGCTCTTCAGCATGATGGCGCAGTCCGTGTCGGATCCGGCCGTGTTGCGGCTGCTGCCACGCAGCGCGGAAGTTCTGGCCGATTGGGACCGTAAGTCTCCACCCACCACACCCATGCAGATGGCGCTGATGGAGGACCTGAAGTCCGTCGACGACGATCAGGCGCTTGGTGACATGGTGCGGCGTCTCAACAGCGCCCGCTCCGGTTTTCGCACGCTGATGGGGAAGACGACGAGTGCATTGAAAGATACGGCGAACCCACCCGCCGACCTCGTTTCCATCGACAAACGCTGGGAGAAGCCGGAGTTCTGGCTGGCGATCGCAGATGCGCTCTCGCCCTATACCGACCGCAACCTGCTTGCCGCCGTCGATCTTGGTCGCAATGCGGCTGGTGATATCGAGCATCTGCCGCCAGACCAGTCCGTCAACGCCGTGATCCTCATGCGCACCTTCTGGATAGCCGCGCTCGTCACCTTCGCATGCGCCTGTATCGGCTTTCCGTACGCAATCATCGCCGCTTCGCTCGAGGGTTGGAAGCGTGATCTGATGCTTGGCGCCGTGTTGTTGCCGCTGTGGACGTCGCTTCTGGTGCGCACCGCGGCCTGGTTCATCCTGTTGCAGGAGCAGGGTCTCATCAATGATCTCCTGCGCGCCATCGGCCTCATAGATGCGCCGCTGACGCTGATCTTCAACCGCACCGGCGTCATCATCGCAATGACCCATGTGTTGTTGCCGTTCATGGTGCTGCCGATCTATTCCGTGCTCATCACCATCCCGAAGAACTTGATGCCGGCCGCCGCCTCGCTCGGCGCGCGCCCGCTGCGCGCTTTCCTGCGAGTGCTGCTGCCGCTAAGCCTCAGGGGTGTGGCGTCCGGCGCTCTGCTAGTGTTCATCTCTGCGATTGGCTATTACATAACGCCGGCGCTGATTGGCGGACCGGGCGACCAGATGATCTCCTCGATCATCGCCTTTTACGCCACGGGATCGGCGAATTGGGGCATGGCCGGTGCGCTCGGGGTCGTACTCCTGGTCGCAACTCTACTGCTCTACAGCGTCTACTCACGGCTCTCCAGCGACGAAGTTGGGGGGCGGTGACCATGCCGATGAAAATCGCCAAGGCCACCTTCGCCACGCTGACGATCCTCTTCCTCGTCGCGCCACTCATTGCCATCCTGCCGCTCGCCTTCACCTCGAGCGTGATCCTCACCTATCCGATCCCGTCGTGGTCCCTACGCTGGTTTGAGGAACTCTTCTTCGCGGACGCCTGGCGGCGGGCAATCGTCAACAGCCTGATCATCGGCACGGGCACGACCTTGCTCGCAACCGCGCTTGGTACGGCCGCGTCGCTCGGCCTGCGCAACCGCCTTCTTCTCTTTCGCGGTTCGATGCGCACACTTTTCCTGCTGCCCATGGTGGTGCCGGCCGTCGTGCTGGGGGTCGGCATGCAAGTGCTGCTGGCGGGTTTTGGCCTTACCAACAGTTACATGGGCGTGATCATCGCCCACACGGTCGTTGCGGTGCCCTTTGTGGTCGTGAGCGTCACCGGCGCGCTTGCCGGCATCGACCAGCGCGTCGAGCTTGCGGCCCAGAGCCTCGGTGCTTCGCCAACGACGGTGTTCCGCCGGGTCACCCTGCCGCTCGCCATGCCGGGCGTACTCTCTGGCGCGGTGCTCGCCTTTGCGACGTCGTTGGACGAAGTCGTCCTCACGCTCTTCGTCGCAGGCCCGAACCAGCGGACGTTGGCGCGGCAGATGTTTTCCAGCATCCGTGAAAACATCAGCCCTGCGATCGCTGCGGCGGCCTTCCTCTTCATCGCGGGGACGGTTTTGATCGGGCTCGTTGTGGTTGTGTCGCGGTCCTTGATTGCGAAGCGGCGCTAGGAGACGGGAAGCACAGCGCTCCCAGCATCTCACCGCAGACGGTGTCGAACTCTGCAGGATTGCGGTGCGGCGGCTTGCATTTCCCGGACGCAGTACGTGACCTCCGCAGAGGCATAGGTCTCAGCCAGCAGGAGTTTGCCGAGATCGTCGGCCTCACTCGTCGGCAGATCGCGGAAATAGAAGTTGGCGGTGCGAACCCAAGGTTGGAGACACTGGAGAAAGTCGGCCGGGGGGCTTGGTCGTTGGCTTCGTGGCGAAGCCAGAGCCGGACCCTAGTCTGCTATCCTCGGAATACACGGTTTGAATTCCGTCCGATTAAAAGTGAAATCTCGTCTAAATCAAAGTGGGGCTCACCCACGTTCACAACCTTCACATTCGCCGGATTAAATTGATGCTCAAGCGGAACGCTAAGTACGGGGCATCCGGTCCCATCCCCTTTCGGATGTTGAAGGTCCTGCCACGGCCCTTTTTCCGCGCTTCCCGTGACGCGAATTCCTACTTTCCCCCACAGCGCGGCGCTATGCTGAAAGCTCTGATACGCTTCATCCCCGGCTCGTTTGCAATGCTGTCACAGCTTCGCCGTCCTACCCATCTTCACTGACATGAATTCCGATCCAACCTTGCAGATGGTTTCCGCACCGCGCCTGACGGGAGAAGACGTGCTTTTCGTGCTCTCCTTCTCGGGCCGAACGAGCTATCTTATTTCGAACATCGAGATTGCCAAGAAGGCCGGCGCACGTATAGTTTCCATCTCTCCGGGCGGCTCCATCGTCGCCTCCCTCGCCGATGGAAGCATCAATCTCAACGCCTACCGCGCCTCGACCCATCCCCTCATCGTGCCGACCGGCCGCGCCCCGATGTATGTGATGCTCGACGTGCTTTTTGCCCTGCTCGCGCAAGTGCGAGGCAGACACGCTATGAACCGGATGCAAGGACAATCGACATGGAAACGACCTTTTCGCCAGTGCTGACCGTTTGCGGGATCGACGAACTACCGGGCCAGAGCGACAGGAAGGTGACCCACGTCCTGTCGATCGTCGATCCGGAGCTGCCGGAACTTGAGGCGTTTGGCGGTTACGGCGCCCATCACCGCACGACCTTGCGCTTCCACGACATCATTGCAGCCGTACCTAACCGGGTGATGCCGCGCCCCGACCATGTCGAGGCGATCCTTCGCTTCGGCAACGACTTCCTGGAGCGCGCAGATAAGCAGGCGTCGAGCCACGTTCTGGTGCATTGCCATATGGGCGTGTCGCGATCGACCGCCGCGATGCTGGCCCTGATGGCGCAGGCAAACCCGGACGAGCCGGGCGAGAGCCTGTTTGCCCGTCTTGTCGCCATTCGTCCGCAGGCCTGGCCGAACTCGCAGATGATCGGCTTTGCCGATGAACAGCTCGGCCGCGGAAGCGACCTCACCACGGCGCTGCGCCGCCATTACGGACGACAGATCAAAAGCCGCCCCGAGTTCACCGAATGGATGACCTCCCTCGGTCGCGAGGCGGAGTTGAAGATGGCCATGCTCGGCTGACGTCGACCGCTGGCTCGTAGACCTTTTGAAGGATCTTTCGTGGCCGTTCGATGATCATGCGATCCCCGAGCTTGAAGGCGGCCCCGCCCTCTGCGGCCGCGACCTCAGCTGCGTCGCGCACCGAGCGGGCCTAGGCGTCTCGCTGACGCCGCCACATATCCAGGCATCGACTAGTCGCATGTTCTCGATCAGATCAGGCGAGCAATCGACGCTGACGAGAGGGCGCGTTTAGAAAGGGAAGGGGCTCTTTTCGGGAGCCACCATTGGGTGGGGGAGCACGGCTCCCACATCGTCAGCGCCGCCCACACTTTCGCCCGCGTGTATAACGTCATGGTGAAGCGGGCGGCTTGCGGTTGGGATGGTCGCATCGTTTGATGCAGTTTATCGTCTCTGACGCGGTGACCGCTTCTTTTGCGCGACTCCTCAGCGAAATCGACCTTCTTCGGAACGTCGGCCGCCGTGCCATCAGCCCTTCGAGGCGAGATCGAGCAACGTCGCTCGCAGAAGATGATCACCTTCTCCTGCCAGAACCTCGGCCTGTAGCGAGCCCATTTTCTCAGAGATGCTCGAGACCCATGCTATCGGCAACATACACATCGGCCGCCTGCTGGAGAGGCAGGCAAATGGGAGGCGGCTCACCACCAGGATCAGTACCCCGTATTTGAGCGGAGCTGCTTGCCGGGGGCGTGGGCCCGGTTGCTGAATAATCGCCGGCGCCTGCCGAACCTCCTGGGTCGATCGATTTCCGCCCGTTTAAGCGGGCGGAAAGTGGCTGCTGCTGTCTGTGGATAGAAATACCGTTTAAGTTCAATTGGTTGTGAGATTTATGTCGGGCCCATGAAAATCTCTGTTGACGTGTCGGATGTGTGGGGTCTATAAGCCCGATCACTGACGAGGGCGGCGGCGCTGCTGGCGACGACGACCTTCGCTCTAGAGTTTCCTGATTGGCTTGGTGCTGATTGAGGGGTTCGGAACGAGAGTTCTGGGCTTTGTGGGAACGGTTTGACGG
>NZ_LMGC01000007.1:0-135160 GCF_001427045.1 Ensifer sp. Root558 | reverse complement strand
CCTTGGCCATTCATACCCTGTTACGTCACAAATGAATCATCTGTGACGTAACTTGCGCCAATTCCCCGCCGGACCAAAATCCGCTCACCGGACGCTCACTCATAGGCGGAGAGCGCGTGAAGCTTCAGGTCGCGCACATCAAGCTGTCGCACAGCCGTGCTTTTCTGCTCAGAGCCTACTTACTGCAGACGCATGAGATGCTGTTCGATGCCCACTGGCACGGCTTCCGGGTGTTCGGCGGCGTGCCTGGTCGCGGCATCTATGACAACATGAAGACGGCGGTCGATCGCGTGGGACGGGGCAAGGAGCGGCAGGTCAACATCCGCTTCCTGGCGATGACGAACCACTACGTCTTCGAACCCGAGTTCTGCAATCCGGCGGCAGGCTGGGAGAAGGGTCAGGTCGAGAAGAACGTCCAGGATGCCCGTCCACGGCTGTGGCAACAGATGCCGGACTTCCCAGATTTGGCGGCATTGAATGCCTGGCTGGAACAGCATTGCCAGAACCTGTGGCGGGAGACATCGCACGGCACCTTGCCTGGCACGATCGCCGACATTTGGGTCGCAGAGCAGGCCGCGTTGATGGCGTTGCCTAGCGCTTTTGACGGCTTCGTCGAGCAAAGCAAACGCGTCTCACCGACATGCCTCATTACCTTCGAACGGAACCGCTACAGTGTGCCTGCATCCTTTGCGAACCGGCCCGTCAGCCTGCGGATTTACCCTGAGCGGCTGGTCGTTGCGGCCGAGGGCAATATCCTATGCGAACATGCGCGGGTCATTGAGCGCAGCCACGACATACCGCCGCGAACGATTTACGACTGGCGGCATTACCTTGCGGTCATCCAGCGCAAGCCCGGTGCCTTGCGCAATGGTGCGCCCTTCCTGGAATTGCCGTTGGCCTTTCGGCAATTCCAGGACCAGATGCTTCGCCGCCCTGGCGGTGACCGTGAGATGGTCGATATCCTCGCGCTTGTGCTTCATCACGACGAACAGGTCGTCGTCAGGGCTGTGGAACTGGCTCTGGATGCGGGCGTGGCGACCAAGACGCACGTGCTGAATCTTCTGCACCGGCTGATCGACGGCAAGACGACCGACGGCCCGGACATCGATACGCCACAGGCGCTGACCTTGCTGCGTGAACCCAAGGCCAATGTCGAACGCTACGACGGCTTGCGCGTCCGGATCGTAGGAGGTCGCCATGCGTCATGATCCTGCCAGCGCGGCCGTCGTCATCATGCTGCGCAGCCTGAAGATGTATGGCATGGCCCAGGCCGTCACGGACCTGATCGAGCAAGGGGCTCCGGCCTTCGACGCGGCCGTGCCGGTCCTGTCCCAGTTGCTGAAAGCCGAAATGGCCGAGCGCGAGGTTCGATCCATCGCCTATCACATGAAGGCTGCCCGCTTCCCGGCCTACAAGGACCTCTCCGGCTTCGACTTCGCCGCCAGCGAGATCAACGAAGCGACCGTGCGCCAGTTGCACCGATGCGAGTTCATTGCGTATTCCGGTGAAGTCGGCCGCTGATTCCGAAACGAAGCCGGCCACCTATTCCGATTTCATTCCGGCCACCATTCCGATCTGAAGCCGGCCAGTTGATGCTCCCCTGGGTCGTTGTTTTGCATGGCGCGTGATTGTCGCGCGGTCAAGCGGCGGATGGTGTTTGACGCTGCTTTCGCAAGCTCTCGCCGTGCAGTTCGATGCGGTAGGCGTTGTGGACAAGGCGGTCGAGGATTGCATCGGCGATCGTAGGATTGCCGATCATGTCATACCAGTGATCGACGGGCACCTGGCTGGTGACGATGGTGGATCGCTTCTCGTAGCGGTCCTCGACGATCTCCAGGAGATCGCGCCGCTGCTCGTCGTTGAGCTTCTCCGGACCCCAGTCGTCGAGGATGAGCAGGTCGGTTCTGGCGAGCGCCTTGAGGACCTTGGGATATCGGCCGTCGCCGCGCGCCAGCGCAAGGGTGGCGAACAGCCTGGGCAGGCGATGATAGGCGACGGAGAAGTCCTCGCGGCATGCCTTGTGTCCGAGCGCGCAGGCCAGCCAGCTCTTGCCGACGCCGGCGGGTCCGATCAGCAAGAGGCTATGGTGTTGCCTGATCCAGTCGCAGTTGGCGAGCTTCAGGACGAGATTGCGATCGAGGCCGCGGGCGGCGCGGAAGTCGATGTTCTCGATCTGGGCATCATGGCGCAGCCTCGCGGCGCGAGCCCTTGCCTCGAAGCGCTTCTGGCGGCGCGTGGTCGCCTCGCGTTCGAGCAGCAGAGCGAGCCATTCGCCATGCTCGAGGTGTCTGGCTTCCGGCTGCGCCTCGAGCTCCTGATAGGCGCTGGCCATGCCTGTCAGGCCGAGTTCGCGCAGCATGTCGATGGTGGGATTGGTCAGCATTATCAGGTGTCTCCTCAATGGAAGTAGCCGGGGCCACGCAGATTGGCGTGTTCCATGACGGCGGCGGGTTCGGTGGAATGTCTGGGGGCCTTGTGGGTTGCGATGAGCGAGGCAATCGTCTTGCAGGTCAGGCCGCCGATCTCGACGGCCCGTGCCGAAACGACCTCGGCGCGCTCGCGGCCGAGGTCGCGATAGAGGCGCAGGATGCCGAGGCATGTTCTGAAGCCTTGCTCGGGATGTGGCCGGCTGGCGAGAATGGCGACGATCAGCCCTTCGGTCTGCGGACCGATGGACGCGCCCCAGCGCCGGAAGCGCTCCGGCGTCCATTCGGCGTATCGGCGGTGGGAGCTCGGCATGTGCGCGGGGTCTGTTCCATAGCGCGGCCCGCCATAGCGGCGCTGATGGACCGCGACGCGTTTGCCGCGATGGAAGATCTCGATCATTCGCGCGGTCGCCCGGATATCGACCTGCTGACGAATGAGCGCGTGCGGGACGGAATAGAAGAAGCTCCTGAACTCGGCATGGTAATCCGTCGAGACCCGCGCAAAGCGCCATTCGGCGAACTCGTACTCCTCGGCGGGCAAGCTTGCGAGCGCCGCGCGTTCGACCGTCTCGAAGAGATGGCGGCGGCTGACACCCAACCGGCGCATGACATGATTGTTGATGCGCTCCAGCACGTCGGCGATTGCGGCATTGGCCTCGGCGAGCGAGAAGAACGTCTGTTTGCGCAAGCGGCCGAGAAGGCAACTCTGGGCGAAGCGCATGCCGTTCTCGACCTTCGCTTTCTTTCAAGTCCAGGACTGCAGTTCGTACTGACACTCAAGCCCGCATAGAGTTCGAGGTTACGCACCCGTTCCATCCGTGGCGCGGACAGCGCTTCGTGCTGTCGACACGCAAACAGAACTGGGGCGAAGACCGCGTCATGTTCTACGACGCCCAAGGACGGTTGCGTTCGCTTCCGGCCTCGTGGACCGATGTCAATGAGGCCGACTTGTTCAGTCAGGTTGCTGCAGGTCGGTCCTTCTCCCGCCCAGACGATCTGTCGGCGCTGGCGTCGTTGATTGATCACATTAAGCGCCGCCAGGAAGAATGACGAAGCGTCAAGTAAATTACGCCGCATATGTAAGCCTAATTATGCCGAGACGCGATGTCATTGATCGTCCAAGCAATAGGTAAGGCTCGATGTTACATGGGTTTCGGCGGTATTTGAGATATAATTTGATTGACGTGTGAGCAAAGTGCGGCATAATTTGCATTACACAGGGAAGCTCCCATGACCAAAGAAAGCAAGCCCGATCGCCTGCGCCAGATGGGCGCTCTGAACCCCAAGCCCGAGGGCGTCCGCGCCCCCTGGTTTCGGGAAGCAGGTTTCTTTGATCCGCTCGATCTCGTGCAAGTGAAGTATGAGATGCTTCGGCACGCCCGCGAAGACGGCACCAACAAAGCGGATGCGGCCGCGCTTTTCGGGCTGTCTCGGCAGACCTACTATCAAGCGGAGGCCGCGTTCGAGCGCGATGGCATGTCCGGCCTCTTGCCGCGCACCCGCGGGCCGAAGTCAGCCCACAAGCTTACTGGCGAGGTGATGCGTCTCGTCGAGGAGCATCTCGATGCGAACGGCCAACTGCAGGCCCGTTCTCTGGCGGACCTAGTGCATGCGAGACTGGGCATCAGCGTCCATCCTCGCAGCATCGAACGCGCGGTGGCGCGTAAAAAAAAACGATGAAGAGCCGACGCACGCAATCGCCATGTCGGAGAACGGCAAGGATGTTTACGAAGCGCTCCGCGCCGATGTTATTTGCGGTACGGCTTGCGCGAGGCGCATGGGCGCCATCGTCTTCCACGGACTGTGGCGCGGCCTGGCAGTACTGATCGCACCACATCAATCCGCGATAGCGCGACAGCAGTCGACGCCTCGGCTCAAGACAACTTCACTGGTCGCGCACGATCGCCAGCTCGTGCACATGCTCGCCAATATGGTGCTGGCAGCAGAGACAGGAGGAAGCCATGTCTACTGATAATGCCATGAAGATTAGCGCCGATCACCTGCGGCGCGATGCGTTTCTCTACGTCCGCCAGTCCTCCCTTCGTCAGGTGTTTGAGAACACCGAGAGCACGAAGCGGCAATATGCACTGCGGGACCGCGCGGTGGCGCTGGGTTGGCCGATTGAGCGTGTCCACGTCATCGACAACGACCTCGGCCTTTCCGGTGCACAGTCGCAGGACCGCGACGGATTTCAGCGCTTGGTGAGCGAGGTCGCGATGGGGCACGCAGGGATCGTGCTGGGGCTGGAAGTGTCTCGCCTGGCTCGCAACAATGCGGACTGGCATCGCCTTCTGGAACTGGCCGCCATGTCGCGCACGCTCATCATGGACGAAGATGGCGTTTACGACGCGGCGTCGTTCAACGATCGTATGCTGCTCGGCCTGAAGGGCACGATGAGCGAGGCCGAACTGCACATCCTGAAGTCTCGACTGCAAGGCGGCATTCTCAACAAGGCGCGTCGTGGCGAGCTCGAGTTGCCGTTGCCGATCGGACTGGTCTACACGCCTGATATGCGCGTGGTGCTCGATCCGGATCGCCAGATCCAGGACACGGTGCGCATGCTGTTCGATACCTTCCGGGAGGTGGGCACAGCCTGTGCGGTCGTGCGCCGCCTGCGCAGCGAGAAGATCCTGTTTCCCCGGCGTGTCCGTCGCGGCATCGGCAAGGGCGACGTGCTGTGGAGCGCGATCGACCATTCTCGCGTGATCCAGATTTTGCACAATCCACGATACGCTGGTGCTTTCGCATACGGACGCACCCGCACGGTCTATAATGCCAAGCTTAAGTCCGTACAGCAGAAGATGCCGAGGTCCGACTGGCAGGTGCTCATCCCTCAGGCCCATGAAGGCTACATCTCGTGGGACGAGTTCGAGCGCAATCAAACAAGTCTCGAACAAAATGCAGTCGGTTTTTCTCCGGGCCTGCGGGGTCGTATGCCTCGCCAGGGCAACGGCTTATTGCAAGGAAGAGTTTTGTGCGGTCGTTGCGGCGCCCGCATGCGGGTCCATTATGAACAGTTCGAGGGCAAGCTTCGTCCCTATTACATCTGCAACGAGGCCGTCGTGCGCCACGCGGGCAAGGCTTGCCAATGGGCAAGAGGACCAGCGATCGATGAAGCGATCAGCGCGTTGCTGCTCGAAGCAATGGCACCCACGGCGATAGAGGTCGCACTTGCGGTGCAGGAGGAGATCTCGCAACGTGTCGAACAAGCCGCCTCGCTGCGCGACAAGCAGTTACAGCGCGCCCGGTATGAGGCTGAACTCGCACGCCGACGCTATCTGAAGGTCGATCCCGACAACCGCTTGGTTGCCGACGCACTCGAAGCGGACTGGAATGGCAAGCTTCGCGACCTCGATACGCTTCAGCGCGAACATGAGCGTCAGAACGAGACAGACCAGTCATTGCTGGACGGCGCTATGCAGGAACGGATCCGAGCGCTGGCCGCAGATTTTCCGCGCATCTGGAACAACGAGCGCACGAGCCCGGTCGAGCGTAAACGCATGCTTGGTCTCCTCATCGAAGACGTGACACTGCTCGTCGACGAGAAGATCAACATGCACATACGCTGGCGCGGAGGTCGCACGCAAAGCCTGGCAGTAGCTCGTCCCCGGCCCATGGCCGTGATCCGCAAGACCCCGGAAGCGGTTGTGGCACTGATCAACGAACTGCTGGAGACCGACAACGACCAGCAGATTGCCAGTCGTCTCAACGCACTCGGGCATCGTAACTGGCGCGGTGAGGCTTTTACCTTGAAGAAAGTTATGCTCGTTCGTCGTGCCTATGGGCTGAAGACCCGGTTCGAACGGTTGCGCGAGAGCGGCATGCTAACTGGCGAGGAAGTGGCTCGTCGATTTGGCGTAAGCGCCACAACCATACATCAACTCGGACGTGATGGTGTTCTCAAGCGCCATCGCTACGCTACCAACCACCGCTACCTGTATGAGCCACCGGGCAACGTCAGACTCGCAAAAGGCGTCGGCGGCCGCTATGGTAGCCGCCAACCCCGGTTAATGGACGCTCAACAAATCCAACAAGGTGCATCGTGATGTCTGCTCCTTGTCCTTCGGGCGTCGCGGTCGGGCCGGCAGAACGCCGACACCATAGTGGGACGCCATCATGCCGTAACTGCGGTTGATCTCGGGATCGTAGAAGCTGGCGCGGCTGACGCCGGACTTCAGATTGTCGGGCACGACCAGGCGGGGCACACCGCCGAAGAAGGCGAACATGCGCACATGTGAGCCGACCCAGTCCGGTAAGGTCTGGGTCCAGGTCACCTCGGCGAAGGTGTAGCTCGATGCGCCGAGCACGCCAAGGAACAGCTCCGCCTCGCGGACTTCGCCAGTCTTGCGATCGACGATCGGCACCCTCTTACCGGAATAGTCGACGAAGACCTTGTCGCCGGCCGCATGCTCCTGGCGCATCGTCGGCGAAAGGCGCTGCTCGAACCCGCGGAACAGCTCGCAGAAACGGCTATAGCCATAACCATCGGGATGGACGCTGCGATATTCCTCCCACAGGATCAGCAGTGTCACGCCGGGCTTCTTCAATTCGATAGAGAGCTGTGCCCAGTTCGGCTCGTGACGTCGCCGTTGGCCCTGCTTGACGCCGGCGCGGGCGAAAAGCCGAGACTCAAGAGCATCGTCTGTCAGCTCTCCCGGCAATGGCCAGCTCAACCCTGCCATCGCAGCCCGCTTCAGGTTATCCTGGACGGTGCTGCGGGCAACGCCGAGGATCACCGCAATCTCTCGGCTGCTTGTCCCGCTTCCGGCAAGCCGGAGCATCTGTCGTAATTGTCGCATGGTCAGCCTTCTCTTCGCTGGCATCAAACTCTCCTCGTGTACCGGGAGGCTTGATGCCAAAGTTGCTGACCCAAGGGGTATCTTCAGAGCCGGAAACCGGCCGGTCTTTGATTGGAATCGTGGCCGGCTTCAAATCGGAACGATGGCCGGATTTTGATCGGAATGGTGGCCGGCTTCAGATCGGAATCCGCAAGTTCATGGACGGAGCGCAGAATATCGTGCTCGTCGGCGGGCCGGGCACAGGCAAAACACATGTCGCGACAGCACTCGGCATTCAGGCGATCGAGCATCATCGCCGAAAGGTCCGCTTCTTCTCGACCATCGAATTGGTCAACGCGCTCGAGCAGGAAAAGGCCAAGGGCAAGGCGGGCCAGATCGCAGAGACGTTGGTCAGGCTCGACGTGCTGATCCTGGACGAGTTGGGATACCTGCCGTTCAGCGCCTCCGGCGGCGCATTACTCTTCCACCTGCTGAGCAAGCTCTACGAGCGGACCAGCGTGGTGATCACCACCAACCTCAGCTTCAGCGAATGGGCCACGGTCTTCGGCGACGCCAAGATGACGACCGCTCTCCTCGATCGTCTGACCCATCGTTGTCACATCCTGGGCACCGGCAACGACAGCTTCCGCTTCAAAGCCAGCTCGGCCGCTGCGGCCCAGAAGAGAGGAGAAAAAGCCAATCCCCTGACCAAACCCTGATCAGAAAACCATACTCAGAGGTGGCTCACTTCTCGGTGGAAAAACCGGCTCAGTTCCGCGCGGAAACCAACACTCAAAGCCCGTTGCTGACCCTCGATCCAGTCTGGCAGCCGTTGAGTGAAGCTCGCATAGGCGAAGGTGTACAAAGAGGCCGGCAGAACCGCGACGAAGATCTGCGCCGGCCGGATCTCGCCCGTCGCCGGATCAATGACGGGGACGGTGTGACCAGCATAGTCGGTCTGCATCGCCGCGCCGGCGGTGTGGCGATTGCGGAAAGTGGCGCTGGCGCGCTGTTCGAAAGCGGCGAAGCGCTCACAGAACCAAGTGTATCCATAACCGTTCGGGTGCCGCTCGCGATATTCCTGCCACAACAGCGTCAGCGTCACGCCCTTTCGCTTCAGTTCACTGGCGATCTGGCTCCAGTCGGGCGCGTGCATATCCTGGGGCGGGCGGCCGCGACGATGGAACAGGCGACGCTGCAACACAGCGTCCTCGTCAAGGCCAGGCGGCAACGGCCAGCCCGTCAGCCCGGCCTCACGCGCCCGCAGCAGGTAGGTCGAAATGGTCGTTTTGCTGATCTTCAGCCGTTCCGATATCGCACGAACCGAAAGCCCCTGTTCGTGCGTCAGTCGCAATATCGATCGAATGTCCTTCACGTCAGTAAGTCTCGCCTGCTTCCGTCTCGCCATTCCCCGCACCCCTCTCAAATCGGGGTCCAGAATGGCAAAACGGCGCGTGCGAAAGTCGATGTTTTAATCGCCGAAAGACTGGAGTGCACCCCCAGACTGAGACAAGGAAAATCGCGGACGCCGCCCCGTGTTTCAGCTATGCCGCCTTTTCCATCCGTCGTCCACCTGAATGCTTCTGTTCGTATTCCTCCGGCGTTAGATAGTCGA
This sequence comes from Ensifer sp. Root558, assembly GCF_001427045.1. Lineage (NCBI taxonomy): Bacteria > Pseudomonadati > Pseudomonadota > Alphaproteobacteria > Hyphomicrobiales > Rhizobiaceae > Ensifer > Ensifer sp. Root558. The sequence continues at coordinate 126,341 of NZ_LMGC01000007.1, read as the reverse complement.
GCGCCGAGTGGAGGCGCTGCGCGTTGTAAACGGTATCGATGAACGCGCCGATGCGCCGACGGGCATCGTCTGCATCCCTATAGGCGAGACCTTGCACCTCTTCCTGCTTCAGGGTTTCGCGTTGTCATAAGGATTTCCGACACGGCTCATGCTCGCCTGGATGCCGTGACGATGCAGAAGTTCGGAGTAGGCTCCGCACGCGTATTGAACGCCGCGATCGGAATGATGCAAGAGGCTCCCGGGCACGGGCTGGCGATCGGTGATGGCCATCTCTAGAGCTTCGATCGCAAGGCTTGCTTTGAGATGCGTATCCAATGCCCATCCGACTACCCGGCGGCTAAATGCGTCAAGCACAACGGCAAGGAATGCAAACTCCTCAGCGAGATGAAGGAAGGTGATATCGGCAACCCATAGCTGGTTGACCCCATTGAGGATCATGCCCCTGGCGAGGTTCGGCACGACTTGCCAACCATGCCTCGAGTTGGTCGTTGCAGGAACAAAGGGTCTTGCGCGCAGGCACAACAGATTGTCTTCACGCATGATGCGTAGAATGTACTTGTGGTTGACTTGCCACCCTGGAGTGCCCCCCATTTCGCCGGACAAGTCAGCTATTGAGACAATGCTTTGATGAATTCCCTTGGGGATGCCATTTTCAGCGCTGAATGCGGATGGATTTCGTTGTAATCCTCGATCCATCCATCGATGTTCCGGAGCGCTGTGTCGGCGTTTCAGGGTTTTGACGAAAGCCTCCGACATACCGTTTGATTGAGGGCTGGCGACCGGCGTGAAGCAAGGGACCAGATTGAGGGCCTGAGCAAACAGCCTGGTTTCCTTTGCTGTGTAGGCGCTGCCGTTATCGGACAGATGTTCGATGGCATGTGGGGCACGCGTGCCACCGAAGCGTTTCTCGACTGCTTCCAACATCATATCGCGGACGTCAGAACCGGAGATCCCGGCATTGGCGACGGCCGCCCACGAGATGATCTCTCGATCAAACGCGTCGATGATGAAAGCAAGGCGGACCACCTCGCCATTCCAGCAGGTGAACTCCAGGCCATCGGAGCACCAACGAAGGTTCGACCGCATCACCATGACCTTGCCGTCGTGGACGCGGCCCTTGCGCACGGCGGTGTGCTTCTCAAGGATCATGGTGTGGTTGGCCATGATGCGGTGGACCCGCTTGCGGTTGACGACCGGCTGATCGGCGGCCCGCCGCTGCCTGTTGAGAAGGGCAGCGATCCGCCGATAGCCATAAGTTGGCCTGGCATCCACCAGCTTGCGAATGGCAGGCAGCAGCTCGGCATCGTCCGCTTTGAGGTAGGGTCCGCGAGGCTTGGACTTGCCCTTCAGACGTTCGGAGAGATTAGAACGCGACACGTGTAAGGCCTCCGCCACCGCCTTCATCGGGAACCGCCCTTCGGCAACAATATCGGCCGCGATATCGGTTTTTTTGACTGGGCTTTGGAAAGGGCTTCGCGAAGAATCTCGTTCTCCAGCGTCTTGCGTCCGAGAATGCGCTCAAGCTCGCGCACTCGATCTTCCAGCTTCTTCACCTCAGAATTGCCGATTACCGGCTCGTCGGAGTCCACCGCCACCGCACCTCCCTCGCTCAAGAGCCGACGCCAGCGATAGAGAAGGTTTGGCGCAACTCCATGCCGCCGAGCCGCAGAGGAAACCGTCTCCCCTGGGGCATAGCTCTCCTCGATGATCTGCAGTTTGCGTTCCGTTGTCCAGCGCCGCCGCCGGACGTCACCGATCATCAGGTCAACCTGTCGAAACTCGTTAGACATAAGCCTATCCTCAAGCCTGTGCTTGAGCCTTCCTGCTTATGCTGAGTGTCCGGTCGAAAGTGGGGGCAGTTCACACCCCTCCCGACGCAACAGGGCTCCGATCCGGCGGTAACCGTAGTGCGCGTTGCCGAGAGCCATCTTTTGAATGAGGTCCCGCAAACCTGTTTCGGCTCGACGAGGGGCCGAATCCATCCAGTGACGGTAATAACTCGCGCGGCTGACGCCCGCGAGCCAACACATTCGGTCGATGTTGAATTCGCCTTGCGACAGGCCGGTCGTCATCTTTTCGATGACTTCGAAGATCCCGTTTCGCCAGGAGCGCTGCTCCGACGCTGATCTTCCTCGAAGTGCCGCAAGGCTTCGCGAAAAAAATCCAGATCGAGTTGCTGTTGCCCGACTTTCTGCTCCAATTCCCTGATCCGGCGCCTGGCCTTGGTCAGTACCTTTTCCTGAGGAGTTGGCTGATCGACGGCGCTCTGCAGCGGCAAGTCCTCGCCAACTCCTGCTGTCGATCTGGCCGGCCGTCCGCGCCGACGTGACTTCAGATTACCATGAAGCCTTAGCTGATCACGCCACTCGTAAAGACGTTGGCGACTGATGCCAACCTCATCTGCCAACTTGCTGACGGTTTCACCCGCCTCCATGCGCTGGAGAAGCTCCAGTTTTTGGTCCTCATCAATAAATCTTTGCTGTCCGGCCATGCCCCAGTTTCCTCTCCTTGCGGGGAAACTGTCCGCGATTTTCCTTGTCTCAGTCTGGGGGTGCACTCCACTCCAATGCTGTCCCGGATTTAGTGAAATCGCTGTCCGGGATTTAATGGAAACCCTGTCCGCGAATTACCGAAACCCGCAATCCAGGCCGCGGCTCCCGCACACACATCATCGAAGCCGGCATTCCGACGGAAGCGCTTCTGGCCCAGATCGCGATTTCCAAATATGCCGATGGCTTGCCGATCTGATCGCCGCGCGCGAGCGGGGCGATCAGACCGGCAAAGCGTCGCAAAGTAGACGCTTTTGCCGGCCTTGACGCTTCGAAGCCAATGCAGTGGTCACTACTCCAGCGCGCTTGCTGACGCCCCATTGTCGTTACTGAAGCCAATTCGCATGCGTGATCTCCGGATCAGAGTATCCCGACGCGCTTAAGTGCCTTGTCAATGGGCTTAGAGATCAACGGGGGAAGGAGCTTGTCCCCCCATTTAACGACGTTGCGGCGGACGAAATCGTAGTTGTCGAGCCGCTTCTGAAAATCGTTCTTCGAGTTTGCTGGTGGTTGGGGTGGCTTCTTCGCTTTGCCCCAACGCTTGGATATGAAGGCCTTGTTCATCCAGAATGCATGCCGCCAGTCTTCCTTCTCCATGAAGGACGCCCAGATATTCTCAAGATGAACGAATTCCGACTTGAATTGATAGGTATCCCATGGGTTGTCACCCACGAAGTGCAAGACCTTCACATCGTTGATGTTTACCATGTTCGGGTGATAGACCGGCAGGCGCTTTAGCGTGTTGTATTCAACCGGCAGCCACTGGACCTCTGGTGATAGGACGACGTTCAGAAACCCCTGGTCTCCGCCGTCATTGCTGTGGCTGTGCGGGAGCGCCGAAAACACTCGTTCACTAATATCATCCGACGGCGAGAAGCTGAAAACACCGCTGTTGAATGCCCGAGTCAGATCCGTGCCCCAGTCGGGCGCGGCCCAGAACCCTTCAAGATCGAAGAGGTCGTCGATGTTTTTGAGCACGACACAATCCGCATCGACAAAGGTCACGCGGTCGTAACCCTTCAACTCGAAGACGCGCAGTTTCGTGAAGGTCCCGGCGAACCTGGTTTGCCCGTGGGTATGTGGATTGTCGATCGGCTCCACAGCCAGCGTGGAAACGTTCGGTAGATGCTTAAGCAAATGCGGTGTGTACGGATCGGTATGGAGAACCAGGAGAGGGACATTGGACGTGGCGGCCAGGGAGCGGGCGAGTGCCATCGCGCCGATCGCATACCGCCCGTCTGCCAGCGTGACGTAGATGTTGCCGCTGCGGTCTGGTTCAGCTGGTGCTGGTTCGGCAATCCGCGTTTCCGTCCGGGTCAGATGGGGCGCGATGATTTCCATCTTCGAGAGCCCGATCAGATCAAATTCATACTGGTCGCGGATAGCCCGGAGGAAACTGATATCCAGATCGAGGCTATGTTTCGCTTCGTATCCAGCTGCTACATCTTTTTCCTGCAAGTGCTCACGGATGGTGTCTGGCACATCCCACGCGTAGCGCTTCGCTATATCTGCGTAAAGATCGATGCCAGACAGATGAATCTTCTTGAAACCCATAATCGCGGCGAACGCGATCATCTGCATGCCCTGCGTCGGAAGGGGGCGACCCATCATGAAACGGGCAAGCGTGGGGTTTGACGCGATTACCGCCCAATGGTCGAAGTTCGGCATAAGATCTGCGGTAGAGGCGGTGATAACCTTTTCGCGGAGATCAGATGCTTGAAAGGGCTGGAAGAACGCGTTGATCTTGTAGCGATCCAGGCGTTGTATGTTCTGGAGGTTCTCGCGAAGGCCGGCGTTGTCAACTGACCAGAAGAAGCCATCAACCCGGTCGCCGTATCGTTTTTCTTCTTCGAGGAAAAACCAATTGGCCCGAAAGATGGCTGAGTTGGCGGCTTCTTCTTCGCTGAGCCTCACCTCCGAAGAAGAGGGGCCGTTTCCGACGATGTAGCAATCCTGATGCAGGCGGTCAGAGAAATATCGCCTGATCCGTTCCAATTCATTTGGCACCGATTGGCTGTTCTTCGGAAATGCCATTTAAGATCTCCAGTTGAAAACGGGGCCTATTTAGCCGCCATGTAGAAGGTTGCATAGTTGTTTTTCGTCCGGAGGCCATTCACAGCGAGAGGCTGGAATCCGGCAGCGTCAAGGGCGTCCCAAAAAACTTCGATGGGATAAGAGTTTGCGGTGATGTGTTCACGCTCATATTCTTGGATAGACGCAATACCGCGATATTTAGGGTTGCCGTTATCGAACCGGATTTGGATGAAGCCCCCGGCGTTGGGGGCGCACATTGACCGGAGAGCCTTGAGGACCTCGATTCCGTAATCTCGGGATGGGAAGTGTTGAAACACTGCCGTGCTAAGAAAGATATTGATCGGCTCCACGTCACCGACTATCGATTGCGGGACCCCAGCGAGAAGTACAGGTTTGAAATAGTTAGGTCTCCCCTCCGCCGTCATCATCCGGCCGGCTTCGGCTAGGTTTTTCTCGGAGATATCTACTCCATAGTACCGGGAACTAATTTCTCGAAGACCGAATGCATTCGCGCCTCCGCCAGGTCCCCACTCCAGGACCACCTGATTTGCGAGTGACGCATTTGGTCTATTGAGAAGGCGCCACAGGAACTTGATTTTCTGCATTGAGGATCGGCCGATATCCTGCCAAGCCTCGTCATCCGCCCATCTGCCGACGCCACGGTAGTGAGATTGGTCCTGTCGATAGGTCTCATCTTCCGCGTTATTCCATACCGCTTTGATCGTAGTGTGAAGCTTATCTTCCGAAACCATGTGGCTCCCCTTTTTTGCCTTGTCTTGTCGTACCGCCAAGATGACGTTAAGGCAACGCAGTGAGGGCAGTGTCTTTTGCCACGTAACTGAGATGATTGGGAGCTAGGTGATGAACGTCGAGGAGGTCATAACAATCCTGGATGAGGCCATAACTCCGGAACGTATGTATGATGGATACATCGCTACATTATTTGGGTGGCGACGACACGTTGCGATAATCGATTCCGGTGCTGGCAAACCACCTGGAAAGAAGGTTACTTGGCTCAACCCCGACGAAAAGCCCGCGGTAGTCCCGGAGTACACTACATCGCTTGAGACCGCGCTGGAGCTTGCGAACCAGCTCGTGAGTGTTGAGAGTTGGGCCGCTTGCTGGGTGAATGGCAAGGGCCGAGCCCAAGTCAACGATGGTCCTGTATGTGTGTCAGTTACACCGGCGGCCGCACTCTGCTTGGCCGGGTTGAAGGCTAGCCTCGAATAATGCGGCAAGGCGGAAGGTGCCCGGTTCCCTACCTTATTCCACCCGCGCCCTCGTTTCGCGTGCTAGGATACAGCGGACGGTTTCTCTGGATATTTTGAACTGACGGGTGATGGCTGACTTGGTTGCTGCACCTTCCAAGCGACGGATCTCACGAATATCGTCTGCAGTGAGGTTTGCATAGTGCTTCTCTGAACGCGCTCCCCATCGAACATGCTTGGGGTGGACGCATCAGCCGTCTTCATTGCGGCACGCAACAATTGCGTAGGTCGAGTCGCCTGTAGGCCCTCCGTGGGCCATGATGCACATTACGCGTGCGGCGCCGGCATGGACCCCGTTGTATTGCAGAGATGGCTGCTCGTTCGGGGATTTTGCAAATGGCCAAGAGAGGCAACCGTGACCATCGAAGTCAACATGCTTCATAATCCATCGAAGCCGTTCGCCTCTGGGGGCTTTCTTTCGTGGGTCTTCGTAGTTTGTCGGCCGGCGCGCATGGTTTTCGCAATAGCCGTTTGCGTGTTAAGGCTTTCCACAATCTCGAATACAGCAAACTAACATAGCTTCCTCCGGATTAAGGGGTTGCGAGCAGCAGCGCGCCAGCAATCGTCAACAATACGCCACTGGTCACGGTGACAATCAAAATCAGGTCCAAATTGCGTTTCGGCTTATCGTCCATGGATGCCTCTTCTTTGGGTTTTTGGTCCGTACCATCAAAGCGTGGGTACGGCTAGTTTGGCCCTCTTGTAGACGCCGCAATGGCAATAGAGGTACAAGGCCGTCGAAGGGCAGCGCCACTAACGAACGAACTCGGGCGATACATGCAGAACAGACGATCATTTTTGAGTTTCGCAGGGGCGGGGTTGGTGGCGATGGGTTGCAAGGGGGCATTGGCTTCCTCAGCTTTCCGCGAGGACGCCGGCAACCCGGAGCGCCGACTTTGGCATGTCGAGGCTTTCGGAAGTGGGCGGAGTAAGGTTGGCTCCGGGGGGGATGATACGGCAGCGTTGCAGTCGGCACTCGATAGTGGCGAGATGATTGACGTCACGGGAGCGCTACTCCGCATCAGCGACACGATCAATGTAAATTACCCAGGCGCCAATGTATCGTCTGTCATGGCGTCCCGGGTTGGCAATCGGGCGAGTAGCAAGATCAGGGTGTCGGAGAACTCGATGCCGCGGCTGTTCAATGTATCGGCCGCAAACTTCGAGGCTTCCGGATTTTTCGTCGAGTGTGATGCGGGGAACGCTGTCACAACACTCTTTCATTTTGAGCGACCGGCTGGGGCGGCTGCTGACATCGACGCAGTGATCAGCAGGGTCGGGACAGAGGGAGGTGGAAAGATCTTCCATATCTACGGTCGGGGCCTAAAGTTGGACGGCTGTACCTTCGCAAACACCAAGATCGCCGTTGGCGATCTAGATTTCCCGGTTTCATGGACGCCAAACGGCTCGAGCAACGAAACGCAAGAGACCGCCATGCGCGCGTACCAGTTCGACAACCTTCGCTTTCATGGCGTTGCTGCCGGCGTCCGCAACGTTGGCCGGAACTCTCTGAATTGCGGGGGCATTCAGATGACGAATATCCATGGCGATATCGGAATCGGCGGCGGGGGCGCATTCGTCGGTGTTGCGCGAGATGGTCAATTCGCGAACATTTTGAGCCGGATGGGGGCAACGCACGGCGGGGGGATCGTTGACCTGCACGACGGGTCCTCGAACTGCGCATTCACGAACTTAGGGAACGGCGGTTTCAAGGGGGCCGATGTTGCAAGGTTAGTCCGAAACCCAATTGTTATCCGGTCAGGCCCTATCGGCGTCAATGAGCTGTCGTTCATAGGTGGCACGATCGGCCCATGCAACAGAAACGGCGTTCACATCCTTGGACACGGCAAAGCGCAGAACATTGCCTTCCTAGGAATTGCGTTTGACCGGACGAATATCGAAGGGAACCAGTACTTCCCGATCAAAGTCGAGGAGAGCGGGGGGGCTTTCGCGGAGGTCTCGATCAAACTTGGAGCCTGCAATTTCAAGTTCCGGCGCGAAACACCGGCCGCTTGTATACTTGGCGGGCTGAACAGTGCAGTTGTGACGCTTTACCGGGATAATCTCACAACCAAGCCCAAGGGCATACCGTGGACACAGAGCAATATCGTCGTCGGATAACGATCAGGCCGCTTTGTTGCGAGTTCGGCCGATCGGGTCGGAAACGACGTATTTACCGTCCTCGATCGACAATTTCCGCTGGTGCGGGTCGAATGGTGGCGCGTCGTTTTCTTCGATGGTTTTGAGTATCGAAGCTATGTCCCGAAAATCTGGGCGCGCAGCCCAAATCTTGAAGTTCCACCATTGCGCTTTCTCCAGACGCGCGATGGTGTCCTGATCAAACCTATACCGAATGATTTTAGCCGGTACGCCCCCCACGATCGCAAAGGATGGGACATCCCTGGTCACAACCGCGCCTGCAGCAACGATCGCTCCATTGCCGATCGTCACCCCGCGCATGATCCGCGCGCCATCCCCAATCCAGACGTCGTTGCCGATATGTGGTGCGGGTTTTAACTCCAACTGATTGAAACGAAATTCGGTGGCTTCAGACCAGAACTTGAATTTTCTTGACCTGCCAAACTGAAAGGGGTGCGTGCTAATCCAATCCGTCGGATGTTCGAAGGGCCCGATGACCACACGGGCGGCGATCGAGCAGAAGCGGCCGATACGCGCACCACAGAGTTCGCCGCCCGGTCCGATGTAGGAATACGCTCCGATCATGGTTGCCTCGGTGATGGGCGACATCACGTTGACCGGGGCTTCGAATTCGAGCGGTGCGGCGATGCCCCTCAGAGACGAAATTGCGGCTCCGAACTTTAGAATCTGCTTTTCGTTTTCCACTACTGTCTGCGACAAAACTTCTCATCCAACCTTTTTTGACGACCAAGGCGCCCTGTAGGCGCACTGCCCGCCGATGCATATCCTTCCTTTCAAGCCGTGGCAAATTGTGAAGAAGCGGTCGGCCGCTTTCTAGGCGACTGGCGCTTGCGATAACAAGAAATTCTCCGATCGTCGTCAGAATAATGGAAAATCAACACCCTGTCGTACCGCGGTACTGCGGGGGGAATTATCTTTCTCACCCTTGCCTGCCACTACCGGTGTGCAGCCCTGTTTGAACCGTCAAATGCATTCTCTGAAAACTGGTAGATCCAAAGCGCCCTCCAGGACGGTGTATCCAGCCGAAATCCGACACCGGGTTCTCAGGTTTCTGACATACATGTGTGTGCTTACCGCTTGCCTTGTCGGATGAAAAAAGTAATGTCGGCGTGTCTGTGAAGTCGAACGCTCAGACAAAAGGCCCCTTGCGCTCTAGCGGCAATAGGGGCCTTTTTTGTGCTTGTGAAAGCTTGGAATTCTGGCCAATTCCATCGAACCACGCATTCGAGCTCCAAACTCCGGCCCTTGACAACCCGAGTCATCCGCCCCTAGCATTCTTCCTGCCGAGGGGCGCACTGTCACGGTGCTGAGATGGCGGTGAGCCAGACCCTTGAACCTGATCCGGATCATACCGGCGTAGGAACGGCGAGGGCCCTTCTGCTCACCAACCGTTTTCGCGCCCCTTGGTCCGGTCTCCGTCCGTTTGCGGGAGATCGCGTTGCTGCTGTCTGTTTTTGAATCAGTTATAGAAGGCTCAAGCCTCATACAGGTGGCCAGATGACTGCGATCGCCGTTACCATCGCAGGTTCGGATTGCGGCGGCGGGGCTGGTATTCAGGCGGACCTGAAGACGTTTTCGGCGCTCGGCGTTTATGGCGCAAGCGTGATCACCGCGGTCACCGCGCAGAATACTCGCGGGGTTTCTGCGGTGGAAGATATCTCCCCGACTGTCGTTACGGCTCAGATCGACGCTGTGTTTTCCGATCTCGCCATCGGTGCGGTGAAGATCGGAATGGTGTCGCGGCGCGAGACGATCGCGGTGATCGCGGCTGGTCTGAAGCGCTACGACCGGCTGGCTGTCATAGACCCGGTGATGGTGGCGACCTCGGGCGATCACTTGATGCAACCGGACGCGATCGCGACGCTCAAGGAGGAGTTGTTGCCGCTCGCGCTCATTCTGACGCCGAACCTGCCCGAGGCGGCGCTGTTGACCGGACGCGGGATCGCCGAAACCGAAACCGAGATCGCGCGCCAGGCCGAGATGCTTCTGAAATTCGGCGCGCGGTCGGTGCTGATGAAGGGCGGACATGCCAAGGGCAGGGATGCTATCGATATTTTCTATAGCGGGGAGGATGTCCTCAACCTGTCGCGACCACGGATCGAAACCAGCAATGATCATGGCACCGGGTGCACCCTATCGGCCGCAATCGCGTCGGGGCTTGCCAAGGGTATGCCGATTGACGATGCGGTTGTGGCAGCCAAGGCCTACTTGCATGCCGCGCTGGTGGCAGCCGATGGCCTGGCCATCGGCCAGGGGCGGGGGCCGGTGCATCATTTTCATCATTGGTGGGGCGACGACAAAGGGTCGGGCGCCGCGGCATCGAACGTAGCCGAAGCCCAGGGCGCTCTTGGCCGTGCTTCGCGATCTGGCTGAGCAGTGTGGGCTTCGGGCTTACCTCAGGCCACTGCCGCGCTCGGCAGGGCCGGTTGCTCGCCCTTGAGCATCTTGCGATAGAGCGCCACATGCTCGCGTGCGCAATCGACGTGGCTCGTCGGTCGTCGAAGTGTCGCACGCAGATTGTCCCATGCCCGCGGGGCGGCCAAGACGTCGATCAGGCGGTCCGCCAGATCCTGGGCGCTCCCGGCGCGGAAGTGATGGCCGTCCAGCCGGTCGCGAACCTTTTCGGCCATGCCGCCGATGTCTGAACACAGGATCGGCCGGCCGTGATGCAGCGCTTCCTGGATAACGACAGGGGAGTTCTCCCACCAGACGGAGGGCATTACCACCCAGTCGACCGAGCGCATCAGCCTTGGCATGTCCTGGTTCTGGTAGGCGCCATAGAAGCGGACGCGACGACCGGCGTCCTCGATGAGTTTCGCTACCTTCTCCTGATAGTCGTTTGGCTGACGCTCGAGGTTCCCGCCAAAAATCATCAGCGAGGAATCATCGCCCCAGATGTCGTCGGGCACCCGTGATACCGCGTCGATTAACACGTGAACGCCCTTGAATGGCGTCATCTGCCCGAAATAGGCAAAGCGGTTGCGTCGGGCCGTCGGCGACGGCAATTCGCGGGCTGGCGCCTTGTCGCCCATGACGATGCCGTTCTCGATCACGAAGATCTTTGCGGCTTCGAGCCCCCACTCGACATAGCGGTTGGCGAGAAAGGCACTCGGCGCAATGAAGGCGTCGGCGAGATTGAGCATGCCGCGCACGAACTGTTCGCGGCGAACGAAGCGCGACACCGGGATTTCGGGGAAGCACGTGTGGCAACTGATCGGTGAGGCGCCGTTGCAAAGCTGGCCCGAGGGGCGTTTCACCATTTGCCCGTGATTGTGGCAGATCGGCAGATACTCATGGAACGTCACGACGATGCGTGCCTTGGGCAGGGTATCACGAACGGCATAGAGCGCCTCCAGGCCGAAGCCGAGAATATGATGGAAGTGAATGACGTCCGGCTTGATGTCGCCGACGAAGCGCAAGAGGTCACGGCGGATCGCGTCCGTATCGCCGTTGGAGAGGAAGAAATGGTCGAAGTCTTCGGCATGGTAGAGCACTTCGTCCATGGCGAGACGCAGGCTCATCAGCGCGGAGGCGCCATGGCGCGGAACCGGATTGCCGACGCGGGCGAGGTAGATCGATTCCACACCCGACAGGCCGTTCAGCGCCTTGTGAAGACCATGCGAAGCAATTTCCGCCCCGCCAAGAGAGTGGGTCGGGTGGCCGTGGGAGACCACAAGTACGCGGAGTTTTTCGCTCATGCGTCAGTCTCCTCGAAAAATGTCTTGGCGGTTTCGGAGGCGGGCATCCATCGGGCGCGGAAGAGCGTCCGGTCGACACGCTCCACGAACCGCGCGGTGGCGGCAGCGCCCGCTCCGGGCACCTCGTCCGATCCCACCATCTGCAGGGAAGGAAGCCAGTAGGCCTCATAGCCCTTGCCGCTGAGGCGAAGCGCGAGATCGAGGCCCTTCAGTGCTGCGCCGAGATAGGTCGGCGACAGGCCAGCGTCCTCCAAAAGCGCTTCACGCGGCAGGATGCAGCAATCGAGGGATGCAGTTGCGACCCGGGTCAGCTTCAGTCGATTGACGGCGCCGACAGGATAGCCGGCGTAGCGGCTCGATTGCAGATGGTCGGGACGATCGAGCGACGTGCTGCCGGCCCAGCGGATAGAGTGATCCTCGTAGGCAAGGGTCGGCGAAATGATGCTTCCCGTCTTTGCCTCGTAAGCGGAAACGAGTGCCTGATACCACCCGGCATTGGCTGGCGTCAGCGACGCGGAAAGCAGAACGACCGCGTCGCTGTTTACGCTTTCGGCGGCCGCTTGCGCCAGGTCGCCGGCATCACCGGCGCCTTCGACGGAGACGAGCCGCAGCGGCAAGCGATAGAATTCGGAGAGTTGACGGATGTGGACCGCGTGCCGTCGGAACCGCTCGGCCTGGAGCACGAGCGCAATCGGCGCACGACGGGTTTGGGGATCGAGCGCGAGCAGCCCCAAAAGCGGTGCGAAATCCGTCTCGGTTTCTCCGGCGACAAGAAGGATGGCAGTACCCTCGGCCTGATCGAACGGTCCCATGTCGACGACTGTCTCGACGCTCGGTGCGGTGTTGTGCGCCGCCGTCAGGAACGGGACGACCTGCCGGTCGATGATATCGGGCAGGGCCCAGCTTGTCGGATCGATCGAGCCAAGCAGCCGTAGGGCGGCGGCGCGTGCCGGTAGCCGGACGGGGAAAAGTGGCATGTAGGCGCGGCGGGCATCGCGAAGGGTGAGTTCGAGGTGAACTGGCCCTTCTGCCTCGCCACCAAGCGCCTCGATTTGACCGATGAAGCCATGGGACCGGCGATGGCCGGAAATCGCGCTTTTGAATTCCGGCCGATCGACGAAGGCTTCTTCGACGTCGGACCGTTCGGTTCGGGTCCAGTCTGCGTCCAGCCGCGCTCCGCCGCCTTGTCGGCACAGTCGCACGCTTTCAACATGCCCGTCAGGGTCTAAAAGCCAGCCCGAAATCAGGAAGGCACCATCCTCACCCTGGTAGAGTGCGTCCACGCCAAGGCGGACAGGAACCGGAAGGCTTGAGATCGTCTCGGTGCCATCGTATCCGCTCGCGGCATCGCGCAGGCGAAGCATGACTTGCGGCGAGCTCTGGCTCTGGAGCAGCATCGCGCGGATATGGCCGGGTGTCTCGAGCGGACCGGTCACGACCCGGCGTTCGTGGAGCCCGGCGTAACGCCAGGCGCCCCGGCCGCGATAGAATATGCCCTTGATGTCGCGCGCTCGGGGCAGATCGTTTGCGGACAGGAGGCCGACAAAGCCGGCCGAGCCGTCAGGCGCGTCGTTGCGCTGGAAAATGGCGACGCTGCAATCGGCAAGGAATGTTTCGTCGCTCTTGATGATCGCCCGGCAGACGCCGGCGGGCAGGTCGTGCGCCCATCCTTTCAGCGCGATGGTTCCATCATGCCCCTCGCCGAGCAGTTCGATATATCCGTCGCTCGCCGCTCCCGTTTTAAGCAGGGTCGTAATGGCCGCGAGCCGTTGGTCGGCATGCGGTGGCTTGATAAGCACGTCCACCAGACGACCGAGCACGTGTACCAGCTGCGGACCGGCGAAATCCTTCAGCATTGCCGTGACTTCACCGATCGAAAAGGTGCGTGGCGCAACCATATAGCGCTTACCGTTACCCGTCTTGCCGAAGCGGAGCGTAGTCGGCAGTTGCGCCGAGCCTTCGACCGGCAACAGCGCGGCAAAGCCATGCGTGGTGGAAGACTGGGCTGCCGCCAGCCGCCAGCCGACGACCGACGCCATAACCTGGCTTGACGCATCTTCATTGATCTCGACCGGCAACTGATCGGCCATCGGGCCACCGGTTCCGATAACCAGCAACAATGTTTCGTCGATCGGGCAGGCGACGATCCGTCCACTGCGCGCGATGCGGCCGAGCGGTGCTGGGCTTGCGGAAAGGCTTTCCGAACTGGGCATGAGATGCGCCTCAGGTCCGAAGGAAGACGGAAAGGATCGCGCCTGCCGCAAAGCCCGCAAGCACGAAGAGTAGCAGAAACGCCGGCTTCAAATCGCCGTTCGAGCGCTGCTTCAGTGCGTTGAGGCTCTTTTCCATACCCGCGATTACACCGTCGAGCCGCATCAGGTGGACGTCGAGATCGGTCAACCGTTGGGTGATCTCTCCGCGGAGGTTCGCGACATCATCGCTGATTGCTGCAAGTCCGGGGCTTTCGGCTTCGTCGCCGTCGTCGACTTTCGACCGCAGGGCGGAACGCTGCGAGACCTGCAATTGCCGTTGCGCTGCCATCAGCACGTCGAGCTTGTCGAGCACTTTTGCAAGTGGCGCTGCAATCAGCGCTTCAGCCGCCTGTTCGTCGGGCTTGGGAACACGAAGCGGCAGTTCGCCGCCTTTGCCGGTCGCCGCAAGCACGACGAGTTCACCGCTGCGCGCGCTCGCCATCTCAGGCAACGCGATTTCAAACGCGTGGTTGCCGTCGCCAATGCCGTTGCGCTTGAGATCGGGCCGGTTGCGGTCGGCGAGTGCCTCGGCGATCACCTTGCCGTCGAGAAGCACGCGAATGGCAAGCCGCTTTTCCGGGGTTTCCGGGTCAAAGGCCCAGCCGAAGACGCGGCCCTGGTCGATCGCGTCCACGCGGCCCTTCAGCGGCTTTGCATTGTTTTGCTCCGGTGCGACGTCCGGTTTGTCGGCTGCTACAGACATGGTCTTCCCTCTAGGCGGCGACGATTTCTCGGGGCTCGATCGCGTCGATGAGCGTGAGATAGCGCCGGGCAGTGGTATCGATATCGTTGGGCTTGCGGGCATTGGCCGAAAGGCGGCGCCGAAGGTCAGGGCTTTCCGCTATGCGGCGCATGGCAGCAGCCAACGCACGCGGATCGTTCGGCGAGACGGTGATGCCGTTGACGCCGTCCTGCACCATTTCGGCCATGCCGCCGATATTGCTGGCGATCACCGGTTTGCGCTGAGACTGCGCCTCGCCGATGACGAGCGGCGCGTTCTCCCACCAGATCGAAGGCACGATGGTGCAGTCCACAGCGGCAATGAGGCCGCCGATGTCTTCGCGCCTGTAGGCGCCGCGCTGTTGGACCGAAGGCGCCGTCTTCTTGAAGAGCCGGGCGATCTCGTCCTTGAAACTGTCGGCCTGGAAGGGGGCGCCCCCGTGCACCCGCAGCTCAAAACGCAGGCCCTCGTCGATTAGCTGCCGCGCAGCCTCGAGAAGCACCGACGTGCCCTTCCACGGATTGAGATTGCCGAAATAGCCAAAGACCGGCCGATCGTTCTCCGGCTGGCCCTTGCGCGACGGCGCGTCTCGTGGCGGCAGGCCGTTGGCAATCACGTCGATTTGGTCGCCGTTAAGACCCCAGTCGATGAAACGTTGTCTCAGAAACTGGCTCGGCGAGATGAAGCGATCGACGGTTCTGAGCAATGCTTTCAGATGCTGCTCGCGCAACACGAAACGATCGAGCGGAATGTCCTTGAAACAGCTATGGCAACGGTCGGGGCTCGACTTGTGACAAAGCTCCTTGCCGCTGGTGCGCACCATCAGCCCATCGTGATGGCAAAGCGGGTAGTAGTCGTGCAGGGTCATCACGATCCGGCAGTCGGGCAGGGTGCGGCGGACGATGTGCGGAAACTCGGCGCCAAGCAGCAGGAGATGGTGGATGTGAACCACATCCGGCCGGAAATCGCGCAAAAGCTCGGTAAGGTCAGGCACGACGCCATAGAGGTCGATCTGGCTCAAGAAGAAGCGATCGAAATGGCCGGACCACAACAGTACCTCGTCGCCTTCGGGGCCGATCGCCTGAAAGCTCGTGCCGGGCCGCACCTGGCGGTGGGTCTGGTTGGTGGCGCCGAGGAAGAGCGCCTCGTGACCGGCCCGCTGATAGGCACGGAAGAGGTCGTGCGCGAAAATCTCCGTGCCGCCGGGGTGAAGTGCTGGATGGTTGTGCGCGGCGACCAGAATACGCTTCTTCATCCGCTCACACTCCGGCGTTCGGCGACGAAGACATCCTGGTAGTGACCGGCACTTTGGCCCCGCCAGTGACCGAGCGATTTCAGGACCGTCGTGAAGCCTGCCCGCTCCAGCGCCCGGTCGAGGAAGCCGTCGTCGAAACCGACGGCGGCAAGCGGCGGCAGGCCGGGCACGAACCAGCAGGGGCCGTCGCCGCTGCGAACGAAGGCAAGGCGGGGATCCCGCCGGCCGTGTTCATCCTTCGCGGCGATGCTATCGGCCACGAAGGCGGTGACGAAGAGCCGTCCGCCGGGCTTCAGCATCCGGTTGATCTCGCTGAAATAGACGAGCACTTCGTCCGGCGGCAGATGGGTAACGATCGACGTCATGATGGCGAAGTCGAACTTGCGATCAGGGTAAGGCAGCTTCAGCGCCTTGCCGTTGATCCTCCCCGACGGATTGTAGAGTTCGTGCGCGATGTCGACATGCTGGAAGGTGAAATTCGGATAGACCGGCGTGACGGATTGACGGCACCAGGTGACGCCGCCTTCCACCGGGTCGATACCGACATAGCGCCCGTGATCGCTATCGAGGTATTGCGTCAGCGGAACGGCCATGCGGCCGATGCCGCTGCCGATGTCGAGCACGCTGCTTTTCGGCTGTAATCCGCCCATGCGGATGAAGTGGCCGAGAAACTCCGCGCCGACAGCCCGGTAGTTGCCATCTCCGACGAAGACGCTGTTTTGGTCCGGCTGCGGCAGGAAACGATTGGTGAGAACCGTCTGAAGCATGCCTTCGATACGGTCTCCGTTCTGTTGCCGGCCCGGCTGCAGGTTGTCTACGTGGCGAAGTGCGGGCTGGTTCATGCGGCGCTCCTGGCGGCAGGCTTACGGGTGCTCGGCGCTGCCGCCTCTTCGGCGCCGAGGTAGGATGGCATCAGGGTGGTAATGTCTTGGTTCCAGCGCTCGGTATGCAGCCATGCATTGTACTGGCTGGCGACGCCGCGCGTGTAATCCTGGCTGCGGCTGATCGAGCGTCGCTCCAGATGATAGAGACAGGCTGCCGGCTCATAGACGATGTCGAAGCCGGCTTGGCGGATCTTGAGGCAGAGATCGCTGTCCTCGTAGTCGCCAATGACGAAGTCCTCGGCATAGCCGCCGACGAGGTCCCACACCTCCTTGCGCATCACCTGGCAGGCGCCGGTGACGCCGGGCACGCTGCGCATTTCCTGCGCCGGCGCATAGGCGCCCGGCATGCCCTTGTAGAAATGGTGATTGAGCCAGATGTCTTGCTTGTTGCGGGCAAAATAGAGGCCCGCATGCTGCAGCGAGCCGTCCTCGAACAGCAGTTTCGGGCCGACGGCGCCGATCGACTTTTCCTTCAGCACCGGCAGCGCAAGCTTTTCCAGCCAGCCGGCCCCGCAGGGAACGACGTCCGAGTTGAGCATGACAATGACGGAACCGCGGGCAAACCGCGCGCCGGCATTGCAGGCGCGGGCATAGCCGCCGTTGCGGTTCATCACCACGAGCTTCATCGAAAGCCCGTGAAGAAGATGGAAGCCACCGAGCAGGTGTTCCGTCTCGTCGTGGATCTCCGGGGAATCGAGCACGTAGATGATCTCGGCGTTGGCCGCGACGAAAGGATCGGTCGCAAGTCCCGACAGCTGGAAGCGCAGGAAGTCGAGCACGCGGTAGAGGGGAACGACGATCGAGATGAGAGGCGCGGCCATCATCGGGCCGAAGTCCTTGGTCTGGTCGACCCTGATCGTCTTGCCCAGTCGCTGTTCCACGTCTTTCAGCGCCGGTGCGAGAATCGTGCGGAATGCCTGATCGTTGGCGTGCTGGGGCGGAACGGCACGCAGGATGCGGTTGCGTTGTGTTGCTGGATCGAACGGTTGCGGTTTTGGCACCAGCGGCTTGACTGCGCCGGACGCCAGCCGCAACTGGAATCGCGGCTGGAGAAGGGGCCCAAGCGGATCGCGCATCGGCAGCCAGCTGACAAAACCGGTCACGTCGGTCTTGGAGCCTTCTTCGGCGCCGCGGGCCCAGCCCGGAAATTCATACCAGTTGCCATCGAGCGGCAAGGCCGTGCCATCTTCCTGGAGATAGTCGATGCCGGCAAGGACGCCGTTCGCGTCCCGCGTCCATCCGCCGATGAGCAGGCCTTCCGACATGGCAAGGGCGAGGTCGATCTCAGCACCCGGATGCAGTGCGGACTTGCCCGCCTGCTTTGCCGGCAGGGCGGAGCGAAGCTGCAGGTCGATCGCAAGGGCCGTGCCGCTTTCCGGAACCTCGCTCAAGGACCGCACGACGAACTCGCGCAAGCCCGGCGCTGCGCCGTGCTCGGGCCACCATTGCTGGAGGTTGGGATATCGCGAACCGCGCGGCGAAAGCTCGCGCACGGCGATACCGCGCTTTCCCATGATGATGAGTGAGAGCGCCTGGGGCGCGCGCGGCGATTCAAGAACGAAATGGCAGCGGCGCTGGCCGCGCTCGGTTCGGCCGGTTACGGCAAATTGCTGCGGCAGCGGTAAAATTGCCTCGGCGCCGAGCGCATAGATGGCGTTGATCTCGCCGAGCTCGGGATTGACGGTCGTCTCTGCCAGATAGCGCCCATGCGCCAGCCGACAGGCGATGGTTGCGGGGCGCTGGCCAAGGTTCAGGGCGTGGATCACGTCATCGACGAGGCCGATAAAGAACTCGTCACGCGACAGGCGAAACGCGCTTCGCCAGACCGTGAGCAGATTGTTGAGAAACTTGAGACGACCTTCGGGCTGGAGATCGGAAAGCTGGGCCGCCAGATCGAGGAAGGGGAGCTTGGCGGTTGGTTCCAGAACCACCGTCTGCAAAACCTCGCCATCGGCCGCGATTTCGGCGAGTTCGCGGTCGTTTCCGGGGCGCATCGCCCAGAAGATCCGTTGGCCACCTAGAGCGCGCGGAAGCGCCATGCTGACGAGAGGGACGAGGGACCGCGACGCGGAAAGAGCGTATTTGCTCTTTGCCGGAAGTTCAGAAGGTGCGTCCCAGATCAGCACAGCAACGTCGAAGCCGAGCCTGAATGCTGCGGCGCTTGTGAAGTCGGGGCCGAAGCTTCTGATACGGTCGTCTGCCGTCACGCGTTACTCCTGAAGGACGAAAAGGGAGGGCGCCCCACCGGGAGGAAGTGGGGCGCGCCGTTCAATCTCAATGGATCGTGAAGTAGTGGTTCGGATTTGCCTGGATGTCGTCGGCGTCCGCATTGACAAGCGTCAGCGTGTCGCCATGGCCGAAGTCGATGACGACGTTGCCGCCAACCTGGGTGACGCGCGATGCCAGATCTTCCGGCGACGAAATGTCGAGGCCGTTGATGTCCTTCGAAATCTGCAGCAGGTCTTCGCCGGGCGTGAAGTCGAGGATGACGTCGTTGCCGCCACCGCCGTCAAACACGAACACGTCGCTGCCTTCCCCGCCGGTCATGACGTCGTCGCCCTGGCCGCCGTTGATGATGTCGTTGTCGGCACCACCGAACAGGATGTCGCTGCCTCGGCCGCCCATCAGCAGGTCGCTGCCGCCGCCGCCAATGAGAATGTCGTTCCCGTTGTCGCCGTAAAGCAGGTCATCACCCTGGCCGCCGAACAGAACGTCGTTCCCGTTCTCGCCATGGATAACGTCGTCACCCCATCCGCCGAACAGGGTATCGCTGCCGTTACCGCCGAACAGCATGTCATCACCTTCGTCGCCGAAAATGGTGTCGTCGCCATTGCCTCCGTTCACGAAGTCATCTCCAGCGCGAGCGTGGATGAAGTCGTCGAAGCGTGAGCCAAAAAGGGCGTCATCATACGCGCCGCCTTCCAACGTGGCCATATGCTACTCCTCTTAGTTGTTGCTTACGCCCATCTCTGGCCTCAAACCTTGGATGAGCGCCGGGACATTGCACTGCAAAAAAACATATGGCAACAGCAAAAACAAAAGAAATTTGGCTGTGTTGTATTATAAATCTCTACCTGTGATGTATATTTTGTGTCTTTTTGATGTTTATCCCCACGATATAAGGGGTAAGTATCTTCGGTATTACTTGGAATTCAATTCAAAATTAGAAATAAAATGCCGGCGAATTCAAATTTCGCCGGCTTCGGATGCTCTCTGAAGATCTGGTTCAGTCTTCCCGGAATGCGCGGTTCAGGCTGTCCGCAATCGGCGAGACCATGTAGTCGATCGCCGAGCGCGGCTTATGGACGATCAGGACTTCGGCGGGCATGCCGGGATAGAGGCGAATGTCCGGGTTGGCGCTGAGCGACGAGGCCGCAATGCGGGCACGCGCCACATAGTAGGAGACGTTCGATTTCTCATCCACCGACTGATCGGCCGCCACATAGCTGATCTCGCCGTCGAGAGGCAGGTGCGTGCGTTGGTTGTAGGCTGTCAACCTGATCTGCGTCTTCGAACCGATATCGATGCTGTCGATGTCACGGGTGCCGACATGCATTTCTACCAGCAGTGGCTCGTCCTCGGGCACGATATCGAGAAGCGGTTGCCCCGCGGAGACGGCGCTGCCTGCCGTGCGTAGCTGGATGTTGGTGACGATACCCGCTTGCGGCGAGCGAATGTCGAGGCGCGTCAGGATGTCTTTGGCTGACACCAATCGTTCTTCGACATCGGAAAGCTCAAGACGGGCCGTGGTGATTTCCCCGGCGATCTCGGACTGGAACTCATTCTCGATCCCGGTCAAGCCGAGCTCGGCGCCGGCTTCCGCCTTTTCTGCCTGGGCCTTGTTGCCCGCAAGCTCACCGCGGGTTGCGGCCAACTCGCTGAGCTTTGCATCGATCTCGATCAGCTTCGAGCGCTGTGCATATTCCTTCGCGACCAGCGTTGCGATTGATGTTCGCTGCTCGGTAATAAGTTCGACCTGCCGATCGGTTGCGCGGATCTGCTCCGTCAGCGATTTCGCTTTTTCCGAGAATTCCTCGATCGTCTTGCGCTGAATCTCCAGGCGACCGGTTTTGGCTTCACGGCGCCTGTCGAAGAAGTTCGTTTCCGCTTTGATCGCGTCCTCGGCCGTAGCGTCAGATGTTGCGGTCAGGTCATCAGGAAAAGCGATTGATTGCGATCCACTCTGCTCCGCGCGTAGGCGCGCGAGCTTTGCAATCAGGCCGATGCGGCGACTTTGCAGTGCCTGAAGGTCGGAGCGGGCGCGCGTATCTTCGAGCTTGAGCAACGGCTGGCCGGCTGCGACCCGGTCACCCTCTTGGACCAGGAGCCGGTTTAAGATGCCGCCTTCGAAATGGCTCACGGTCTTGCGCTTCGAATCGACCACGATCGTGCCGCTTGCGACTGACGCGCTGCTGAGTTCCGTTGAAAACGCCCAGCCGAAGAAGCCACCAAAGGCGACGAGGATCGTCGTCAGGCCCGCAAGGACCACACCGCGCAGCGGCGCGGTGGCGCTTCCTTCTGCGTCCGCATCCAGCCCGTGCAGAGGGTGGGGCCGCTCGGGGATCGCGGGCAAGTTCGCGCGGTCGTCCTTGGCCACGAGTGTGCGTGCGTCGCGAGAGGCTGGCAGGTTCTGTTTGTTCGTCATGCGGATACGCCTTCCCGTCTCGGCTCGCCGGGTGTCATGGATGCGACCACGTCGGTGCGCGGGCCAAACTGGGTGATGCGCCCGTTTTCAAGAACGAGCAGCTTGTCGGCGGCCTGCATGATCGTCGGCCGGTGGGCGATCATGATGACGATCGCACCGTCGTTGCGCGCCCGCTCGATCGCGCGGATCAATGCGCGCTCGCCGATGGCGTCGAGATTGGCGTTCGGCTCGTCGAGAACGATCAGGCGAGGATGGTCGTAAAGGCAGCGGGCAAGAGCGATGCGCTGGCGCTGGCCGCCCGAAAGCGTCAGGTGGCCATCGCCGACCGGAGTGTCGTAGCCGAGCGGCAGGCGCCCGATCATGTCGTGCACGTCAGCAAGCCGAGCCGCCTCGAGCACTTTTTGGGGTTCGCCTTCCTCCATGCGCGAGATGTTGTCGCGGATCGTTCCTTCGAGCAGCGAGACCGACTGCGGCAGGTAGCCGGTCATCTGGCCAAAGGAAGCGCGTTCCCACAGATAGACATTGTTGCCGTCGAGGAAGACGCCGCCGGTGGTCGGCTTTTGAATTCCGACAAGGAGCCGGGCCAAAGTCGATTTGCCCGCCGCCGACGGGCCGACGATGCCGAGAACTTCGCCGGGCGAGAGCGAGAAGGAAACGCCCTTGATGATCGGCACATCGAGGCCCGGCGCCGCGTAAACGAGCTTATCCACAACAAGATCGCCCTGCGTGCGCGGCTGCGGCATGGTCTGGCGTACGGCCAGATCCTGGTTCAGCGCAGTCTCTATCCGGCGCCAGCTTGCAATCGCCAGCACCCACTGACGCCAGTTCTCGATCATCGAATCAAACGGGGCGAGCAGGCGTCCGATGAGAATGGTCGTCGCCATCATCGCGCCGGGGGAAATCTCTTGTTTCATCACGAGGATAGAGCCTGTTGCCAGTGCGGCCGCCTGGATCATGAAGCGCAGCGAACGGGTGATTGAAGCCATCGCCTTGCTGCGGCTTCCGCTGGTTTCCAACGCGTCGAGCGCGTGCAGCTGTGCGGTGCGCCAGCGGCGGGCAAGTGCCGGCAGCATGCCCATGGCCTCGATCGCCTCGGCATGGCGCAAGCTTGAACCAATTTTAGAAACGGCCTCGATATTGGCTTGATTGGCCTCTTTCATCAGCCGGCGAGTCAGCAAATCAGTCAGCAATCCACAGCATACGAGCAGGGCAATGGAAATGGCGCCAAGAAGGCCGAACATTGGGTGCAGCGCAAAGAGCACCCCGAGAAAGATCGGCGACCAGGCGGCATCGAGTGGGGCGCTGACGGCAGAGGTTGTGAGGAAGCTTCTCAATTCCGCCAGGTCCCGTAGCGACTGGGTCGCCCGGGTCAGCCCTTGATCGGCGGCCGCCTGAACGGCGGCGGTCAGCACCGGCAGGTTCAGCCAGCGCACGACCGCACTACCCATCGCCTGGAACGTCAAAGCCCTGATGTATTCGAGCACGCCGTAGATCACGAGCGCGCCGATGACGAGAATCGTCAGCATGGTCAGCGTGTCCATGCTCTGGCTGTTCAAAACGCGGTCATGAACTTGCATCATGTAGAGTGGTGTCGAGAGCTGCAATATGCCGATGCAAGCACTCAGCACGGCTGCATAAATAAGTGCCAAAACGAACACGCGGCGCGCCTTCAAAATAAGCAGCCGCGGATCGTTTGCTCCATTTTGTGCCTTCTTTGGCCCAATTTGGTTCTTGCTAATCATATTGCCTCGTTTGCTGTCACGCGTGGCGATTTTCTGGATAAGTTCGTTGGGGTCTTGAGGAAGCTATTTTGTTTGTTATCACTTAAATCACAGTGTTGCCGTGATAAGTGTGACACAATAATGGTGGAATGCTCAAGATAGTCGTATTCGGGGGGAGTAAAGGGGGCGAAAAATTGCTTCAAAATTTGAAGTAATTTTTGAATATTGTAGTAATGCTCAGTTGGAGAGAGGGATGAATCAAAGGATTCTCTATCCGTTCGCAGATTTTGGCGGCGCTGTTGCCATCCGCCCCGGGGATGACGCAGCTGGAAGTGCCCCTGAACATGACAATATTGACCAGGAGAGCGAAGCGTCCGTGGTCACATATTTCGAGTTGGCACGGATGATGGAGCGGGCCAGCCGGCGCTTTACCGGCCTGTTGCGTGCCGAGCTGACGAAGCTTGGCGTCGACGATATCGGCCCGGCACAGGCGATGGTCCTTCTGGCGATCGGCGACGCGGAAGTGTCGGTGGCGGAGCTTTTGGACCGTGGCCACTATGTCGGCTCCAACGTTTCCTACTACCTGAAGCAGTTGGGCGACGGAGAGTATATCGACAGGGCCGCCTCCCAGCGCGATCGGCGCTCGGCCCGCATCAAGCTTTCGGAGAAGGGCAAGCAATTGTGCGATTCCTTACGCAAGGCGGCTGGCGCCTATGAACGTGTCCTCAGCCACGGCGAGCAGGACCGGCGCAATCTCGAAACCGCATTTCAAACACTGCACCGGCTCGAGCTGGTTTGGGGGAATGCAACGCGCTACGGCATCTGAGATGCCCGCGCACAGGCTGTCCTTTCAACGGCTATAGGCAGGGAATATGCACGTAGCATTTGTACACCGGCGCGGCTTCTGCCAGTTCGCCGCTCTCGCGTCTCATTTGGCGCAGACCGGAAATGAAGTGACACTCGTGACGGAAACCGTGGATCAGCGGATTCCGGCAACGCGTGTCGTTCGCCACAGAGCAGAACCCGGCCCGCAGGCCAATTCGCAGATGGGAAGGCACCTTGGTGTGCCTGACCATCATGTCCGGATCGGTCACCGGGTCGCCGAAACCTTCGATGCCATGGCCCGCCAGGGGCAGGTGCCCGACGTTATCGTCGGGCACATCGGCTGGGGCGGTATGACCTTCGTCAAGGATGTGTTGCCGAATGTCCCGGCACTCGGCTATTGCGAGTTTTTCTACCGCGCCGAAGGGGCCGATATC
Source organism: Ensifer sp. Root558 (assembly GCF_001427045.1). NCBI lineage: Bacteria > Pseudomonadati > Pseudomonadota > Alphaproteobacteria > Hyphomicrobiales > Rhizobiaceae > Ensifer > Ensifer sp. Root558. The sequence goes on along the minus strand of NZ_LMGC01000007.1, from coordinate 101,895 downwards.
GGCTTTGCTCCCGACGACACGCCCGACCAGGATACGCGTAAGCGACTGCGGCTGCGCAACATGGCGCAACTCCTGACGCTTGATGCGATCGATGGCGGCTTCAGCCCGACCCAATGGCAACGGAGCCTTTATCCGGCGGAGCATCGCGCCCGTATCGCCGTCTGCCACGAGGGCGTCGACACTCGCGTCTTCCGTCCCGATCCGTCGGCATCGTTGAAGCTTCCGGACGGACGGGTGCTAAAGGCGGGTGATCCGCCGATCGTTACTTTCGTTGCCCGCGATCTCGAGCCCTATCGCGGCTTCCCGCAGGCGTTGGAGGCGGCCGCAAAGGTCGCGAAGCGCCATCCCGATGCGCTTTTCGTTTTCGTCGGTGGCGACGGCGTCAGTTACGGCGCCCCACCGCCCGGTGGCGGCTCGTGGAAGGACTATCTGCTTCAATCCCTGAATATCCCGGCCGACCGATTCCTGTTTCCAGGCGTGGTGCCGCATGGTGTCCTCAAGCAGCTGTTCCAGATTTCAACCGCCCATATCTATCTGACCTATCCTTTCGTGCTTTCCTGGTCGGTCTTGGAGGCCATGGCCTGCGGCGCTCTCGTCATTGGATCGGACACCGCGCCGATGCAGGAGGTGTTGAGCTCCGGCCGCAACGGCCTGCTCGTGCCGTTCTTCGATACGGATGCGCTCGCGGAGGCGATCTCTGGCGCTTTGCAGCAACCGGAGAAGTATTCCGACTTGCGTGCAGCCGCCCGCCGCACCGTCGAGCAAAGGTTCCGTCTGGGCGATTGCATTGCGCGACAGATGACGTTGCTGGATAAGGCAATGGGAACCCCCGGATCCACTCAAATATTACGGGTCTCATCTGCGTAATACTTCAAAACCCGAACTATTATTTCACGAAAAACGCAAATATAACTTATTGTGCAGTGCAAATAACCTTGATATGCTTTCTCTAGGTCGTTGAATTCGCCGGTTTTATTTCGGATCGGGGGATTCAACTACAGAGAGAATTCGGTTGAATTGAGGGTGGCGCGTGCAAGGGTTGGTGTCTTCTGGCGTGAGGTATTCGCAGGCGAAGAGAAAGCTGGTGTTGGCCTCGGATCACGATAGGGCGAGTGTCCAGGGCAGTGGCATCGAGCACCTGGTTCATTTTCTTCCGGCAGGCGATCGGCCTGATGCGACCCTGGAAAACGTGTTTCCATTGATCGGGCTCGCCTTTTCTAGGGAGGGCGAGGCGGATCTGGCCGACGGCATCGTCTCGCTGCGAGCACTTGGCACCGTCCCGGATATCCCGATCAAGCGCTTGAGCGCCGAGGCCGTCAGCGAAAGCGCCGGGCTCATTCAGGCGCTGGTCGATGGTGGTGTCGGGCGGCTTGCCCGGTTCTCGTCGGCAATCACATCCGAGCTTGCGCTGCTTCGCCGCGAGCGTGAAACGCTGCTTGAAAACTACCGCGCGCTCGAAGATGCGTTCCAGGCACGCAACTGGGAACCGGTCGCCGAAGTCTTTGCGCACGACCCCTATGTCGACCCCAAGGACGAGGGCATCGGCCATCTGATTGCCAATGCCTTTGTCGAACAGCTCCTGCCGGTCTCCAGCCATGGCGTCGCCGGCATCGGGCTTCACTTCAACTCGGTCCCGCGGGACGGCGGCGAACTGGTCGTTGTCTTGAGCTATGTCGAGAGCGGCGAGGGGGTTGCAGAGTGGGCCGTTCCATTCTCGCAGCTCGTTCCGAGCTGGAACTTCTTTGCCCTGCCGCGCACCTGCGGGGGTGGCGCGAAGACACTGCGGCTTCGCGTTTCGACGACCGGTAGTGAAACGATCGGGCTTTCGCTCGGCTATCCCATCGCCAGTGAACACTATACGGCTCGGTCCGAGACCCGACACGCCGACCTTGATCTGCGCCCTCTAGCGTTCCGCGTCTACACCGGCCTGCCCGGCGTTAAGCCGACGCGCATGCCCAACATGATCGCGCCGACCGCGCTGCTCGACGGCCACTTCATCGAGGACTACCGGCTTTCGGTCGATCTGCTCAGCCAGATCGTTGACGTATCGGTGACGCCGGTCGTCCCGGAATTCCAGACCGTGCGCTTTCTCGAACACGAACACGCCGTCGTCTGCCATCCGCTCGCAAACGGGGTGTCGGCCGGCGCCGTCGGTCGCGCTGTCGAGCCCGGCACCATATCCTTCTCCGCAAGCGCTGTGGTCGATCATCCCAAGGGCGCCCCGGCGGCCGTCAGCTTCCTGCTCGCGCCAGCGGGCTCGAACGCGCGCTCCGAAGTGGCGGAACTGGCTCGCAAGGGGGTGGTCAAGCCGTCCGCCTTCTTCAGCGGCTGGCGCGAGGTCACCAATGAGCAGCCGATCAACATCAACTTCCAGCTCGACGAACCGGTGCGCCAGTCCATGGATCTGATGATCCTCAGCCGCGCCGTAACCGACTCGGTCGATTTCTCCTGGCTCAAGGTGTCGGGCTTCCGGATGGTCAAGCAGTCGAGTGGTGCGTCTCATGTCCAGCAATAGCGATCTAAGGGACCTCGTTGCGATCGCCATGCCGCTCTATGGCCATGCGGCGCTGGCGCTCGAAGCGCTCGAATCCGCGCTTGCATCGGACCTCGAGGGCTGCCGTATTGCCATCGTCGTTTCGGTCGACGGCGACCCGCGGCAGGAAACCTTCGATCAGCTGTTGCTCTATTCCGGGGCCCACCCTGATATCCATGTGGTCTTCGGGCGAAACGCCGGCCCCGGCGGCGCGCGCAACCGCGCCATCAACTACGTGCTCGAAAATCTGCCCGAGGCGAAGGCCGTCTATTTCCTTGACGCCGACAACCGAGTCCTGCCGGGAACGATCGAGACCCTCTATCGGCGCCTGCACGAAAGCGGCGCCGGCTGGGTCTATACCAACATTGACACCTTCTCGGTGAGCTGGCGGGCTCACTACGGCAACCAGTATTCGCGGCTCGTCCACTGCATCACGGACAACATCTGTGACACCGGCTCGATGATCTCGATCGAGGTCTTCCAGGAAGGCGTTCGGTTCAACGACGACCGACAGAACGGTTTTGAGGATTGGGAGTTCTGGCTTTCCTGCGTCGAGCACGGCTTTGTCGGAACGCCCTGCCATGACACGACGTTCGAATACCGCCTGCGCGCCGAAAGCCGTTTCAAGGAAGCCAACCGCGACCGCGCGACATCCGTGAGCTTCCTCAGAAAGCGCCACAAGGCGCTGTTCCAGCGGCCGATGCTCGTCGATTTCGAGCATGAGGAGTGCCCGCGTTATCTCTTCGCGCGCACCGAAGACGCGGCGATCTCGTTCTTCACAGATCCGACGAAGCAACCGAAGCGGCTGCGCCTCGACGACATCATCCCAGCCTTCTGGGCCAGCACCGGCGAGCCCGACAACGTGCATTTTCCGCCCTTCGTCATGGCCGGCAGCGGTGCGACGATCGATCTGCTTTTGCGCTCGCGCATGCTGCCCAACGTGCTTTGTCACCTGGAGCGCCTGAGTGAGAAAGCCAACGTCGTTTTCGTTCATCTCGGCAACGACGCGACGCAGCGCAAGATCGAGCCGACCTTCCTCGACGCCGGCGCCCAGCATCTCGGCCAACCGGATCTCATCTTCATTTCGACGGCGCTCTTGCGCGACGTCATCCGCAACAATGCGCTCGACTGGTTTGCTTCTATCGGCACGCAGCAGGTATGGCCGACCTCGGCGGTTCTCAATGTGCGCTTCCCGTTCCCGCGCGCCCTGCCGCGCCGCACGCTGATCACGCCGCAACAGGTGATGATCAACTGCGTCAACGCGATCGCCACCAGTCCGCTTCGCCGCACGGCCGGCCGTCGCTGGACCTGGCGCCCCGCGCGGCTCATGCCCTATTCCGACCTGCACAAGGCCTTGCGAACGGAAATCGGCGGCTCGCCGGTGCTGCCGCTCGGGCACAGCGAAGCCGGTAAAAAGACTGCAGCACTTCTCGTGCCGAACGCGTCGTTTGGTGGCGCCGAGAAGGTCATCTACGCCGCCTCGCGTGAACTTAAGGCCGCGGGCTACGAGACGCATCTGTTCGTGCTCGGCACCAGCCGGATGGACGTGATCGATGAGTTCGATTCGAGCTTCGACTATGTTCACTTCTGGGATCAGGGCATCCCGGCCTGGGGCGGCTCCGGCTCGTTCCTCGGCCAGGATTTCATTGCCGACCATCATGAAGTCGATTGGGGTGCGCTTAAAGGTCAGCTCTCAGGCTTCGATCTCGTCATCAACAACCACGTGATGGCGATGCATCCGCTGATCGCACGGCTGCGCTCGGAAGGGACACGCACGGCTTGCTATCTGCACGTCGTCGACAACACGCCGTTCAAGCGCCCGGCCGGCCAGCCCTTTGCAGCCATCGCCCACGAGCATTGCTACGACGCCTTCCTCACCTGCTCGGAACAACTGAAGTTCTACCTGCACAGCTTCGGCGTGCCGCTCGAAAAGATCTTTGCCGTTCCTAACGGCGCAAGTTTCTCCGTGCCGCCCAAGGTGCTTGCAGACGTGCTGCAGGTGCGGCGGATCGAGCGCAAGGACGACCGGCTGCGGCTGCTCTACATGGGTCGTCTTGACCAGCAGAAGGGCATCGACCGCCTGGCCGCGACGATCGCCGAACTGCGGGCCGCACACGTGTCGTTCGATGCGCGGGCGATCGGTGGCGAGATCCTGGCGGATGCCTCGTTCTCCTGGACGGACCGGCTCAAGGAACTGGGCGTCGACGTGCGCCCACCGGTCTTTGCCAGCCGCGACCTGATCAAGGCGCTCGGCTGGGCCGATGTTCTGATCATGCCTTCGCGCTGGGAAGGTGCCCCGCTGATGATCGCCGAAGCCCAACAGCTCGGCTGCGTGCCGATCGCAACCGCGGTTGGCGCCGTCGACGAACTGATCGTCGATCGCGAGGACGGCATCCTAATCGATGCCTCGTCCGATCCCCAGGTGGTGCGCGACATGGTCAAGGCGATCGCCGAGGTTTCGCGCGATCGCAACCTGCTGGCGCCGATCATGGAAGGTTGCCTGAGAACAGCGGCGCGCCGCGCCTGGTCCAACTCCTTCTCGGAGTTCCTCGGCTGGTGCGACGGCGCCGTGAACAATTCCTCGCTTTCGCGTGCCAAGGTCATCCGGGCGCGAGACACATCCAATACCGGCGTCGCAGCTGCAGGCTGATCGACCCGTACGACTTTTCAAAGAGAAGGGACTTACGCATGCGTCCAAGAATCCTCCTGACGGGTATTCCTGGTCATTACACGCGCCTCGCAAACGGCGCGAATGGCCTGTCGGTTTCCTATTCGGAACGGCAGAAACAGCCCGAATCCAAGGACGAGTTTCTTCAGGAGCTTCGCAACATCAGCAACACCGGTAACTATCTGATCGGTGAAGGGGCTTTGCGCGCCATTGCTCCCCATGCCAAGCAAATCCCGTTCTGGCACCTCTATAATTGCCATAAGAACGGCACCGGTTTCGACGAGTTCAACAACAACTTCGACATCTGCGTGTTCACCTGCGCCAATCTGTTGCGCAAGGGGCTTTCTGCGGATGCCGAGGCTGATGTCTTGAGCAAGCTCAAGATGCCGATCGTCATGCTCGGTATCGGCCACCAGAACCGCAAGGACCTGGAAACAGGCCTGCCGGAGGGGACGAAGCGCCTGCTCGATGTTCTCAAGGACCGCGAGCACTACTTCCTGACCCGCGGCTACGAAACCGCCGGCTACCTGAAGGACCAGGGATTCAAATACGTCCGGCCGACCGGCTGCCCCTCGGTCTATTTCGCGCCGAACAACATGCGCGCGTCAATGAAGAAGCTGCCCGACGTCAAGATTGGTCAGGCAAAGACCATCTTCTCGGGCTATCTCGGCGCCAATCACGATTGTATCGTCGATGCGATCGCGCTCAACCCGGAAGGCGCCAAGCCCCAATACATCATCCAGGACGAATTCCTGCACTTCGACATGAAGGTCGAGCCGGATGCCGATGGCAGGGTCTTCGATTCCTGCTCGGGCAAGATGCTCGGCGAGCTCGCTTTCCCGGGCGCGGAGCGCCAGAAGGTGCCCTTCGATGTACGCACCTTCTTCGATACCAACATGTGGCGCGCCTGGGCCTCGCACATGGACTTCAATTTCGGCCGTCGTTTCCATGGCTCGATCATCGCCATGCAGGCAGGCGTGCCGAGCCTGATGGTGGCCGTCGACGACCGCATGCGCGAAATGCTGGGCTTCACCGGCCTGCCGTCGGTCGACGTCCAGGAGCTCGAAAAGGCGGAAAACCGGGCGGAGTTCGTTGCCAGCCATCTGGCCGGGCTGAACGCGTCTGAACTGGTCGACCGCTACTCCGATCGCGAACGCAATTTCCGTACGGTGCTGCGCGAGATCGGCATCGGCCTCTAAACCGTGATGCCTCGGACGCGTTCGATCCGAGGCGCTCAATTCATGATGTTCGGGCGGCACGGTGAGGTTTGCAGATCCGCTTCCTCGTGCCGCCCTCCCTCTTCCTCAACTCTGTGGGCCAGTCCACAAACCAGGTGTATCGATGCGTATCCTGCTCACCGGAATCCCTTCCTACCTCCAGCGTACCGTGGCGCGCGTTTCCGGTGCGACGGTTCATCACAAACCCTACTTCGACGATATCCGAAGCAAGAAGGATCTGGTCGACCAGGTCAAGAAGATCGCCAACACCGGTAACTACCTGATCGGCGAGGGCGCAGCTTACGCCTTGCGCGGTCATGACGTGACCTATGTGCCGTTCTGGCATCTGGTCAACAGCCGCGGGGCCAATGACGTCTACGATGCCCTGAACAAGGAATTCGACATGTGCGTGTTCGCTTCGGCGAACCTGCTGCGTCCGGGGTATTCGGCCGATCTCGAAGCGGATGTGTTCGAGAAGCTGAAGATGCCGGTTCTGGTGATGGGCATCGGCATCCAGAAGCGTGAAGGTCTGAAGGAAAACCTGCCGGCCGGTACGTTGCGGTTCCTGGAGGTGTTGAAGCAGAAGGAAAGCTTCTTCCTGACCCGCGGCTATTTCACCGCCGAGTTCCTGCGCGCGGAGGGCATGAAGTTCGTCAAGCCGACCGGCTGCCCCTCGCTCTTCTTCGCTCCCAACGAGATGCGCCACTCCTTGACGTCGCTTGCCAACGCAGACCTTGCCTCGGCACAGAAGCTCGCGCTCGGCGGCTATCTCGGTAGCGTCGCCGACACCATCGTCGATGCCCACGCGCTCTTGAAGCCGGAGAGCGTGGCCAGCTACGTCATCCAGGACGAAATCGTCGCCTATAACCTGACGCTTCCCGTGGATGACAACGCGCCGGTTTACGACCGCTCCAGCGGCCGCATCACCGGCAAGACCGAATACAAGCATCAGGAAAAATGGCAGCGGCAGAACGAACTGATGGTGTTCTTCGACACCAACCAGTGGCGCGCCTGGTCATCGACCCGGGACCTCTGCATCGGCAGGCGCTTCCATGGCTGCGTCATTGGCATGCAGGCGGGCACGCCTTCGCTGATGATCGCCGTCGACGACCGTATGCGCGAGATGCTCGAATTCATCGGCTTCCCCTATATCGAGGCGGGCGTCTGGAATCGTGAGGCGGACAAGAAGGCGCATCTCGCCAACTTCCTGTCGAAGATCGATGCGCAGGCGGTTACCGAACGCTATTCGGCATGCGAGGCGAACTTCCAAAGTGCGCTTAAACAGGTTGGCATTTAATCTGCCCCTGACCCGGGCAGCGCCGTTAGCGCTGCTCCTTGCCGCCCTGGTCTCCTGGGCGGCGCTTTCGCGGGGCGCTCCGGCGTTCGCGGGCGAGGCTGCGGCTGCGCGCTACGGCGTCAATCGGCTCAATCTCGCCTGGCTGGAGCGCACGGATCAGGAACGCATCCTTCGCGAAATCGCCGACAGCGGCGCGACGCATGTGCGGCTATCGCTGTCGCGCCCTGTCGACAAAAGCATCGACGCGCTGGAGATTGCCAACCGGCTGGGGCTGCGGATCCTGCTCGAAATCCAGCTGTCGAACAAAAGCTATTATCCGGACAGCGTTCGCCCGCGCACCGGCTTCGGGCGCATCTGGGATATCAACCGGTTGTCCGATCTGGACCTTGATCGTTACCGCGTTGGCCTGGCGTCAGCTCTGCAGCGCATCGATGCCCTTGGCATCCGTCTGGACGCGGTAGAACCCGGAAACGAGATCAACCTCGCCGGCTATAACGGCGACCTCGCCGTCTATGAGAAGCCGGGCCAAGCGACGCCGCGACATCTCGGCGAACTCACAGAGCCCCAGGCGTTCGGAAAAGGTCTCGACAACTACGTCGAGGCGCTGAAGATCACCCGCGACGCCGTAAGAGCGAGCGCCAACAGCAAGGCGATCATCGTCTCCGCCGGGCTCTCCGACATGGGGGCCAAGGAAGCGGACCGCCAGGGAATGGAGCGGCTGGATCCGGGCGAGGTGATTGCCCTTTTGAAGGCGCGGGGCATGGACGCGCTCGTCGATGCCTATGGCATTCACATCTATCCGGCGCGCAAGGATAAGGCTGCAATCACCTCGATCGTCACCAAACTTCTCGATTTCTGCGCGCCTGCCGACCGGGGGCGGCCCTGCTGGGTGACGGAATGGGGGATTGCCAACACGGCGCGTAGCTGCCCCGTCGATGATCGCGAACGCGAAGGGGCGATGACGGCCATGCGGACGGTCTTCGAGCGGCTTTCCGAAGAAAAACGCCTGGATGCCGCCTACTACTACGACTGGGACACCCAGCAGAACTACCGGCTATGGCGCTGCGGAGCTCTGAGCCCGGCCGGCGCGCTTGCGATCGAACCGGCCAAGGGCGATTGATGCAGGGCATTTTTAGCTGTGAGCTGGATGGAGCGAAGCGCCCTTGTCGATCAGCGCCGCGTTGCGCGGCTCGTCGCCGGTTCAAGCCCCTTGCCGCGGTAGGTGACGGGAATGCCGAGTTCCTCGTGGGTTCGCGCCAGCGTTTCCAGCCAGGTCGCCAGCTCCTCCGGGACCATTTCGTCCCCGGTCTCCATCGCCTCGATCCATGCCAGGTTGCAATGGAGGGCGCTTGCCAGATTGATCGGCGTCCAACGAAGAACGAGAAGGCATTGGGTGAAACGGGCGGGGGTCATCGGTTGTGCTCAAGGTTGCATGTGGAATGGATGAAGCAGGCTTTACACGTGGAAATAAGTCAAGGTGATGACTTGCCGCGGCCAAAAGTCGTGATCTTTTCGTGAGTTAGAATTGATTGGGCAAAATGCCGCAGTGCAGCATGGAAATGGCGCCGCGGCATTTGCCGGGAACGCCTGGACACGATTGCCGCGCCCATGCGACAAAATCGACGAAAATACGGGACTGACCGTCGCTCTCCAGAGGGTTCTCTGCCCCTAGCCGGTGCGAATCGCGCGCCTTTGAGGTTGAATGGCCGCAAATCCAGAGGACCGATTCGGTCCTGGACAAAGCGCTGAGGCGATCAACCGTTGCATGCACCCCTTTACCAGACCGCGATCAACATCGCCGCGAAGGCCGCGTTCTATCTGTCGCTCGCGATGCTGCTGCCGGCCGCAGTCGATCTGTTCTATGGTCATCCCAACTGGAGGGTGTTTGCCGGTTCGGCCTTTGCGACTGGTGGTCTGTCGCTTCTGGCGATCGCCGCCACGCAGGGCGGCTCGCCGCTGTTCAGCCGCAAGATGGGCTTTCTGGTCGTCAATCTTCTCTGGATCGTCGTGTCTCTCGTCGGCGCCGTGCCCTTCTGGCTGTCGTCGCTGAAGCTCGATTTCGCCAAGGCCTTCTTCGAATCGGTCTCCGGCATCACCACGACGGGCTCGACCGTCATCAGCGGGCTCGACCATGCGCCTCCGGGCATTCTTCTCTGGCGCTCGGTTCTGCACTGGCTCGGCGGTATCGGGATCGTGGCGCTCGGGCTCTTCGTCATGCCCTATCTCAGGGTCGGCGGCATGTCCTTCTTCAAGATGGAGTCCTCGGACACCACCGAAAAGCCCTTCGCCCGCATCGTCACCTTCACGCGCGCCTTCATCCTGATCTATGTCGTGATGACGGTGACGTGCACGATCATCTTCTCCTATCTGGGCATGAGCCGTTTCGACGCGATCAACCACGCTATGTCGACGGTCGCAACCGGTGGCTTCTCCACTCACGATGCCTCGCTCGGCTACTTCAACAGCCTGCCGATCCTCTGGGTCGCAACCTTTTTCATGACGTTGAGCAGCCTGCCGTTTTCGGTGCTCATCCTCTTTATCGTTCGTGGCCGGCTCGATACGCTAAAGGATCCGCAGATCATCGTCTTTCTGTCCTATCTGACGGCACTTGCGCTCGCCGCAAGCCTCTACCAGCGGATCGTCAATGGGGTCTCAGCGCACGAGGCTTTGGCGCACGGCTTCTTCACCGTCTCGTCCATCCTGTCGACGACCGGTTTTGCCAGCGACGATTACATGCTCTGGGGTGAGTTCATCGTCGCACTTGCCTTTGCCGCCACCTTCATGGGCGGGTGCTCCGGCTCGACGGCGGGCGGCATGAAGGCCTACCGCTTCATTATCATCTTCAACTCGATCCGCGCCGGTATCTTCAAGCTGATTTACCCCGACGCCGTCCACACGGTGCGCTACGGCAAGACCCTTGTCGACATAGACGTGCAGCGCACCGTTTTCTTGTTCTTTACAGCCTACATGTTCATCTGGGCTTTCGGCAGCCTGGCGATGGGGGCGATGGGCTATGATCTCGTCACGGCGGTGTCAGCGGTCGCAACGGCGCTTTCAAATGTTGGCGCCGGGCTCGGCCCAATCATCGGGCCGGCCGGCAACTTCTCCACGCTGACCGACCCGGCGCTCTATCTCCTGTCGCTCATGATGCTGCTCGGCCGTCTGGAAATCCTGACGGTCCTCGTCATCCTGACACCGCTCTTCTGGAGGGACTGAGTACTGTCGCGATTATTTTGAAATCATCCTCCTTGCGTCAACTGGAGAAGGGTTGCTCATCCGGCGGGTTCCGTCGTGCATGAGGCGGTCTTTCGGGTCGCGACTCCTACAACTGGCGAGAGGGCGGCAGGCTAAAACCATCTACAACTGGGTAAATAGGCTAATCGAAATTTGGACCTCATCTGTCATAGCGCTGTAGCTTTCTGGCGACGTCGCTGTTTTCTCCGCAGCATTCGGTGACAATGCCCAAAAAGCGTTGCCGCCGCTCCAAGGCAATCGCCCCAGCAACCATCGTCGTAGGGCCACGTGTCCACGTGCCAGATGTCGGGCTGAAATGCTCCAGGCCATATGGCAGTTCCGTCTGAAATCATGGCTTGTCCCGGTTGCTACGAACTTATCGAAGTGTAGGAGCTGACGCTTTCGCGACGCAGTGCTAGATTTCTTGCATCAACTCCTTGTGGTTAGGAATGAAATGGGGACGAGGCACTTTCTTCGGAAATTGGTTGACTACATGTTGCTCGGTTGGTCAGAGCCCGGCGAACTCCCACGACTTAGCGAAGAGCAGAACTTTCTCCTGAAGCAGTTTAAGGCTCGGGCTCATCACTGAACAGGAATGGCGGGCGGGACTTACTCGAACGCGATCCGACTTTGTCTGCAAACCTTAAGGCGCGCGATCCCCGCGTATCTGCGAGGTGAACGTGAGTTCGAGAAGCGGTCGAACTATGCCCGTTTTAGGCTCAGGGTTTAAGTGCTGCGGGCAATAATGTGTCTGTTATCTGGCGCAATGCTCCGGCCGCCAGCTGAATTTATAAGGTCAAGACCGTTTTGGGATCGATATTGCGGTATGCGCGTGCCAGGTAGCTTTTCGCTGTCGCTCCTCAAGCCACCACGCGACCGCCAACTGCAAGAGGCAGCCGGAAACCAGCAATATCGCTTGTACCAGAAGAGATGGGTTTGGTGTGACGGCCACAAGGGTCTTGGCTACACACACAAGGAGTACGCCGACGGAAAAAACAGGAAGGCTGTGCTTACCGGCAGCGCAGACCAGGCGAAAGGCTGGCAGTCTGGCCGCGAGCTGCACGGCTCGGATGTTCCAGGCAAGATACAGGATCGCCAGTACATTTAGGATGCGCAGCGGGCCGCTGTTCGTTTTAGAAACGAGCTGATGATACAGGTCGCTGAACGGCGGCTCTGTAGGGCGAAGATACACGGCAAGATTTATCGGGATGGCAGTGATTGCAAAGGTGGCGGCCGCGAGGAACACCACGCGATTGTAGCTGAGCACGGGCATCGACCGTTTCAGTCCAATGCCGACCACTATCCCGATGATGAACAAAAACTGCCAAGAAAACGGATCAAAATACCACTCACGTCCGTCCAGGGCCCAATTCCGAAGATTGATGTGGCCAATCCCAGCGGCCAACCAGACCAGGCACGAAAAGCTCAGCAAGATCGTTCGCGAGCGACTGTGAAGCCAGATGGCAAACGGCGTGAGACCAAGCAGCACCACATACAAAGGCAGGATATCGAGATTACCCGGCATATACATGAGGAGAAGGGCTTCGGCTGCATGCTGAAAAGGCGCGCTCCAGAATGAATTCATATCGGACCAAGTCGATGGACCAATGGCCAGCATTAGTGCGGCCGAGATGCTTGCCAGCACCGTAAACAACAAGGCGTGGACGAGATACAAGGTGAAGGCCCGTTTCCACGGTCGCAGGAACAAAACCGATCCATCGGCGCGATAGTAGGCGAGGGAAGCGGATATTCCGGCCAAGAGAACAAAGACGTCGGAGGCATCTGAGAAACCGCGAGAATGCTGCACAAAACCCGAAAACGTGAACTCGGAGTGGCCGACGAAGATTAAGAGGAGAGCGAGCCCACGCAGAAGATCAATCCTGCTTTCTCGTTGCTTCTCCATTTATCTCCCCGTTTGGATTTCGGCGGCGCTGAGGCCTGACGAAATCCTTACGAGAAAATCGTTATTTTCTGATATCCGGCTAAAGGAACATTTTTAACAAACTCGTTGAGCGAGCGTCGCGTCACCGTACGCAGCCAGGGCTCGAGCGTTCAGACGACGACAAAGAGCAAGGCGCTTGCGACCAGAAGCAGCGCTCCGAGCGTCGCTAGAATGATAGCAATCAGCTCACTGTCATATTTCGGCATATCGGTGTTCGTCGCCACGGTCTCACGGTTTGCGGCACGTATCACTTAAACCATGACCAATCACAATCAGATTTTATAGTGGCTGACACGGCAAATGACATAGGCCATCCCACAGCTACCATGCACTCTCGAGGGATTGGACCCTTTGCGATCCGGTGTGCAATTTGGGGGCTGAGCCTCATGCGGCCTCGGTCTTGCGGCGCGTGCCGGCGCTTTCGATGTAGTACTTCTCATAGCGGTGGCGATAATGCTCGGCACCGCCAAAGTCGCTGTACTTTGCCAGTTCCTGCATGTCGGTCTTGTTGAGGATTACGCCGAGGATCTTGGCATTGATCTGCGGCTCCGAATGCAAGAGGTCGCGCACCAGGCGCGACGGCGTCCGGCCCCATTCGGCGACATAGAGGAAGCCGTCCGCAAGCGGCGCGAAGGCCTTGGCATCGACGACCGGGGCGAGTGCCGCGAGATCGACGACGACATAGTCGAAGGACTTGCGTGCATTGTCGATGAGCTCGGCCATGGCCGGCGACGCAAGCAGCTCATGGCTGTCATACGGGCCGTTGCCGTCCACTGCGTCACCTCCGACCGGCAGGATCGCAAGCTTCGTCTGCTGGTCGATCTTGATGCCCGCCGGCCAGGATGCCTGCCCGGTCAACGCTTCCACCAGACCCGCCTTCGGCGGAGGATTGATCATCTTGCTCAAACCCGGCTTGCGGATGTCGGCATCGATCAGAAGGGTCTTCTTGCCGCTTGCGGCAAGAAGGGCCGCAAAATTCGCGGCAATGATCGACTTGCCTTCATCGGGCACCGCCGAAGCGATGCCGATGACGCGTGAACCGTTGCCGGTTAGCATCCGGTCGCAGGCAAGCTTGGCGTTGCGGAAAGTCTCGGTGAAGGACGAGCGCGGAGCGTCGAGCACGATGCGGCTGAGGCGCTCGAACGACGGCGCCCCCTGCGTCACCGGTGGCGGCATCTTGTTCTTCATCAGCTTGGCGCGAACGAGATCCGTCGTTCCAGGGTGACGCGGGCCGACCAACGGAATGTAGCCGAACGACCGATGACCGAGGATCGCGCGCACGTCGCCTTCGAGCCGGAACGTCCGCTCGCGGAACTCCTGGAAGGCCGCAAACGCGCCGCCCGCCATCAGGCCGAGTACCGCCGAAAGCGCCAGCACCATCGTCTTCTTCGGGCTCGAAGGCGAGGCCGGGACGCCGGCGCTGGAAATCACCCGCGCCTTGGCGATCGGGAAGGATCGTTGCTGCGAGGCCTGCTCGTAGCGGTTCAGATAGGTCTCATAGAGCGTCTTCAGCGCAGCCGCTCTCTGCTCCAGTTCGCGCAGGTGCACGAGCGAGACATTTGCATTTGCGTTGCGGCCGGTGGTGCCTTCTATGTTTTCGCGCAGCGACGCTTCGCGTGAGCGCGCCACCTCGTATTCGTTGCGGTAGCTTGCCGTCAGCTGCTGCAGCTCCTGGAAGATCTGGCGGCCGACATCGGTTTTCTCCTTGCGCAGCGACACGGCCTGCGGATGGTCGGCGCCGAAGCTCTGGCTCACGTCCTGTTCGCGCTTGCTGACCGCAAGGTAGCGCGTGCGTAGATCGCGGATGACCGAGTTGTCGCCTTCCTTGGCGGAAATCGTGGCGTTCTTGACGGCCGTCTCCGGTCCCTGGTCGACGATCGCCTGGAATTGCTTGTAGCGCGCCGAAGCGCTTGCGCTATCGGCCTGGGCAATGATCAGCTGGCTGTTGAGATCGGCGAGCTGCTGTTCCGACATGAGTTCGCCGCGCGCAAGCGTCAGGCCATTTTCGCTGCGGTATTTTTCGACCTCGAGCGACGCGGTCTGCGTGCGCTGCCGAAGGTCTGCAAGACGTTCCTGCAGCCAGACCGAGGCCCGTTCCGTCGCCTCGAAATTGGCGTTGAGCTGGTCGTTGAGATAGGCGTCGGCATAGGTGCGAACGATGCCGGCGGCAAGCTGCGGATCGCTGGAGCGATAGGCAAGCGAGACAACGGAGCTTCGCGTCACGCGTTCGACGGCCAGTCCCTGCTGGAGCAGTGCCGCCGCCTTTTGCCTACGGCCGTTGCGGGCCATATCCTCGGAAATCTCCGGCCCGCTCGAGAAGATGCCCGTAACGGACTTCAGCCCGTCCTTTACGACGTCGAACGGCGAGCGCGGCGGATTGAGGACGGTATCGTTGTCGGCAAGGTTCATCTTGTCGACGACACGCAGGGCGAGTTCGCCGGATTTCAGGATTTCCACGGCGCTGGCAATCTGGGTGTCGAGCAGGGCGCTGTTTTGCGGCGGCGCCTGTTCTTCGGCAAATTTCGACAGGTTCTCGTCGAGAAGGACCTGCGTTGCCGATGTGTAGAGCGGTGTTGCGAAGACCAGGTAGGCGACACCGAGCGCGATGAAGAGCGCCACAAACAGGCCGACCATTCTGGCGCGACGCAAGACGACCGAAAACAGACGATCGAGGTCGATGAAGCCGTCGGGCTCCTCCACGTTGCGCGGTACGACACTGTTGAAGGGGAGACTTCTTTGGTTCATTGGGTCGCTCTGTCCGTTTCCCATTAGTCCGAAGGCTGGCGCCTCTTGTTTTCAAAAGAGGCGCCGAAGCCAGTTATGCGGCGCGGATGCGGCCTTCGTGAGACAGGACCACATCCTTGACCGAGGCATAGACCGCGTCGCCGAGATCGGAACGCGCCAGCGCGAAGGCAACATTGGCCGCGATGAAGCCTTCCTTGGAGCCGCAGTCGAACGTGCGCCCATCATAGGGATGAGCGTGAAACGCTTGATTTTGCGAGAGTTTCAGCATGCCGTCGGTTAGCTGGATCTCGTTTCCGGCGCCGCGGGGCTGATGGGCGAGTATGTCGAAGATCTGCGGCTGCAGGATGTAGCGACCGTTCAGATAAAAATTGGACGGGGCTTCGCCCATAAGGGGTTTTTCCACCATTTGGGTGACTTCGAAGCCATAGGGGACGGCAGCACCCTTGCCGACAATGCCATATTTCGAGGCATCTTCCGGAGCGCATTGCTCGACGCCGACAACGTTGCCGCCGGTCTGACGGTAGAGGTCGACAAGACCGGCCATGCAGCCGCGTCCGCCGTGGCAGAGCATGTCCGGCAGGAGCAGTGCGAAGGGCTCGTCGCCGATGAGATCGCGGGCGCACCAGACGGCATGGCCGAGGCCGAGCGGCGCTTGCTGGCGGGTAAAGCTGACGGAACCGGCGCGCGGCAGCATCTGCTCCAGTTCGGAAATCTGGGCGTTCTTACCGGAGCGGGTCAGCGACGAGATGAGTTCAGGCGTGTCGTCGAAGTGGTCTTCGATCGCCTGCTTGTTGCGGCTGGTCACAAAAACGATGTGCTCGATGCCCGCTTCACGGGCTTCATCGACCGCATATTGCACGACCGGACGATCGACGATCGTCAACATCTCCTTCGGTATCGCCTTCGTCGCGGGAAGAAACCGCGTTCCATTGCCGGCGACCGGGATCACAGCTTTCCTGACGGTCCTGATACGGTCCATGGTCTTATCCTTTACTTACGTGTGGGCTTTCGCCCGAGGTGGGTCGTTCGGCCGCCACCGTCGAGGTGGCAGGCTTCATGCGTGCGATTGGCGCAAGTAGCCGGCGCAATCGCACGGCGATCGGCATTCTGAGGTGCCGAAGCGCTCTGGGGTTGGTCAGAGCCACCTGGGTGGCTCCGGCCAACGATTTGGATTTCAGGTGTTCGACAAGGCGAAGGAAGGCGTGCGCCTCGACGAGGCTTTTGTCGCGCCGGCGCTGCATCGCTAGCGCCTCGGCATCGAGCGTGTGCCTGGCAAGGAATTCCCGGTCGGCCGTCATCATCGCGTCGATGTGGCGCAGTTCGAGCACGCGCGAAATCGAGCCCTCGCGGATGTGATAGCAATAGCCGGCCGAGGGATCGATGACGCATCGGCCGCCATGGGCAAGCGCCGAGGCGAGCAGGATGTAGTCCTCGCCGATGCGGATCGTTTCCTCGAAGCGCAAGCGATGTTCGTTCAGAAACCGGCGCTCAAAGATCGGCTTCATGTAGCCGAAATTGAAGGTGGAGCGGAAAAGCACGTTGGAACCGATGAAGGCCGCAAGCGTCAGCGTCCGACGGCGCTCAAGCTCGGCTTCGGGAAACATGCGCTCCAGCCGCCCATCGAGATTGAGGACGTCGATGTTGTCGACCACAATCGAAGCTTCGGTCGAGGAAGCAAGGCCGATCATGCGCGACAGCCGCTGAGGGCTAACCGTGTCGTCCGCGTCAAGAATGGCGATCCAGTCGCCACGGGCCGCTTCGAGGCCGGTATTGCGCGCGCCGCCGGGCCCGCGGTTCTCGGCAAGTCGCAGCAGCCGCACGCGCGGATCAGCGAGTTCTTCGACGACCGCACAGGTCTCGTCCTTTGAGCAATCGTCGACGACGATCACCTCGACGTCGACGCCCGTCTGCGCAAGCGCACTGTCGATGGAGCGTCGGATCGTGTCGGCAGCATTATAGGCCGCGATGACGAAGCTGACGTCGGGGGCGCGTTGCGTCATCAAGCGGTCGCCGCTCCGTATTGCTGGAGTTCGCGCACACCAATGAGGCCGCTGACGACGCCCGCATGCATGATTGCGCGCAGCGCGTAGCGCGAGCGAGCGACCGGCGATCCGAGCAGCATAAGACTTGCGATGGCGCAATAGCCTGATTTCGCCGTCGCGCGGACGATTTCGGCAACTCGGCTGCCGGCTTGGCCCGGTTCACTCAAGAGCCGGCCATGGGTTTGGCCGGAACGGAAACGACGCTTTGCAAGCCAGGCAAGTCGCGCGCGTTTCTCCGGTACCGGTTCGAAGACCAGCGCATCGGGCGCATAGGCCAGACGCCCACCATCCGCATGCATGTGGCGGAAGAACTCCGTATCCTCACCGCCTGTCTGCCCGAGCGCCAGATTGAACCGCCTGTTGAAGACGACCGGGCGAGTGAGATCGATCAGAACATTGCAGGTGTAGCCCGTGCGGATCTCGCCATCGACCCAGACCGGCCGGGTTGAATGAAAATCGCCGCGGCGCATCCAGTTCGGGGCAGACAGCGTGTATTCGGCACGAACCGGGCCGAGCACGACATCGGCGCCGGTCGTTAGGGCGGTATCGAGCAATTGCACGAGCCAGGTCCTCGACACCGTCTCGTCGTCGTCGACGAAGGCGAGATAGTGCCCGGTGCTGTTGTCGAGACAGGCGTTGCGGGCGATGGAAATGTTCGACGCCGGGCAATGCACGTAGAGGATCTGGCAAGGCATGGTCGGGCGCATCTGGTTGACGAGCGCCTGCGCACTCGGCGTCACGTCGTTGTCGGCGACGATAATGCGGATCGCCACATCGGCAGGCACGGTGATGAGCGCGAGGGAATGCAGCGTTTCTGCAAGCTCCGGCCGGCGAAACGTGCACACCGCTATGTCGATCTGTGTCCGGGCGACGGTGTTGGTCATGGTGCCACCCTCCGGTTACGCGTGGTGAGCAATTCCCGCCAGAAGCCGGCCGACCAGGCAAAATGCATGACCATTGCCGAGATGGCCGCGAGCGGGCCGTAGGGGTTCTTCTGGCCGAGCGCCATCCACATGCCGTAGCCGATGCAGGCCACAGCCCAGAGCACGACCGGAACGACCGCAAGCCAGCTGACGACCGCGAGCAGTGCGCCGACAGCGACCGGAGCGACGGCAAGCGGCAGCAACTGCCTGAGGCTCGGCCAGGCGCGATGCTTCAACACATTGCGCGCGCGTCCGCGCCCATAGGCGAAGTACTGGCGGAAGAGCGGCCCGACCTTGGCGCGGGGGTAGTAGACCATGCTGGTCCGGTCGGTCATCCAGATGCGATAGCCCGCCTGGCGGAAGCGATAGTCGAACTCCGCGTCTTCGTTGTGGCTGAAGATCTCGTCGTAGCCGCCGATCGCCTGGAAGGCGGAAATGCGCATCAGTGCATGGTGACCGTGATCGGCCCAGTGGCTCGCCGCGCCGAGACGGTGCTTGGCGCCGCCATTGCCGAGCTTGGAATTCTGGGCGTAGGCCGTGGCCTTCTGGAAGGGCGTGAAGCCAACCGTCTGCATGGCGACGACGACGGAGTCCGCGCCGGTCAGAAGAGCCTCCTCGACGAGGCGCTCGCAATAGTCATCCGGATAGGTGCCGTGCGCGTCGATGCGGATCATATAATCGAAATCGGTGCCATGGCGTGCGACGGCGAGATTGATCGCAGCACTCTGGATGCGTTTCGGATTGTCGAGCACCAGCACGGCCGGATCCTTCTCGGCGAGACGCGCCGCGATCTCACGGGTGCCGTCGGTGCTGCCGCCGTCGGCGATCAGGATGGCGCCGTTGAGGCGCCTTGCCGCGGGTAGCAAGGCTTCGGCGAGGCCCTGCAGATGTTCCGCCTCGTTGAGGCAGGGAATGACGATGAGGACACGTATGCTCATGACAATCCACCTTCGTTTTGGGGCGTTGAGGTGTTTTGATGTGCTTGCGGGAAGTCCAGCGCGATGCGCGGCGGAGCGGCGGACGTGACGGCCGACAGACGGCGCACGAGGCCCTCGCAATCGCTGCGATTGAAGATCCAGGTTTCCGGCGCGCAGGCCGCGATCCGCCGGGAAGTGGCGTCGTAAATCTCGGAGGTCATCGACGCCATGAGTGCGGCAAGCGCGTCGGCATCAGCTTCTTCGATAAGCACGCCAAGGCCACGTATGGCCAGAAACCGCGCGGTCTCGGTGCCGCGAAGCGCAATCGGCACCCGCCCGAAGCGGCAGCCTTCATAGAGCCGGTTCGGCAGCAGCCATTTGGAGTTCTGACCTTCCTCGAAGAAGTCGATCGCCCAGGTGAAGTGCACGTCGGAGTAGATCGCGCCAAGCTCTTCCGGGCTGCGATAGGGGCCGTGGAACGTCATGAAAGGTTCGTTGCGGATGAAGCCGTCGAAATCGTCGAACTCGCGATAGGCCGGCCGGCCGCGCAGCACGATCTCGAAGCGACCCTCCATGCGGCGCGAGAAGGCCGCCAGCAGCGCAAGTGATTTGCGGCAGCGCAGAGCACCGAACCAGCCAATCCGCCATGGGCCATGTGTCGGTGCGGCGGCAGCGGTCACCGATGGTCGCGCATCGGTTTCGTCGAGCTCGAGCACTTTGTTCTCAAGCATCATGGTCGGTGCCGAGATACCCGATAACGGGCGGAAATAGTTCTCGACGAAGGCGGGAGAACTGGTGATCAAAAGGCGCGCGTCACGGCCGAGCAGGCGCTCGCTTGTCCGCAACGCCTTGCCAGCGATGCCGGGGGAAAGGAGTAGGCGGTGAATGTCGAGGCATTCGTAGACGATTGGGACGTCGCCCCCGAAGAGGCTGACGGCCTTCCTGGCGATAGCCAGCATGTCGAGATTGCGGGCTATGATCAGGTCTGGACGTTCGACGCCGCGCAGCGCCTGCTTCAGCGAGAGACAGCTCTTCGCGATCGCACCGACGCGCTGGACGAACCGGCCGTCATGGGTGTTGCCGAGCTCGACAGGGACGATGCCCTCGATCGCCGCGAGCGGGTTTGCGTCGCGCCTGAACCCGGCAAGCGTCACCTTTGCTCCGCCGGTAAGCAACATCAGCACGCGTCGGCGAACGGCGGGGTCGGCAAGATCCTGGGCGAAGTAAAGTATCTGCAGCATGAACATCCAGTTTTCTGTCCGGCTGCGCCGGACATGGTTCAAATTTTGCGCCTTGCAGCGGCGAGAGCCACGCCCACCGACGCGGCTCCCGATCGTCGGCTAGTTTATTTTGCAGGCAATCGACTCGGGGAACTGGCACTCGTCTCCCGGCGCGGTGAAGGCGACCCGGTCGACCTGCATCATCGAGGGACCCTTGTAGGCAAAGGCGCCCATCCAATCCGTCAGGGTATCGGTTCCCCAAAGGCTGAAGAAAATCTTTTGCGGATTGGGCGGGATCTTTGCTGGGTCGGTGACCTCGTGGACCAGTTCGCCATTTACGTAATAGCGAATACGCTCCTTCTCCCAGACGAAAGCGTAGTCGTTGAAGCCCTGGTTGGCGCCGCCCGGCACGTCGACCAGCTTCTCGTTGCCGCCCTTGGCGGAGACGTATTGATTGATCTGGACCTTTGCCGGGTTCTTGCCGAGCACTTCGAAATCGATCTCGTCATGCGGCTTTTTGTCGGCCGGACCGATATAGGTGAAGAAGGCGGAGTTGAGCCCCGAGCCGTCGGCCGTCTTGATCCGCGCCTCGTAGGTGCCATAGCTGAAGCGCTTGCGCGTCTGAATTTCGCCGCAGGCGTAATTGCGCTCGCCGAGTTTTCCTTCGGCAAACGTCAGTTCGGCGATGCCGTTGACGACCTTCGCCTGTTTCTTCGACCAGGTGCAGTTCTGATGCGCGCCATTGTTCCAGCCGTCCGAGACGTACCAGACGGCGGTGTCGAGTGTATCGAAGTTGTCGATGAAAGACGCACCCGTCGTGGTCTCTTCGGCCATGGCCGGACCGGCAAGGCCGACGGCGACAAGGGTGAGCAGGGCGAGGCGGTGAGGTCGTTTCGATCTCATGGTCAGGTCCTTTGCTGGGGGGAGGGACCGGCGCGAACAGCCCCTGTCCGCGCACGCATGTCGCGGGCGGAGCCGGTCCGGCTGCCGGTGAGAATGGCGGTGAGGGCTGGCAGCCAGCGCGCGGAAAGAGCGTAGGCGCCGGCGAGGAAGGCGATTGTTATGAGCGGAACCGCGCAGTAAAACGCCGGGTAGTAGCCGATGTCCGAGCGGTTCCAGATCATCCAGAAGAGCACGAGTAGCGGAAAGTGCGTGCAGAAGATCCAGAAGCTGAGACCGCTGCCGCGCGAAAGCTGAGCGCCGATGTTTGTCCGCACGAGAAGTGCCGAAACCGCCCAGGAACCGACGATGCCGGAAATCGCTATCAGGCTGCGCAGCATCTCGAGCCACACCGGAAAATTCGGGCCAAACTGATAGAGCAGGATGGACAGGAGCACGGCTGCGCTCAGGAACGCGATGGTAATCGGCCAGGAAAAGCGATCGAAGCTGCGGACATCGATGCGATGCAGGCTCATGTAGATGCCGGCGCTAAACCCGAAGAGGATCGACTTCTTCAAAAAGATGCCGTTCGGAACGGGCAGCACCGCATAGGCGAAGAGGACGGCGAGCGTCTGTGCCGGATAGCGCTTGATCAGCCAGGCGAGCGCTGGCGAAAGAACGATACAAAGCAGGAGGTCGCGCAGAAAATAGAGCGGCAGATTGATTGGTAGATCCTCGAGCGCGAAGGCAAAGCTCAGCCACTCTCTGGGGCTGGCTCCGATGACCTCCGGCAAATAGCCCGAACTGATGTCCTTGCTCTGCGCGACGAAAACCAGCGCGAGAAACGCCAGGTTCCACAACAGGAATGGCAAAAGTACCGTCCGAGCCTTGGTCTTCAGCGTCCGGCCATAGTCGAAATTTTCGAGACCGCGACGGAATAGGAGATAACCGGAAATTGCGCTGAGGCAGGGGACGCCGACACGGAAGAGGCTGTCGCCCAAGAAAATGCGCAACCAGTCGATGCCGCCATAGGTGCCGACATACGGACTGGTCGCCGGATCATAAGGCACATGCACAAAGACAATGCCTGAGATCAGCACGATGCGCATCAGATTGATCCGCGAGGAGATATTCGCGTTCACATCAACGATATCCGTCACCCCCATCTGGCAGCGCGTTTAGAAGCGGCCGTTTCAACAGAGCAGACCAGAGCCCGCACCCAGAAGATTAGGCTCGGGCACGGATCAAAATATGGCGCCGCAGCAAACGAATCGGCCTTGGTTTGCTGCGGCGCAGCATTAGAAATCGCGGCAATACTAGGAAAATAGGCCTATCCCCGCACTTGGACTGGGAAAAAACCATGACGAGGGCGTCAGTTGCGGAATATTAACGGCCGCTGATTTTCTGATGCTTCTGCTTGTTAATGCGCATATGTAACGCCGAAAAGTTGTGCGCTTTTTCTTCTGTTTTTCAGTTGAGACAATGCCGCGGATCTCATTCCTCGCCGAAATGCGGCAAGGGTGGGGCAGTCTTTAGCGCTATTCCAGCCGTTATTCGGCGGCGGCTGGTACCGAGCTCGAAGCACCGCGGGAACGAACCATATCGGTGAGCTTTGCCAGCAGCGACCGTTCGGTAACGAGTACCAACACCAGATAGATCAGGGCACCGATCGCGGCGCCAACAAGAACCTGGAGCACCGCGCTTGGAAGAAGCGTGCCGTAGTGGTCCAGCAGCAGCCTTACGACGACAGCCATGATGAAAGCCGAGACCAGCGGCCTCACCGAAATCAGGAACCCGCGCAGGAAGGGCAGCTGGTCGGCGCGAAAGACAACCCAGGAATAGCCGACAAGCGTCGCTAGGTTGACGAGGCAGAGGGCGATCATCGCTTCGACGAGCGATCCGCCGATCGCGGCATAGGCGACGGCGGCAGTGGTGGCGATTGCCCGGATCACCGCCCACCAGAAGAGGGTCGTGCCCTGGCCGATACCCTTGAGATAGGGAATGTAGGTGCTGCAGGGTGTCAGCAGGCCCTTCGACAGGGCGAGCAGGCCGAGCACCGGCCAGGCTGAGGCCCATTGCTGTCCGAAGAGCACGAGCATCGCCGGCTCGGCAAGCGCCCAGAGGCCGAACATCATCGGCGCGAGCAGCACGGTGGTGACCTGCGTGCTGAGCATCAGCGCTTGCGAGCGCCGCTGGCGATCCTCGCCCATATGGCTGAAGGCGGGAAAGAGAACGCCCATGACTGCTGAAAGGACGATCTGGTTCGGAATGCTGGAAAAGCGGTTCGCCGCCGAATAGGCGCCGGCATCCGAAAGGCCGAGATAACGGCTGATGACGACCATCGGCGATTGGAAGGTGACGAAGTTGGCGATCTCGGAGCCCATCATGCCGAAGCTGAAGCGGCAGAGCGAAAGTACGCGCCGTGCCGAAAACACGAAACGCGGGACATAGCCGGAGACGGCGTAGAGACCGGCCAAACGGATGAATGCAGAAACGAAAAGCTGCGCAAGCAGCGACCACACCCCAAAGCCGAGAAGCGCCGCCCCGACCGCGATGAGCGCGCCGAGGATTTCGGAGAGCATGGTCCAGACCGCGTCCTTGCTAAAATTCATCCGCCGGGCAAGCAGTGAATAGGCAACATCGCCGGCAAGCTGCAACGGGATGAGCAGGCTCATGATCTGGAGCAGATGGCTTGCCTCCGGCGCACCGAGCAGGCTCGCCAGCGGTCCGGCAAAGACGAAAAGCCCAAGCGCCATCATCAGCGAAACCACCAGATTGGCCCAGAAAGCGGAGTGGATGAGTTCCATGTCCTCGTCGCGCTGGATGATCAGAGCGGAGGCAAGACCGGCGCCGCCGATCATCGCCAGAAACTGCACGACGGTGAGCGCGACGGCGACCGTTCCGAACTCCTCGGGCGTCAGGATACGGGCAAGAATCGGCACGGTGACAAACTTCAGCCCGAATGTGCCTGTCTTTGAAAGGACGCTCCAGCCGACGTTCCGAGTCACAGACTTGGCATTTACGTTTGAAGGCATGTGAGCATCCCGTGATGCCTTTGAAGGATTTCCGACAAAGGGCAAGCGCTAGATTTGAGGTCGCGACCCGGTGGGAGGAGACCACGAAATACTCTTTTAGAGAAACCGCAGGGGCGAAAAGATGGCGAAGCTGACTGTTATTATTCCCTACTACCAGAAGGAGCCGGGTATTCTTCGGCGCGCGCTCGCGTCCGTCTTTGCCCAAAGCTATCAAGACTTCCATGTCCTGGTGATAGACGATCAATCTCCCTACTCGATCGACGAGGAGTTGAGGCCGCTTGCCGATGGCGAGCGGGCGCGCGTGACGGTGATCCGGCAGGACAACAAGGGTCCAGGCGGCGCGCGCAACACCGGGCTCGACAACGTTCCGGCCGACGCCGCGTTCGCCGCGTTCCTCGATTCCGACGACATCTGGACCACCGATCATCTCCAGAATGCCGTCGACAGCATGAGCCGCTTTGGTGCCGACTGCTACTGGGCGTCGATAACAGGCGGCGAGGCGTTCTACTACCATTTCGGCATCGCCGATCTCGAGGCAAGCGATACGGTCGTGCGCTTGCAGGAAAGCCCGCTTGTCGTCGAAATTCCCGATCTTTCCAATGTCATGCTGCGGAACTGGAGCTTCCTGCACCTGTCTTGCATGGTGGTTGGTCGCCGGCTTTTCGAGACGGTGCGCTTTGATGCCGAGCTGCGTCTCGCGGCCGAGGACGTGCTGTTCTTCTGCGACTGCATTCTGGCGGCAAATCGTGTCGTGCTTTGTGATGCAGCCGGTGCCATGCGCGGGGAGGGCATCAACATCTTCCACTCGATCGACAACGATTCGCCGCAATTCCTGCAGCAGCAGTTCAACACCTTTGTTGCCCTTGAGACGCTTGAGCACCGGCTTTCGCGCAAGCCATCGGCCGTCGCGTCGATCCAGTCCTACCAGCACACGGCCCGTCGTCAGGCGCTCTGGAGCCAGGCGCGCCGGCTGAAGCGGCGGAAGTCGCCGCAGTTTCGACTGCTGGCACGTTGGGTCCTGCGCGATCCCAAGCTGTTGCAAAGCGCATTCGAGCTTGCCGTCGGCAAGTTTTCCCGTTCACGCTGATCCGGACAGAAACTCCTTTTGGAGGAAGAACAAGCCCGCCAGGCGCGGCATCGAACCTATCTCGCATTTGAAAGAAGGGACCGCCCATGAAGCCCTATTACTGGGAATCTCAGCACGGCAATTTCGGCGACGACCTCAACCTCTGGCTTTGGGATTTCCTGCTGCCGGGTTTTCGCGATGTCCACGACGACATCCTCCTCGTCGGCGTCGGCACGGTGCTCAACCGCGCGCTTCTGCCTGATGGCGTCCGCAAGCTCGTTATCGGCAGCGGTTTCGGCTACGGCAGCTTGCCGGACATGCGGGATGCCGCCGAATGGGACCTTCGCTGCGTGCGCGGGCCGTTGACAGCCGAGAAGATCGGCCTTGCGCCGGAGCGCGGTATTGTCGATCCCGCGGTCATGGTCGCCGACATGCCGGAATTCCGAAACCTGCCTAAGCTATACAAGCGCAGTTTCATTCCCCATTGGGAAAGTGCGATCGCCGGTATGTGGCCCGTCACCTGCGGCACCGTCGGCCTGCACTACATCGACCCGCGCGGCGAGGCCAAGAGCGTGATCCGCGAGATCGCGCAATCGGAGTTCATTGTCGCCGAATCGATGCATGGGGCGATTCTTGCCGATGCATTCCGCGTTCCCTGGGTGGCGGTGACGACGTCGGACAGCATCAACAGCTTCAAGTGGAACGACTGGGCAAAAACCGTCGGCGTCGAATACCGTCCCCGCCATGTTCCGGTCTCCAGCCGCACCGAAGCCATGATCAAGGGCGCACGTTTCTGGGGCATGGGCTTCGAGGCGCAGACCGTGCCGGAGGCTGCGAACCTGCGATCCGCCGACGGCGAGGTGATCGTCGCGGCCAGAGAACCGCGTCAGACGTTCTTGCGCAGCGCGGCCAAGCAGGTGCTTGCGGCGCCGTCGACGCTTGCACTTTGGCAGGCCACTCGGGCAGAGCCGCAATTGAGCAGCGACAGCCGGCTCGCCGAACGCAAGGAACGCTTCCAGGATGCGTTGGCCGCCGTACGGCGCGCCTACTTCTAGGATGTGACAAACGGCGCTCCGGACGAGATGCCGGAGCGTATTCCGCTCGCGATGGTTCGACGTGGCGCCGACGCCGCAACGCGTGGTGCTAGCGCGCGTGCTCCGCGCCGATGGGCAGAAGGTAGCGCACTGCCGCGCCTCCGCCCGCCGGTGCCGCATCCTGGCGCGGCCTGAAGCGCTCCGTCTTGTCGGCGAAGATACCGGCGGTGACGGCCGGCGCGGCGCCCGGGCGCCGCATGAGGTAACCGATCGCAGCCATTGCGCCGCGCTCTTTCTTGAGGTCGAGGAAGTGGCGGTGCTGGTAGCGGCCACGCACGTGACGCTCATGCCGTCGCACGGCAGCCGCTGCCTCACCGTCGAGGTCGTTTGCCGCGAGTATGACGCGGTCGGCCTCGTAGAGGCGCTTTAGATCCTCGGTCCGGTGGCTGCCGCTCAACGAATTGCCGCGCACGATCGCCGCATAGCCACAGCTTTGAATGACCTTGTAGCGTGCACCTTTGGCCAGTGCGCGAAGATAGAGGTCATAATCCTCCCCCAGGCGAAGCGCCTCCTGATAGCGGATGCCATGCTTATCGAGGAAGCGGCGGCGCATCAGCGGCTTCAGGAAGCCGATCTCGCCACGTTTCACGCCCGGCTGCGAAATATTGCCCTCGACGAAATCAATGAGGCCGAGAATGCGCGGCCGTGGCGGGAAGTCATCGACCCTTGGAGCCGCACCAGTCACTGCGGCCTCGTCCATGAAGGCGATATTGTCGGCGATGAAATCCCACTCCTCTACTGCGAGCAGCCTGCCGAGCCTGCCCGGTAGAAAGAAATCGTCGGCGTCGAGGATCGCCAGGACCGGGGCACGGCTGATGGCAATCGCATGGTTGCGCGCTGCTGAAGGACCGCGATTGCTTTCAAAGCGTGCGATCGTCAGCCGTCCGCTGTGATCGTCGGCGGACCGCGTCGCGGCGACGGTCTGATCGGTGGAGCCGTCATCCACCACGATCACTTCGCCGGTTTCCGGTTCGGCCAGGGCCGACGCGACGGCGCGGGCGATCGTCGCCTCGGCATTCTTCGCAGCAATGATGACGCAGACATCTGTCCGGGCGACTGTGGTCATGAGGGCCTCCAGTATCGTGTCTCGCGGGCAGCGCGGCGCCTAGGGGCCAAGTGGACTGCACCAGTTCTCGATCGCTGCATGAGGCAGCCGGGTCATTGGCGACCCGCTAGATCATGCAGTGCCGGCATGGAATCTTGCCGTAACGGGCCGCACCATGCAGGGCGATCATGTCGCAACCGCGTCAAAGGCGAATTTTTTGAAGAATGGGGAGGCAGGCTTGTCCGGCCGTGCAGTCAACGATTGAAGTGACCGGGGCGGTTCAGGCGGTGGCTCTTGTCGCCCGGCTTGTCGTCATTGGCCGATTGCAGCACTTCAGCCGTTTTTTTTCCGCGCTCGCGCGCTTTCCTCCAGATTAGGAAAACGACCGCGAGGAAATAGCCGATCTGAATGAGGACCGCACAGATCGCCGTCTGGATGAGCGTGGATGTGAGAGAGCCATTGAGGAAATAGGTGACGACAGCAAAAACCGTCAGGGCGCCGATCATACTCACGAAGACGCGTGGTGCGTACATGGTACTAGCTCGCAATCGGTTCTATCGCTGCAGACGTCATCGCAAAATCGGCCTTTCCTCTGCAAATGTTAATATATTGGCGACGGACATCGGCTGCAACCGGCAATAGCCGCCGCTTTGGTACATAGAAACAGGCAAATCTTTATGTCGCGTTTCGAGCAGCGTCGATCGAATCAAAAATCAGTTGATCAACCTCGAGCGCCATTGTGACGCGAGCCTGCGCTCGGCAGCTGATTTTCCACCTCCCGTCGGGAGAGGGTCTCCACGTCGCCCAATGGTTGCCGCCACACGCACGTGCTGATCAACTTTTATTACAAGTTTGAATGATGTTGCGAGTCTTTGTGTGCGCCGCGAAGACTTGGTGCGATGCAGCAAAATTTGGGAAATACGGAGGACCGATAATTTTGGAGTAGGGGAAATCACGCTCCCGAAGCTCAAAGAAAACATCGGCCTGCGAAGATATCGCCACTTCTCCGGAAATGTAATTTGGCTCGCCAGAAACAATACAGGAATACGTGCGAGGTGATACTGTTTCTCGCAATAATATAACAGCGCCTGTCACGAGAAATATTGCATATTCGAAAGTGGTGATATACGCATTTTGGCCCCTGCTTGGATACTCGCCTTTATTTCGCCTTCAAAAAGCAAATCCTTACCGGACGTTCATTATTCACGATGAGCGCGCCCCAGTGTGGGCTGTAGGCCCCCCTGGGGAGACCGACAAATCGCCAAACGTAAATGGAGTCACCTCTATGAAGTCTGCGACCAGATCGGCCAATTCGCCGTTTTTCAGTGCCGCAGAGTTTGCGGCAATCCCACCCGTGGGTGGCGTTTCGAAGCGTGGCTTCGACGTGCTTGCCGCTTCCCTCGCCCTCGTTTTCTTAAGCCCGCTGTTCCTGATGCTCATGGCGCTGGTCAAGTTTTCCGACGGCGGCAGCATCTTCTACGGCCACCGCCGCATCGGCCACAACGGCAAGTCGTTCCGTTGCCTTAAGTTCCGCACCATGCGCCCTGATGGGGACCGGATCCTGCAGGACTACCTCAAGGCCAATCCGGCCGCCTACGAGGAATGGCGCGCGACGCGCAAACTGCAGGACGACCCGCGTGTCACGGTCGTCGGCAGTGTCCTGCGCAAACTAAGCCTTGATGAACTGCCGCAGCTCGTCAACATCGTGCGCGGTGAAATGAGCATGGTTGGCCCGCGCCCGGTGGTGGAGGACGAACTGGAGCTCTACGACAGCGCCGCCGTCTACTACCTGCAATCCCGACCCGGTCTTACCGGCCTTTGGCAAATCAGCGGGCGCAACGACGTATCCTACGCAACCCGCATCGCGTTCGATACCCAGTACGTCCAGAACTGGTCGCTGCTGAAGGACTTCTCCATCGTTGTCAGAACCATTCCCGCCGTTTGCCTTTCGCGCGGCAGCTACTGACGAAATAGCGCCTGAAAAGCCCGCGCGACCGGTCGCGGGAAGGCGCCTTCATTCGGGAAGCCCAAATGAGAGAACATCATCTGTCGGGAAAGTCGCGCATGCCGCGCACGCTACCCCGTTTCCTGCGCCGGGCGGTTCTCATCGCCGCGGCGCTCACTTGTGCTTTTCCGGCTTGGGCCGATGAGTATCAGCTCGGCACTATGGATAGGCTGAGAATTCGCGTGGCCGAATGGCAGACCGCGGAGGGGGCTGTCCGCGACTGGTCAGTCGTCAGCGGCGAGTACACCGTTGGTCCTTCGGGTGCTCTATCCTTACCCTTCATCGGCGACCTGCCGGCGGCGGGCAAGACAACGACCGAAGTTGGTGAAGCGATCGGCGAGAAGATGCAGACGCTCTTCGGTCTGCGCGATCGGCCGTCCGCCTCCGTCGAACTCGCGCAGTACCGCCCGGTTTACCTCGCAGGCGAGGTCCAGAAGCCCGGCGAATATCCTTTTGCCCCCAATCTGACGGTGCTGAAGGCCGTAAGCCTTGGCGGCGGGTTGCGCCGTTCGGAAAGCGGCCAGCGCTTTGCGCGCGACTACATAAATGCGCATGGCGATTCGAGCGTCCAGACGTCCGAGCGCAACCGGCTGCTGATCCGTCGCGCCCGCCTTCAGGCTGAGATCGCCGAAAAGGATGGCATCGAACTGCCGAAGGACCTTCAGGGCGTTCCCGGTATCGACAAGCTTCTCGCAAACGAGACCGCATTGATGGCCTCGCGTGACAGGAAGCAGAAGCTGCAATTGGAGTCGCTCGCCGATCTGAAGTCCTTGCTCGAAAGCGAAATCCAGTCGCTGGCAAAGAAGACGGAAACCCAGAACCGCCAACTCGAGCTCGTCGTTGAAGACCGCGAGAAGGTCGAAAGCCTCGCCGAAAAGGGCCTGGCGCTCAGCCAGCGCAAGCTGTCCCTGGAGCAGCGCGTAGCCGAACTGCAGGCCGCCCTTCTCGACATCGACACAGCTTCGCTGAAGGCGAAACAGGATGTCAGCAAGGCGGGCCAGGACGAAACCAATCTTCGCAACGATTGGGACGCTCAGCTGGCGCAGGACCTGCAGAACACCGAGGCCGAACTCGACACGCTTTCGATCAAGCTCGGCACCAGCCGCGACTTGATGGCCGAAGCGTTGCTGCAATCGGCCGAAGCCGCGCAGTCGAAGGACAATACGGCGGAGGCGACGATCGCCTATTCGATCATGCGCGAGCGCGACGGAAAGCCGACGGAGATCTCCGCCGACGAAAATACGCCTGTATTGCCGGGTGACGTGATCAAGGTCGAAGCCAACCTGGCAACGCAGTAGGAACGGCTGTGAAAATTTCGAAGGCGAGCCTGATTTCTCCCGATCGCAATGGTGTCTATGGCACTGTTGCGATCGCGCTATCGCTCTTCGTCTTCGCCTATTCCTCGCGCTTCGGACAGGCGTCGATCCTGCTCTACTATGGCCTGTGGCTGCCGCTGGTGCTGGTCGATTACCGTCGTGTGCTCGGCAACTACGGAATCCGCCTCTGGATCCTAGGATTTGCGATCTTCGCCTGCCTGTCGGTCTTCTGGTCGGCGGCGCCCGGAATGACGGCGCGAACGGGGATACAGTATCTCTCCCACGTGATCTGCGCCCTGATTGCCATGCGGGTTGTCGACATCAGGACCCTGGTGCGCGGCGCGATTGCCGGAACCGGCGTCGTTCTCGTCTACTCACTCCTCTTCGGCGTCTACCACCTCGATCCTCTCGACGGCACTTACAGCTTCGTCGGCGCTTTCGCCTCGAAGAACCAGCTGGGCTTCTACGCCTCGCTCGGCATCTATTTCGCCTTTGTCGCGCCGATCGCGCTTGGCGAACGCGGCCTGTGGTTCGCGGCAGCCAGCCTGGTCGCGTTGCTGTCGGCCTATTCACTTTTTGCCTCGCAATCGGCGACGTCGGTGTTGACCACAGTGGTCATCATCGGGCTGTGGCTGGGCATGCGGTTGGTCGGACTATTGTCGCCGGCGCACCGCAAGGGGCTCTTCCTCGCCGCCGCCGTCTGTGGCGTCATGGTCGCCGTTGCGGCCATCTATGGTGGGGGCGTCGATCTTGTCCTCGGGCTTTTCGGCAAGGATTCCACCCTAACCGGACGGACCTATCTGTGGCAGCAGGGCATCGAGGCGGCGATGTCGTCACCGCTGGTCGGTGTCGGCTATCAGGCCTATTGGGTCCAGGGCTTCTCGGAGCCCGAACGCCTGTGGGAAGAGTTCTATATTGCCACGCGCTCCGGCTTCCACTTCCACAACACCTTTATCGAAGCGATGGTGGAGACCGGCGCGATCGGGCTCGTGCTTCTGTCCGGCATCCTTCTGATAACCGTGCTCGGGCATACCAAGCGGTTGTTGACGCAGGATCATGACACGCAATCTTCCGTGCTCTTCGGCATAGCGCTGCTTCTGCTGGTGCGGTCCTTCGTCGAAATCGACATCATGAACCCCTATCACATCGGCTCGTTCCTGCTCTATTTCGCCGCCGGAAAGCTGACTTTACCGGAAGCGCGCACGCACCAGAGCGTCGAAGATCGTCCGGCGCCGGCCGTATCGGAGATCCCGCTACGACTGAGGTATCAATGATCAGCGCCCCGACGACAACGATCTACGGCATTCAGTATCTGCGGGCCGTCGCAGCGCTCGGGGTCGTCGTCTTTCATGCCGCCGAGCGCACCGGGCACCACTTCGCAATTGGTGCTGCCGGCGTCGACGTCTTCTTTGTCATCAGCGGCTTCATCATGTGGGTGATCAGCCAACGGCGGCCGGTGTCACCGCTCGCCTTCCTCCGCGATCGCATCCAGAGGATCGCGCCGATCTACTGGCTCGCAACCGCGGTCATGGTCATCGGCGGCGTTGTTGGCCTGTTTCCCAATCTGGTCTTGAGCAACGCGCATGTGCTTTCCTCGCTGCTGTTCATTCCCATGCGATCGCCAAGCAGCGGCGAAATCTGGCCAGTGCTGGTGCAGGGTTGGACGCTGAACTACGAGATGTTCTTCTATGCGATCTTCGCCTTGACACTGCTGTTGCCGCGGTCGAGCCGGTTGCCGGCGATCGCTGGCTGTTTCTCGGCGCTGGTTGCCATCGGCTTTGCCGTCGACAGCGACAACGCGCTCTTCGTCACCTATACGCGGCCGATTATTCTTGAATTTGTGGCAGGCATGGTCGTCGCCGAGTTGTGGCTGAGAGGCAGGGTGCCCGGCGCAAAGTCCGGCCTTATGCTTGTCGCCGGCGCGTTTTCAGGATTTGCGGCGGTCGCCGTGCTTCGCCTGCCTTTCGACGAATTCATCCTCGGGCCTTTGGCCGTCATGCTCGTCTTGGGAACGCTGGCGCTCGAAGCGCAGGGCTGGTTCCGCCCCAGCAGGCTGCCGATGATGCTCGGCGACGCATCCTACTCGATCTACCTCTGGCACACCTTTGCGATTTCGGTCGTGGTCAAGGCTTGTGGAATGATGGGTATAGGGCTGCTCACATCGGCGCTGCTGGCGGTCATTGCAGGGACTGCGCTTGGCGTTTTCGCCTATCTTCTGATCGAGAAGCCGCTGGCCACACGGCTGCGCTCGGGCTTTTTCTCAAGGCCGGTGCAGCACACGGCCTGACAAATCGGAGCCGTCTGGGGCGGCGATCACCGCCGCGCCAGACGTGGTCTGTATCTCAGACACCCTGATTACGACGGGAATGCCAGTTCCAGGCCGTGCGCGTGATGTCGGTGAGACCGTATTTCGGAACCCAGCCGAGAATGTCGCGCGCCTTGTCGTTGTTGGCGACCAGGGTGGTCGAATCCCCTTCGCGGCGGTCGACGAGATCGACCTGGAATTCGCGTCCCGAAACCTCGGAAATCGCCGTCAAGAGTTCCTTGACGGTCGTGCCGGTGCCTGTGCCGAGATTGAGCTCGACGCTGTCGCCGCCCGAAAGCAGGTGTTCGACCGCGCGCACATGGGCGTCGGCAAGATCAAGCACGTGGATGTAGTCGCGCACGCAGGTGCCGTCGCGGGTGTCGTAGTCCGTGCCGAAGATCTTGAAACTCTGGCGTCGGCCGAGGGCCGCGTCGATGGCGAGCGGGATGGCATGCGTCTCCGGCTCGTGCCACTCGCCGATGCGGCCTTCCGGATCGGCGCCAGCGGCGTTGAAGTAGCGCAGGATCACCGAGCGCAGGCCCTTGTACTGCCCGTAGTCCTTCAGTGCCTGTTCGCACACCCATTTGGTCCGGCCGTAAGGGTTGATCGGCGCCTGGCGGTGCTGTTCGTCGATCGGCACGCTCTCCGGCAGGCCATAGGTGGCGCAGGTCGAAGAGAAGACGAAAGCTTCGACGCCTGCGGCAAGGGCAGCCGAAAGCAAGGTCAGCGTGCCGATGACATTGTTGTCGTAGAAGGAAACCGGGTCTTTCACCGATTCACCCACCTCGATCATCGCGGCAAAATGCAGGATGGCGCGTGGCTTGTGACGGGCAAGGACCTCGTCGAGCCGCTTTCGGTCGCGGATATCACCCTTTTCCAGCACGCCCCATTTGACGAATTCTTCGTGGCCGTTCGAAAGGTTGTCGTAAACGACAGGCTCGAAACCCTTGTTGGCGAGTTCGAGGCACGTATGCGAGCCGATGTAGCCGGCACCGCCGACGACGAGGACTTTATTGCTTTCCATGATGCTTACGATCCTTGGGAGGTTCAGAGAAATTGCCAAGATTTTTCAACGGATGACGACAATGGTGTCAATGCCGCGCGCAATCAAGCACGTGTCCATGTCGCGTATGTGGCGGTGGTTACCAGCGGGCTTCTTTCCACACTTCCGTCGATCCCGGCCCTTCAAAATTGGTGGGAAAAATGCGGGAAGGGACAATTATCTCCCCCGGCGACGGCGAGCTAGATGCTTCTTTCGGTTCGGGTAAAACATATAGCATATTAATTTACTAGATTTAATTGATTACGCCGGCCGCAGTCGTACCATAGCCTCCAGATTTCTGAAGGAAGGCTCTCATGACGACGAAACTGAAACGCTTGGCACTGACGCTCGCCACACTTGCGACCACTGGCCTGGCTCTGAGCGACGCGCAGGCGCAAGCGGCAGATCCGGTCAAGGGCGGTACGCTGATCTATCTTGAGCAGCAGGCCCACACGAACCTCTACCCGCCGGCCGGCGGCTTTTATCCGAACGGTGGCATCCTCAACCAGATCACCGACAAGCTGACCTATCAGAACCCGAAGACACTCGAGATCGAGCCCTGGATCGCCGAGTCCTGGACGGTCAACGCGAATGCGACCGAATATACGTTCAAGATCCGTCCCGGCGTGACGTTCTCCGATGGTTCGCCGCTCGACGCGGCTGCCGTTGCCAAGAACTACGACGTCTTCGGCCTCGGCAACAAAGCCCTGAAGCAGCCGGTCTCCGAGGTCATCAACAACTACGAGCGCAGCGAAGTCGTCGATCCGCTGACGGTCAAATTCTACTTCAAGAAGCCGTCGCCGGGGTTCCTTCAGGGAACGTCCGTGATCGGTTCGGGCCTGGTCGCGGCAAGCACGCTGGCACTGCCCTTCGAAGAACTCGGCGACGCCACGAAAATCATCGGCTCCGGCCCATTCGTCGTCGAGAGCGAGACGATCGGCAAGGAACTGAACCTGAAGGCGCGCGACGAATACAATTGGGGCCCGGCCAAACTCGAACACCAGGGCCGCGCCTATCTCGACGGCATCAAGTACATCATCACCGGTGAAGACAGCGTGCGCATTGGTGCACTGCTCGCAGGGCAGGCGGATTTCATCCGCCAGGTCCAGGCCTATGACGAGGGCCAAGTCGAGGCGCAGGACTATCAGATCTACGCGCCTTCCACCCGCGGGGTGAACAACAGTGTCGTCTTCCGCCCAGACAACCCGTTGGTGTCCGACATCAGGGTGCGTCAGGCGCTGCTGCATGCGACCGACACCAAGGAAATCGTCACCACATTGTTTTCTGCCAATTATCCGCAGGCAACCTCGATCATCGCGTCGTCGGCCCTCGGCTACAAGGATATCTCGGCCAAGCTCGCTTTTGATCCGGCGAAGGCCAAGGCCCTGCTCGATGAAGCGGGCTGGTCGGTCGCCGCCAACGGTCTGCGCCAGAAGGACGGCAAGGAACTGGTGCTGACGGCTTATGAATCGCTGCCGCAGCCGCAGAACAAGGAAACGCTGCAACTGGTCGCGCAGCAGTGGGGAAAGGTGGGCGTCAAGCTGAGCGTTCTTGCCGGCGATAGCGGCAGCAAGACGGTGGATGATCTCGATCCGCTGAAGACGCCGGTGTCGCCTGCCATGGTCGGCCGTGCCGATCCCGATGTGATCAAGAGCCAGTACTATCCGAAGAACCGCGATGTGCTGCGCCAGAAGGGCGGGCTTAGCGACAAGGTCCAGAGCTTCGTCGATACCAAGCTGAATGGTCTGCTCGATGCGCTCGCGTCCGAGCCGGATCGCCAGAAGCGCCTCGCGATTGCCGGCGAGGTTCAGGATTACGTCGTCGATCAAGCCTATGCGATCCCGATCTTCGAGGAGCCGCAGGCCTATGCAGGTGCGCCCTACGTCCAGGGTGTGGCATTCGAGGCCGTCGGGCGTCCAAGCTTCTACAGCACCTGGCTTGCTGAACATTGATCGGTTCGACGGCCACCGCAACGTCGGTGGCCGTCGTCTCTGAAATCCGCCTGCGAGGAACGGATCATGTCCGCCTATTTGTTCAATCGTGTTGCTCAGGCTCTGTTTGTGCTTTGGGCCGCATTCACGATCTCTTTCGTGCTGCTGCAGGCAATGCCCGGCGATGCGATCCTCATTAAGTTCCAGAACCCCGATCTCGGCCTGACCGCCGAACAGGTCGCCGAAATCCGCGCCTCTTATGCGGTCGATAGCTCCGTGCCGGTGCAATACGCGCGGACTATCGGCAAGTTCCTGGCCGGCAACTTCGGCTACTCGGTTCAAGCCGGTGTTCCGGTTTCAAGTCTGCTTGCTGCGCATCTGCCGGCAACGCTGAAGCTCGCGGGGCTAGGCTTCCTGCTAGCTGCGATCCTGGCGACCGTCATCGCTTTCCTCTCCAGTCTCGCGCCGTTTGCGTGGCTGCGTGGCGCGCTGCAGTCGGTTCCGTCGCTCTTCATTTCTATCCCGACCTTCTGGCTCGGCATCATGCTCATCCAGATCTTCTCCTTCCGCCTGAAACTCGTGCCCGTCATCAACCCTGGTCCCTGGCAGGAATTGATCCTGCCGGTTGCAACGCTTGCCGTGCCGATTTCCGCGCCACTGGCGCAGGTGCTCGTTCGCAATATCGACGAGGTGATGACGCGGCCCTTCGTCGCCGTGGCGCGGGCAAAGGGCGCCACTCGCCTTTGGGTTCTCTGGCGGCACGTCGCGAAGAACGCGCTGCTTCCGACGCTGACGATTGCCGGCGTGTTGTTCGGCGAACTGATTGCCGGGGCCGTGGTGACCGAGACCGTCTTCGGGCTGAACGGCATTGGCGGGCTGACCGAACGCGCCGTGGGCAGCCAGGACGCAGCCGTGCTTCAGGCGATCGTCGTTCTGTCTGCGCTGGCCTTCGTGATCATCAATCTCGCTGTGGACCTGCTCTATCCGGTGCTCGACCCACGCCTCAGGACCAAAACGGGAGCCGTTGCATGACGACCTTCGATACGCTTCGCGATGACGCTATTGCGGCGCCAAGGGCAAAGAGCGAGCGGCGTTCTGGCGCGGCATCGCGGCTGCGCCGTGTACCCGTAGGACTGGCCCTTTCCTGGCTTATCCTCGGTTCTGTTTTCCTCTGGGCGGTCGCCCCCTCGTTCTTCACAGGCTACAACCCGCTTGAGGGCGTCGGTGGCGCGCAGTTGCAGCGGCCGAGCGCCGATCATCTGCTCGGAACCGATGCGCTCGGGCGCGATCTCTATGCGCGCATCGTCTACGGGGCCGTTCATTCCCTGACAGGTGCTTTTGTCGCCGTCGGGCTGGGACTTGCGGTCGGCACCGGTCTCGGCGTCGTCGCTGGTTCGGTGCGGCGTCGCTTCGACGATGCGATCATGCGCGTTGTCGACGTGCTCCTGTCGATCCCTCCGCTGCTGCTTTCGCTCAGCATCATTATCCTGCTCGGCTTTGGAACTGTGAACGCGGCAATCGCTGTTGGGGTCACCTCGGTCGCAGGCTTTGCCCGGCTGGCGCGGGCGGAAGTCGTGCGCGTGCGTCGCAGCGATTATGTCGAGGCGGCCTTCGGCAGTGGCGGGACCTTCGCCTCGGTTCTGTGGCGCCATATTCTGCCGAATTCCTTAACCTCGGTCGTCGCCTTTGCCGCGCTGCAATTCGGATCGGCCGTACTGCAGATTTCGACGCTCGGATTTCTCGGCTACGGCGCGCCGCCGCCGACCCCGGAATGGGGGCTGCTGATCGCCGAGGGGCGCAACTACATTTCGACCGCCTGGTGGCTGACCACCGCGCCCGGCCTCGTGGTTGTCCTCGTCGTGCTGGCTGCCAATCGCGTCAGCCAATCTTTCGGGAGGCCCGCAGCATGACCGTCATACCTGGACCTTTTCCCCCCGTTCTCGAGGTCGAGGATCTTTGCATTGCCTACGCTGACAGCAGCGGCGAACGCCGCGCCGTTCATGACGTTTCGTTTCGCATCAATCCAGGCGAGGTTGTGGCCCTTGTCGGTGAATCCGGTTCCGGCAAGACGACGACCGCACAGTCGATCATCGGTCTGCTCGCTGCGAATGGCCGAGTGGAACGCGGAACCATCAAGCTGAACGGAACCGACATTGCCCGCTGGACGGATCGGCAACTGGACACGGTGCGCGGCGCGAGGATCAGCCTCGTGCCTCAGGATCCGGGAAGTTCGCTCAATCCGGTCAAGACGATCGGCTCGCAACTCGGCGAGATGTTCCGTATCCACGGCGCGCTGCGATCCGACGAGATCGAGGCCCGGGTGCTCTCTCTTCTGGCCCGCGTCGGCTTGAGCGAGCCGGCACTTCGGGCGCGGCAGTATCCGCATGAACTGTCGGGCGGCATGCGCCAAAGGGTCTTGATTGCGATTGCGATTGCGCTGAAGCCACAGCTGATCATCGCCGACGAGCCGACGAGCGCGCTCGACGTCACAGTCCAGAAGCGCATTCTTGATCTCATCGACGAGTTGCGAACCGAGTATGGTACGGCCGTGCTTCTGGTGACCCACGATCTCGGTGTTGCCGCCGACCGGGCCGATCGGATCGTCGTCCTACAGGGCGGCCGGATTCAGGAGCAGGGCGCAACGGGCGCTGTTCTGGCCGCACCACGCAGTCCCTACACGAAACAACTGCTTTCGGACGCGCCATCCTTTACCGCCCCCCCGAGGTTGGCAACGGTTCGACCACCCGTTGCGGAGGTTCCGGATGATATCGTCCTCGTCGAGGGCCTTGTCCGCGAATTCGTTCGCAAGGACGGCGGATCCCCGCTACGCGCCGTCGACGACCTGAGCTTCCGCGTCCGGCGCGGAACGACCCATGCGATCGTCGGGGAATCCGGTTCTGGGAAGACGACGACGATCCGCAACATCGTCGGCTTTGACAGGCCGACGGCCGGGCGGATTGAGATCGACGGCACCAATGTCTCGGGCTTGACCGGAGAGGGGCTTCGGCAGTTCCGCCGCAAAGTCCAGCTCGTTTACCAGAATCCCTACGGCTCGCTGGACCCGCGTCAAAGCGTGCTGCAGATCGTGACCGAGCCGCTGACCAATTACCCGGGGCTCCTGCGTTCTGATCGCGAGGAGAAGGCTAGGGCGATCCTTTGCCGCGTCGGTTTGCCCGAGGACGCATTTGCACGGCGGCCCCATGCGCTTTCCGGCGGCCAGCGCCAGCGTGTTGCCATCGCCCGGGCGCTCGTGCTCGATCCGCAACTGGTTGTGCTCGACGAAGCGGTTTCCGCACTCGACGTCAGCGTGCAGGCCCGCATTCTCGACCTCTTGGACGAACTGCAGGGCGACCTCGGGCTCACCTACCTCTTCGTTTCCCACGACCTCGCCGTGGTGCGTCAGATCTCGGACACCGTTTCGGTTCTGAAGGATGGGCGGCTGGTCGACGGCGGAACCGTTTCCGACGTCTTCGAAAACCCTCGCAGCGATTACACCCGTGAGCTGATCAATGCCATTCCCGGACGCAACCGCCGGGCTGCGACCTGAAGCAGCGGACTACAGACAGGACCGACCATGATTGAGACGACGCCACGCAAACGCCTCGGCTTTTTTACCCGACTGCTCGACGACGTTCCGGCGGGCACCCGCTACCACTACGCAAAGGAGCAGATCGTCACCGCCGAGCGTTTCGGCTTCGACACGGCCTGGGTCGCGCAGCACCATTTCCACGCGGACGAAGGCGGCCTTCCGGCGCCCCTGGTTTTCCTTGCCCATGTCGCCGCGGAGACGACGCGCATCCGTCTTGGAACCGGTGTCATTACGCTGCCGCTCGAAAATCCGATCCGGGTGGCCGAGGACGCCGCCGTATTCGATCTGCTCTCCGGCGGGCGACTGGAGGTCGGGTTCGGGACCGGCGGCACGCCGTCCTCCTTCACGGCCTTTGGCTTGGAAAGCGCCGATCGCGGCGCGATCTTCGGCAGGCATCTCCAAACGGTTCTCGACGCTTGGGCAGGTCGTGGCCTTCCAGGCGGAGATTGCCTCTACCCGTCAGCGCCGCAACTCCTCGGCCGTATCTGGCAGGCAACCTTTTCGGTGGCGGGTGGCGAGCGGGCAGGGCGGGCCGGCGACGGCCTGATGTTGTCACGCACCCAACCGCGGCCAGAAGACAATCCGCACGCTTCGCTGGCGGCGTTGCAAAACCCGATCATCGACGCCTATCTGCATGCGCTTCCTTCCGGCCGCGCGCCGCGTATCCTCGGTTCTCGCAGCCTGTTCGTTGCCGACAGCCGCGCCGAAGCGTTGCGGCTTGCCGAGGTTGGGTTGAGACGGGGTGCGGAACGACTGATCGCTAGCGGTCATACAGTTCCCGGCAATTCACTTGCCGATCTGATTGCGGCCTTCGACGTGCATGTCGGCTCCGTTGACGACGTCATCGCCAGTCTCAGCGCAGATGAGACGCTGGAGCGTGTCACCGATCTGGTGTTCCAGGTTCATTCCGTTGATCCGCCGCACCCATTGATTCTGCGCTCCATCGAGCTCATCGCCACCAAGGTCGCTCCGGCGCTCGGTTGGTCGCCGCAGGAGAAATTCCATGCCCGGCGTTTCGGCGCCGTCGGTTGAAACGGACAGCTGCTTCCATTTTTCAAAGGAGACGACGTCATGACCACCACGTCACCGGATATCATCGATCTGCTGGCCGGCATCACCGCCGGGTCGGCGCTCGACCGCATTCGCGTCCAACGGCCGGA
Source organism: Ensifer sp. Root558 (assembly GCF_001427045.1). NCBI lineage: Bacteria > Pseudomonadati > Pseudomonadota > Alphaproteobacteria > Hyphomicrobiales > Rhizobiaceae > Ensifer > Ensifer sp. Root558. Next base: position 60,690 of record NZ_LMGC01000007.1, on the reverse strand, counting down.
AACCCGCGAACAGGCGCAGAAAAGTTATCTTGCACTCTTTCAGCCCGCGGATTTCGGCGACGTGTCGGCGGCGGAGCGGCATGCGGTCGCAAGTTTCGTTGCCGGCCTGCACCGTCAGCCGGACATTTTCGAATTTTACAGCAGTCCTTTCGAGGATAGCGACAACGATCGCTGGTTGATCGAGGTTATCAAGGCCGAGATCGGGGCAGGACGGGCAACAGGGCCATACGGCAACTATCCCGACGGGCCGCTTAATGGAGAGAATGAAGCCGGCCCACTCTATCAAGTATCACGGTCAAGCCGCGAGGTGCTCGGCCGTAAGCTGTCCGCCGCGCTGGAGCACGCCCACCTGCTCGTCTTCCATTTGCGTGATGCCAGCCCGCAGGCGTTGCAAGCCTTGATCGACGCTGGCTGGACGACAAATGGTGTCGTGACCCTGTCGCAGCTGATTTCCTTCGTTGCGTTTCAGATCCGCGTCATCACCGGTCTTGGCTTGCTGTCGACCGCCACGAAGCGCGCTGCGGCTTAAGAACTCAAGAGGACATGCGAATGACCGAACATGCCATCATCCCGATCGTTGAAAATCCTCCTGTTACCTTCACGCAGGCCGAGATCGGATGGACACCGTGGCTGCAGCCTTTGCCTGAGGAAGAGCTGACGGAGCGTCACCTCAAAGGCCTGGTCGAGGCTGGGCGCGCAAAGTCGCCCTACTTCCGCCTGCTCGTGCGCGATCCGGAAGTGCTTGAAGCGCGCACGAAAACTGACAAGGACATCTTCTACAACACCCGCTCGGGCCTGCCGCGCGCCGAGCGCGAACTGGCGGCGACCGCCGCGTCTAGATATAACGGCTGCATCTTCTGCGCCTCGGTACATTCGCGCTTCGCTTCGCATCACTCAAAGCGCACAGAGGATGTGCAGAAGCTCCTCGACGAGGGCGTCGGAACCGATCTCGGCGAACGCTGGAATGCAATCGTCGCCGCTTCTGTGGCGTTGACGGCGACCCCGCCCGCCTTCGGAGAGGAGCACATCTCCCGACTTTCGGCAGCGGGCCTCGACGAACTGGAGATCGCCGACGTCATCAATGGTGCCGCCTTCTTCAACTGGGCAAACCGGCTGATGCTCTCACTTGGAGAGCCGACACCGGCAAACTAAGCCGCTCACGCGATCCGCCGTAACCGGCACAACACATAGAGAGCCCGCAAGGTCGAGAGATGTTGCGGGCCTCCTTCATCCGAGTTTAATCGGGTTAGAAGTTACGCTGCAGACGGACGTAGCCGAGAACCTGGTCATCCGACTGCCACCTAGATCGCTCTCGGCTCCGCTGCTGCTCTCGCAGCATTTTCCGGCGCCCAGGCTGCCGATCCCATCGTTGCAGCGGAGCCGGAGCCATGGAATACGTTCGCGTTTGCGACGCTTCGGCACTGGCTACGTCTACATCCCGGGCACCGAAACCTGCCTCAAGATCGGTGGCTTCATCCTCTTCCAAACCTCGTTTGGTAGAGCCGGCCTTTGAGAAGAGAGGCATCCGGTGAAAGCGCCGTCAACTATGAACAGTAGGCGGCGCAATTATTTTCTAGCGATATATTTGGAGGTTCTAGGCTTCTCCGGCACTCAGGACCTACTGCGTCGTCGCCACCGGCGGCTCGGTGTTTCGCCTTACGACCTTGCCTTCCTCAGCCTTGTAGAAAAACTGACTTGAGACGAGCCAGCCCTTCAGGGGGCGAAGCGGCGGAATGCAGGTCAGCAGCATGAAGGGCCCGGTCACCAGTAGGTGTATCCAGAGCGGTGCGCTGTATTGAACTTCCAGCCAGACGCCAAGGAAAACACTCGGTACGCAGGCAAAGCAGATGACGAAGAAAGCGGGGCCATCGGCCGGATCGGCAAAGGAGTAATCCAGGCCACAGACTTCGCATTCCTTGCGCATCTTCAGGAAGCCGTTGAACAGGTGCCCTTGCCCGCAGCGCGGGCAGCGGCCGCGCAAGCCAGTCTGCATGGGCGGGATCGGCGGCCAATCACTATCGGAAGACATGTTTGTTCCTTTCAGGCGTTCCGGTTGGCGCTGGAGTTTTGCGCCGAGATTGCCTGGATATGCGGCCGCTTCTTCTTCTTGGGGCCGCATCAGGCTCGCCAGGATTAGGCGCCGAAAAACATACATTGTCAATTTATTGTATGCATACATGTCTGCGACAATTTCGCCCGCCGATCATTTACACCACGAAGCTTGAGGCGGCGGGGGGCCGGCCGATGAGGTCGTTGATGACGAGAAGACTGCGTCGCAGCTCCGCTTGGCCGGCAGCGGCGCCCAGGCCGAGGCGGACGGCTTCCGGTGGCGCGCCGAGCGCAAAGGCGTCGCTTGCAACGACGCTGATGCCGGCTGCCTGCAATCGCGCGCTCAGTTCGCCGCGTGTCCAGGGCGGCGGCAACTGCAGCCAGGCGTGAAACGCATGCGGATGCGTTTGTGCGACGCCGGCTGGAAGAAGCTCGGAGACGATGCGCTGTCGCGCCGCCGTCTCTCTACGTATGGCTGCGAGCACGGCGTCAGCCGTCCCGTCCTCGATCCAGCGCGTGGCGATAGCGGCCGCAAGAGGGGACGCCATGCCGACAGTGGCCCGGATCGCGCCTTCGACGCGGACCGAGCTTCGGCTGTCCGGCACGACAAGATAGGCGATGCGCAAGGCCGGCGACAGGCATTTCGCAAGGCCGCCGACATAGTAGACGAGGTCAGGCGCCAGCGCCGCCAACGGGCGCGGCGTCGAAACGGGAAGGGCGCCATAGGCATCGTCTTCGATGATCGCTACGTCGTGCCGCCGGGCAATTGTGACGATCGCCTGGCGCCGTTCGAGCGAAAGTGTCGTTGTCGTGGGATTGTGAAGCGTCGGATTACAATAGAGCGCTTTCGGCGTTTGCTTCGCGCAGAGTTCTTCGAATGCTTCGGGCAGGAGGCCCTCTCGATCCATGGCGAGGCCGTGCAGCCTGATGCCGAGATGTGCTGCGAGCGCGCGGAGGCCGGGGTAGGTGATTGCCTCGGCGCAAATCATGTCACCGGCCTTGGTCAGGCTGCCAAGCGTGGCAAGCAGAGCTCCTTGCGCGCCAGCGGCAATCAGAACGCGCTCAGCCGGAACCTCGCCCAGCCTGGGTTTCAGCCATGCGGCGCCTGCAGCACGGTTGTGCAGGGTGCCGCCCGGCGGCTGGTATCGCATCAGGAGTTCGAGCCCATGATCGGGCTGCAGCGCCGCCATGTCGTCCCAGAGCCGAGCGGCGAGCATCGGGTCGTCGAACAACGGCGGCAGGTTCATGCTCATGTCGATGAGGCCGCCTGCCGGCGTACGGCCGTTTCGGATGCGTCGCGTTTTCACGTAGGTGCCCTGGCCGACCCGGCCCTCGACGAGGCCGCGATGCCGGGCTTCGTTATAGGCGCGACTGACGGTGGTGAAGTCGATCCCCAGCGCCTCGGCAAGCGTGCGCTGCGGCGGCAGACGCATCCCCTCGGACAGGCGCCCTTCGCTGATATCGGCAGCGATGGCGTCGGCGATCGCGAGATAAAGCGGTCCATCCGATTTACGGATTACCGGTTGCCACGAAATTCCCAAGCGCACGTCCGCCATCGCGATTACCTCATGCTAATTGTATGGATATTGCATGGTTATCCGATTGAGGGCAAGTGTTAACAGCGGGAATGCAGCGGCGCGCCCGCGACCAAGCGTCGCCTAGCGTGTCACGCTTGCCGTTGCCAGCAACGCGCCGAAGCCGACGAGCAAGGCGCCGAAGGTGCGATCGATCCAATGGCGAAGCGCGATAAGACGAAGCCGTACCGTGCCGGAGGAAAAGAACAGGGCAACGATCGCGAACCAGATCAGATGTGCGGCAGAGATGAACGCGCCGTAACCCATCTGGACGGGCAGAGCCGTGGTCGGCCCGACGACTTGCATGAACAGGCTGACGACAAAGATCGTCGTTTTGGGGTTGAGCGCGTTGGTGAGAAACCCCACACGCAGCGCACCGATGTCGGAGAGGGCGGGATGTGCGGCCAAGCCCGTCGTTTCGGCTGGCTTGGTGCGTAGCATCCTGATGCCAAGCCAGATCAGATAGGCGGCGCCGACGAACTTCAGGACTGTGAAGAGAAATAGCGACTGGCGAATCAAGAGGCCGACGCCGAGCAAAGTGTAGGCGACATGGACCCAGACGCCGGCGGCGATACCGAGCGCACTCAGGACGCCGGCCCGCCGCGACAAAAGCAGGCTGTTGCGTGTCACCATCGCGAAATCCGGTCCCGGACTGATGACGGCAAAGATTGTAATGGTTACTACAGCTAACAGTTCAGTCATTGTCTTTCCCGTTCGTCTCTTTCATTAATGTCTAAATAACTTGATCGGTGAGAAGCGACTAACGATGAGTTCTGACCATTTTGGTGAGCTGCACTCACAGATGTCGGCGACGCGGCTTCCGCCGCTGGCGGCGCTGCGCTGTTTCGAGGCGGCGGCCAGACTCGAGAGCTTCAGTCGCGCCGCGGACGCGCTCCATCTGACGCACGGCGCGATCAGTCGCGCGGTCCGGCTTATCGAAGATGAACTCGGCGTGGCGCTGTTCGAACGCCGCAGCCGGCGTGTCTTCCTGACAGAAGCCGGGCGAAAGTTGGCGGCGGCCGTGCGCGAAGGTTTCGGTCTGGTGGAGAGTGCCGTCCGGGAGATCAGGGACGTGGCGCGAACGCCGGCGCTGGTGGTGTCCTGCGAGCCGACCCTTCTGATGCGCTGGCTGATACCGCGCCTTCCTGATTTCCAGGCGCGGCATCCGGAGGTGTCTATCCATCTCGTTGCCGGAGGTGGGCCGGTGTCCTTGGGCCGTGGCATCGATCTGGCGATCCGACGCGATGATTTTCCTCGAGCGGGCGGCACGCATGCCGTGCCGCTCTTTCCGGAGCGAATAGGTCCGGTCTGCCGAACGGACAAAATCGCCCTGTTTTTTAACGAGGCTGAGGCCGGCTCTTTGCCTCAATTGCGCAAGGACGCGATCCCCTTGCATACGCGAACGCGGCCAAATGCGTGGGAGACCTGGGGGACGACGGCAGACCGCGCCGCACCCGAACAGCGCGGCCAAGTCTTCGAGCATTTCTATATCAGCCTTCAGGCGGCCATCGCCGGGATCGGCGTGGCGATCGGGCCTTGGCAACTCGTCCGCGACGATATCGACAATGGCATCCTGGCCGCGCCATGCGGATTTATCGAAGACGGTACGGCCTATCATCTGCTGTCGCCGTCAGCGATCGGCGACCATGGACCAAGCGCGGCGTTGCGTGACTGGCTGCTGGCCGTATCGATCTGAAACGGACCGTTTTCATTTCTGTCATTTGCATAAAGGCGAGCAACGTCATACGTTTAACGAACACGCGCGCATGACCGGCGATGCCAGTCGGCGGAAAGGCGCGCGAAGCACCTGATATGCAATCGATTCGACCCTCGGGTCCTGGAGCGGCGCCATGAACATCCTCAAAATCAATCTCGGCCAGGAGCGCGGTACGCTGCGCCCGGCTAGCGCAAAGGCATCGAGGATCGTGGCCGACGTCATGAAGGCACTGGTCGTTCCGGCGGCGGCTATAGGCCTAGTGGCGTTCGCAGCGCCGTCGATGGCGCATGCCGCCAGTTGCAAGGATTCCGCATCGCCTGGAGCCGATTGGACCGACTGCAACAAGAAAGCGCTTATGCTCGGCGGCAGCGACCTTCAGGGTGCCAATCTCGTCAACACCGACTTCACCTTGACGGATCTGCGCGGTGCGAACCTGACAGAAGCCAATCTGGAAAAGGCAACTCTGGTTCGATCCTCGATTGCGGGGGCTACCGCGAATGGCGCGAACTTCTCCAAAATCGAAGCCTATCGGTGCAATTTCGCAGGCGTCTCCGCCGAGAAGGCATCGTTCGTCAATTCCGAGCTGCAGCGGGCCAATTTCAGCGGTGCCCGCCTGACGGGGGCAAGCTTTGAAAAGGCCGAACTCGGCCGGGCGAATTTCGACAAGGCGGAGCTCACCGGAACCCGGTTTACCCATGCCAACCTTTCGCGCGCGGACCTGACCAGCACGAGTTTTTCCGGCCCGATCGATTTCCAGGGGGCGTTCATGTTCCTGACACGTATCGAGGGCGTCGACCTGTCCGAGGCAACCGGACTTGAACAGGAGCAGGTCGACATGACTTGCGGTGACAGCTCGACCAAGCTTCCCGCCGGCATGAGCACGCCGGCGGGCTGGCCCTGCGCCAGCGACTGATCGCCGTCACAAAGCCGCGGCCCAATCGGTCGTTATGCCAAATGCCGCTTTGCGGCAATCGCAAGGCATTCCCTGAAGGCTTGCAGGTCGGTCAGGCGATCGGCCTCAGGCACTTCGCGCTGGACGAGCCTGCCTTCCCTTCGCAGAACGCCGCCATCGAGCATCAGGTTGTCGGCCATGTCGAAGTCTTCGATGCTGAGCCCGTCCGGACCGGCCATGCGGCCGTCGAGGCGCAAGCCGGCCTTGCCGCCGTAGTGGTCGTGCAAGATGCGCTCGTAGTAGCTGCGGGAGGTGTTCGTATAGGCATAGACGTGCTTGCTGTGACCGCACATGAAGCCGAGTTCGAAGACCGTGCCGACATCGGCGCTGATGCCGCGAAACGGTGTCAGGTTGGCGATGATCATGTCGGCGGCAAGCATCATGCCTTCGTCGACGGCGTAGATCGCAAGGCCGCGCTGATGCTTGGTCGGAGCCGGCGGAATCTCAAGATCGCCGGGCACGAGCGGTGTGAACCCGGCTGCACGCGCCAACTCTGCCTTCAATTTCTGAATCTCCGCCGCATTGGGCAGAAACACTTCCGGGCCAGCGAGATAGACTTTCACGCGCATTTCTCCTCACATTTTCGAGCGGCCAATCTAGGAGAGCTGCAGCGCCGAGCCTAGCCATGGACTTCAGCTTGCCCACGGTTTTTTGGAGCGTGGGAAGCAGGTATGCTGGCTGAGCGCATTGCCCCACCGGTGGAGACGCCCGTGGCCCGCCATGTGCCACCTTCGGCCAATTCCGGAGATTTGCGCATGCCACGCGGGCGAGCTGGACATGCGGACGTGTCAAAATCTGCAGCCGATGTCAGCGGGGGCTGCGATCGCAACCGCCGCCACCGGCGCGCGCACCATCCCACGGGAAGGCTCGCGGGTCGTTGGTGGCAAGGTCTCCGCCACGTTCACATGCGGAAACACTCATAAATACGGGTGTTTCCTAACGAATCCTGTTTGCACGCAGATATGCCAGGATGCCCGCCGCCGGTTTGCCCATGGTTGCCGCTTCCCCCTTATTTTTCCCTTGCCCTCGTCCGCTGGTGGGCCGTCGTTTTCACCGCCGTATGCGACTTTAAACAATCATGCATACAAAATTGTCGACAAAATAGTTGACATTGTCGCCGACAGCTTCAAATCTAGGGCAACTTGCTCACGAGTGGGTGAGGGCGCCTGCATATGGCGACTGATGAGAAAACAGAGGGAACGACATGAAACTGAGAAAGCATCTCCTCGCGGGGTTGGCATTTGCCTTTCTCGCATCCTCGGCCTCCGCCGAAACGCTGCGTTGGGGTAGCCCGCGGGACATCTTCTCGCTCGACCCCTATTCCTATGGCAGCACCTCGAACCTTGCCTTCCTCAACCACGTGTACGAAGGCCTGACCCGCTATACGCCGGAGTTCAAGGTCGAGCCGGCGCTCGCCACGAGCTGGGAGATGGTCAAGGACAAGGTCTGGCGCTTCCATCTGCGCAAGGGCGTAAAGTTCCAAAACGGCGCCGAGTTCAGCGCTGACGACGTCGTCGCCTCCATGGCCCGCGTCAGCCATCCGACCTCGCCGCTGCGCGGCAACATTCCGGCCTATGTCTCGACCACCAAGGTCGACGATTACACGGTCGACATCGAAGTCAATTCGCCGAACCCGCTCTTCCTCAACGACATGACCAACATCTTCATGTTCGACAAGGACTGGCTGGTCGACAACAAGTCCGAGCTGCCGACCGATGTCGGCGCCAAGGTCGAAGGCTACGCCACCTACAACACCAACGGCACCGGCCCGTTCAAGGTCGAATCGCGCGTGCCCGACAGCAAGACCGTTCTCATCAAGAACGACGGCTGGTGGGATACGCCGAAGCACAATCTCGACCGCATCGAATTCATGCCGATTACCTCGGCCGCAACCCGCGTTGCAGCGCTGCTTTCGGGCGAAATCGACCTAACCGATGGTGCGCCGGTGCAGGATCTTGAGCGCCTAAAGAGCTCGCCGGACATCAAGGTCATCGAGCGCACTGACCTGCGCACCGTGCACATGGTCTTCAACCGTCACGAGACCTTCGCCGACGGTCGTGAAAACTTCTTCAACAACATCAAGGTGCGCCAGGCGATTGACCATGCCATCGACCGCCAACTGATCTTCAAGCGCGTGATGCGCGGCAAGTCGCATGTCGCCGGCACCATGGTTGCTCCGGAAATCCCGGGCTACAGCGCCGAACTCGATGTGCCGACCGCCTATGATCCGGAACTCTCCAAGAAGCTGCTCGAAGAGGCAGGCGCCGTCGGCAAGGAGTTCACGCTCGTCTGCATGAACGACGAAAGCGTCAACGAGGAAGACGTCTGCAGCGCACTGGTCTCTATGCTGTCGCGCGTCGGCCTGAAGCCAACCCTCGACATCGGTCCGCGCGCCGTGCAGGCGCCCAAGCGCGCCGGCGGCAAGTCCGACGCCTACATGATCGGCTGGGCCAACGAGCCGACGCTCGATGCCTATTCGATCCTGGTTCAGGTTCTCTCGACCCGTGAAGGCGCGGCCGGCGTCGCCAACTATGGCGGCTGGTCCTATCCGGAACTCGACGCGATGGTGAAGAAGGCCGCGCTCGAGATGGATCACGACAAGCGTCTGGCGATCGAAACCGAGGCGCTGAAGTTCGCCAAGGATGAGGTCATCATGATCCCGTTGCATCAGCAGCCGATGGCCTGGGCAATGTCGAAGAACGTCACGGATGTGACCATTCGGGCCGACAACAAGCCGCGTCACTGGCTGACCCGTATCGGCGATTGAGTTTTCTTGCCCCGGCAGAGCGTGCTTTGCCGGGGCTCCTCATTCAGCGAGAAACCCAATGATTGTCTTTCTCATCAAGCGGCTGGCCAATGCCGTGCTGGTCATGCTCGCCGTCGCGCTGCTCGCCTTCCTGATCTTCCGCTTCGCCGGCGATCCGGTCGAGTTGATGGCCAACGAGCAGATGTCGCAGGCCGACCGTATCGAGCTGCGCGAAAAGCTCGGGCTCAACGATTCGTTCCTCACCCAGTTCGGCCGCTTCGTCGGCAATGCCGCCCAGGGCGATTTCGGCATCAGCTACCGCAACGGCCAGGACGTGATGAAGCTCATTGCCGAGCGCTTCCCGGCAACGATGGAACTGGCGCTGGTCGCAACCGTCCTGTCGCTCCTGATCGGTCTTCCACTTGGTGTCCTGACCGCTATCCACCGAGGGCGATGGTATTCCGAGGGGTTGCAGTTCGTCAGTATCATCGGCGTCTCCTTGCCGAGCTTCGTCGTCGGTATCCTTCTGATCCTCGTCTTCGCCGTAACGCTCGGCCTCGTACCTGCTTTCGGGCGCGGCGATGTGGTGCAGCTCGGCTGGTGGAGCACCGGCCTGTTGACGTCGTCGGGCCGCGCATCGCTGCTTCTGCCGTCGCTCGCACTCGCGCTCTACCAGATCACTCTGGTCATGCGTCTGGTGCGCGCAGAAATGATGGAAGTGCTGCGCTCGGACTTCATCAAGTTCGCACGCGCCCGTGGCGTGCCGCGGTGGCGGATCTATTTCCGACATGCGCTCAGGAACTGTCTGATGCCGGTTGTCACCATGACGGCGATGAACTTCGGCTCGCTGATCGCCTTCGCGCTGATCACCGAAACGGTGTTCCAGTGGCCGGGCATGGGCATGCTCTTCATCCAGGCGGTCACCTTCCTCGATATGCCGGTCATGGCGGGCTATCTCTGCATCGTCTCCTTCATCTTCGTCACGCTCAATACGCTCGTCGATATCGCCTATGCGGTCATCGATCCGCGGTTGCGCGATGCAACCCGCTGAGGTCGTTGCCATGACAGATCACGTCCAGCAAACCACACCGGCGCGCAAGCCTTCGCGGCTTGCCCGCTGGCGCCAGAGCGATCTCTGGTGGTCCTTCACCCACAAGCCTTCGGCAATCATCGGCGCGATCATCCTTACGTTCCTGATCGCGACCGCCTTTGCAGCACCTTTGATTGCGCCGCAGAACCCCTTCGATCCGGCTCAGCTCGAGCTCTGGAACTCCGAGCTGCCGCCGATCTGGGAGGCCGACGGCCAATGGCCTTACGTGCTCGGCACCGACACGCAAGGGCGCGACATGCTCTCGGCCATTCTCTATGGCTCGCGCATCTCGATCCTGATCGGCGTCGCCTCGGTTGTGCTTTCGCTCGCCGTCGGCCTTAGCCTCGGCCTCGTTGCCGGCTATTTCGGCCGCTTCATCGACAACTTCCTGATGCGCATCGGCGACGTGCTTCTGTCGATCCCGACGATCCTGATCGCCATTCTCGTCAGTGCCGTCGCGCGCCAGATGCTGCCGCCGGAACTGCGGGACGTCGGCTCTGCCGCCGTCCTGGTGCTGGCGATCACGCTCAGCGCCTGGGTGCAATATGCCCGTACCGTGCGGGCCCAGACGATCGTCGAGCGCGGCAAGGAATACGTTCAGGCGGCGCGTCTTCTGAAAACGCCAGCGCGGCGCATCATGCTGAAGCACATCCTGCCGAACACGCTGACGCCGATCATGGTTGCTGCGACCCTCAACTTCGGCATGGCGATCCTGACCGAAGCGACGCTTTCGTTCCTGGGTATCGGCATGCCGCCGAGCCAGCCGAGCCTTGGAACGCTGATCCGTCTCGGCAACCAGTTCCTGTTTTCGGGCGTATGGTGGGTGGTGCTCTTCCCCGTCGTCCAGCTTTGCCTTCTCGTGGTTTCGGTCAACCTTCTCGGTGACTGGCTGCGCGATGCGCTCAATCCGAAATTGAGGTGAATGATGTCCAATCTCCTGATCCGTAACGTCAGGCCCAACGCCGGCGAAGCGACCGACATCCTCGTGCGCGACGGCAAGATCGCCGCCTTCGGCAAGGGCCTCGCCGCCGATGGCGTGGCCGTGGAAGACGGCAACGGTCATATCGTGATCTCCGGTCTGATCGAGGCGCATACCCATCTCGACAAGTCGGTCTGGGGCATGCCCTGGCACGTCAACGCCAAGACCGCAACGCTGCGCGAACGCATCGATTTCGAACGCGAAAAGCGGCTGGAAATCGGCATCGACCCGCACCGTCAGTCCATGCGCCAGGCGATCATGCTCGCTGCCAATGGCGCAAGCCACATCCGCAGCCATGTCGACATCGACACCACCCACGGCCTTCGGCTGATGGAAGGCATCATCGAGACCCGCCAGGTGCTGAAAGATGTCATCGATATCGAGATCGTCGCATTCCCGCAGTCGGGCCTCGTCACGCGGCCCGGCACTGTCGAGTTGCTCGACAAGGCTCTGAGCAATGGCGCGGAAGTCCTTGGCGGCATTGACCCCTGTGGCATCGATCGCGACCCAAAGGGCCATCTCGACGCGATCTTCGGCCTTGCCGAAAAACATGGAAAGCCGATCGACATTCACCTGCATGAGCAGGGCGAACTCGGCGCCTTCAGCATGGAGATGATGTTCGAGCGCATCCGCGCGCTCGGCATGCAGGGCAAGGTCGCAATCAGCCACGCCTTTGCGCTCGGCGCACCGGATTATCTGCGCGTCGGCGGTCTCATCGAACAGATCGCCGAACTCGATATCCGTATCGTCACGACAGGCTCTCCGTCTTCGACCGTGCCTTCGATCATGCGTCTGAAGGATGCCGGCGTGAAGGTTGCTGCCGGCTGCGACGGTATCCGCGACACCTGGGGTCCGTGGGGCCAACCCGACATGATGGATCGTGCCCGCATCCTCGGCATGAAGAACGGCCTGCGCCGCGACGTCGATCTCGACCATGCGCTTTACGTCTGCTCCAAGGGCGGCGCCGACGTCATGGATATCAAGGGATATGGCCTCGATGTTGGCTGCGATGCCGATTTCACCCTGCTCACCGGCGAGACGCTGGCGCATGCCGTCGTCGACGTCGCGCCGCGGCCGCTGGTCGTCAAGCGTGGCCGCGTCGTCGCCCGCAACGGCGTGGCGGAGGTGGCGATCCCATGACCAACATCAAGGATTTGACGCTCGGTGAGCGCGCCGAAGGACGCACGCTTCTGACAGCACAATGGGTGCTCGGGCACCGCGACGGTTCGCACCGGCTGATCCCGAACGGCGAAGTCGTCATCGAGGGCGGCACGCTGCTCTATGTCGGCCCACGTTTCGAAGGAGAGGTGGCACGCCGCATCGATCTCGGCGCAGCCATGATCAGCCCCGGGCTCATCGACCTCGATGCGCTGTCTGATCTCGACACGACGATCTTAGCGATCGACCATCAGCCTGGTTGGGCCAAGGGTCGCGTCTGGCCGCTGAGCTACATCGAGCGCGGCCCCTATGAGATGTACACGCAGGAGGAGCTGGCGTTCCAGAAGCGCTTCGCCTTCGCGCAGCTTCTCTTGAATGGCATCACCACCGCAGCGCCGATCGCCTCGCTTTTCTATCGCGAATGGGGCGAGACCGTTGCTGAATTCGCCGCCGCATCCGACGCCGCAGGTGACCTGGGTCTTCGCGTTTATCTGAGCCCGGCCTATCGCGCCGGCGGCATGATGGTGACGGCGCCGGGTCAACTCGAAGCGATCTTCGACGAGGCAAGGGGTCTGAAGGGCCTTGACGACGCGATTGGCTTCATCCGTGACCATGAAGGTCGCCATGGTGGCTTGGTGAAGGGCCTGCTGGCTCCCGACCGGGTGGAAACCTGCACCGAGAAACTGCTGGTGCGCACCGCCGATGCGGCGCGCGACCTCAATTGCCCGATCCGGCTTCATGCTGCGCAGGGCACGATGGAGGTCGACACCGTCCGCCGCCTGCATGGCAAGACGGCGCCGGAATGGCTGGCGAGCTTCGGTTTCTTGAGCGACCGGCTGATTGCGCCGCATGCGACCCAGGCGACCGACAACGATCTGCGTCTCTATGCCGAAAACGGCGTGAGTATCGTGCACTGCCCGCTGGTTTCGGCCCGCGGCGGCAGCACGCTCAACTCGTTCCGCTCGGTCAAGGCCCGCGGCGTCAATATTGCCATGGGCACCGATACGACGCCGCCGGACATGCTGATGAACCTACTCGTCGGCCTGATCGCTGCCCGCGTCGTCGAAGGCGACCCGTCAGCCGTCAGCTGCGCCGATCTCTTTGATGCTGCGACACTTGGCGGCGCCAAGGCCCTCGGTCGCTCGGATCTCGGTCGCCTGGAAGCGGGCGCCCGTGCCGATATTGCCGTGTTCGATCTTATGGACCATCACATGGCGCCTGCGATCGATCCGATCACGACGCTCGTCGTCGGTGGTTCCGGACGCGTCACCAAGGCGGTCTTCGTCGATGGCCGTCTGTCGATGCGATATGGCGAGGTGGCAGGCTTCGACATGAACGCGGCACGCGCGCAGGCACAGGTCCAGTTCGATGGCCTGATTGCCAAGTATCCGGAGCGGAGCTTCGGTCACCCGCCTGTCAGCGAGATCTTCCCGCCGAGCTACCCATTGGAGGTGCAGCGATGACTGAACATACCTCATCGGCCGTGCTCGACGTGCGCGGTCTCTGCGTCGAATTCCCTGGCCGCCATGGAACGGTGCAGGCGCTATCCGACGTTTCGCTCAGCATTCGCCCCGGCGAAATTCTTGGCGTCGTTGGTGAGTCCGGCGCCGGGAAGTCGATGACCGGTCTTGCCGTCCAGGGTCTTCTCGAGCCGCCTGGCCGCATTTCCGGCGGCGAGGTCTGGGTCGGCGGCCGCCGCATCGACCAGCTCGACGACAAGCAGATGCAGCAGGTGCGCGGCCGTCAGATCGGTGCGATCTTCCAGGATCCGTTGACCTCGCTGAACCCGCTCTTCACCGTCGGGGCGCAGCTTGTTGAGACCATCCGCCTTCACCTGAAGCTTTCCAAGGCCGATGCCAAGGCGCGGGCGATCCAGCTCCTGAAGGAAGTTGGCATTCCGGCGCCCGAGGCACGCTATGACCACTATCCGCATCAGTTCTCGGGTGGCATGCGCCAGCGCGTCGTCATCGCCCTGGCACTTGCTGCGGAACCGAAGCTGATCATCGCCGACGAACCGACGACGGCGCTCGACGTTTCGATCCAGGCGCAGATCACCTCGCTGCTTCGCCGTCTTTGCGACGATCACGGAACGGCGGTCATGCTCGTCACCCACGACATGGGCGTGATTGCCGAGACGGCCGATCGCGTCGCGGTCATGTATGCCGGGCGGCTCGTCGAAATCGGCCCGGTCGCCGAGGTGCTGAAAAACGCCCGTCATCCCTATACGCGGGGCCTGATGGGCTCGATCCCGGCGCTTGGCCGCCGCGTCGAGCGGCTGAACCAGATCGACGGTTCCATGCCGCGGCTGAACGCGATCCCCGCCGGCTGCGCCTTCAACCCGCGCTGCCCGGATGCCGGGCCGCGTTGCCGCAAGGACCGGCCCGAACCGGCGCCAGTCGGGACCGGCGTCGCCGCATGCTGGCTCAATGCAGGAGGAGTGCTATGAGTGATGCCCTGACGGTCAACGACCTGACCTGTAACTTCGACGTTTCGGCACCCTGGCTGAACCGGGTCATCGAGCGCAAACCGCGGCAGTTCGTGCGCGCCGTGGACGATATCAGCTTCAGCGTGCCCATGGGCGGCTGTCTGAGCCTCGTCGGCGAATCTGGCTGCGGCAAGTCGACGGTGGCGCGGCTGGTCACAGGTCTTTATCGCGCCAGCGAAGGCGAGGTGCGGTTTGCACCGAGCAAGAACGGCGAGCCGCTCTCGGCCCAAATGATCTTCCAGGATCCCTATGCAAGCCTCAATCCGCGCTGGCGGGTGCGCAACATCATCGCCGAACCGCTGCGCGAGTTGAAGCTGCGCAACTCCGAAGCCGAGATCATGGACCGGGTCGGCGAACTGCTGACGATCGTCGGCCTTGCGCCCTCGGACGGTGCCAAGTTCCCGCACGAGTTTTCGGGAGGCCAGCGCCAGCGTATCTCGATTGCCCGCGCGCTTGCCGGCGAGCCGGAGTTCCTCGTCTGCGACGAGCCGACCTCGGCGCTCGACGTGTCGGTCCAGGCGCAGATCCTCAACCTCATGCGCAAGCTGCAGGACGAGATGGGGCTGACCTATCTGTTCATCAGCCACGACATGAGCGTGGTTCGCCACATGTCGGACCGGATCGCCGTGATGTATCTCGGACGCATCGTCGAGGAGGCAGACACCGAGACACTCTTTGCCAATCCGAGGCATCCCTATACCCAGCTGCTGCTGGAGACGATCCCGGATATTACCCATCCAAAGCGCGGGCGCAGCATTGCGGCGAGCGAAGTGCCGAGCCCGCTGAACCCGCCGTCCGGCTGTACCTTCCATCCGCGTTGCCCGTTTGCAGACCAGCGCTGCAAGAGCGAGCGGCCGGAGATGCGCAGCTTCGCTGACGGCTCGCGTGCCGCCTGCCACCGCATCGAAGAAACTGTGAAGGCGATCAACGCAGCGTAACGCCAACCTCTTTCCCTGAAGACTTGGGCTCCGTGTCGTACCAGTCGCGGAGCCTCTTTTTTGCCGCCGGCAATTTCAGTATTTGCGCCAAGCAGTTCGCATGCCCCTTTCGCATCGCTGTCGGAAGGCAAATGCTAGACTGCTAACCGGAATTCAACGAAATAGACCGATGACCATTCCCGGGCTCCAGCACTCTCGTTAGGGTAGGGGCCAATGGTCGGACCGCTTCCCGCTCGGGACATCCGGCCGGGATCGAAATGCGTTGATTTGAAGAGTTGGCTTATGAACACGACCTCCGACACCGATTTCCCCGTCCTCAATGCCGTTGAAGCCCGCGTTCTCGGATGCCTGATCGAGAAGAAGGAAACGACGCCCGACGTCTATCCGCTGACGCTCAATTCGGCGCATTCGGCTGCCAACCAGAAAACGGCGCGCGATCCCGTCATGGCGCTCGAGCAGGTCGAGATCCACCGCGCTCTCTCGTCTCTGGGGCAGAAAGGGTTGGTCCGGCAAGCATTTGCCTCGCGGGTCGAGCGCTACGAGCACCTCGCAGCCAACCGCTTCTCGCTGACGTCGCCGCAGATCGTCGTGCTCGGCCTGCTTCTTCTGCGCGGCCCGCAGACGGCCTACGAGCTTTGGGCGCGCAGCGAGCGCATGGCGCGGTTCTCGTCGATCGAGGAGCTGAAGGACAATCTGGATCTGATGATGGGCCGCCGGCCGCCGCTCATCGTTCAACTGAACCGGGGTGCCGGCCAGCGAGAAGACCGCTTCGCGCATCTCTTGTGTGGTGAAGTCGAGCAGCCTGCCGAAAGGGCGGCCGTGTCGTCGGCGCCGAGCGGTTCGGCCCTATCAGCTCTCGAAGAACGACTGGAAGCGCTTGAGCGGAAGGTGGCGACGCTGGAGGAGCAGCTTGACGCCCTGACGCGCTGACAGCGCGGCGTCGGAAACAAAATGTCCCGGGCGCCATGTGCGCCCGGTGACATATTCGGATGCGCTCAGCTGGCGTCGACCAGCCGGCAGGCCGGCGCTTCCTTGGCGCGCGGATAGTCGTACGCACCGACCTTCGAGGTGGCATAACCGCCCCCGACGAGCGCCTCGGCAAGCTTCACGGCTGCCGTCACGCCGTCGATCACAGGCATGCCGGTACGCGCCTTCAGGCGGTCGCAGAGCTCAGACATACCGGCACAGCCGAGGATGATCGCTTCGGCGGCATCCTCCTGGCGTGCTTTCAGGATCTCCTGAACCAGCATCTCCTCGGTGTGGGCCAGATCCTCCTCCAGCGCCAGCACGGGCATGTCGACCGAGCGCACCTTGCGGCAGCGATGGCCGGCACCGTAGGCCTCGGCGAGGTCCTCGATGATCGGCACGGAGCGGGGCAGGGTGGTGATGATCGTAAAGCGGGTCGCAATGTTCATCGCCACCTGCACGGCCGCCTGACAGATGCCGATGACCGGACCGCGAGCGATCTCGCGTGCAGCGCCAAGTCCGGGATCGTCGAAGCAGGCGATTACATAGGCATCGATGCCGCGCGCTTCGCCTTTGCGGATTTCCGCAAGCATCGCTGGCACAGCCATCGCTTCGTCGGCATGGCCTTCGATGCTGGCTGGGCTCGATGTCGGGTTGATCGATTCGAGCTGGGTGTCGGATGCAGCGACGCGCTCGGCGCTGCGATGCGCCTGTTCGGTCATCGAGCGGGTGGAGTTCGGATTGATCAGCAGGATACGCATGGATCAGCTCGTCTTCCGCATGGCGTTTGCAGGGGGGGCATAGGCGGTAATGTCGGGCGTCGGCATGACGAACTGACGATCCGATGTGATGTAGTTGTTGGCGTGCAGCCGTGCGATCGGCTGGTATTGGGACGGGTCGACGTAGCGGCCTTCCTCGTCGAGGCAGTCCTTACGCACGTGCATATGCACGACCTCGCCAAGAACGATGACGCGGCGGTCATATTCGATCAGCCGCTCAACGCGGCATTCCATCGAGCAGGGTGACTCGACGATGCGGCGGGCGCCGACCTTGAGGCCGTCAGCCGCCGTCAGTCCGGCGATTGCCACTTCGTCGACATCCGGCTCGAAGGACAGGCCGCAGACCAGCATCTGGTCGGCGATCGCCATGTCCACCATGTTGACGACGAACTCGTTGGTGCGCCGGATATTGGCGACCGTGTCCTTCTCTTCCCCGTTCGGGCGGGTCTGGATACCGAGAATGACGATCGGCGGGTCGTGCGAGAAGACATTGAAAAAGCTCATCGGCGCGGCATTGTCCTGTCCGCTCGGCGAGAGCGTCGAGACCAGCGCGATCGGTCGCGGACCGATGAAGTTCGTCAGCAGGCGGTAACGGTCCTGGGCCGGCAGTTCTGTGAAATCGAAGTCCATCGGAGCTCTCAATTGGCGCCGCGGCCCCGGTCTGTTTGCCGGTCGCACGGTCGTGTTTAAGCGGTTGCCATTGCACATCAAGTTGCGGTACACAATATTGTCTACAATTTTGTAGTCAATATCTAACTGCAGCGGATGGAATTGACTTTGAGCGCCGCACGGCGAGAGTAAGCGAACGGCTAAGGGAGATTTCATGTATAACGCGGACGAAGTCGCCGGTGCTCCGACGGCGATCATTTGCGAGAAGATCTGGCTTGCGATTGCAGAGCGTCGGCTACGGCCGGGAACGCGATTGAAAGAAGAACAACTTGCCGAAATATTCTCCGTCAGCAGGGCTCGCATCCGCCAGGCACTGACCGCGCTCGAGCGCGATGGCCTGGTGACGATCATGCCGAACCGGGGCGCCTTCGTCTCCGAGCCTTCGGTAGACGAGGCACGCGATGTCTTCGTTGCCCGCAGGGCGATCGAACAGCGGGTCGTCGAGCGGCTTTGCGAGCGCGCCAATCCCAAGGATATCGTCCGGTTGCGCGCCCATATCGAAGAGGAGCGCATTGCCGGCCGATCCGGCAATCTCTCTGATATCGTTCGGCTTT
Source organism: Ensifer sp. Root558 (assembly GCF_001427045.1). Lineage (NCBI taxonomy): Bacteria > Pseudomonadati > Pseudomonadota > Alphaproteobacteria > Hyphomicrobiales > Rhizobiaceae > Ensifer > Ensifer sp. Root558. The sequence goes on along the minus strand of NZ_LMGC01000007.1, from coordinate 42,034 downwards.
CCGGTGGTTTCCACCTGTTGCTCGCGGAGCTTTCGGGGTCTGCCTTCCTCTTCGGTATCCTGCGCGACCTCGTGTCCCGGACATCCCTGATCACCGCAATGTACCGGTCGAACCACCTGCACAATTGCGGACCGGACGAACATCTGGCCGTGGTCGAGTACATCGCGTCACGCGACGTCGCGAGCGCGATCAAGGAAATGGCCGAGCACCTGAACCACGTCGAAGCGGAACTGGATCTGGACGAGGAGAAAGACCAGCCCCGCGATCTTCGCACCGCATTGCTTTGATGCTGCGTGCGCGACCCATTGCACCGCTCTTTAGAGGAGGCGGTGCCTGCAAGCAAACTGAAGGAAGATATGACCAACCGTAGCTACTATGCGCCGCATGGCGGCAACCCGCCCCAAACCCAACTCCTTTCGGATCGCGCGGTCTTCACCGAAGCCTATGCGGTGATTCCGAAGGGGACGATGATGGACATCGTCACCAGCTATTTGCCATTCTGGGACAAGACCCGTCTGTGGATATTGTCGCGCCCGCTCTCCGGTTTTGCTGAAACATTTTCACAATATATCATGGAAATCGCCCCGGGCGGCGGCAGCGACCGGCCGGAACTCGACGAAGGCGCCGAGGGCGCGATCTTCGTCGTCGAGGGCGAACTGACCATTACGCTCGACGGTAAGGCGCATAAGATGCAGCCGGGCGGCTTCGCCTTCATCCCGCCGGCGAGCAACTGGACGGTTCGCAACGGAAGTGAAGCGATCGTTCGTTTCCACTGGGTTCGCAAGGCTTACGAGTACGTCGATGGCCTGCCCGCGCCGGAAGCCTTCTTCATCAACGAGGCCGAAATCACCCCGTCGCCGATGCCGGGCACGGAAGGCAAGTGGGCAACGACCCGCTTCGTCGACCCGACGGACTTGCGCCACGACATGCACATGACGATCGTCACCTTCGAGCCCGGCGCGATCATTCCCTTTGCCGAGACGCACGTGATGGAGCACGGCCTTTATGTGCTCGAAGGCAAGGCCGTCTACCGGCTCAATCAGGACTGGGTCGAGGTCGAGGCCGGCGATTACATGTGGCTGCGCGCCTTCTGCCCGCAGGCCTGCTATGCCGGCGGCCCGGGTAAGTTCCGTTACCTGCTCTACAAGGACGTGAACCGCCACATGAAGCTGCGCTCGCGTTAAGCGAGCCCACGCTAGGATAGACAAAACCGCGCGTTCAACCGACCGCGCGTTTTTTCTTTGTAATCAGATGACTATGGCGGCACCCGCATCCCTTTGTTCAACGGCTGAACGAGGGCACGTTCACCTTCTCAGTCCACCAGTTGCGGATCGGCCGGCTGAAGGCTGCGCGGCTGGAGACGCCTGAAGGTGTTGCCGGTCGGATTCTTGTCGAGGTGGAGCACGCGGGTAAAGAAGTCGCTGCCGCGTTCGGTGCGTCCGATGTTGACGATCGCAACACCTTGAAGCTCGGCGTCCATGAATTTGAGCACGCGCTGATAGGCGTCGTCCTCAAGGGTGTCGAGCGCTTCATCGATGATCAGCCAGCGCGGCTTGTGCAGGCTGAGCCTAGCGATGGCGAGAAGACGCTGCTCGGCCTCGCTGAGGTTCATCTGCTTTCGCGCATCCTGGTCGAGCCGGCTGCTCAGGCGGCCAAGGCCGACCTTGGAGAGAACGGCGGCGAGTTCGCCCTTGCTGTAGGTATCGGGCGGGCTCGGATAGGCGAGCACTTCTTCAAGCGTGCCCGGCGGGAAATAGGGAGATTTCGGCACAAAGGCGAGGCCGTCGTCCACCGGCAGTGCGATGCGCCCGTGCCCCCAAGGCCAGAGCCCAGCGATCGCGCGAAAGAACGGCGCCTTTTCCACCTCAGGCCCGCCGGTGACGAGCACGCGCTCGCCCGGATTGATGGTGACTCTCGGCTCGCGAAGCTGGATGCAGCCAGTCGGCGAGACGATTTCTATGTTGTCGAAGCTCATCTGCGGCGTAGCGGAGGTCTTGAAGTCGATGCGCTTGTCGCCCTCGTGCCGTTCGTCGGTCATCAAGAGCGCCGAGCGGAAGGCGGCGACGCGCAGCAATGTGGCGCGCCAGTCGGCGATCGCGCCGATATTGTCGACGAACCAGCGCAGCGACGCATGCACCTGAGTGAAGGCGCCGACGGCCATCATCAACCCCCCGAAACTGAGGTCGCCAGCGAAATAGACCGGTGCGGCAATGACGATCGGCGCAACGACGGTAATCCAGCCATAGCCGCCGGTCACCCAGGTGAGCCGCGTCACGGCGCGCAGCAAGCCGTAGCTGATCTCGAGCACCGAGGCGAGGTCGCGCTGCAGCCGCTTTTTCTCGTTGGCTTCGCCTGACGAAAGCGACACGGCTTCGATATGTTCGTTGACGCGCATCAGCGAGAAACGCAGCGCCGCCTCCCGGGCATAGTGTTCGCCATTGAGCGCCACCAGAGGCCGGCCGACGAGCCAGCTCAGCCAGGAGGCGGTGCCCGCATAGAGGATCGCGGCCCAGACCATGTAGCCGGGAATGTCGAAGGAATAGCTCGCGACATGGAAGACGAAACCGTCGGACAGCGACCACAGCACGCCGATGAAGCTCACCAGCAGAATGCCGGATTGGAAGAGGCCGATCGAAAGTCCGGCCGAGAGATCGGTCAGGTGGCGCGCGTCCTCATGGATGCGCTGGTCCGGGTTGATGCCGATGGCGCCGGCATTCGCCAGCCGGAACGCACGCGTTGGGCGCATCCATTCAGTGATCAGGTCCTGGGTCAGGCCTTCGCGCAAGCGCAGCTTGATGACCTGGCCGAGCCAGGTTTGCAGAACATTGAGAACGAGAAGCACGCCGGCGATCTGGGCGAAGACGACGAGTTGATGGAGAAAGGCCGGAAGGTCGCGTCGCTCGAGCGTGTCGTAGAACGGCTTGTACCATCGGTTGAGGATGATCTGACCAAAAGCCGTCACAACAATGACAACGGTGATGCTGATGCTCAGCCCAATGATCTTGTTGCGCAGTGGCGAGGCCATGAAGGCCCGATGCATCATCCGCAATTGATCACCGAGGGATTGTTCGTCGCTTGGTTCTATCCGGCCGCTATTTTCGCCGTTCGTCCGGTTCGACATCGGTGCGAATCTCTCCTTCCCGGTCTCCTCAAGTAGAATATAGCCTGCCTTACCCTCTCTCCCTAGCGCGGATTGGCTGCGCCCACGTGTAACCGCGGTCACAGCGCGGATCGTTAAATCCGTGTCAATGCGGCATGCTGCCCGAATTGCGGCGGGAAAGTTGAATTGCACCCCTCCCAGAGGGTTCATAGTTTCGTGAGCGAGGTCGAAACACGGCACTGAGGGAGGAACCGGCATGTCGGCGCATCTCGATCAAATCCGCGACCAGCAAAGAGAGACCCGGGACCCCCGGCTAGAAGAAGTGGGACGCACTGGTGCTCGGATGGCTCGCGCCGTTCGGTGAGGCGATGGTTCGGCAGGCGGCCATCAAGGACGGTTATCATCACTGGTCGCTGAGGGCGGATCGCGAGAAAGCCTCCGACACACTTATTGATTGAGGGCTGGCGAAACGGCGACGTCAAGTACCGATACCGAAGCTCGGGCAGGTAACCCCCACCACGCCCGGTGGCAGGGTCCCGTCGTCGGGACGCACGGACCACGTCAGGCTGAAGCCGTCGGTGCAGCCCGCTGGGGATTGCGCTTATCGAGATTGGTCGGCTTGGTCGGACATCCATCGTGTAGTGCCTTTGGCGGCTACGACGTAAAGAAGCCGACGGCGCTGACCATCAGCGACAGGCCCTCCGGAGATCGACCGAACCGCGACTCTTCCGCAATTGAGGCACCGAGTTCGTGTCTGGGCTCCCAACAGGGACAAGCCTACCTGTTGGCGATGTCTCGCATGTGCACTCCGCACGGCCTTCAACACACCGCTCCCAGCAAGCGCGATCAAGCGTCTAGCCGAAGACGGGGACGGCGCAGGATTTCGGTTTTGCGTCCGGCCGTGTGTTCTCGCGCCGCCATCGCCACGGCGTCCCATTGGGAGAGGATATGCTCGGCGTCGTAGCGCCTGACATTGGCTTCGGCGTTGGCCGCGAGACGGGCGCGCAGGGTCTCGTCGCCCATCAGGTTGGAGAGGGCTTCGGCCAGGGCGTTGATGTCGCCGTTTTCGACGAGGATGCCGTCGTCGCCGTTGGCAATCATGTCGGTCGGGCCCCATTCGCAGGCGAAGNGAGAGGGCTTCGGCCAGGGCGTTGATGTCGCCGTTTTCGACGAGGATGCCGTCGTCGCCGTTGGCAATCATGTCGGTCGGGCCCCATTCGCAGGCGAAAGAGACGACGGGGAGGCCTGCGGCCATCGCTTCAAGCAGGGCGATGCCCCAGCCCTCGTAGCGGGATGACAGGACGAAGAGGTCGGCGGTTTCGACCCAGAGACCGGGTTTTGCGGTGAGGCCGGGCATTTCCACCCGGTCGGCCAATCCGAGCGCGTTGCGCTGGGCTTCCAGCGCCTTTCTCGCCTTGCCTTCGCCCCAGATGACGAGCTTCCATTCGGGGTGGTCGCTGGCCACCTTGGCAAAGGCTTCGAGCAGCAGATCGAAGCCCTTTTGCTCAGTCAGGCGCCCGACGGCGGTGAGCACATTGTTACCGCGCTTCTTTTGCCAGCCGTCGGGCAGATTGATCGCATTGGCGATCACCCGGCCGGAGCGGCGCACATTCGGCCGGAAATAGTCCAGCGCGCCCTTGGTCATGGTCACCAGCGCAAAGGCGCGCGGGTAGAGACGAAGCTGCAGCCATTTCCAGAAGGGGCCGAAGGGCTGCACCGCCGGGTTGTTGCGCTCGGACACGATNAGCGCAAAGGCGCGCGGGTAGAGACGAAGCTGCAGCCATTTCCAGAAGGGGCCGAAGGGCTGCACCGCCGGGTTGTTGCGCTCGGACACGATCACCGGAAGCCTGAGGCCGCGTGTTGCGAGCAGCGTCAACACATTCGTGCGCGTCAGGAAGCTCAGGACGAAGTCGGGACGGGTGCGGCTGATCGTCGAGCGCAGTCGGTAGAGCCGCCTTGCCACCAGCCAGGCGGCCCGCAGCTTGCCGGCCTTCTGAACCGGCACGTCGAGCCGCTCGATGGCGACGCGCGGATCGAGCCTGTAATAGGGTTCGGAGGTCGGCGCTTCGAGCGTAATCACCGTGACGGTGCAGCCGAGGCGGGCCCAGTGGCTGGCAACGAGACTGACGACGTGCTCGGTGCCGCCGGCGCCGAGTGCAGAAACAATGATAGTTATGCGCGCGTTGGCGAGGTCGGCCACTCCGATTCCTTGCACTTTCGCTGCTCTCAGCTCATCGAGTTATATTACCGGTTCCTTAAAGTCGGCGCAATCCGCTCTTTCGAGGCATGCAGGCTGATTCTACCGCAGCTAGGGTAGAAGCTCTGGTTGTCGTAACGCCCAAAATCGCCGGCCTGTTGAACAGAAAGAGCGGATTGACCTGGTAGCACAGCGCCCGCTATTGCACAGTCAGCGCCGCCCGCGTAGTTCGAAATTCGCCAGAAGCGCGATGTAGAGAAAAGCCCATCCGTGAAACAGCGCTGTGCAGTAGATGACGTCGTACCTAACATTGGTCCAGACAGTCCCGATCTGGTCGCCATGCTCAATCAGGCCATGACTGAGGAAATCGACGCCCGCGTTGATCGCTCCGGCCCCGAGCGACAGGGCGGAGCCGAGCAAAAGCTTGAAGACGATGGACTGGTCACGGAAGAGAAAGAGCACCGCCGCCATCGCGTAGGACATGAGTGTTCCGCTCAGCATTAGGATGAGCGTCATCGGCAAGATCGCTATCGGGTCGTATCCGAGTGAAGCCCACAGCGTGTTGCTGATGACGAACTGCATCAACTGGTAAAGGAACCCAAGGAAGAGCGTTGCCCGTCGCAGGCTTGCGGTATACTCTGCCCCTCTAGGTGAGACCGTGCCATTTTCTCGCGCCATGTGGGTATTATCATGCAAGTCCATACGGTTGTCGACTGCCGCTTGTCCGCGAAATCAAGCCGTTTGTAGAAAGCCGAATTCTCGCTTTCTGCGGGCGAAGGAGGTCTGCTCTGTCGATGAGCCGGACTTGAGCTGTCCGGAGAAACCTTCAAGATGTGCTTCGCCGGATTACGGAGAAGTACGAGAGATCGCGATCTTTGGTCGGCGGGCAGATCTTCGCGCGCGTAACTGTCCGGCAGCCCTGCTCCGTTACCACAATCTGGCGCGCGCCTTGGACATAGGAAGTCTGCGACCAGAGCTGTCTTCGTAGCGGGGTTCGACGGTGGATGCAGTCGATAAGTGGTCCCACCAAACGTCGCTAGACTGAGCGTTCGCGCATGGCGACGCCTCGCGCGTCGCCTTTTTACAAACCCTTCACGTGTGTTGAAATGATGTCGCGCAGCGCGGTAAAATGAGATAGACCTAATATATCGTAGCGCTGGTATCAGTTTGATCCATGAGACCTGACATTGTGGCAATTGGTGCGCCTGCTGGCGGGGTAGAAGGCGTCACTGATCTCGTTGGGCGACTGCCGGAAAACCTGTCGGCGGCCGTCCTAGTGGTTCTTCACCGGTCTCCATTCCCCCATAGCTATCTGCCAGAGACTTTGAGGCGGGTGGCCCACTTGCGTGTTGTTGTTCCAATAGAGGGAGATCCCCTCGAGACAGGGGCTTGCTTCGTCGGACCGCCGGACAAGCTCCTGACAGTCGGGCCTGGACCCCGGATGCGCCTCCTCGCTGACGGATATTATCGAGGGTTCACAATAGATGCGCTCTTTAGGTCACTCGCCCATAGCGTCGGAAGACGCGTAATTGGTGTAACCCTTACAGGACTGTTGAAGGATGGATGGTTGGGACTGAAGGCGATTAAGGAGGCTGGCGGCACGGTGGTAGTGGAGGAGCCTAAAGAGACCAACATCCCGGAAATCAAGAGCGAAATCGATTTCACTGGAGCGGTTCCCGCAATTGCTGATTTTATTTGCGAACGGGTACGATCGGGCCGAGGAAGCCCACGTGAGTTGTGAAGTAGATTCGCATAGATCAGATTGAGAGCATTAAGGATGCAGGCATCGCGACGGATGCGGAACCGCGCATCGATATCGGCGCCTTGCGCCGCGCGATCGAGCAGTGTCGCTGATGGAGCACGGCATCGAGAAGTTTGGCCACCTCGTCAACCAGAATGTTGCTCAAGGCCATTATCTGAGCGGCCTCGTCGAGGCAGAGCCGCAGCTCGAACTCGTGGCGCCGACCAACATCAACATCGTCTGCTTCCGTGACCATCCGGAGAACATGACGGCTGAGCGATTGAAGGCAGTGAACACGGAAATCATGCTGCGGCTTCAGGACGAGGGGACCGCCGTCATCTCCGACACGACGGTACACGGCGAGCATTGCCTGCGCGTGGCAGTCAACAATCACCGGACGCGACGGGAGGACCTGGACCTGTTCGTCAGCGAAGTTGTGAGACTCGGACGGGAGGTTGTCGCAGCCGGCGGCATCAGCTGACACATAGTTCTGCGAGGCGCCAAGCGTCACCTGCTTGCGGCCGGTTCTTGCGCCGGCAGGGTTTCCGGCGCCGGCGTGGCTTGGAGTATGCGCAGCATCTCAGTGATCGCGGCTTCCCGCTGCGGATCCTTGCCGGCCGCATAGGCAAGCGGAAACGCCACTTGCACATCCGGCGCGATGCCCACCCCCTCAAGCCTTAGCTGGTCGCCGATGACCGCATCCGACACCGCCACTTCCAAGAGGCTGTCGTCCGGTAGCACATAGGCACGGCCGGCAAGCAGAGCACCAGCCGTCCGCTCGCCGACGAGCGGGATCCCGTGTTGCCGCAGTGTGTAGGCAAAGAGTTCGAGACCGCTGCGGGTTCCGTTGTCGATCAGCGCGACCACAGCCTTTTGCCAGCGGAAATTGGCTAGCGTGGCTTCGCCCCGGCGCGGAATCAGCCGGAACGTCGGCGTACCACCGACCAGAAACTCGGCTGCGTCTGCGGGCCCGCCGCCCCAACGGCCGCGCAGATCCACGACGAGGCCTTCTGCATCCTTCAGCGGGTCGCTCGAAAGCGCCTCGGCGACGAGATCGAGCCCGTTTCGCGTGGAAAGGGTCCAGAGCCGCACATAGCCGATCTTCCGGCCGCCAGTCTCGATGAGCGCGACACTTTCTTCGATCGCGCGCTCGAACATCGGAAGTGGTCGTAAGCTTTCGACCGCAACCTGCAGCGGCAATGGCTCCGCATCGCGGTGGCGGCGGAGCCGAAGTTCGACCGTGCGGCCGACCTTGTCTTCGAAGGATCCGATCTCATGATAAGCCCGCCCGTCGACCGAAAGGATCTCGTCGCCGACGAGGAGGCCCGCCCTCTTGGCGGCCGATCCGTCATAAACATCGCTGGCGAACCGCTGCCCATTCTTAACCGTCGTCACCATGCCGATGCCGGGATAGCGCGCGGCGCCATCCGGCGGAAAGAGACGCCGCATATCGTCACGGATGGCGAAGCGGAAAATGTCGGCGAGCTCAAAGTAGTCGATCGTGTCGGCTTTGAAGCGCCCGGTGTGCGAAACCCCGAGACTTGCAAGAACGGACGTGATCGCCGCATCGACGCGGGAAGCCGGGCTCGTCCTGAATAGTGTCGCCGCGGAATCCGTGATTTCCGCCTGGGCGGCGGCATTGAAACGGTCGAGGGCCTTGCCGTCATAGAAGTTCGCGTTCACGAGTTCGATCACCCGGTCGAACGTCGGCTCGCCGGAGCGTGGCAGCTCCGCGGCCCACGCCACAGCGGCCATAGACATGACGAGGCTGGCGATCAACGCCGTACAACTTAGTCTCGGCCGCATGGTCGTTGCTCCGGTTTCACGCCGCCGATTATCGACAAAAGCGCGCACACCTGCCGGCAAAATCGCGTGATCACGCCGTGATCCCCGCCCCGGCACAACGATCTGCCGACCCCACGCGGCCAAACCTTTCAGGTTCGTGTGAGGTTAGGGTGGCTTGTGTGGGGCATCGATCGCTCCGGGGACAGAGGCGACTGCCCTCTCCTTTGGCGTGCTCCGGAAAAGAAAGGCAGTGCGAATGGTTGGCAAGGCCCCGCATCTACACGTGCACGACAACAGCCACCGCCGGGACGAGGTTTTTGCCGCACCGGACGAGAATGTCGGCGACTTCGCCTTCAATGCAACCGTGGCCGCCGTCTTCGAGGACATGGTCAGCCGATCGGTTTCCTACTACGGCGAAATCCAGCGGATGGTTTGCGAACTCGCTAGCGACTTTGCCGAAGCCGATACCAACCTCTACGACATCGGCTGCTCGACCGCGACGACGCTGTCCGGGCTCGACGCCATGGTTGATCCCGCCGTGCGCTTCGTCGGCATCGACAACGCTCCCGACATGATCGAGAAGGCGAAGGAAAAGATCGTCCAGGTAAATTCCAACCGGGCGATTGATCTGAGGGGCGGCGACCTGCACCACGGCATCGAGATCCACAATGCCAGCGTCGTCCTGATGCTTCTGACCTTGCAGTTCGTGCGCTCGATCTACGACGGCCACAACGAGCGCGACGCTCTGCTGCTCGTTGAGAAGCTGACCAGCGAGGATGCGACTCTCAACGAGCACTACTGCGACTATAAGCGCCGCAACGGCTTTTCCGAGATCGAGATCGCCAGGAAGCGCGAGGCGCTTGACAACGTCTCATTCCGTACCGTCTGAAGGAATATTTCCAGCTGCTGTATTGGGTTTCCGCAGCGTCGAGGTCTTTTTCCGCTGGTATAATTTCTGCGGCATTGTCGCGATCAAGTAGGACGGACCGACCATGATCGCGATCGGCAATTTTCTCTTCCGCTTCCGCAACCAGCTTTTTCCCGCGATCATCGCGGTGTTGTTCCTGCCGATGCCGCCGCCGGCATTGGTGTTGGACAACCCGCTGCTGACGCTGGCCAAGGATGCGGTCGCGATCCTCGTCATTCTGGCCGGCCTGGCGCTTCGCGCGACGGTCGTCGGCTATAAGTATATCCAGCGTGGTGGCCTAGGGTCTACGCCAAGGACCTGGTAACCGAGGGCATGTTCGGCGTTTGCCGGAACCCGCTCTATGACATGCTGCTCTACTCCGGCGTTTTCCTGCTGCACGGCAACCCGCTGCTCATCGTGATCGGCATCGGGCTCTTTGCCTTCATGTACCAATGCATCGTCTATGCGGAGGAAGCTTTTCTGCTTCGCACCTCCAGCGAAGCCTATCAGGCATATTGCCGTGACGTGCCGCGCTGGGCGCTGCGCCTTTCAAACTTCAGCCACTCCACGGAAGGAATGGCGTCCAACATCAGACGTATCGTCGGCAAGGACTATTCGACCTTCTCGGCGGCCATGATCGCGGTGCTCGCGACGGAGATGTACAAATTCGCGACCTACGAGCCATGAGGCCGGAATGTTGGCGTGCTGGCCGTTCTTGGCGGCGCGATGGCTCTGGTCGGGATCGCGACGGCGGTGATCAGCTACAAGAAGAGGCGCGGGGCCTTTCGCGATCCCGTCGCCTCCTGAAATCCTCCGGCCCCGTAGGCGGCGGCCGAGGCGGGCAGCCTCACCGCATTTCGCCGCTTGGGCGCTCAAGGACTTGACGGCCATCCCGGCGCTGCTTTTGCCGCTGCTCGTGCTGATACCGGGCAGCATCCTTGCGATCGTCTTCGTCGTTCGCAGCACGCTGTCGCCCGTGTCGCAGCTGCGCGACGATATCCTGACCAAGGACAGCGGCAAGCTGGCGCCGATCGACGAGGCGACGCTGCCGCGCGAACTGCGGGCGATCGCGCGTTCCGTGAACCTGCTTCTGGCGCGGCTGAAGGCGGGTCTAGAGGCGGAGAGAGAGTTCACCTCGAACAGCGCCCATGAGTTGCGGACCCCGATTGCCGGTGCGCTTGCGCAGACCCAACGGCTGGCGCGCGAGGTGCCCCCGGCATACCAACCGCGAACCGCCCAGATCGAACGTGCGCTCGTGCATCTGAGCCGGCTTGCCGAGAAGTTACTGCAGATGTCGCGCGCCGAAGCGGAGATTGCGATTTCGGACGAGCAGCAAGATCTGCTGCCGGTGTTGATGGTCGTGATGCAGGATCTGGAGCGATCGGCACTCGGCGCCAACCGCCTGAACGTTCAGGTCGCCAAGGACACCGTACTTGAACGGCCGATCCGCGTGGACGCCTTTGCGATCGTCTTGCGCAATCTTCTTGAAAACGCCCTGATCCACAGTCCCCCGGGCAGCCGGGTCGATCTCCATGTCGACCCAATTGGTATCCGCGTCACGAACGAAAGCGCTGTTGTCGCCGAGGACGCCCGCGCCAACCTGACCAAGCGCTTCGTCCGCGGGCCGACCGAGGCCTTCGGTTCCGGGCTCGGACTTGCCATCGTTGAGCGGCTGGTCGCGCAGATGCAGGGCCAATTGCTCATCGCTTCGCCGGCGCGCGGCAAGACGCAGGGGTTTGAGGTCGAAGTCCGCCTTTGACGGCTGCAGGACCGGTTAATCCGATCGCGTTTCCGTTCCTCGCAATCAAGGTCACACGAGGAAAGGACGAACAAGCGGGACGCCCGTAACCGCGGCCCGCCTGCCTCTGGATCTTACTGCTGGTCGAGCGCGCGGGTGAGGCTCAGCGCCGCGATCGTGCAGATCGCACCCGAAATCAGGTACCCGCCGATAAAGATGATGCCAAAGCTGCTGGCAAGCCCGAGTGCCACGAGCGGCGCAAAAGCGGCGCCGACGAGCCAGGCGAGGTCCGACGTCAGGGCGGCACCCGTGTAGCGATAGTACTGGGTGAAGCGCGAGGAGACGGCGCCCGAGGACTGGCCGAAGGAAAGGCCAAGGATGGCGAAGCCGATCAGGATGTAAGCGTCCTGGCCCTTGCCGCCGGCATCGAGCAGGAAGGGGGCCGAGAAGCTGAAGATCGCGATCAGGATCGCGCCGATCATCAGCTGGTTGCGGCGGCCGACCCGGTCGGCAATCACTCCCGAAAGCACGATGCCGATGGCGCCGACGACGGCACCTGCCACCTGAACCCACAGGAATTCAGCCGCCGACTGGCCGCCATTGAGCGTCACCCAACTCAATGGGAAGATGGTGACGAGGTGGAACATCGCGAAGCTTGCGAGCGGCACGAAGGCGCCGAGCACGACGTCGATGCTGTGCTTGCTCAGCATCTCGAAGACCGGCCGCGCCTCAAGCTCCTTGGCTTCCATGGCGGCGCCGAATTCCTTGCTGGCGACGATGCGCAGGCGCGCGAAAAGCGCCACGACGTTGATCGCAAAGGCGACGAAGAACGGATAGCGCCAGCCCCAGGCGAGGAAATCTTCCTGCGAAAGGTTGCTGACGAAATAACCGAAGAGGATGCTCGCAAGCGCAAAGCCGATCGGCGCGCCGAGCTGCGGGATCATCGCGTACCAGCCGCGGTGATTCTGCGGCGCATTAAGGTTCAGCAGCGATGCGAGGCCGTCCCAGGCGCCGCCGAGCGCAAAGCCCTGGCCCAGCCGGAACAGCGCCAATAGCGCCACCGCCCAATATCCGATCGTGTCATAGCCGGGCAGGAAGGCGATTGACGCCGTCGAGCCACCGAGAATGACGAGCGCGATCGTCAGCTTCGTGCCGCGCCCGTAGTTGCGGTCGACCCACATGAAGACGAAGGAGCCGACCGGGCGGGCGAGGAAAGCGAGCGGGAACAGCGCGAAGGACATGAGCGTCGCGGTGACCGCATTGGGCGCGAACGGGAAAATCAGCTTCGGAAAAACGAGGATCGAGCCGAGGCCGTAGACGAAGAAGTCGAAGAATTCCGAGGTTCGTCCAATGACCACGCCGATGGCGATGCTGCCCGGGGACAGAGGCTTGTCGTCCTCGTGAATGCGACGTGCATCCCGCTCGAGACCAGACGATGTTGGGTTAGCGACCGAAACCATGAATTTCTCCGACGATCGAACGTCTTGTCGTTAGAGTGTTGACCAATTGGCGTCTGATATCAAGAATGCCGTGCACGTACCTGCGCACATGCCTCATTCTAGTTCGTGCCTAACGTTCGCTGGAACAGCCGGCATCGAACCGACAATATGCCTTTGCGCCCGTACAAACGCGCATAGAGCGATACGGTCGTCACTGCACTGCGGCAAAATGTTGCGCTGCGACGATGGACCTCACTTCCATGCCCGATCATGCCCGAGTAATGCCGACTAGACAAAACGCAAGTTGAGGCCGCAATGCCGAAGCCATACAGTTTAGCCGGACGATCGACGATTGCCGTCCTGTTGCTCTCCGTTCTCTCGGGATGCAACATGGTGGTCATGTCGCCTTCCGGTGATATCGCCGCGCAGCAGCGGGATCTGATCGTTATTTCGACGGTCCTGATGCTGTTGATCATCGTTCCCGTCCTTTTCCTGACGCTGTTCTTTGCCTGGCGCTATCGCCAGTCGAACACGGCCGCCAAGTATGATCCGGAATGGCACCATTCCACCGGCCTCGAAGTCATCATCTGGTCGGCTCCGCTCGCGATCATCATCGCGCTCGGCGCGATCACCTGGGTCAGCACCCACAAGCTCGACCCCTATCGACCGCTCGATCGGATCGATGCGGCGCGCCCGGTGACCGAAGAGACGAAGCCGATCACCGTCGAAGTCGTCGCGCTCGACTGGAAATGGCTGTTCTTCTATCCGGAATACGGTATTGCCACGGTCAACGAGATGGCGGCGCCGGTCGACGTGCCGATCAACTTCAAGATCACTGCCTCGTCGGTGATGAACTCGTTCTACGTTCCGGCGCTCGCCGGCATGATCTACGCCATGCCCGGCATGCAGACCAAGCTGCACGCCGTTATCAACAAGGCAGGCGAATACGAGGGCCTTTCGTCCAACTACAGCGGCGACGGCTTCTCGCACATGCGCTTCAAGTTCCACGGCGTGGACCAGGCGGGCTTTGACGCCTGGGTTGCCCGCGTCAAGCAGAACGGCACGATGCTCAATCGCGACGCCTACCTGAAGCTAGAAAAGCCGAGCGTGAAGGAGCCGGTGCGCTACTACGCTTCCGTCGAAAACGGCCTCTATGAAGCCGTTCTCAACATGTGCGTGCGCGAAGGCCAGATGTGCATGAAGGATATGATGCACATCGACATGATGGGCGGAGCCGGCGTCGAAAGCCATGAGAACCGCGCCAAACTCGAGCATGACAACCGCCATACGGGCGGAGTGACCGAAGCGGCCGCACCGGCCGCGACCTTCCCCGAAACCGGTAACCCCGCCAAGAGCGAGGAACCGGCCGAGGGCGTCAAGGAAGAGCGGCCCGCGGCTGAGCCCATGAACCACGACATGCACAAGACGCACTAGGACTTTCGCGCGCTCGCCGGCCTTGATCCAGCGAGCGCCAGGGCCCTTCGGGCCGCAATTCGAGACATATTGGAAGACCCATGTTTGGTGACACCAGCCTCACGCAATTCATCTTCGGGCGGCTTACCTGGGAAGCGATCCCATACCACGAGCCGATCCTTGTCGTGACCTTCGCAGCCGTGGCCGTGGGCGGCCTGGCGATCCTCGCGCTGATCACGAAGTACAAGCTCTGGGGCTATCTCTGGAACGAGTGGTTCACGTCGGTCGATCACAAGAAGATCGGCATCATGTACATCATCCTGGCGATCGTGATGCTTTTGCGCGGATTTGCCGACGCGATCATGATGCGCATACAGCAGGCGATCGCCTTCAACGGCAACGAAGGCTATCTCAACCCGCACCACTACGACCAGATCTTCACTGCCCACGGCGTGATCATGATCTTCTTCGTGGCGATGCCCTTCGTCACCGGTTTCATGAACTATGTCGTGCCGCTGCAGATCGGCGCGCGCGACGTCTCGTTCCCCTTCCTCAACAATTTCTCGTTCTGGATGACGACGGGCGGTGCGGTCATCATCATGATGTCGCTGTTCGTCGGTGAATTCGCGCGCACCGGCTGGCTCGCCTATCCGCCGCTCTCGGGTGCCGACTACAGTCCCGGCGTCGGCGTCGACTATTACATATGGGGCCTACAGGTGGCGGGCGTCGGGACGACCTTATCCGGCATCAACCTGATCGCCACGATCGTGAAGATGCGCGCTCCGGGCATGACCTTCATGAAGATGCCGGTCTTCACCTGGACGTCGCTGTGCACCAACATCCTCATCGTCGCGACCTTCCCGATCCTGACGGCGACGCTTGCGCTGTTGTCGCTCGACCGCTACCTCGGCTTCAACTTCTTCACCAATGACCTTGGTGGCAATCCGATGATGTACATCAACCTCATCTGGATCTGGGGCCACCCGGAAGTCTACATTCTCGTACTGCCGGCCTTCGGCATCTTCTCCGAAGTCGTCGCGACCTTCTGCGGCAAGCGCCTGTTCGGTTATACGTCGATGGTCTACGCCACCTGCGTGATCATGATCCTCTCCTACCTGGTGTGGCTGCATCACTTCTTCACCATGGGTTCGGGTGCTTCGGTGAACGCCTTCTTTGGCATCACCACGATGATCATCTCGATCCCGACCGGGGCGAAGATGTTCAATTGGCTCTTCACCATGTATCGCGGCCGTATCCGCTACGAACTGCCGATGCTGTGGACGATCGGTTTCATGGTTACCTTCGTCATCGGCGGCATGACCGGCGTCATGCTGGCGATCCCGCCGGCCGACTTCGTGCTGCACAACTCGCTGTTCCTGATTGCCCACTTCCACAACGTCATCATCGGCGGTGTGCTGTTCGGGCTGATGGCCGGCCTTGTCTACTGGTGGCCGAAGGCCTTCGGCTACAAGCTCGATCCCTTCTGGGGCAAGATGAGCTTCTGGTTCTGGCAGATCGGCTTCTTCTTCGCCTTCATGCCGCTCTACGTGCTCGGCCTGATGGGCGTCACCCGGCGTGTCAGCCAGTTCGAGGATCCCTCGCTGCAGATCTGGTTCATCATCGCCGCCTTCGGTGCGGTCCTGATCGCCATCGGCATCGCGTCCTTCATCATCCAGCTTGTCGTCAGCTTCCTGCGTCGCGACCAACTGCGTGAAACCTCCGGCGATGCCTGGGACGGCCGCACGCTCGAGTGGTCGACCTCGTCGCCGCCGCCGGACTACAACTTCGCCTTCACGCCCGTCGTTCACGACCATGACAGCTGGTACGATATGAAGAACCGCGGTTACGAGCGTCCGCTCGAAGGCTTCAAGCCGATCCACATGCCGAAGAACACCGGCGCTGGCATTATTCTCTCCGGCATCAGCGTCGTGCTCGCCTTCGCGTTGATCTGGTACATCTGGTGGCTGGCGGCGGTATCCTTCATCGCCCTGATTGCGGTCTCCATCGGCCATACCTTCAACTACAACCGTGATTTCTTCATTCCCGCGGAAACCGTCGCGGCGACCGAAGACGCACGCTCGAAACTGCTTGCGGAACGGATCTGAAACGATGAGCCAAACCCAAGTCCAAGAAACAGAAAAGCCGCAGTTCTACCTCAAGGAAGAGCACCACCCGGAGCACAGCACTATGCTGGGCTTCTGGCTCTACCTGATGAGCGACTGCCTGATCTTCGCCGTTCTCTTCGCCACGCACGGTGTGGTCGGGCGCAACTACGCGGCAGGTCCCGCACCAGCCGACCTGTTCGACCTCAACCTGATCGCCATCAACACGGCGATGCTGCTGTTCTCGTCGATCACCTACGGCTTTGCCATGCTTCAGATGGAGCGCAACGCCAAGATGGAGACGCTGTTCTGGCTCGGCGTCACCGGCGTGTTCGGAGCGATCTTCCTCGCGCTCGAGCTCTATGAGTTCTACCACCTGATCCACGAGGGTGCCGGTCCGACGCGTTCGGCCTTCCTGTCCTCGTTCTTCACGCTGGTCGGCACGCACGGGCTGCACGTCACTTTCGGCATCATCTGGCTGATCACGCTGATGGTGCAGGTTAGCAAACATGGATTGAACCCGGAAAACCGCCGCCGCCTGATGTGCCTCTCCATGTTCTGGCACTTCCTCGACGTCATTTGGATCGGCGTCTTCTCCTTCGTCTATCTGTTGGGAGTACTCGGATGAGTTCGCAGCATCCTGGCCACGAAAGCGCGTTCGAGCCTCACCACGCGCACAGCCATCCGGGCGACGCTGCCGGGCATGGTTCGCTCAAGAGCTACATGACGGGCTTCATGCTGTCGGTCATCCTGACGGCGATCCCGTTCTGGTTGGTCATGAGCGGCGCGCTCGACAGCAAGTTGCTGACCGCCGTGCTCGTCATGGGTATCGGCGTCGTCCAGATCGTCGTGCACGTCATCTACTTCCTGCACATGAACGCCCGTTCGGAAGGTGGCTGGACGCTGATGGCGCTGATCTTCACGATCATCATCGTCGGTATTGCGCTCGCCGGCTCGCTCTGGGTCATGCATCACCTCAATACGAACATGATGCCGATGACCCACGAGATGATGAAGAACATGCCCTGATCAGGGGCGGGCAGACGCGAACATGACCGGCGGCCGCGACGTGAAAGGGGAGGGTGCGAAAGCATCCTCTCGCGCCAGGTTCCTTCTGACCGGCGCGCTCCTGTTTCTTTGCGCCATCTTCGTGGCGCTCGGGACCTGGCAGATCCAGCGGCTCTTCTGGAAGCTCGACCTGATCGCTCGCGTCGATGCGCGTGTGCACGCTGACGCCGTCCCGGCCCCGTCGCGGCCGGACTGGGGTGGCATCACCCGAGAGAACGACGAATACCTTCGCGTCACGGCAACGGGTACCTTTAGCCACGACAAGTCGGTTCTGGTGCAGGCCGTAACCGAGCGGGGCGCCGGGTTCTGGGTGTTGACGCCGATGCGCCGCGAAGACGGCACGACGGTTCTCGTCAATCGCGGCTTCGTGACCGCCGACCGGCGCGATCGGACTGCCCGCGCCGCAGGCGAAACGCCCGGGACCACCGGGATCACCGGGCTCTTGCGCATCAGCGAACCCGGCGGCGCCTTTCTTCGCTCCAACGATCCGGCTGGCGATCGCTGGTTTTCCCGCGATGTCGCGGCAATCGCGGCAGCACAACAGCTGACGGATGTCGCGCCCTATTTCATCGACGCGGACGCGACGCCAAACCCAGGCGGCCTACCGATCGGCGGTCTCACAGTCGTCAGCTTCCGCAACAGCCATCTTGTCTACGCGCTGACCTGGTTTGCGCTGGCGGCCATGAGTGTGGGGGGCGCATACCTCGTCTTTCGAAGCCGGAAGAGGCCAGGCGCGGAATAACGATTCTCTTCGCGACGGCTGGCCGCCATTTTCGTGCACTCCTCCTGAAGTTGCTGACCTTGGGGCCGTCACTCGGCGCAGCTGAAGTTCAGTCGGCGGCGGCGCCAAAAAGTGTGATCGATAAGCCACATGGCAACGGCCGACCGCATTTTCTCCGGCAATGGTGAGTTGTGCGATTGACTCAGTACCTTCCACTTTATTAGCTGCTCGACTGGGAGATGGGGCTAATTTTCCCGGCATATATTGGGGGTATTTATGGGGCTGCGGTGCGGAAGCGTCGCGGGCGGGAAGATTTTTTCGTCTGCATTCCAGGGTTTGTATTTCAGGACATTTTTCGCAGCGATTGGCATTCTTCTGGCTTCTGCCATTGGTGCCTCGGCGCAGGTTGTGACGATTTCGGCGAACCCGGCGACCTTCAATGCGGCTGGCGACACGATCAATTTCAGCTATGTGCTGAACCCCGGATCCTACAATATTCTCAGCATCGCGCCTGCGACCACCGCGAACAAGGGCGTCGTCGTTTCATGCCCGGCAATCCCGGGCGGCGGCACGACGTCTTCCGTGACCTGCACAGGCTCCTATCAGGTCGATTCCCTCGATGCGATGTCCGGCCAGTTTTCCGATTGGGTCACATTCACGGGCACGCGCACGGGCGGCAACTACACCGCCAACAGCAACAACATCGTCGTCAAGGCGGCCACAGGGGGACCGGTTGTCGTTGATGTCGTATCTTCCCCGAGACCGTCGCTGCCGGGCGAACAGGTTTCGGTGACGGCAACGGTATCGTCGATGGGCTGTAACGCCGGACAGTCTCCGCCTGGAAACGTGACGATCACGATCGGATCGCAGTCGACGACCCTTGGGTTGACGCCGACCGGGCCCGTCAGCACGGCATCGTCTGCGACCTTCCAGACATCGACGCTGCCGCTCGGACAGCACGCGGTTTCCGCCAGCTACGGTGGCGGCAGCGGCTGCAGCACCGGCACTGCGACCGGCGCCAGCCACTGGGTCGACACCAAACCGACGGTCGCGATCAACCAGGCAGGCTCGCAATCCGATCCCAGCGCCAAGACATCCGTTGCGTTCGATGTGGTGTTCAGCAAGTCCGTCACCGGCTTTTCCGCTGGCGACGTCCAGATTTCAGGCACGGCCGGCGCGACGACGGCGAGTGTTTCGGGATCGGGCGCCAATTACACCGTTTCGGTCAGCGGAATGACGCAGGCAGGCACGGTCGTGGCGTCCATACCCGCCGGCAAGGCCACGAGCGCGGCCGGCTTTACCAACGACCTATCCACCAGCACCGACAATTCGGTTGCCTACGCACCGATCGCGTTTTCGACTACAACGCTGCCGAACCCGGTCTACAACCAGGCCTATGCGGCGCAAACGCTAAGTGCCACCGGCGGATCGGGCACCTTGAGTTATGCAACGACCTCCGGTGCACTGCCCGCCGGCATGGCGATCTCGAGCGGCGGCGGCGTCTCCGGCACCCCAACGGCAAGCGGTCCGTTCAATTTCACAGTGACAGCGACCGATCCCGAAGGCTCGACCGCCTCGCGCGCATTCTCCATCACCATCGCTGCGCCGACGATCGCGCTCTCGCCGGCGACGCTTCCTGATCCGACCGCTGGCACCGCCTATTCACAAACCCTGGCGGCATCAGGCGGCGCAAGCCCCTACACATTCGCCGTCACGCAGAATGCCTTGCCCGCTGGCATGACGCTGGCGAACAACGGGGTGTTGTCGGGCACTGCATCGATCGGTGGCGCCGTCACCTTTACCGTTACGGCAACGGATGCCTATGGCGCGACCGGCAGCCAAGTCTTCACTGTCGACGTCGCGCCGACCGTGCCCGACGCGCCCACCATCGGTGCGGCCGTGGAGGGGGACGCCTACGCAGACGTGTCGTTCACCGCCCCGGCGTCGAACGGCGGCGCGACGATCACGGGCTATACCGTGACGTCGAACCCCGGCGGCATGACGGCCACGGATACGACGAGCCCGATCAGGGTGACTGGCCTGACCAACGGCACGAGCTATACGTTCACCGTGACCGCCACCAACAGCGCCGGGACAAGCACCGCGTCGGCCGCCTCCAATGCGGTTACGCCGCGATCCGCACAGACGATCACGTTCGCCAATCCGGGCACGAAGGCGTTCGGCACGTCGCCGACATTGACAGCGACGGCAAGCTCCAGCCTGGCTGTTGCCTTCACCTCGTCGACTGCCGGCGTGTGCACGGTGACGCCCGAGGGCGATCTGAACTTCCATCAGGCCGGCAGTTGCACCATCGCAGCCGATCAGGTGGGCAACGGAACGTATCTGGCGGCACCGACGGTCTCGCAGACGTTCATGGTCGATGCCGTCGTGCCCGGCGCACCGACGATCGGAGCGGCAACCGCCGATGTCGCTTCGGCGTCCGTCGCCTTCACAGCGCCGGCGAGCACGGGTGGAGCGTCGATCTCTAGCTACACCGTGACGTCGAACCCGGGTGGCTTCACCGGGACGGGGTCGTCAAGCCCGGTCGTGGTGACGGGTCTCAGCAATGGGTCCAGCTATACATTTACGGTGACGGCAACCAACAGTGCCGGCACGGGGCCTGCGTCGGCGGCCTCGAACGACGTCACGCCGCGCGCAACCCAGACGATCACCTTTGCCAATCCGGGCGCGCAGACGTTCGGGACCACGCCGACATTGACGGCATCGTCGGACGCGAGTTTGCCCGTTGCCTTCACATCCTCGACCGCAGCCGTGTGCACGATCACGCCGGGTGGTAGCATGACCTTCCACAGCGTGGGGACCTGCGCGATTGCTGCCGACCAGGGCGGTGACGGCACCTATCTGCCTGCGACGACGGTCACCCAGAGCTTTACCGTCAACGCGGTTGTTCCGGACGCCCCGACGGTGGGCACAGCTATCGCTGGCGATGGCGAGGTGTCCGTCAATTTTACCGCGCCGGTAAGCGCCGGCGGCGCATCGATCACCGGCTACACGGTCACGTCCAATCCCGGTGGTTTTGTTGGAACGGGCACGTCGAGCCCGGTCACGGTCGGCAGTCTCAGCAACGGCACCAGCTACACGTTCACGGTGACGGCGACCAACGCTGTCGGCACGGGACCGGCCTCCAGTGCGTCGAACACGGTGACGCCCAAGGCGCCACAGACGATCACCTTCGCCAATCCCGGCCCGCAGGACTATGCAACGCCGGTGACCCTTTCGGCGAGCGCCAGTTCCGCTCTGCCGGTCACGTTCCAGTCTCTGACGACGCCCGTCTGCGTCGTCACGTCAACCGGCGATGTCACATTCCGCAATGGCGGCACCTGCACCATCGAAGTCTCGCAAGCCGGTGACAGCGCTTACCTGGCCGCGTCCAATGTGAGCCAGTCCTTCCTCGTCTCCGCGCCGATATTCGCCTTCACGCCGGCGGCCGGCGCTTTGCCGACCGCAACCGTGGCAACGACCTACAGCCAGAGCTTCACGGCCAATGGCGGCACGGCGGCCTACAGCTACGCCTTGGCCAGCGGCGCGTTTCCGGCCGGACTTTCGCTCGACGCTGGCGGTACGCTGTCCGGCACGCCAACGGCGGACGGCAGCTTCACCTTTACGGTTCAGGCGACCGATACCCATGGCGCGACCGCAACCAGCGGCAGCTATAGCCTGGAGGTTCGCATCCAGGCGCCGATCGCCAACGCCACGACGGCAACCGTTGCCGCCAACTCGTCGGCCAACGGGATTACGCCGAACCTTACGGGCGGCACGGCCGCTTCGGTCGCTATCGCAGCGCCCCCATCGCACGGTACGGCCACGGTCGCGGGTAACACATTCAGCTATACGCCAGCGGCCGGCTTCTCCGGCGCCGACAGCTTTACCTACACGGCGGCGAATACGACCGGAACGTCCGCTGCAGCGACGGTTACGGTGACGGTGTCTCCGCCGACATTCGCCTTCACGCCGGCTGCGGGTGCGCTTGCCGGCGTAACCGTTGCAGACGCCTATGACCTGACGATCATCGCCGCCAACGGAACGGCTCCCTACACCTATGCGGTCACCGGTGGTACACTGCCGGCCGGCTTGACGCTTGCTGCCGACGGTCGCCTGTCCGGAACGCCGACCGCCGATGGAGCGGCAACGTTCACGGTGACGGCGACCGACGCGAACAATGCGACGGGCACCGCGAACTATAGTCTCGCGGTCGCCGTCGAAGCGCCATCGGCCGGTCCGGTTGCAGCGACTGTTGCTGCGAACTCCAGCCCAAATGCTATCAGCCTCAGTCTGACGGGCGGGGCGGCAACATCTGTGGCGATCGCCACCGCGCCCGCGCATGGCACAGCTACGGCGGCGGGGACAACGATCCTCTACACGCCTGATGCCGGCTATTCGGGCGCTGACAGCTTCACCTATACGGCAACGAACGCGACCGGCACGTCGGCGCCTTCAACCGTTTCGGTCACGGTCAAGCCGCCGATGCTGGTGTTGTCGCCGGCAGGCGGGGCGCTTGCCAACGGTGTGCCCGGCGTTTCCTACAGCCAGAACGTCTCAGCCAGCGCCGGCACGGCCCCCTACAACTACGCAGTCTCGTCGGGTGCTCTGCCGGGCGGTCTGTCGCTCGATGCCTCAAGCGGGACGATCTCGGGACGACCTTCGGCCAACGGCGATTTCGGCTTCACCGTGACGGCGACCGATGCCAATGGCGCGACAGGCCAGGCCAGCTATCAGATCGCCGTTGCCTCCGCCAGTTTCGTCTTTACCCCGTCGGCCGGCGGGCTTCCCGACGCGATGGTCGGCGAAGCCTATTCCCAACGCGTCTCGGCGACCGGTGGCACCGGCGCGCTGGTCTACAGCCTCAAGAGCGGCGCCCTGCCGAATGGCATGGTGCTGAATATCTCCACTGGCGAATTGACCGGACCGCTCGCGGCCGATGCGGTGCCCGACAGCTATCAATTCACCATTGCTGTGACTGACAGCCGTGGCGCCAGCGGTTCGGCCGCCTATACGCTGAAACTGAACGCTCGTGCGGTGACGGTGCCCAATGTCGTCGTCGAGGTTCCGGCCGGTTCGACGCCGAAGGATGTCTATCTCAACGGTGGCGCCACCGGCGGTCCGTTCACCGACGCATCGGTTGCCTCGGTCTCGCCGCCCTTTGCCGGCACGGCCGAAATCATCGAAGGCGAGCTTGCCGCTGCCACCAGCTTCACGCCGGTCGGCTTCTATCTGAAGTTCACGCCGAACCCGTCCTATTCCGGCTCGGCGGTGGTCAGTTATACGCTCAGGAGCGCGCTGGGCTCGTCCAATATTGGCTCCGTCACCTACAAGATCGCGCTCGATCGGGTGGCTGCCGGCGAAGAGATCGACGGGCTGGTGCGCGATTTTGTGCGCAATCGCCAGAACCTGTTGTCGTCGACGGTCAAGGTGCCCGGCCTGATCGAACGGCGGCGGGCGGCGATGAGCACCGATCCGGTGACGACGGCGGTGACGCCGTCGGAAAAGGGTGCCCGCCTCGGCTTCTCCTCCAGCCTGTCGCAGATCCAGGCGGCGCGCGATGCCGCCGATGCGGCAGCGACCGGTCAAACCTTCGTGGCGACCGACCGGCCGTTCGACATCTGGGTGAACGGCAGTTTCCTGTTCCACAAGGATGAAGACGACAGAAACGACAAGTGGGGCAATTTCGCATTGTTCTCGCTCGGCGCCGATTATCTCTTAAGCGATCGGGCGCTCATCGGCCTGTCGTTCCACTACGACTACATGACCGATCCGACCGACGCGGATGCCGAGCTTAAAGGCAACGGCTGGCTGGCCGGTCCTTATGCCTCGTTCGAGATCGGCCAGGGCGTCTTCCTCGACGCCAACCTGCTCTATGGCGGTTCGTCCAACGACATCGACACCGGCATCTTCACCGGCACGTTCGACACCACCCGCTGGATGGCGGACGTCAAGCTGACCGGCGAATGGCAACTGGATGAGGCGACGGTGCTGATGCCGAAGCTGAGAGCCGTCTACTTCAATGAAGAGACCGAGGACTACACCGTCAAGAACGCGCTCGGCGAGGTGATCGATCTCAAGGGCTTCATCGAGGAACAGGCCCGTCTCAGCATCGGCTTCGACGTCGAACGCACCCTGGAGCTAGAAAACGGGGTGATCCTGTCGCCGACAGTCGGCGCCGATGTCGGCTTTGCCTCGCTTGACGGCGAGGGTCTGTTCGGGCGGGTGTCGGCCGGGCTTGCGCTCAGCAACAACGACAACTGGGACCTCGACTTCTCGCTGCTCTTCAACATCGAGGGCGACGGTTCGAAGTCGGCCGGTGCCAAGGTCGGCGCCCGCGTCCGGTTCTGATCGCGCGCAACCGGTTCGGGCAGGCAGGCTGCCCGAATCGGCGCTCCACCGCTGCCTTTCCGCTCCCGGATATGCACCGGTCCATGTGCGTTTTGACCGTTTAAATCGCGTTGGAAAGATTACGGGCTTCCGTCAAACATTAAAGATGAGTAATAGAGGAAGGAATTAGCCGGAGGCGTCGCCTCGTCCTAGAGCATTGGATACGCCTAGATGTCGTTTCAACCGCGGATGCAGAACAAAATTTCCGGGTTCAAGGTGATCGGCGGGCTCCACCGGCGGGAATGGAACGGGATCATCGCCGACGTCTGGGACGTCGAATGCGAGGCGAGGGCAGGTGGCCACTATCTCTCGGATGATCCGCGCATGTTCATCGTGCTCGACGCTGAAGGCGGTAGCCGTTGCAACGTCAGACTTTCGCCCGATGGGCGCGGCGCGGTCGAGAACGAGCGCCAGCAGGCGCTTTCCTATATCCCGGCGGGCATGGAAATCTGGGCGGACATGGTCGATGTCAGGCGTATCCGCCACCTCGACCTGCATTTCAATCTCGAGGTTCTCGGCCGACGGCTGGAGGAGGAGCTCGATGCGGGGCGATGCGACACGCCACGGCTGATGTTTTACGACGAACGCTTCCTGCAGCTTGCACAACTGATCGCCGCCGAGTGCCTCAATCCGCAGCCCTTGCACGATCTCTACGGCGATGGCCTGACGGTCGCATTGTTCATCGACCTGATGAAGCTTAATCGCAGCGATGCCCGCAAACGCAGCGCGCTTGCCACCTGGCAACTCCGCCGGGCGGTCGAATACATCGACGAGAACTGGGGGCGCAACATCCGCCTGGAGGAGCTGGCGTCCCTTGCCGGACTGTCGCAGTCGCACTTCAGCCACGCCTTCAAGGCGTCGACCGGCATGGCACCGCACCAGTGGCAGACCAATGCGCGGGTTGAAAGAGCCAAGCAACTGTTGCTGAAGAACGAGGCGTCGCTGACGACGGTTGCGGCCGAGACCGGCTTCTCCGACCAGGCGCACTTCACCCGGGTCTTCCGCAAGGTCGTGGGCGCGACGCCTGCGTCTTGGAAACGCAGCCGATTGAGCTGAGCAAGTTCCATCTTGAAGGGCGGTTGTTCGCATCAAATAGCCCAGAAACGTTCAATTTCCGCTGATCGCGACAAGAGTCACCGCAATAGTTGATATAAACACTCACCTTATTAGAGGGTGTAAGCCGCGCCGCCTGTAAGGCACTGCGGTGGTTCGGGTGAGATGGCAGACAGATGATGGTAAGAGGCAAGGCAGTACGGCTGACGGAGTGGCTGGCAAGCGGGGTCGCCGCCATTGCGGTTCTGGCCACCGGCGCGGCAATGGCGCAGGATGCGACGGCGACAAGGCTGAAAACGATCGAGGCGACCGGCGCGAGGACGGAGAACGACGCCACAGGTCCGGTCGACGGCTATGTCGCCAAGGCGACGACGACCGGCTCGAAATCCGCAACTCCGATCGCTGAGATCCCGCAGAGCGTTTCCGTCGTCGGACGCGAGGAGCTTGACGACCGCGGCGTCGTCAACAAGGTCGACGAAGCGCTGCGCTACACGCCGGGCGTGATGGCCGAGCCCTTCGGCGTCGATCCGGATACCGACTGGTTCTACATCCGCGGCTTCGACGCGACGCAAACCGGCGTGTTCCTCGACGGCCTCAACCTCTTCTCCTACGGCTTTGGCGGGTTCCAGATCGATCCCTTCATGCTGGAACGTGTCGAGGTGCTGAAAGGTCCGGCTTCGGTGCTTTATGGCGGCGCCAATCCGGGCGGGATCGTCAGCCTCATCAGCAAGCGGCCGACGGGGGAAACCTCCGCCTATGTCGAGACCGGCATCAACAACAACGGCAATGCCTTCCTTGGGATTGACGTGAACCGGCAGCTGGACGACGCAATCAACTATCGCGTCACCGGCAAGATCTCAGGTGGCGACAACTATGTGGACCATTCGGAGGATCTGCGCGGCTTCATCCTGCCGCAGATCACCTATCAGCCCGACGACGCGACCAGCTTGACCGTCTACGGCCTGCTGCAGGGCCTCGACCAGGTTCATACCGGTGGCGGCTTCCTGCCCTATGTCGGCTCGGTCGTCGATGCGCCCTTCGGCAAGATCGACCGCAAGGCCTTCTTTGGCGAGCCGGACATCGATACCGGAACTTATGCGCAGCAGAAGCTCGGCTACGAATTCAAGCACGAGTTCGACAGCGGCTGGCAGTTCAGTCAGAACCTTCACTACGGCCATCTCTACAAGCACGAGAACGGGCCTTACACCTACGGCTACTACGATCCGAGCCTTCCTTTTCCGGTTTCGAACACGCCGGCGACCCCGGACAACCTGCTTTATCGCCTGGGCTTCGAGGCGACGTCGAAGGTCGATACGTTCGCCGCCGACAACCGGCTCGAAGGCGAGTTCGAGACGGGAGCGCTCGAGCATACGCTGCTCGTCGGCCTCGACTACAAGTTCTTCCGGCTGGACCACGTCCAGGCGTCGTCGGCGGGAACGCCGATCAGCGCTACTGATCCGGTCTATGGCGCGCCGCAACCCGCGAACGCCATCTACATCAACCAGGTGATCACACAGCAGCAGATCGGCGTCTACGCGCAGGACCAGATCCGCCTTGGCGACGGCTGGCTCGTCACGCTCAACGGCCGTTACGACTATGTCGACACCAAGACCGACAACGGGCCGACCTTCTGGGCGCCGACCCAGAATTCGAGTTTCGACTACAGCGAAGGCGCGCTTAGCGGCCGCGCCGGCCTTGCCTATGAATTCGACAACGGCCTCACCCCTTACGTCAGCGCCGCGACCTTCTTCAATCCGGTCGTGGCGGTAACGGCGACCGGCAACACCAAGCCGGAAGAGGGTGAGCAGTTCGAGGCCGGGATCAAGTACGAACCGACCTTTTTTGATGGCGTGCTGACGGCGTCCATTTACCAGCTGACCAAGCGCAACGCTCTCGTCACCGATCCGCTGACCAGCATCTCGACCCAGACCGGCGAAGTGCGTTCCCGCGGCATCGAGTTCGAGGGCAAGGTCAATCTCGACGAAAGCTGGAAGCTGATTGCGGGCCTCGATTTCATGGATATCGAGGTGACCGAGGACGCAAACCGCGCGCTGATCGGCAAATCGCCCTATCTCGTCCCCGATACGCAGGCTTCGCTATGGCTCGACTACACGGTGCAGCAGGGCGCGCTGGAAGGCCTCAGCCTCGGCGCCGGCGTGCGCTATCGCGGCGAGAGCTGGGCGGACAAGGAAAATACCGCGAAGGTGCCGGCGTCGACCGTCTTCGACGCAGCCCTGCGCTACGAGAAGGACGGCTGGGGCGCTGCCCTCAATGTCACCAACCTGTTCGACAAGCACTATGTCAGCGGCTGCAATGGCCTGCTTGTTTGCGGATATGGCGATGCGCGCACGGTCACGTTGAAGCTCAGCAAGACCTGGTGAGATCGTTCGGCTGATCGATGACCTGCTAAAGCAAACAGGGCGCTCGACCCGTGCCGGGGAGCGCCCTGTTTTTAACCCGGAGTGCCGCTATCGCACGCCAAAGGCGCCGACGGCTGAGAGCTCTCGAAACGGGTAGTGGACTTTAAATGGAGAGGCCCGCCGCCTTTTCAAGGGCGAGAGCCTCCCTTGGAGCGAATTACTTCGCGCCGATTGCAGCAAGGCCTGCGGTCGCGCAGTTTGCGTCAACGTCGCCCGACGGCGCACCGCCGACACCGATGCCGCCGACGAGCGCCTTGCCGAACTTGATCGGCACGCCGCCGGCCTGGATGACCATGCGTGCGTCCATGTCGCGGAGACCTTCATTAGCGGGCTTGGAAGCGATGAATTCGCCGAGGCCAGCCGTGTCGCGCCCCATGGCCGCCGAGGTGAAGGCCTTGCCCTGGGCGCTGTTTCCGGTGTGCGGACCGGAATTGTCGGCCTTCAGCAGCACCTTGGTCGAACCGTCCCGTGCAACGACCGCGACGCTGACATTGTGGCCTTCGGCGGCGCATGCCTTCAGCGCTGCGTCGGCCGCCTTGACGGCCATGTCGAGCGGCAGGTAGGCGGCGGTCGGAAGCTCCTGGGCGGTGGCGGCAACGGGAGCGAGAAGAGCTGCTGCAAGCACGATATTGCGGATCATCAATGGGTTCCTTTCCTGTTGATATGGAAAGGTTATTGCGGGACGCCGCCCATCGATATTCGTAGCTCTTCCATCACCATCCGTAGTTCTACGGAGTTTGCGTCCCTTCGAGCCAGATGCGGGTCAACTCCGCCTGCGAGGTGCTGCCGAGCTTGGCGCCGATCGCCGCGCGATGGCTTTCCACCGTTCGCGGCGAGAGGCCGAGCCCCTCGGCGATCTGGCGGGTGGTGAAACCTGCAGCGATGCGATCGAGAACCTCGCGCTCACGCTGCGTGAGCGCTGCCAACAGAGCAAGAGTTTCCGCCTTTTCCGCCCGTGCCTGCATCGTACGCACCAGTATTTCCTGCCCCTTGTGGATCGCGTCGATCAGGTCCTCTTCGTCTATGGGCTTGGAGAGAAAGTCGATGGCGCCGTTGCGGAAGGCGCGCCGGCAAGCTTCGATATCGCCATGGCCGGAAATGACGATTGTCGGCCAGTCCACGCCATTTTCGCGGAGCTTTTCCTGCAGCTTCAGCCCGGAGATCGCCGGCATGCGGATGTCGAGGATCAGGCAACCCGGCTCAAGGCGCGACAATTGCCCGAGAAAAGCCTGCGGATCGGCGAAGGGGATGACCTTGATGCCGACCGTCGAGAGCAGCAGGCCGAGCGCGCGGCGGACCGCATCGTCGTCGTCGACGAGATAGACGGGAACGGTCATTGTGTCTCTTCCAGACGGGCTCGCGCCTTGGGCAGTGTCACCCGGAAGGTGGCGCCCTCGTCGCCGGCCACCAATGTAATCTCGCCGCCGACGCGTTCCACCAGGCGTTGGCTGAGGGCGAGGCCAAGTCCCGTGCCCCCCGCCCGCGTCGTCATGAACGGGGTGAAAAGGCGCGGGCGCAAGGCTTCGGGAATACCTGGGCCATTGTCGACGACATCGAAAACCACCATGGAGTCTTCTTGCCTCAAGGTCACGACCACGCCGGGCGCTTCGCCTGCGTGACCGTCAAGTGCTTCCATCGCATTACGCACCAGATTGAAGGCTACCTGCTCGATTTCGACCGGGTCGCCTGTCACCATCACCGGCGTTTCCGGCAGGTGGAACTCCAGCAGGATGCTGCGGGACCGGGCGTCCTGCTCCAGCAGCGCCTCGACATTGCCGAGCGCTCGGCGGAGGTCAAAGGCGCTCACAGGTACCGTATTTGGCTGCGACCAGTTGCGGAACCGCTCCAGAATACCGGAAGCCCGGCGCGCCTGACTGACGGTATCGTCGAGCACGGAGGCGAGGGCAGCGTGGTTCCCCTGGTTGAGCAGGCGGCGCCCGGCTTGAGCCTGCGCGAGGATTGCGGTCAAGGGTTGGGTCAACTCGTGGGCCATGCCGCTTGCCATCTCTCCAAGCGCATTGACCCGTGAGGCATGGCTAAGCCGCGAATCGAGCGCGCTCAGCCGTGCCTGCTGTTCCGCCGCGCGGGTTCGCGCCCGTTGGCGCAAGGCCGCCAAGCCTGCGAGATAGGCGAGCGTCAGGGCGACGAACGTCAGGCCAGTATGTAGGGGCGGAAACATATCGGAGAGACCGATATCCATACCGGTTTCGAGCAAGAGAGGTTGTGACGCGCTGCTGAGCGGCCTGGAGAAGCGGATGGCATTGGGCAGCGTGGCCGGCTGAAGCAGACTGTGCCCATCGGGCAATGAAAGCCGGACGGCCGTGCTCGGTCGGGACCAGAAAGGCCCGCCATCGCCGATCAGCTTGCCGGCATCGATGGCGAGCATCAACCCGTACCGCGCCTCGTTCGTGTTGGGGCTGCGCTTGACCATCATGTAATGATCGGGGCGCCGCGGATGCGGCAGAAGCGTGATCCGGCCATCGGAGGCTTTGGCCGCCGCGCGTATTCCCTCGGCTGTCGCCGCATCGAGCGTCGCGGTCCCAATCGTCTCTGCTCCCGGCTCGATGGGGACCAGCTGGACTTCATCAATGCGCGGATAGAAGCGGGTAATCGTGCGCGCGACATCCAGGAAGAGATCGTGCCGGCGCCCTTCGGACGCAACCGCCACGGCCGAAAGCGCCGTCAAATGGGCATCGTGCTGATCGGCGCGCTGGGAGGCCAGCCCATGGAGCACGGTACTTTCCTGCTCCAGTTCGGCAACGAGGGACTGTCGCTCACGAGCGCCGAGAGCCACGGCCCCGACAAGCAGGAGGAGACACCAAAGGGCAGCAAGGAAGAGGGGCCGCTCAAGAAACGGACGGTTGTTCGGTAACATTGATCATTCTTGTCATTTGCAGGCTTTCTTGCACAGCCTTCCATTGCTGCTGTCTGGCTGCGCGGGGCGCCTGCCGGGAAAATACGGTCCCGACGACAGAAAATCCAGAGCGCGTCGCTACCCCGAACGATCGCCAAGCACGGCCGGCCGTTTCAGCCCGGCTTGCGCGCGATCACGAGCTTCGCCTTGAGGATCTGCACGACCTCGTTGCGCTGGTTGATCGTCTGACTGATGACGACGGCGATGCCGCGGTCCGGTTTCGAGCGCGAGGGAATATGACCTGAGACCCAATTTCCTTCCAGATTTCGGGAGAGTCTTTGGTTTGCAGTCTTGGCCTCATGCGGCCTGTTTTTCCATAGCCATTTTCTTTGCGAATTCGCTGGGCGTGATATTTCCGAGCGATGAGTGGGGTCTGTTTCGGTTGTACAACACGACGACAGAACACCCACGGGACCGAGGTTCGCGAACTTTTGTATCCGTGGCAGCCCTGGTCCGGGCGATTTGTTCACGTCCATGAGGCGCTGTCCAAAGGGACGCATATTTTCCGCTGCAGCCTTTCTGGTTCTTCTTCTGATCGACTTCTTGAAGTCCCAGCATGGATGTTCGACCGCTCCGTGAGCGGATATTGGCTCAGCCTGCCAGTTCCGCACGTCGATCTCGCAACCCTGCATGCTTTGGCAAAGTTACTGGAAGACGCCGATGCCTCATCGCAAACAGCGGTAATGGGCGCAGCATTGGTCTCTCACGAAACGAGGCAGCCTCAACGAGTATGAGCTCGATCTCTTGCGTCAGCGTTCCCTTTCCGCCCGCTATGAGAAGGCTCACCGCGGTGAACTCGTCGTCACTGTTCCGGTCGGCTTCGTAAAGGCCGGTGACAGTATCGAGAAGGATCCCGACCGACGCATCCAGGAAGCCATTGCACTCGTCTTCATGCCTTCGGCGGTCTGCGGGTCGATGACGCGATCGAAGAGGCACTGCCCGGCGTTGTCGAACCAGGAGCCATTGCCGCCGCCATCGAGGCGGAACGTGATATGGCCAGCCAACGCGACCAGCTTCAGGATGCCCTACTACGCGACCTCGAGGCGGCTGATCCGGAGAACGGGCTGGTGACGTCGGAGCTCGAAGCGCGCTGGAACAAGGCGCTTGCTCGCGTCGGCGAGATCGAGGCCAAGATTGCCAAACATTGGACAGTTACGCCGCAGCCGTTGCCCATGTCCGCATCACAGGCAACCGCACTTGCGGGAAACCTTCGCAGCGTCGCGTTTCTTTGCCCGCGGCGCCGCTTCGGCAGGCGCAGCTCGGTATGGACGCCACCAACCCAATGAATGACGAGGACGATCTCCGAGGTTCCATCATCGAGATCCGCAACCACTTCATTGATGAGCGTGCGAACGATGCGCCCGGCGCGATGTAGTGCCAATCCACCTTGCTCCGATCCGTCCATTGCAAAATCGCGTTGCTGGTGAATTCGCTGCCGTTGTCGCTGACGATCATCCTGGGCTTGCCACGTTCCTCGATGATCCGATCCAGCTCACGGGCGACCCGCAGGCCGGAGAGCGAAGTGTCGGCGACGAGAGCCAGGCATTCCCTGGTGCAATCGTCGACGACCGTCAGAATCCGGAACCTGCGGCCATCAATGAGTTGATCCGACACGAAATCCAGCGACCAACGGTCATTGGCTGCCATCGGGATCAGCATCGGTGCTCGGGTGCCGATCGCTCGCTTAAGGCCGCCACGCTTGCGCACCGTCAGCTTCTCCTCCCGATAGAGCCGGAAGAGCTTCTTCAGCCGAAACGGCGGCGCTCTGACGCCACCTTCCGCATGGCATCCCGGATATGGGCGTCATCAGGTCGAATACTTGGGATATCGCATGCACGACCGGTCATGACGATACCCTGCCGGTCCAACTCACGTGGATGCGCCGATATCAACGGACAAAACCTCGCACGCCCGACGCTGGCTCACACCATGCTCCTTGCAGACATGAGCCACCGCACTCGCTTCACATCGGGCGTCACCAATAATGGGATGGTCCGCCTCGTCCTCCCGCCTCATCATGAGGCGGCCAAACCAATAGAGGAAGCAATGGCTCATCGCAATCTGCCGCGGCCGGCCGCGGTCGATGGCATTGATATCGGCAAAAATGTCTTCCACGTCGTTGGACTGAGCGCCGATGGTACACCCGTTCAGAGGGTGCGCTTTCGGCGCGACACCCTTCTCCAGTTCTTTGCCCGGGCAGACCCGAGCATTGTTGGCATGGTATCCTGTGCGGGGTCGGAGTGGCTTGCCCGCAGGATACAGGCGCTCGGGCACAAGATTCCGCTGATCCCCGCGCAATATGTCAAGCCGTACGTCAAGTCGAACAAAAACGACATCATCGACGCTGAAGCGATTGCCGAGGCGACGACGCGGCCGACAATGCGCTTCGTCACGGCAAAGGCAACCGATCAGGTCGACCTCCAGGCTCTGCACCGGATCCGCGATCAGATGGTCGGCTCGAGGACGCGCTTGATCAATCAGATGCGCGCCTTCTGCCTGGAATACGGCGTCGCTTTGCGGCAGGGAGCCCCAGGCTCTGGATGACCCAGAGAATGATATGTCACGGGCAATGCGTTGGCTGCTGGGTGATTTACACGCCGATCTCCTGCGCCTCGAAGAGCGCATCCGCCAAGTCACCAAGGAGATTGAGGCGATAGCCGATCGGGAAGACGTTACGCGCCGCCTGATGACAATCCCTGGGATCGGCGCGTTGGGCGCAACCGCATTGCTGGCCGCCGTCGGCGATGGGCTGCAGTTCCGCAAAGCCCGAGATCTGGAGGCGTGGCTGGGATTGGTGCCGAGACAATATTCGACCGGGGGAAAGCAAACGCTGCTAGGGATCAGCAAGCGCGGCAATCGATATGTCCGCAAGCTTCTGGTGCATGGCGCAAGGTCGTGCTTCCGACATCTCGACCGGACGCGCGATCGGTTGGGCAACTGGCTCAACGGCCTTGTAACGCGGATGCATCCCAACAAAGCCGTCGTTGCACTTGCGGCCAAGATGGCACGCATTGTCTGGGCCGTTCTAAGCCAACCGGGCGCACTCTATGAACGCAGGGACCTGCTTTCGCTTGACGCTCAGAGCTCGATTGCAAGGCTCGGGACGAGTGATGACGAAACAGTGGATCAGCATGCCGTAAACCCTGTGCAAAAAAGCGGGCTTCGTGCCCGAACCATTATTGGGAACGGCGTGCGCGGATCTCATCATGGCCTGGCTGCAACAGCAGTCCACTCGCGAGAGGCATTTACGCAACTGGAATCGTCATTTGCGACGTCGCGACCCCTTGCACGGACAGGGCGGACCATACATTTTTTGACGCGACGTCTTTTCAGGATCGCGTTGTCCAGCATTGCCTCGGCAAAGCAGCTTCTTCAGCTTGGCGTTCTCATCCTCCAAAGCCTTCAGCTTCCTGGCATCGGAGACATCCATGCCGCCATACTTCGCTTAGTATTTGTAAAAGGTCGCTTCCGATATGCCATGCTTGCGGCAGATATCGGCCGTCTACTGGCCGCTCTCCTGCTCCTTCAGCATCCCGATGATCTGCTCTTCCGTGAGCCGTGTACGCTTCATTCCGTCCGTCTCCTCAATGCGACGGACTCTACCAAAATTTGGAGGAAGTTCAGGGTCTCAGGTCAAATACCCTATCCTGCGTGTAAAGCCCCTTCATGCCTAGGTCGAGCGCTGGAACCGTTCCCAAATTGTGCCACGGCAAGAGCTCATCTTACAATCCACGGCATTTGTCCGGAGCTTTGCTTGTTTATTATTACATCCCAACGAAACAAGACTGACCGCGTTCTGTAGCAGTTGGCCGCAGAGATCGCGGTCACTGTCTCAGGCTCCGGAGGCGCGGTAACCGGAATGCTCTGAGCTAAAGCTGGCAAGTCCGTTCTCTTGGTGGAAACAGGACCGAACTTGTATCTGCACCGGCCTGCGCATTTCTCCCGCGAGAAGTTCTTCACAAATATCGAAACGCCTGCGTTAACGTCGCCTTGGACGCGACACTCATGGCCTATCCGGATAGGACGCTGCGTCGGGGATCTGAAATCAAGCGCGGGCTTTACAACCGCACTTCCTCCTACGTCCTTGATAATTGGCGCGACGAGTTTGATACGCGTCATCTTTCGCTCGACGAACTGCTGCCTGCGAGAAAATTGTGCAGGTTCGAATATTTAGGTCCGAAGCGTCGATGCCTGCCGCGGCGGTTGAAAGTAGTCCATGTCGAAGACCTTCGTGCGGCGCTGTCTCGACGCAGGCGGGAGGCTGGTCGCGATACGACAGTTCGCCGTCTCCCGCGAAGTGCCAATAAATCGCGACTGGTAGAAAAAACTCGCCGGACGGCGTGGCCCAGCCGATTGAGACACCACCGATAAGGTCTTTGCGTGCGACGCCGTTCAGACGCCCGCGCTTTTTGCGGTGCAGCGGCTTGAGAATTGACATTAGCAACTCCCTTCGCTTACCCCGATGCTGAAGGTGGTCCCAGGAGATTGAAGACGAGGTGAACGACCCGGCCAAAGTCGATCTTGTCCACCAGATCAAGGATTTCGAGCCTCATTTTCGGGACGGGTGGCTCTATCAGCAGCACCGATGCTAGCTCTGATTTTGGGAGGGCGCTCTGACATCCCGCCTGTTGGAGAATACCGGAGGCGGGCAACCGTGCGCGCGACCCGCTCGTGCGGGTTCGTCGCAGTGGGATCGACACCAAAGTGCAGAAGGTCACAGGAGATTGGCCGAGACGTTGCTTGGTTGCCGACGCAGTCGCCGTTTTATCCCACAGCGCCAGAAGTATCCGGTTCGCGAACAACATCGCAACTCCTCCGACGAGGGCGACGACGAGAACCAGCTTCAAATACCACACCAGTGAGGGTCGGCCAAAAGGTCGAGCAGACCATAACGATTGCTCTCCGGTCACGAACGTAACTAGATTAAGAATGCGTTCGACGATAACCTTCCCGATCACCGTCCCCGCGGGAGATGCGGAACTGACGGCTGGACCCTACCACCCGAGAACCATCGCCAAGCAAGCGTCGATTATCAACCGGCGATGAACGGGTACCACGGTTGGAGCGTGCGTCAGGTCGCGCCGTACAGCTCGTAGGAGGAAATCTGCGAAAGGTGAGGGTGGCGACCACCTGGGGAGCAACGGCCACATTCTGCAATAGGCGTAGGCTTCCCCGAAATCAACGTCGCGACGTGAACGATGAATGCGAAACTCGCGGCAAGACTAGGGCAAGCGCGGATGATCGCTCCGAATCGGCTCTTGGAACATTGACTGGCCTCATCCATTGCGCGCTGCCATATATTGCACGTGCAGTGCCGCTAAGCTCGTTCGATTGGTAATCTCCAGTTTGCGGTAAATGTTGTGGAGATGGATCCCAATCGTTCCTTCCGAGGCGCCCAATTTCTGGGCGATCGTCCGGTTCGACAAGCCGCCACATATGAGCGCGGTTATCTCCCGTTCGCGGGCAGTAAGCAGTTCGATCTTCTTCGAGGCTGCATGAGCCGGTTCACTTGCCTTGGCCGCGATCTCGGCCGGCAGCCATTTCTCGCCCTTAGCAACATGACGGAGGCAATCGAGCAGCGCCTCTGGCGCATATTCCTTCAGCAATATTCCCCGCGCCCCGCTGGATATCGCATTAGCAATCTGCGCACCACTTATCGTTGCGGTGAGGAAGACCACCTTCAGACACAGTTGTTCGTCGTTCAGCGCATGCAGCACTTCGAGCCCGGTCATCCTCGGCATCGTCACGTCGAGGACGGCGATATCGGGCATAAGGTCACGAACGAGGTAGAGCGCGTCTTTTCCGTTGGCGGCAACTCCCACCACATCAAAATCAGGTGCGGCCATCAGATTTTGTTGAAGACCGCTGAGCAGCAGAGGATGGTCGTCAGCGAGAACCACTGAATGCATTAGAGCCTCCCCGCCAACCTCGGTAGACTGATACTGATGCCGAAGCCAGGCGCGGTTCGGAAAACCGTGAGCGCGCCTCCGAGCTTGTCCACCCGTGCCGAAAGCGATGAGGGCCTCGGCGATTTCGCCGGGGCCTGCATTCCCGTCCCGTTGTCGTTCAACTCGATTTGCAGACCGCAGTCGCTTTGACGAATTGAGATTCGCAATAGCGTGGCGCGCCCGTGACGCACGGCGTTTGCGACCGTTTCCGAGATCAGTTGCTTGATCTCGTGCACCATCCAATACTGTAGGGTCAGTCCGGGTGGGGTAATGGCGATGGCGATTTGGCAGTTCCATTGGTCTGCCAGCAAGTTCGCGAAGCCCGATAGGCTTTGCTCGAGCAGGTTTGTGACAGGTACTTCGGCGGTGCGATTGTCCTCCACAAAGTGGCGGATACGTTGCTGTTGTTCCAGGATGAGCGACCCCACTTCTTCGAGCGGGAGCTTCGAGTAGCTACCGGCAGCCTCGCCGACGAGCTTCAGTTTCAATCGTGCGGCTGAGAGATTCTGCAAGACACTGTCGTGCAAGTCACAGGCCAGCCGCACGCGTTCCTCGGAGCAGGCGGCTTCCGTTAACCGCTGTGTCAACGCGAGCCGCTCGAGCTCCGAGCCAAGGCGGGTCGCGATGATCTCCGTCATCGCACTTCCCTCGTCCGGGCGGCGAGGCGAATTGATAACGAATACGCGTCCGCGATAACGCACGCTGGAAAAATATGCCGCTGAGATGCGTCTGATACGCTCGCCTGCGACTGCCGAAAATTCTGGCAAATCCGCGATGAGAAGGAGCAAATCCGCCTCGGTTCTCGATAGCGCGGCCAGACCATCCCCTCGTCGCGGGGGTTGAAGATCGTGGCGCCGCCAGAAATCCGAACGCCCGACATCTACCAGCTTCAAATGGTCGTTCGCCCAGTAGGCGACGCAACCAGTTTCGTCTTCCTGGTCGCGCCAAACGACGAACAACCGAGACCCCCCGAGGACACGGGATCCATGCCTAAACAGCAGCCCCAGCCAAGACGTACGGTCATTGGCAACGGCTTCAAATGGCCACTCGGCGAGCTGAGCCAAGTGCTGGCGGCTGCGCTCACGGTAAGCGCCGAAATAGCCAAGGATCACGGCGGAAAGGACGAAATAGGTGGACCGCATAATGAACAGGTTGAGCTCCGAGTCGCCATCGCTCAGGTCCGGTAAACCAACAACCAACTGGACCAACAACAAAACAAATGCGCCGAATGCTGCCCCTTTCAGACCCCACCGCATCGTCATTGCCAGAAGAACGAAAGGCAAGACGGCGAAGAACGGACTGGTGAGCTCATTCGTCAGCAGCGTCAACCAGGCAAGGACCACGACGTCGACGACGTGGAATAGGAGATGAACCACGCTGTCGAGCGGCTTGCGCAACGGGCGCAGGACCAACAGAACTGAGAGGAGAATGTAGAAGCCCAGCAGAACCCTCGATTCATAGAGCAGGGATGTCGGCTGGGTGGGATCAAGGTAGATGGCGAAGATTGCGAAAACCGCAGTCACCAGCCTGCCAATGTTAATCAAGCGTTCGGGCTCCGCGCCGAGCAACCAGTCCCCGAGCGAGCGGACCAGGTTCCTGATTATATTGTTTGGCAGGGCGGTGGGCTCAATTTCCGCCTTGCGACCGCAATCCAGGCTCGACATAAGCAACTCCGTCCCGCGGCTGCACCCGGGCTTCGAAATTTATTTAAGTATATGCGAATTCTCACAAGTATCTGTTCAATTGTCAACGGGATGTTTCTTTCCCGCTTCCGGTGGACGTCTCCAAACCCGCCCGGCGCCCAATGTCAGAGCGCGCTCATCTTCAGCCCAAAAGTAAGGTGGCGGCTTCATGCTGACTTAAGTCTTTCTAAGTCTTTTGCGGCTTTCTTAGATCGAGACGGATCATCCTTTTCCTCAACCTGCCACGCGAAACTCCGCCTTGCCTTCAACCGCTCGCTCTGATTGATGGCCGATAGAAATCGCAAAGCAACGCTCATCGCAGTTGAAAAATCGTCACCAAAGCATGAACACATCATCATGCTTGGAACTATCAACCGGTAATTCCCCCGTTTTCAACGGGGCTCCGCGGTAGAATTCACGCGGCCATTTTCAGTTTCTGTGCGGGCGTGATGCCGCCGATGCCCATATTGGGACGTTCGTTGTTGTAGGTCCATAGCCACTGCGTGGCAAATTCCTGTGCCTCCTCAATGCTTTCGATGATGTGCTGGTCGAGCCATTCATGTCGGACGGTCCGGTTATAGCGTTCGACATAAGCATTCTGCTGCGGCTTTCCCGGCTGGATGTGGCTCAAGGCGATGCCCTGTTTCTCTGCCCATTCCATCAGCTTGCCGCTGACGTATTCAGGTCCGTTGTCGACCCGTATTGCCATCGGCTTGCCGCGCCATTCGATGATCTGGTTCAGGCTGCGGATGACACGCTCGGCAGGTAGCGAGAAATCCACCTCGATGCCCAGCACCTCGCGGTTGAAGTCGTCCAGAACGTTCAACAGGCGGAATTGCCTGCCATCCTCAAGACGATCCGCCATGAAGTCCATAGACCAGACCAGGTTCGGTTTCTCCGGTACGGCCAGAGCATCCGGCTTCTCGCGCCTCAACCGCTTGCGTGGTTTGATCCTGAGGTTCAGTTCCAGCTCGCGATAGATGCGGTATACCCGCTTATGGTTCCAGCGATGCCCCCGGACATTGCGCAGGTAGAGAAAGCACAGGCCGAAGCCCCAGCTCTTCTTCGCCCGCGTCAACCCGATCAGGAGATCGGCGATCTGCTCGTTCTCGTCGTTCAGCTTGGCGCTGTAACGATAGCAGGTCTCGCTGACACCAAAGGTGCGGCAGGCGAGTGCGATGCTCACCCCGCGCAACGCCACCGCTTTCCCGGCCATCCCTTGGCCGACAGGCAAATGCTCGCATTTGCCGAAAGGCTCCCGGCGTTGAGATGGCCGCGTCACTTTTTTCCAAGCGCCTCTTTGAGCAGTTCCGCCTGCATGCTCATCTCCGCATACATCTTCTTCAGCCGACGGTTTTCGTCTTCAAGAGCCTTCATCTGGCTGATCATCGACGCGTCCATGTCGCCGTATTTGGCTCGCCATTTGTAAAACGACGCCGTGCTCATCCCGTGCTCCCGGCATAGATCAGGAACGGCAACGCCGCCCTCCGCCTGGCGCAGGATTGCAAGGATTTGCGGTTCGCTGAATCTGCTCGTCTTCATCAAAATCTCCTCGATCATAAAGCCCGAGAAAATTCTACTTTTGAAGTCCGTTATTCGGCGGGGGATTACCAACCAAGTGACCCGATAGGTGCGTAGCGATCTATATCGGATGCTATATTGCGTTTCCGGGTTCGATAATGTTGAGTACGTTGAGATGATGGAGGGCTGTAAAAATTGAGTTCCGGGGCGAATGTCGAGGCTGTTAGTGGCCTGCCCGTGTCCGGTGCAAGGATATCTATTATCGTTCCAGCACTCGGTGCAGGTGGAACCGAACATGTGGTAAGCCTTGTTGCAAACCATTGGGTTCGCATTGGCTGTGTCGTAACACTAATTACCCAGGAAGCGCCGGCAGCCAAGCCCTATTACGAGTTTGATCCCAGCGTCTCCATCGAGCGAATCGGTTTGCCGCCGCAAAAGGCATCGAAGCTGCAGGCCGCGTGGTTGGTGACGAGGAGAATCCAGCGGTTGCGCGCCGCCATAAGGCGCTCACGTCCCGACTTTGTGCTTAGCTTTCTTACCCGGACGAACGTGTTGGCATTGTTGGCCACCACCGGCCTGCCATATCCCGTTGTCGTATCCGAGCGCAATAATCCGGAGTTGCAGCCGTTCGGCCCGCTTTGGAAGTGGCTTCAGGCGCGATTGTATCCGCGTGCGTTCGGGCTCGTCACGATGACAAGTGGCGCCCTCGACTACTTCCCATGGGAGGTTCGTCGGAAGGGTTGGGTGATCGCCAATGCCGTCAATCTACCCAGCGGGTGGAAAAAACGGCGTGGCAATAATACTTTGACCGCGGTCGGACGCTTGACGTGGCAAAAAGGTTTCGATTTGTTGTTGCAAGCCTTCGCAAAAGTCGCCCCTAAACACCCTGACTGGAAGCTAGTCATTTGGGGGGAGGGCGAAGCCAGAAAAGAGCTGGAAGACTTGCGCGATCAACTTGGATTGACTGAGAGAGTGGAGTTGCCCGGCGTCACAGCGCGCCCAGGGCTCTGGGTGGAGACTGCCGACGTCTTCGTCCTATCATCACGCTACGAAGGATGGGGCATAGCGTTGCTTGAAGCTATGGCCTCCGGCGTACCCGTGGTTTCCTTCGCATGCGAATGGGGGCCGACGGACATGGTGCGCGACGGGGAAAACGGGATCCTCGTTTCCAATGGCGACGTCGATGCACTTGCCGAAGCGCTGTCCAATGTTCTCGAGAACGACGCTCTCAGGGCTCGACTTGGCGCGAATGCGGAAGCCAGTGCAAGAAAATATTCAGCCGAGAACATACTCGCTCAGTGGGACACAATCGCGCGATCCGCTTTGAACCATAGAACCGAATTTACGATCTCTTTGTCGCAGGAAGGAGATTCCTTAGCCTGCCGGAGAGGCAGCGAAGGCTTATAGGCAATGATCCGCCCGACACCGGAGCCATTCATGAACAGGTTCGATCTTTATGACCGAGCGATTGTTGCCGCGGATCAACCGTCTCCTCCGAAGCGTTCCGTGTTGAACCCAATGGGCTCGCTGAATGCCCACGTCCGCTGCGCATCACGCCTCGTGTCGTCGGCGCTTGCGACAGAACCTCGCAGCCCAGCCGGCAAAACCAGCTGCTCGAACTTCCAGGCCGGCATGCCGGAAGGCACCTCACCGCCGGGTCATCGTCCTCATCCAGCAGCGGACGGCTGCGGCAACGCATTTCTTCTCACCCGCAGTCCATCCGCTGACTTGAAGTACGAAACAAATGCCGATGTACTGACGGGCGCGTCAGCATCGATTTCGGGAGAGCGGAGTGTTGCGGGTTTCACAAAGTACGGGACAAGGATTTCAGTAAGTCGCGGACACCGATTTCAGTAAGTACGGGACAGCGATTTCACTAAGTCGCGGACAGGCAT
>NZ_LMGC01000006.1:0-140627 GCF_001427045.1 Ensifer sp. Root558 | reverse complement strand
CAGGGCGAGTACTTCGTCGAGCGCTACGGCCATGGTGTCGCTGAAGCGACGCCGCCGGTGGCCAAGATGCTGGCAAAGGGCGTCAACGTCTCCGCCGGTACCGATGCGACCCGCGTCGCATCCTACAACCCCTGGGTTTCGCTGTCGTGGATGGTGACCGGCAAGACTGTCGGCGGCCTGCAGCTCTACCCGCGCGCCAACTGCCTCGAYCGCGAGACGGCGCTTCGGATGTGGACCGAGAAAGTGCAGTGGTTTTCAAACGAGGAAGGCAAGAAAGGCCGGATTGAGAAGGGGCAGTTCGCCGACCTCATCGTGCCGGACAAGGATTTTTTCAACTGCGCCGAGGACGAGATTTCCTTCCTCACGTCAGAGCTCACGATGGTCGGCGGCAAGATCGTCTATGCGGCCGGCGAATTTGCCTCTCACGACGAGAACAAGGTGCCGCCGGCAATGCCGGACTGGTCGCCGGTCCGCACCTTCGGCGGTTATGCCGCCTGGGGTGAGCCCGAGGGCGCCGGAAAGCGCTCGCTCCGGCGCACCGCGATCACGTCGTGNCGAGGCGGTGGAAGCCGAACCCGCGGAGTTCCGTGTGCGGGTGGTGGATGCGATCCCGGACTGGTCGCCGGTCCGCACCTTCGGCGGTTATGCCGCCTGGGGTGAGCCCGAGGGCGCCGGAAAGCGCTCGCTCCGGCGCACCGCGATCACGTCGTGCGGCTGCGCCAGCGATTGCGGCGTCCATGGCCACGATCATGCCGGCGCCTGGACGTCGAAACTGCCGATCGCCGACCTTAAGGGTTTCTTCGGCGCGCTTGGATGCTCCTGCTGGGCGGTGTGAAGGCACGCAAATCATGCATGAACACCAGCGGCTGGCATTGCGCGATGCGATGCCCGCGGAGATNCATGGCCACGATCATGCCGGCGCCTGGACGTCGAAACTGCCGATCGCCGACCTTAAGGGTTTCTTCGGCGCGCTTGGATGCTCCTGCTGGGCGGTGTGACGATAGCGGAAGGGAAACGCAGAATGCGCACGAAAGCCGGCGCCGTCGCGATGGCCGCTGTCTCAATCTTGCTCAACGCATCGCTCGGACCGGAGCAGGCCTCGGCCTCGCCGACTGAGGGCGTCCGGCACCTCTCGGCGAAAGTCGTGGTGAACCATCCGCCGGCGAAGCATGGAGCCTACTACCAAGGCATATCCCAGAGCGCGATCACCGCTTTGAAATG
The DNA here is from genome assembly GCF_001427045.1 of Ensifer sp. Root558. Classification (NCBI taxonomy): domain Bacteria; kingdom Pseudomonadati; phylum Pseudomonadota; class Alphaproteobacteria; order Hyphomicrobiales; family Rhizobiaceae; genus Ensifer; species Ensifer sp. Root558. Next base: position 139,406 of record NZ_LMGC01000006.1, on the reverse strand, counting down.
GCCGAAAAATCGATGAGGGGCGGCTTTGCCGCCCATCAAGCCGAAGACCGCCTGACAAGGAAACGAAAGATTGAGCCCCTCTTCCCTCGAAAACCGTCTCGCCGTTCGCCTCCGGCCGGGCCTTTCCGGCAACCGTGTCATATTCGTCGGGTTGCTGGCGCTCTGCTCGGCCTATATCCAGGGACCCTTGACGAAAATTTTCGACTTCCCGGGCGCGCTTGCCGAGATGGAGCATTTCGGCCTCTATCCGGCACCGCTCTTTGCTGTCGGCGTCATCGTGTTTGAGCTTGCGATGTCGGCTCTCGTTCTCTCAGGCTTCTACCGCTGGGCGGCGGCAAGCGCGCTTGCGGCCTTCACGCTCGCCGCCACCTTGCTCGCATTCCGCTTCTGGGAACTGCCGCCCGGCATGGAGCGCGCGATGGCGACAAACGGCTTCTTCGAACATATCGGCCTTGCCGGCGCATTCGTGCTCGTTGCAGTCTATGATCTGCGCGAACGTGCATCCACGGAGAGGGGCGGCCAATGACGCAGGCAGCGACCAACAACGCCGGCACTTTCGCGCCCTTGCGCCAGAAGGTTTTCGCCGTGCTCTGGGTGGCGACGATCATCGGCAACACCGGCAGCTTCATCCGCGATGTCGCTAGCTCCTGGCTCGTCACCGACCTGTCGGCAACGCCCGCCGCCGTCTCGATGATCCAGGCGGCCGCGACGCTGCCGATCTTCCTGCTCGCCATTCCCGCCGGCGTGCTCTCCGATATTCTCGACCGACGCAAATTCCTGATCGTCGTGCAGTTCCTGCTCGCATCTGCGAGCCTCTGCCTGTTGTTCCTCTCTGCAAGCGGGCTGCAGTCGGTGACCTCGCTGATTGCGCTTACCTTTGTCGGTGGCATCGGCGCAGCGCTGGTTGCCCCCACCTGGCAGGCGATCGTGCCGGAGCTCGTGTCGCGACCGGACGTCAAGGGCGCGGTCGCGCTGAACTCGCTCGGCATCAACATCTCCCGCGCGATCGGCCCGGCGCTTGGCGGCCTGCTGCTTGCCTGGTTTGGCGCGGCCGTCACCTATGGCGTCGATGTCATCAGCTATGTCTTCGTCATTGCCGCATTGGTCTGGTGGCGGCGGCAGGTGCCGGAGGACGACGCGCTCGCCGAGCGCTTCCTCGGCGCCTTCCGGGCCGGCCTGCGCTATGCGCGCGCCAGCCGCGAGCTGCATGTGGTGCTTTTGCGTGCAGCCGTGTTTTTCGCTTTTTCAAGTGCGATCTGGGCGCTGCTGCCGCTGGTCGCCCGCCAGCTTCTCGGCGGCGGCGCCAGCTTCTACGGCATCCTGCTCGGCGCCGTCGGCGCCGGCGCAATCGGCGGCGCGCTGGTGATGCCGCGCTTGCGGGCCCGGATGGATGCCGACGGATTGCTGCTTTTGTCCGCGGTCCTGACCGCCGCCGTCATGGGCGTGCTTTCCTTCGCGCCGGCGCAATGGGTGGCGGTGGCGGCGCTGCTCGTCTGTGGTGCGGCCTGGATCACGGCGTTGACGACGCTGAACAGCACCGCGCAAGCGATCCTGCCCAACTGGGTGCGCGGACGCACGCTCGCCGTCTATCTGACCGTCTTCAACGGCGCGATGACCGGCGGGAGCCTTGCCTGGGGCGCGACCGCCTCGGCGATCGGCGTGCCCTTCACGCTCGCCGTGGCGGCCATCGGCCTTCTCTCAGTCGGCTTCGCCTTCCACGCCATGAAGCTGCCGAAAGGTGAGGCGGATCTCATTCCTTCCAATCATTGGCCGGAGCCGCTGACCAGCGAGCCGGTCGAACACGACCGCGGACCGGTTCTCGTCCTGATCGAATATACGATCGACAAGGCGGATCGGTCCGAGTTCCTGAAGGCGCTCGCCCGCCTGTCGCACGAGCGGCGGCGCGACGGCGCCTATGGCTGGGGCGTGACCGAGGACGCGGCCGATCCCGGACGGCTGGTCGAATGGTTTATGGTCGAATCCTGGGCAGAGCATCTGCGCCAGCACAAGCGCGTGTCGAAGGCCGATGCCGACATTCAGGACGATGTCCGCCGCTACCACAAGGGGCCGGCCGCGCCGGTCGTCAACCACTTTCTCGCGATCAACCACCCCCATCTCGGTTGACGCGGACCGCACGTCCCGGCGCGGATCTCGCGCCGGGGCCACATCTCGAAGACATACACCCAACCCAAACAAAGGAACCGTTCCCATGACCGAGAACTTCGTCAGGACTGAAGACGGCGTCGATATCTTCTACAAGGATTGGGGCTCGGGCCAGCCCATCGTCTTTCACCATGGCTGGCCCCTGTCGGCGGACGATTGGGATGCGCAGATGCTCTATTTCGTCAGCAAGGGCTACCGGGTCATCGCCCATGACCGCCGCGGCCATGGCCGTTCGACGCAGGTGAGCGAGGGACACGACATTGCACACTACGCGAAGGATGTTGCGGCGCTGACCACCAAGCTCGGCCTCAGCGATGCAATCCACATCGGTCACTCCACCGGTGGCGGCGAAGCGGTGGCTTACGTGGCGCGCCACGGCGGCGGCCGGGTTTCCAAGCTGATCATCGTCGGCGCCGTGCCGCCGATCATGGTCAAGACCGAAAACAATCCGGGCGGCCTGCCGATCGAGGTGTTCGACGGTTTCCGGGCGGCGCTTGCTGCCAACCGCGCCCAGTTCTTCCTCGACGTTCCGGCCGGCCCGTTCTACGGCTACAACCGCCCGGGTGCCGAGGTATCGGAAGGCGTCGTCCGCAACTGGTGGCGTCAGGGCATGATGGGCAGCGCCAAGGCCCATTACGAAGGCATCAAGGCCTTCTCCGAAACCGACTTCACCGAAGACTTGAAGGCGATCGACGTGCCGACGCTGGTCATGCACGGCGACGACGACCAGATCGTGCCGATCGACGACAGCGCGCGACTGGCGGTGAAGCTGCTGAAGAACGGCACGCTCAAGGTCTATGAGGGTTATCCACATGGCATGTTGACAACCCATGCCGATGTCATCAATCCCGACCTGCTCGCCTTCATTAAGGCCTAAAGCTCGGGCACGGTCCGCGGTGTCCGGGTATTGCGGACCGTGCCGGGACAACGCTACTGCATGGTTCCCTATTCATCGCCGGTTGTGCGGACGGAACATGCAGCGCTTCGAAGCGCTACAGCGCCCTCTATGCGCCTCAAAGGCGCGCGGCGCTGTAGTGCCGGCGCCGCACCGACAGCGGCGCGCAGCCGCGCCGGTTGCCAGGAATTCATCGTCAGTGTCTTCAGCGCGCCCGCTTCGGCCGGCGAACGGCCCGGACGACGCCGCTCGGGCCGCCGCCACAGAAGAAGCGCTCGCCGCCATCGGACTCCAGGCCCGATACGCCCATTCCGGTCGGCATGGCGACCGTTTCGAGCACCGCTCCCGTTTGCGGATCGATGCGCCTGATATCGCTTTCGTCACCCTCCCAGGTGCCGTGCCAGAGTTCGCCATCGACCCAGGTCACCCCGGTCACGACGCGCTTGGATTCGATCGTGCGCAGGATTGCGCCGTTCTCGGGATCGATCTGATGAATTTTGCGGCCCCGATGCTGCCCAACCCAAAGCGTGCCCTCGGCCCAGGCAAGGCCGGAATCGCCGCCACCGCCTGGCGCCGGGATTGTCGCGAGAATTTTCCCGGTTTCCGGATCGATCTTCTGGATGCGATCTTCGGCGATCTGGAAGAGGTGCTTGCCGTCAAACGCCGTACCGGCATGCGCGGCGACGTCGATCGAGCGGACGGGCGCACCGTTTTCCGGGTCGAAGGCGTTGATCGTGTCACCGGCGGCGAACCATACGTTCCGGCCGTCGAAGGTGACGCCATGGACCTGGTCTGCCCCGGGGAACGGGCCATATATCTGGATGATTTCGGCTTCGGATCTTTTCATGGGTCTGATCCTATTCGTTTGGCAAAGGGCCAGGGAGTAACAACACTGTCGGGAATGCGGCAATCGGCGGCACGACCCAGCGCCGTGCCCGCCCGCGCCCGATCGGCATAACCTTGCCTTGCGAGGCGAGCTCTTCGAGCGCCCGCTGCACGGTGCGCGCGCTGGCGTCGAGCGCGATTGCGAGCGCCGAACTTGACCAGGCCTCGCCGTCCGCCAGCAGCGCCCGCATCGTCGCATGTCGCTCGTCGACCGGCGGGGCAAGGACGACGACCGTGTGCTTGCCGTGCGGCACCAGCCGGAAGCCATCGCTCGTCGCCGTGATATCCGCAAGCGGGCGCAGTTCCTCGCGCAGCCGGCCGATTTCGACACGCAGCCTTGCCCGGTGGGATTCGTCGACATGTCGTGCGCCGAAGGCCCGGGCGAGCAAGGTTCGCCTTGAGACGTCTCCCGGCCAGGCTTCGCCCAGCGCGCGCGCCAGCGCAAAGAGCACCGGCCGAGTGGCAAGCGTGCACAAGGTCGCTTGTCTTCGGACGAGGTTCCGGCAGGCGTCGATGACGAGGGCGCCGGAAGCAAGCAGCTCTTCGACCTCGCCAAGCAGCAGCGAGCGCTCTTCCCCATCCGCCATGAGGCGGGCAGCCGGCGCTTTAAGCACGGCGGCCGCGTTTTCAACTTCCAAGATCAGGGCCGGAATGCCGGTCGCCCGTGCCGCTTCGCCCGCCCGCCCGAAGGCGGCGGTGGCGGCCTCGGTTCGCAACCGGCGCACGGCGATGCCGGCGAGCGCCAGGTCGTGGGCGGCTTTCGACAGCGGTGTCAGCCGCGCCGTATCGATATCGGCAAGCAAGTTCTCGGCCTCGTCCAGACGGCCGATCAAGAGCAGGCGCCGTGCCCCGAGATTGCGGGCGTGGGCGGCGTTGAGGTGGTCGCCATGGGTTTCGAGCGTCGAGCGGGCGGCGTCGAGCGCCCGCATCGGCCAGGAAAGATCACGGGAGACGATGGCGATCTCTGCCTCGGCGACGATGCACCGCGCCCGCGCCACCGCTTCCTTCGTGCCGAAGGCGCGCGCGGCGTTCTTCAGCAGGACCTTTGCGCGGGTGAAGTCTCCAAGCTGGGCCATGGCGATGCCGCGCAGCGCCAGTGCCGGCGGATCGTCGCGTAGCGCCACCCGCTTCAGCGCGCCGAGCGGGTCGCCCGACGCCAGTGCTCGCGCCGCGGCGGTGATCAGCGAATCCATCGAAATCCCGTCACACTTGTCACTCCCGCAAGCCGTGTTCCAGCCTTTATCTATCTCTCAGGTGGCAACGGACAACAGAAAGAAGCTTCGTCGCACAATCAAGCGGAAACAGTCGGGCGCATGCCTTCAAGGCTGCATCGAATGTGAATCTGCACCTATTATGAAATTCTTTCGAAGCTCCTGTCGGCTTGGCACCGGCGTGAGCGTCTTTCAATCGGGCGGGCGAGGGGATGTCCCAGGCACGGTCCGTCGCGCGATCAGGTTGCACAATTTTTCGGCGTGGCCGGACGGATTTAAGGAGATTTGCAATGACCAATTTGCATTACCGTTGGGTCATCGTGGCGGCGGGCGGGCTGCTCGGCTGCCTGGCGATCGGCGCCATGTTTTCGCTTCCGGTGTTCCTGCTGCCGATTTCGCGCGACACCGGCTGGTCGGTGACAGGCGTTTCGAGCGCCATGACCATCGGCTTCCTGGCCATGGCATTTGCCAGCATCGCTTGGGGCAGCCTTTCCGACCGATGGGGCGCGCGTCCGATCGTGCTCATCGGCTCGGTGCTCTTGGCCGTCAGCCTCATGGCAGCGAGCTGGACGACCTCGCTGATCGCCTTCCAAATCCTTTTCGGTGTCGTGGTCGGCACCGCGACGGCGGCGATCTTCGCGCCGATGATGGCTTGCGTTACCGGCTGGTTCGATACGCATCGCAGCCTCGCGGTCTCGCTCGTCTCGGCCGGTATGGGCATGGCGCCGATGACGATGTCGCCCTTTGCCGCCTGGCTGGTATCCGCCTACGACTGGAGAACCGCTCTGCAGATCATCGCGCTGGTCGTTGCCGTCATCATGATCCCGGTCTCGTTTCTCGTTCGCCAGGCGCCGGCACTTGCCGACGGTGCTGCCGCGGCCTCGCCCGAGGAAGAGCCCCATTCGTCGATGACGACCAGCCAGGTGCTGAAATCGCCGCTCTTCATCATCCTGCTTCTGACCAACTTCTTCTGCTGCGCCACCCATTCCGGCCCGATCTTCCACACGGTGAGCTACGCGATCACCTGCGGCATTCCGGTCATGGCGGCCGTGTCGATCTACAGCGTCGAGGGTCTTGCCGGCATGGGCGGCCGCGTCGTCTTCGGTCTGCTCGGCGACCGTTTCGGGGCCAAACGTGTGCTCGTTCTTGGACTTCTGGCCCAGGCCTTCGGCGCGCTTGCCTATGTCTTTGCCGCCGGGCTCGGCTCGTTCTATGCGGTCGCCGCCCTGTTCGGCTTCATCTATGCGGGCGTCATGCCGCTCTATGCGGTGCTTGCCCGCGAGAATTTCCCCTTGCGGATGATGGGGACGGTGATCGGCGGGACGGCCATGGCTGGCAGCCTTGGCATGGCGACGGGACCGATTGCCGGGGGCCTGATCTATGATGCGCTGGCAAGCTACACCTGGCTTTACATCGGTTCCTGGGGCATCGGCCTCGGCGCGTTCCTGATCGCGCTCACCTTCCGGCCGGCGCCGCGCTACCAGGCGGCGGTGGCCGCGGCCTGATGCGAGCGTGCTGACAGCGAGAGAAAGGGCTCCGCCTGGGAAGGGGACCTTTGGATCATTGCAGGCGCTGATCCGCGTCCGTCTTAGCGGTCGTCTATCCGGACGGTTCGTGCGCCGACATGCAGCGCCCGGCCGGCGCCCAGACCCATGATCGCCACGCCGATGCCGAGCGCGATGAAGAGAACGGCGCTGGCGGCGAAGCTGCCGGTCCAGCTGCGGATGAAGCCGACAAGCAGGGGGCCGATGGCGGCAAGCACGTAGCCGACGCCCTGGGCCATGCCGGAGAGATGGGCCGCCACGTGCGAATCGGGCGAGCGCAGCACAATGAGGGTCATCGCCGCAGCAATCAGGCCGCCCTGTCCGATCCCTTGCAGAACAGCCCAGACGAGCACCGTCGAGAGCGGCGCGAAAAGGATGCCGATCAGCGCGATGACGGCGGCGGCGACGAGCGCCACGCAGACGGCGCGCTGGTCGCGGCGCCTTACGGCGAAGGATGGCACGAGCAGGCAGGTGACGACCTGCATCATGATCGAGGCGGAGACGACCACACCGGCAGTTGCGGCATCTAGGCCACGCTCACGCAGGATCGGCGCCATCCAGCCGAAGACGCAATAGGCGAGTGCGGATTGCAGACCCATGAAGAGCGTCACCTGCCAGGCGAGCCGATCGCGCCAGAGGCCGACGACGCGGAAGCCGCTGTGGCGGGCTTGCGCCTTGCCGCGCAGCGCCTGCGGTGCCCAGATCATCAGCACGATGAGGGCGGGTACCGCCCAGGCCGCGAGCGCGCCTGACCAGGAGCCGACCACATGGTGTTCGATCGTCAGCGTCAGGCCGGCGGCGCTGGCAGCACCAGCGCAGAGCGCCATGGTATAGAGGCCCGTCATCATCGCGGCGCGGTCGGGAAAGTCACGCTTGACGAGGCCGGGAAGCAGCACGTTGCCGATCGCGATCGCCGCACCTGCCGCAAATGTCGAAAGGAAAAGAAGCGGCACGGACTGAACGCCGCGCAGACCCGTGCCGAGCGTCAGCAGGACGAGCACCCCGAGAAGCGTGCGTTCGGCACCGAAGCGTTGGGCGAGCTTCGGCGCAAGCGGCGCGAAAAGGCCGAGACAGAGCACCGGCAGGGTGGTGAGCACGCTGGCGCTGGCGGTGGAAAGGCCGGTCGCCTGCATCACCTCGGGCAGCAGCACCGAGAGACTTGAAAACAGCGGCCTGAGGTTGAAGGCGATGAGCACGAGGCTGACGCCCAGCAGAATGCGGGCGCTGCGGCTCAGCACCGGTGGTTGCGGTGCCGGCAGGCTGTCGGCCTCGGCATCGATAAGCTGGTCTTCGATGTCCAGCGGTTCGGCGGCTTCGGCTTTGTGGGGATCACGAAAAGTCTGGTTCATTGGGAAAGTAGCCGATCAAGTTCAGCGAGGACGGGGGCCATGAACGCCCGAACGGCGGCCGCGGCCTTGTCCGGATCACTGGCCGCAATGGCCTCGACGATCGCCGCATGCGCCCGGTCGTCCGGCTCCGGCAGGTCGCCTGACAGCGTCGAGTGAATGGTTTCAAGAATGGCCGAAGTGAAAAAGTCATAGAGCTCGACGATGGCCCTGTTGCCGGAGGCCTCGACGATCGACCGATGAAAGGCGATGTCGCGCCGTCCGAAGGCCTCACGCCCGCCATCGGAAACCGTGCCGCGGGCGAGAAGAAGGCGCTTCATATGTTCCAGATCCTTGGGCGTATGTCGCAGCGCCGCCAGGCGTGCGGCTTCCACGTCGAGGGCCGCGCGCGCCTCCCATTGGTCGCGCAGGCTCGCCCGCTTGACGCGGTCAAGCGCGCCCGAGCTATCGACCGTCGAGCGGACATAGGTGCCGGAGCCCTGGCGGGCGTCGAGCAGCCCCTTCGAGATCAGGACCCGAACGGCCTCCCGCACGGTTCCGCGGCTCACCGCCAGAAGTTCGGTCAGCGCCGTCTCGTTGGGAATGCGTTCGCCGATAGCCCAGCGGCCGCTGAGGATTTCCGCCCGCAGGCTTTCGGCAGCGCTCTCGGCAAGGTTGGTACGATTGATCGGTTGCATTGTCTGCTCATCAAGTCATCGGATGATTTGATCAATAGGGTGAGGCGTTCGCAGAGTCAAGCGTGACGACGGGGAATGAAGAAGGCGTCGAAGCCTCGTGAGGCCGGTTTCGGCGACAGGATTTGTCGGTGGCTGGCGCGCGGAATCGCGGTCGCGCGCCGGTCGGCGCGCGATACTCAGGCTTTAGCTACGGGAATCCAGTCCCGGCACCGCGTGATCTCAGTTGAGCCTGAGATCGAGGCCGGGATGCAGCTTCTTGAGGTTCGGCAGCGATTTCGACTGCCACGGGATCTCAGAGGTTCCCCGCACCGTCAATTGCACGTTCGGGCGGTTGCGTGCCTCGATCGTCAGCTTGGCGAGCAGGTTGATCCCGGACGAGTTCAGGAACTGCAGTTCGGTGAGGTCGATCGTGATGTGCTCAGGCTCGGTCTCCAGAACGCCCATCACCGTCGAGAAGATCGGGGCATAGGCCTCCGTTCCCGGCAGCCGCATCGTGCCTTCAAAATGAATATCGTTGCCTTCGGACCAAACGCGATACTCTTCTTCGTCCTTGTTTTCCATGTTCACCGGCTCATCAGTTCGAGAGGTCTGGGACCGCAATGGAGGCATAAGTCTCCAATGAGGTTTCGCCGTCGTCACCCTGGGCGCCAAAAACCCAAGCGAAACGAACGCCATAATCGCTCATCAGCGTCAAAAGACCAAGCCCCGAACCGCTCTTGCCGAGTCCGGTTGCGTTGGCTTCAATGCGCTCGATGAGCAGGTCGCCCGGGTCGCCGTCGGCGATCTCGGACAAAAGATCCTGGAAGCGCGCAGCCGCTTCGTTGTCGATCACGTTCGACACTTTCGTGCGGAAGCTGTGGCCCTCGAGGGCGGCCTCGACGACCACGGAACCGGAAGCGCGGAACTTCACGGCATTCTCGACCAGTTCGTTGGTGAGGTAGCCGATGTTGTGGCGCACTTCCCGATAGGTGTTGCGCGACGCGCGATAGCGCAGCGCCGCCAGTTCGGCGACGAAATCCGAAGCCATGGCGCAATGCTTCCAGCTGAGATCCAGCGGCCCGTCGTAAAGACGCAGCCGGGTCATCTTCTGGTGGGCGCCGATCGTCAGGTCCGCCAGTCCGTAGAGCGTGGTCATCTGATCACCTGTGTCTCATGACGACGAGCGTGATGTCGTCGTAGATCTTCTGCTTGCCGATATGCGCCATCAGGTCGTTGATGATACCCGATTTGACGTCCTCGGCGCTCTGTCCGTAAAACTTTCCGGCACTCTCGCACAGTCGCTCGATGCCAAACAGTTCGCCCTTGGCGTTCGCTGCCTCGGTCACGCCGTCCGTATGCAGCACGATCATGTCGCCGCGGCCGAACGAGATCTCGCGGGTGGCAACAAAGCGCGAAATGTCCGATTCCAGGCCAATCGGCAGGCCGAGGTCGAGCGTGTCGATCCGCTCGATTTCCGCACCCTTGCGCACGACGATCAGTTCCTCGTGCTGCCCCGACAGCGTCAGGCGGCCGTGGTCGTAGTCGAGGAAGGCCAACGACAGATGCTTGTCAGTGTTGGTGCGCACGATGTTCTTGTAGATGGCGCGGTTGAGGCGGTTGAGAAACTGCTCCGGGTCCATGTCGCCGGCTTCCTGCAGGGCCCTTGCGACCGACTGCACCATCAGCATCAGCACGCCGCTTTCAAGGCCATGACCGGTCACGTCGCCGATGCCGATCTTCAGCCGCTCACCGTCGCGCAGCACATCGTAGTAGTCGCCGCCCACCTCGTCGGCCGGGCGCATATAGGCGGCGATTTCGAGATCGGCGATTTCCGCGAGCTCGCCGGCCTTCGGCAGCACCATCATCTGGATCTGCTTGGCGACGGCGAGTTCGGCGCCAAGGCGCAGGTTCTCGCTGCGCAGTTGGGTATTCAGCGTCGAAATCTGATGGTTGGCGTCCTCGAGCTGCTTGGTGCGTTCGGTCACCAGGTTTTCGAGGTTCTCGGTATGGTAGCTGATCTCCTCAGCCATTCTATTGAACGCGATAGCCGCTTCACCGACTTCGTCGCGCGTCGTGATGGGCACACGGACGGAGTAGTCCTTCGCCTCGATGCTGGTTGCCGCTCCGGCGAGCGCGCTGATGCCGCGGGTGACCCGCTTGGAGATGCCGAACACGGCGAGCGTGACGAACAGCAGCGAAGCGAGCAGGGCCAGGATCTGATAGATGAGGATGCGGTTCGTCGCTTCAGAGATACTCGCCTGTGCCGCAAACAGCGAGGCATAGATTTCGCGCTCCGGCACGACGATGCCGATCGACATGGTCTCGCGGCGCACCGGGCCGGAAACCCAGAGGTTCTCCGGCTCGAGCTGCTTGAGGAGAATGAGATAGGGGACCTTCTCACCACCCTCATCGAGCAGCACCCGCTGAATGGCGCCATCGGTGCCAAGCGGCAGCTCTGCGATCGCGGGCTGGGCGCTGCGGCGCAGCGAGCGCTCCAACCCGGTGACGCCTTGTCCACCCGTGTCGCTGGACCGCCGCAGGCCGATCACCTTTTCGCCGACCGGATTGATGGCAAGCACGTTGCCGTCGGACATCACCAGAAATCCGAAGCCGCTGTCGCCGACCTTGACGCTTTCGACAACCTCGGCCAGCTGGTCGAGCGTGATATCGGTTCCGGTTGCTCCGGCGACACCTTTGCGGTCGGGCGTCCAGAGCGGCTGGAAGAAGCTGACGATCAGTTTGCCCGAGGCGGCATCGGTGTAAGGTGCCGTTTGCGTGGTATCGGCTGCAACGGGCCTGAGGCTCGGTTGCTTCGCCCATTCCTCCCAGGACTCATAGAGGCCGGGGAAGAAGAAGTTCCAGAAGTTGGCTTCGTTATGGCCGGGGTAGAGACGGTCGAACGTCTGCGCCTGATCCGCATAGGGCGCCATCCGCAAGATCGGCCGCTCTTTTGGTCCGACGTAGTACATCTGCAGTTTGGAGCGGCCGTGCGCAAGCAGGGCGGGCGCAACCAGATCGAGAACGGCGCTGTTCTCAATATCGGCCTGCACCTCGGGTAGTGGCCGATGGTCGGGGCCAAGGAGATAGCTCCAGACGCTTACGCTCGAGAGCGGCCCCGGAAGGTTTTGCGCCCACCCACCTTTGGCATCGTAAGTGACGGTAACGGACTCCGGTGCGTGCCGCGCAAGTGCCTCACCGACGTCGGACCGGCGCACGGGGCGGTCGATCTGCGCCTGGATTACGCCCGCGAGCGTGGCGACGTCGGCGTGAACCTGGCCGAGCAGAAGATTAACCCGCGCGGCCGTCGATTCCGCGTAGGTGAGCATGTAGTCTTCGTTGGCGTTTTGCAGGCCCTGTCCGACTTCCGTCGTCGCGTCGCGCGACAGTCTTTGAACGTTCCAGAGCGCCAGCCCGCCTGTCAGCAGGAGGTCGAAGAGCACGGCGCTGCCGACGACCAGCACGAACTTGGCGCGAAAGGATCTCAAACCGAACCGGGGGCGTTTGATATTGCTCGCGCTCATAGTGGTTTGCGCCCGGACGCTGCCCAGATCGGCCAGCCCGCATAGCCCTTCGGATGCAGTGCAGCGAAGATGTGATCCCGGAAGCCCTGGCGGAACCGCTCGATGAATTCGGGTGTTTCGCCGTGCCTCACCGCCATGTCCGCAAACATCTTCTCCCAGCCGGCGATGATATCGGCGAAATCCTGTGGGTCACCGTCCAGATTGGTGACCATGAAGGATTCGACCAGGATGTCGTCGAAGCCCGTGTCGGCAAGATAGCGCCGGCTCTTCGGCCCGAACTCCACATCTATCTCGAAATTGCTCAAAAGCCGCGCGAGCTCATTGTAGGTCCATTGGATGCTTTGCGCCCGCGGCTCGCCGAGGCAGTGCGAGTTCTTCTCGTTGGTGATGTAGACGCGGCCGCCCGGCTTCACGATCCGATAGAGTTCCTTGAGAAGCAGCTCCGGCTGATTGAAGACCTGCAGCGAGTGGCGGCAACTCACGAAGTCGAACTGGTTGTCCTCAAGCAGCATCTCCGACGCGTCGCCGTAGGTGTATTCGATACCCGTCACGCCGAACTCGGCGGCCACCTTTCGGGCATAGGCGAGGCTCGGCTTCGAGTGGTCGAGCGCGACGATCCGCGACGGCTGGAACTCCTTCTGCGCGAGCACGGCGAAATCGCCGATGCCGCAGCAGATGTCGGCCACGGCGATGCCGGGCCGCATGCCGTGGCGCGGCAGGATGGTGCGCTCGTGGCGCCAGGTCAATTTCGTCTGCGCGCGCAGGATTGGGATGAAGCTCGTATCCTCGAAGTAGTCCTGGCCAGGATAGAACATCGAATCATAGACCTCGACGGAGATCTGCGGCTCGATCGTGCTCAGGTGCCGGAACATGCGCGTCGTCCAGCTGACGACGCTTGACGTGATGACGATCAGGCGCAGGTCCGACCGCTCCCGGCAGGCGTCGAGGGCGACCCGGATGAAGGCCTGGAAGGCCGTGTTGTTCATCTGGATGAGGCGCTTCACATCGATATAGAGAACGCCGCGCACCGTATCGATGGCTTCCCTCAGCGCATGGATACTCTCTGCGATTTCATCGATCGAACGCGGCCGAATCGTTCCGGCAAGCGAGAAGATCTGGCTGTTCGGATCGAAGTCGACCTTGAAACGCTGAGGAAGGCTCGCCGCCATCAACTCACCATTCCTTCAAGAGGAAGATCCACGATCAGGGTGATGGCCGGAGCCGCATCCTCGTCAAGCCGGAGGCGGGCGTCATAGTTGACCGCCAGGTCCAGAAGCACCGATTCCCGGCTGGGGGCAAGGTCGTTGGAAATGGCGTCGAGATAGCGGGCCTGGGCATCGCTCTCACGGGTTTTCGAGACAGCCTCGCGATAGAAGCGCGCCTGACCAGGTGGGCATGGAAAGCTCAGTTGAACCCGTTCCGTGGCGCCTTGGCGATAGATCGACAGGCCGATCTTTCCGTCGGTGGTGCCGCCGCGAAACGAAACCTCCAGAAGCTCGTTGAGGGCGGAGGAAAAGAAGTTGGAATGCCGTACCGGATCGGTCCTGTTGTGGCTGATCATCCGGGCGAGGTAGCTCGAGACATGATCGCAATGGTGCCAGTCCGAAAGGAAATCTTCCATCTCCATATCGAACTGCAGCAGCGGCTCGAAAGCCGTTTCCGTGGTCTTATTGACACTAGCACCCATGCAGCAATGTCCTCCGCACCCCGAACTCTGCCACGGCCATACGCCACTTTCTATAATGATTTCTAACCACGCAACCCCGGGATCTTGCATGAAGACAACCCAGGTATTGCCTCGCGCCATATCGGGCGCAACGCACAGATGCGGGGGGGGGGCTACAGCGTCGCCATTGCCGATGAGCGGCGAAGATAGGCGCCGATCGCGTCCGCCGGCATGGGCATGCCCAGGAAATAACCCTGCAGACGGTCGCAACCCTCTTTTCGAAGCCAGACGGCCTGCCCGATCGTCTCGACGCCCTCGGCGGTCACGCGCATGCCGAGACCGTGGGCAAGGGCGATGATCGACCGGACGATCGTCTGGCTCTTTTCGTCGCTCTCCAGATCCTTGATGAAATAGCGGTCGATCTTGATCGTATCGAAGGGGAAGTTCTTGAGGTAGCTGAGCGAAGAATAGAAGGTGCCGAAATCGTCGAGCGAGATCTGGATGCCGAGCACGTTGAGGGTGTTCAGCGTGTCGAGATTGTTGGTCGTGCGTTCAAGCAGCACCGATTCGGTAACTTCCAGCTCCAGCCGGTCGGCCCTCAAGCCCGCCATGTCGATTGCCTGGGCGATCCGGTCCGTCAGGCCCTCGCGCAGGAACTCCGCCGGCGACAGGTTGACGGCGACGGTGAAATGCGACGGCCAGGTGGCAGCCTGCCGGCAGGCCTCCTCCAGGACCCATTGGCCGATCTCGTTCATCAGGCCGTCGGCTTCCGCCATCGGGATGAAGACGTTGGGCGGGATCGTGCCGACCAGCGGATGATGCCAGCGCACCAGCGCCTCGAAGCCGACGATCGAAAATGGCGGCTCGACGAGCGGCTGGTATTCGATTGAAAACTGCTTGTCCTGCAGCGCGGTGCGCAGACTGCGGCGCAGCATCTCGCGCTGTTCCAGCACGATCAGCATGGAACGGCTGAAGGTCTTTGCCCGGCCTCGTCCATCCTTCTTGGCGGCATAGAGCGCAATGTCCGCCGCCTTCATCAGTTGCTCGATGTCGTTTCCGTCGTTCGGCGCAATGGCAATGCCGATGCTGGCGCCGACGAAGACGGAGATGCCATCGATGGTGAAAGGTTCGCTGAACGCCTCGATCAGTGCCTCGGCGAGATACTCGGCGTCCGCCGGCTGGTCGCTTTGACGCTGGATGACGGCGAATTCGTCGCCGGCCAGGCGATAGGCGACTTCGCCGTCGCGAAGGGCGCCGCGAATGCGCTCGGCCGCCATCTTGAGGACGGCGTCGCCGGCGCCGTGGCCCAGCGTGTCGTTGACCGGCTTGAAATCGTCGAGGTCAATCTGCATCAGCGCCAGCTTCTCGCCGGATGTCGGCAGGATACTCTGCAGGTCGTCGCTGAACTGCCGCCGGTTGGGCAGGCCCGTCAGCACGTCGTGGGTCGCCTGGTGCAACAGCAGCGCGCGTTCGCTTTCGCCATGGCTGCCGATCTCGCGGCGGGTCGCGCGGCCGCTCGTTTCGAGCACGCCGATGCCGCGCATGGCGCGAAAGACGAGCAGCGTGCGCCGCGACTTGGTGGCGGCGTCGACCACCTCGACGCTGCGCGGCACGCCGTAAGCGATGACGGATTCCACCGCCGCCTTGGAAACGGGCGCAAGCAGTTCGGGATAGAGATGCCACAGGGTGGCATCGACAAGCGTGCCGACTTCGTAGGTTTCCTGCAGCGCCGGCGAGGCGCTGGTCAGATGAAAGGCCTCGTCATAGAACGAGAGAACCTCGTCCATATGAGCCGCAACGGGATCCTGCACTGAAGCTGAAGCAGACAAGGTTGCATCAGTGTCCGGCATGCTTGCCTTTCCCTCTCTGTTTCGAACGCGCCGGAAGAATATAAAAGCCCGCTCCAGCGGCGCTCCGGTTCGGCTCGTCCTTCTGCAAAGCTACCGCGTCGCCCGCCCGGGTCAATGCCAATAGGCTGCCTGCGATCTTACCTGTGGAAACCTCGCTTCGGAGCATGGCGAGCGCTGCTCGATATCCTTTGCCCCACACGGTTGTATATAAGCTTCCTCTTGTATCATTTGCCATCATTGCATGCAATTTGGGGCGGAACAGCTGTGGGCGTTTCAGCTCCGCCTATACGCATGTCCCATTGTGGGACGCCATATCAGCAAGGGTTTCGGGCGTCTACTGCGGCCGGTCGCGGTTAAGCAAACGGCAGATACGCCCGGGCAACGGGGCCGTTGGGCTCCGTTTAAGTTTCGGTTAACCATAAAGGAAGTTTTCAGGGGATTATGTGGCTTGACCCATCCCGCGATCACCCGGAATTAAGAACCACGGGCGGGTTGGCCACCGGGTTGCCGGTGGCCAATCGCTATTAAGCTCAGTGCGTGCTCAGAATCACGTCGGTCTTCTGGAAGGTCCGGACGTCGATCAGGCCCTTGTCGGAAATCCGCAGTTCCGGAATGACGACGAGCGCAAGCAGCGAGTGCTGCATATAGGCGTTGTTCAGCCGGCAGCCACAGGCGCGCATGGCCTCGACGATGGCGGCCGCTTTCTCGGCGACGATCTCCGCTCGCTGATCCGACATCAGGCCGGCGACGGGCAGCTCGACCAGGGCCAGTTCGCGGCCTTCCTTGATGACGACGATGCCGCCGCCGACCTCGTGCAGGCGGTTGGCGGCCTTGGCCATGTCCGCCTTGTTCGTGCCGACCACGATCATATGGTGGCTGTCATGGGCGACCGTGCTCGCCATGGCGCAATCGCTGTCATAGCCGAAGCCGGAGACGAAGGCGTTGACCACGTCGCCGGTGCCGCGGTGGCGCTCGACGAGCGCGATCTGGCAGACGTCGTTGGCCCGGTCCATCTGCACGAGGCCGTTCTCGATCGCCACCTCGGCCTGAAGCGCCCGCGTCGGCGCCTGGTTCTCGACGACGCCGATGACGTTGACCCGCGCGCGCGTCGCCCGTGCGTTGGATGGGATGTCGAAATCCGCGGCGGCCAGTAACCGGCCAAGGTGGACGGTGTTGCGGGCGCTTTCCGGGTAGACATAGGCCGGGATATCGCGCGCGAGTGTGCCGTCCTCGGCCATCAGCTCGCCGCGGGCAAAGACCATTTCGATCGGCAGCGCGGCGAGGTCCGAGGTGACGATCAGATCTGCCCGGCGACCCGGTGCGATCGAGCCGATTTCGCGCTCCAGGCCGAAATGCTGGGCGGTGTTGAGCGTCGCCATCTGGATCGCGGTCACGGGTTTCAGACCTTGAGCGATCGCATGGCGCACGACGCGGTTCATGTGTCCGTCGTGCACCAGCGTGCCGGAGTGGCTGTCGTCGGTGCAGAGCAGGAAGTTGCGCGGGTCGAGGCCGGATTCGGTGACGGCCTTGATCTGCGCGGCAACGTCGTACCAGGCGGAGCCGAGGCGCAACATGGCGCGCATGCCCTGGCGCACACGGGCGATTGCGTCGTCGACCGTCGTGCCTTCATGGTCGTCGGCCGGTCCGCCGGCGGCATAGGCGTGGAACTCGCGGCCGAGATGCGGCGAGGCATAGTGCCCGCCGACGGTCAGCCGCGCATCCTGGGTGGCGGCGATCTCGGCCATCATCTTCGGATCGTTTCCGGCAACGCCGGGGAAATTCATCATCTCGCCGAGACCGATGACGTTCGGCCAGGCAAGCGCCTCGGCGACATCCTGTGCTGAAAGCTCGGCGCCGGCAGTTTCAAGACCCGGGGCGCTCGGCACGCAGCTTGGTACCTGGACCAGCACGTTGATCGGCAGGCTCTGGGCTTCCTCGTTCATCAGCCGGACGCCGTCGAGGCCGAGCACATTGGCGATTTCGTGCGGGTCGATGAACATGGTGGTGGTGCCGTGCGGAATGACCGCGCGGGCAAATTCGGTGACGGTGACGAGGCCGCTCTCCACATGCATGTGCGCGTCGCAGAGGCCGGGAACGAGATAGCGCCCAGCGGCGTCGACGACCTTGGTGCCTTCGCCGATCGTGTGGCTGGCATCCGGACCGACATAGGCGAAGCGGCCGGCTTTGACGGCGATATCGGTGCCGGGGATGATTTCGCCGGAGTAGACGTTGACCCATTTGCCGTTGCGGATCACGAGATCGGCGGGCTTGCGGCCCATGGCGACGTCGACCAGTTCGGGTGCGGTCTTCGACCAGGATTGAAGCATGACTGTTTCCTTCGGATGGGCGATGTCGGCGCCCTTGCATTAAGGGCGCCGTCGGATTTTCTGGCGGTTACTGGGTCTGGGCGACGAGCGCTGCGGCGAGCAGTGCCACGAACCACATGACCGGTCTTACATCGCCAGCCCGGCCGCAGACCAGCTTGATCAGCACATAGGCGATGATCGCAAGCGACAGGCCGAGCGTGATCGAGAAGGTGAGCGGGATCAATACGATCGCAAGGAAGGCCGGGATCGCCTCGTCGAGCGCGCTCCAGCGGATGTTGCTGATAGGCTCGGACATGAAGAGGCCGGTGAGGATCAGCACCGGTGCGGTTGCAACCGCCGGCACCAGAGAAAGCAGCGGCGACAAAAACAGGAAGGGCACGAAGAGCAGACCCGCGACCAGCGCGACGAGACCGGTGCGTCCACCCTGCTGGATGCCGGCGCCGGATTCGAGATAGACGGTCGCCGGGCTGGTGCCGAGCGGTGCGGAAATCAGTGCCGCGATGGCGTCGACATGCATCGATTCCCGGATGTTGCGGGGCATGCCGTTTTCATCCTTGAGGTCTGCCGCTTCCGCGAGGCCAAGGAAGGTCGAGAGCGCCTCGATGAAGTTGGTGAACAGGAAGACAAAGATGAAGGGCAGGTAGATCAGGTTCAGCGCGCCCAGGAGATCGATCTGGCCGACGAAGCTGAAATCCGGTGCAGCGGAGAAACCGCTCCAGTTGACCAGCGTGTGCACATCCGGCGTCTCCGGCCAAAACGCGCTGCCGTCGCCCCACCAGCGACCGATCGGGATCGAGAGAATAGTGGTGAGGATCATGCCGGCCATCATCGCGCCCGGAACCCGCCGCACCACCAGCGCCACCGTGAGCACGAAGCCGGCGATGAAGGTGAGGGTGACCGGGTTGAACTGCGTGAGACCAACGATCGTGTCGGGGTTGGCGACGATGAACTTGGCGTTTTCCAGGCCGATCAGCGCGATGAAGAGGCCGATACCGCAGGCGATGCCATAGCGCAGATCGACAGGGATCGCCTCGATGATCGTCTGGCGCAGATTGAAGAACGCCATGACGGTAAAGAGCACGCCGGCCCAGAAGACGCAGCCAAGCGCGACCTCGAGCGGCACCTTGGCGCCGACCACCATGGTGTAGGCAAAGAGCGCGTTGATGCCCATGCCCGGCGCCACCAGAATGGGGCTACGCGCATAGAGCCCCATGGCGCAGCTGCCGATGAAGCTGACGAGCACCGTCGCCGTCACGCCGGCCGAAAATGGAATGCCGGCATGCGCCAGGATCGAGGGATTGACGACGATGACGTAGGAGGCGGCGAGGAAGGTGGTGAGTCCTGCGAGGATCTCGGTGCGGACGGTCGAGCCGAGCCGCGAAATCTGGAAGTAGCGGTCGAGCAGCGCTGCGAGCCAGGATGTCTCCGGGCTTGGTGCCGCCTCCACGGACTTGTTCTGATAGTTCATCTTGTTCCCCTTTTTTGAACGAAGAAGGGGGCCGGCATGACCGGCCCCCTTCCAAGGCATCATTCCGCAGCGACGGCGCGCTCGTCCCCGCCGGCGGGCGAAAACGGCGAGATCACCTTCAGCCCGACGCAGTCGACGACACCGAGATCGGTGATCGCATATTCCGGGATCGCCGTGATCTGCAACACGAACATGTACATGAAGGGCCAGGGCAGCGGGCAGCCGAGGGCGCGGGCCGCGTCGTCGAGCTGGTCTTCCAGCGCTGCCATCTCGGCCGGCTCGATGTCGGAAACGATGCCGCCGATCGGCAGGTGCAGGAAGGCCTCGACCTTGCCGTTCCTGACCACGACCTGGCCGCCATTGTTGGCGATCAGGTGGTTGATGGCGATACGCATATCCTCGAGATCGGCGCCGATGCAGATGATGTTGTTGTCATCGGGCGCAGTGGAGCTGGCGATCGCGCCTTGCTTGAGACCGAAGCCCGACGCAAAGGCGACCGGACGGTTGCTCGTCTTGCCGTAGCGTTCGACGACGGTGACGTATTGCACGTCCCGTGCGGGATCTGCGAGCACCTGGCCGTCCTTGACCGCAAGCGTCACGTCGCGGCGAGTGCGCACGAAGATCTTTTCCGGGGTGACGGCGATCGCCATGGCGTCTGCCGTCTCGCCGGCGCCGTGATAGGCGACCTTGAGATCGCCGGGCTGAAGCGGCGCGACCTTCACCGAGTTCAGAAGTGCGACGCTGCGCTGCGGCGGGATCAGTTCGATCGCCATCTTGCCGTTGCGGGCGACGACTTCACCCTTGGCGACGACGGTTTCGATGGTGAAGTTGCGCAGGTCGTCGACGAGCAGGATGTCGGCCGCGCGGCCGGGCGAGATCGAGCCGACCTTGTCGTCGATGCGGAGCGCATCGGCGCCGTTGATCGTCGCCATCTGGATCGCCGCCATCGGCGAAATGCCCATGGCGATCGCCATGCGCACCATGTTGTCGAGATGGCCGCGCTTGAGGATGTCGCTTGCTACCACGTCATCGGTGCAGAAGCTGATGCGGCGCAGTGCCTTAACGCCCATTTCCGTGACGATACGCAGGTTGTCGGCGAGGAAGTGCGAGATCGAGGATTCCCGTACAACGACATGCATGCCGGCGCGCAGCTTTTCGAGCATTTCTTCCGGCGTGTAGCTCTCGTGGTCGGCGCGAACGCCGGACTGCTGGTAGCCGTTGAGCCGCGCGCCACGGGTCATCGGGCAGCAGCCGAGAACCGGCAGGCGGCTCCTTTCAGCGAGTTCGAGCGCCGCGAGCACGTCGGGGTCTTCCTCCTGGATGAATTCGCGCACGGTCTCCCATATGCCGACGCATTCCGGCCAGTGGTGCGTCGCCTGGTGGTCGGCCGGGCTGAAATAGTGGCCGACGGTCGAGCGCGGCATGGTGTAGGGCGTCTTGCACGGCGCGCCCCAGAAGACCTTGAGTGGCGTCTGTTTTGCCTCGTCGAGGAACTCGCGCGCCGCGGCCGGGCCGCCGACGACGATGATCTGGTCGAGGCCGGTGACGATCGAGGTGGTGCCGAGCGGCACGACGGCCTTGGCAAAGCTCGTCAGCGACATCTTCGAGCATTCGACATGCAGATGCCCGTCGATCATGCCGGGTGCCAGGTATTTGCCGGTGGCATCGACGATCCTGGTCTCTGGCCCGATATAGTCGGAGATGTCGCCGACGGCGATGATGCGTTCGCCATAGATCGCGACGTCGGCCTGATAGATCTCTTCCGAAACGACGTTGACTAGGCGACCGCCGCGGATCGCCAACGTTGCCTTGCCGCCGGTGCCCGATGCGGCGCGAATGAATTCTCTGATATCGCTCACTGGAACCTCTTCTCCCTTAGCTCCAGTGAATATTCCCAATTCCCAGTCGTTTACACAATGGGCCGAAATAGGCTATTCTCTGGACATATCGTGCAAGATTTTGGACGAAATATGGATCTCTCGCTCATAGACTGCTTCGTGAAAGTTGCGGATTCCCGTTCGATTTCAGCGGCTTCCAGGCGCCATCGCCTGCCGAAATCAACACTCAGCCACAAGATCCGGCAATTGGAGGATGAGTTCGGCATCGAGCTCTTCGTGCGCGAGGGTCATCAGTTGCATGTGACCGACGCGGGCGCGGAGTTCCTGCGCTACGCCCGGCTCATTCAGTCGAATTGCGACGATGCGGCAACGGCGATGGCGGAGATGCGCCAGGAGGTGGCGGGCACCCTGCGCGTGGGCTCGACCGGCGAGTTCGGCACGACGATCACCTCGGAACTGCTCTATGCCTTTCGCCAGCAATATCCGCAGGTCAATCTCGACGTTGTGTTCCTGTCCTCGCGCCAGCCATTCTCCGACGTCACCGAACAGGCGCTCGACGGTATCTTCCATTGGGGCGAGCCGTCCGATGTCGACTACATCAGCCGCAGACTTTCGGTCTCGTCTTATGGCCTCTTCGCCAGCCCGCACTACATCGCCCGCCATGGCCAGCCGGATAATCCGGATGCGCTTGCCGGCCACCGCGGCCTCGTCTTCCGCCAGCCGACGCGGCTGCAGTCCTGGTATCTGACACAGTCAGGCGAAGACGAGGTGGACCTGCTGCCGACGGCGACCTGCACAACCAACGACTACTGGACGATCAAGTATTTCGCCGTCGCCGGTGAGGGCATCGCCTATCTGCCCGACTTTTTCGTCGAGACCGAGCGGCAAGCCGGCCTGCTGGAGCCGGTGCTATCGGACTGGCGCTCGCCGCAGACGGCGATCAACCTCATCTATTCGCGCCGCCGGCACGTCTCGAAGCGGTTCAAGGCCTTCGTCGACTTCTGCATCGACTTCTACCGCGACCGGGACCGGGTGAAGATCCCGCGCTACTACGTGGAGCGCGTGAGCCTCTAGAGGCGAGGCGAGGCGAGGCGGGGCAGCGCCATGCAGCGGCGTCTCTAGCCCAGCAACGAAGGCAGCGCGCTGGCGCCGTCGACATTGCCGCCACAAAGCAGGATGACGTTGGTCTGGCCGGCGCACCTCGCCGCGATCTGCCGGAAGCCGGCAAGTGCGAGAGCTGCCGCCCCCTCTACCAGCATATGCTCGTCGAGCAGCAGGTCCCGCATTGCGGCCGCGATCTCTGCTTCCGAACAGGTCACGACCTCATCGAGCACGGCCATCGACAATGGGAGGGTCACGCTGTCTTCGTCGAGACCGCCGGCAACGGCATCGGCGAGCGTTTCGAGGTGTTCGGTTTCGACCACCCGGCCGGCCCTTATCGAGGCCGCAAGCGCTGCCGAATTTGCAGCGGACACGCCGATGACGCGAGTATGCGGGCGGAAACTCTTCAGCACCGAGCCGATGCCGCTGATCAGTCCGCCGCCGCCCATGGCGATGAAGACATTGTCAATGCGTTCGGCTTGCTCAAGGAGTTCAAGTGCGATCGTGCCCTGGCCGGCGATGATTTCCGGGTCGTTGTAGGGCGAGACGTAGCCGAGCTTTTCGGTCGCGGCCAGCTGCTGCGCATGCTGTTCGGCAAGCCCGGTTTCGGAACCGTGAAGGACGACCTCGACGCCGTAGGCGCGGATGCGCTCCAGCTTCGCCGGCTTGACAATCTCGGGTAGCACCACCGTCAGCTTCTGGCCGATCGCGCTTGCCGCATGGGCAGCACCGATGCCGTGATTGCCGGAGGAGGCAGTGATCACCTGCTGGTCCCTTGGCAGCGAGGTCATCTTGCTCGCAGCCCCCCGGATCTTGAAGGAGCCGGTCAGCTGCAGGTTTTCCGCCTTTAACAGTACCGTCGAGGCTGTCTGCGGCCCGATCGCGCGCGACGGGATCAGTGGCGTCTCGTAGATGAAGGGGCGGATGCGCTGGCGTGCGCGGACAGCGCGCGCGGCCGTTTCGAAGACGTCTTTGGTCATGCGGTTGTTCCTTGCGAGCGGCCGAGCAAGCCGAGTTCATCGAGCACCGTGCGGGCAATGGCGATGTCCTGCGTCGCGATCCCTGTCAGGTCGGCGATGGTGATGTCGTTGTCCGAACGTCGACCTTCGGCCGCACCGGAAAGGACCGCGCCGAGGGCGACACAGCGTTCCTCCTGGATCACCACGGCCCGAGCCGCTGCAGAAAATTCACCGTGGTCCAGGCATTGCTCGGCGAGATCGACAAAGAGGCGGTCGGCGCGGGCAACGAGGGCAGTTTCGAGCTCCTGCTTGCCGGGTGCGTCCGCGCCCATGGCGGTGATATGGGTGCCAGGCCCGATCCATTCCGATCGGATCAGCGGCTCCTTCGATGGCGTCGTGGTTACGATCGCATCGGACTGGCGGCAGAGCGCTTCGAGATCGGTTGTCGCAGCGATGGGAAGGCCGAGGTCCGCGAGGTCGGCAAGCACGGCGTTCGCCCGTTCCATTGATCGCCCCCAGACCGTGAACCGCAATGGACGATCCGACAGGGAGGCAAGCGCCCGGATCTGGATGCGCGCCTGCGTGCCGGCGCCGACGATCCCGATCGAGCCGGCGTCCTTGCGCCAGAGCGCCGTGGTCGCGATCGCACCGCCGAGACCGGTGCGAAGATCGGTGAGGAGACCCTTGTCGTCGAGCACGGCCACCACGTCGCCGGTCTCCGAGGATACCGCGACCATCATGCCGGTGCTCGACGGCAGTCCCTTGGCCGGATTGTCGTAGAAGCCGGAGGCGATCTTCACGACGAAGATCGGATCGCCTTCGATGTAGCCGTATTTGATGTGGCAATCGGCGTTGCGACCGGGAAGCGGCAGATAGCCGACCGGCGGCAGATTGGCGCGACCGTCGGTGACGGCGATATAGGCGTCGCGGACGGCCGGTGCCGCGAGCGTCAGCAACGGCAGCCGGCCAGTCTTTCTCGATCGATGACGATCATGGCGCGCTCCCCTGGCTCAGATATTTGTAGACGGTCGCCCGGCCCATGCCGAGGATGCGCGAGATGTAGGAGGCGGCATTCTTGCCGCCGAAGGCGCCATCAGCGGAAAGGGCGATCACCAGCGCCTGCTTGTCGTTGCGGCTCAGGCTCGAGACTGTCAGCCCGCGCGCCGCGGTCCATTGCTGGACATATTCGTTGACGCGCTCGTGCCAGTCTTCCTTGAACAGGCTTTCGGGCTTGTCTGCGTCGATGGGAACGCGGACGAGCGCGTTGAGCGTCCTGAGTGCCGCATGAAAGTCGGAGACATCGGCATTGATGCAGAGCACGCCGATCGCCTTGCCGTCCGCGTTTCGCAGCACGGCGCTGATCGCCTTGATCGAGCGTCCGTCCCAATTGACCTTCTCGTAGGGGCCGATGATCGCTTCGCCTTGGCTGAAGCCGATTTCGCTCAGCAGCGAAGCTTCGCCGATCCCGCGCTTGGAGAAGTTGCCAGCGATATGGACGACGGTTTCAGTCGCCAGATCGTGCAGCACGACCTCGGCATAGGGCTGGAACAGCAAGGCGATCGCGTCGCAGACCAGGCAATAGGGGCGGAGTTCTGGGGTCACGGCGTTCCTCTTCCTCGATAGCAATCCATAAATCATGCGTAGACGTAAAAGTCTATATTGGATTTATAGTCTGAATGCCGCTCAAAACGACGACAGCGGCGCGCCGCCCTGGGCTCGCGCGCCGCTGTCCAAGCAGCCGACAGAGAGAGGGATCAGCTAGCTGGTGGCGGTCTTGACGACCTTCGTCCGCCTCCAGCCGGCGACGAGTGGCATCACGGCCATGGCGCCCGCCAGGATCCAGAGAATGATCGAGATCTTGCTCTGGAACAGGATCGAGATATCGCCGCCGCTGATCGCCAGCGCATTGCGCAGGTTCACCTCCATCACATGGCCGAGCACGAAACCGAGGATGATCGGCGCCATGTCGAAGCCGGCCTTTCGAAGCAGCCAGCCGATGATGCCGATGCCGAGCATCAGGAGGATCGAGAACACCGAGGCGTGGGTGGAATAGACGCCGACAACCGACAGCACGAGGATGCCCGGAACCAGCAGCCAGTTCGGTACCGTCAAGACGCGGGCGAAGATGTTGACGAGCGGCAGGTTGAGGAGAAGCAAGAGTACGTTGCCGATGAAGAGCGATGCGACGAGACCGCCGACCACTTCCGGCCGCTCGGTAATCAGCATCGGACCCGGCTGGATGTTGTAGAGCATCAATGCGCCGAGCATGACGGCGGTCGTGCCGGAGCCGGGCACGCCGAGCGTCAGCATCGGTACGAAGGCGCCGCAGGCGGTGGCGTTGTTGGCAGCCTCAGGGGCAGTGAGACCTCGTACGTCGCCCTTGCCGAAGGTGCCTTCGCTGTCGGAGATGCGCTTCTCCGTGGTGTAGGAAACGGCGCTCGAAACCGATGCGCCGGTGCCCGGCAACACGCCAACGATGAAGCCGATGACCGAACCACGCAGCGTGGCACCGATCGATTTGCGGATATCGTCGAGGCGGGCGGTCATGCGGCCGAGTTCGCGGATGACCGTGACGCCGCTTGCCTGGTGTTCGAGGATCAGCAGCGCCTCGGATACCGAGAAGAGACCGATGACCAGCACGACGAATTCGATGCCGTCGCCGAGTTCCGGCTCGTTGAAGGTGAAGCGATAGGCGCCGGAGGTGGCGTCGAGCCCGACAGTCGCAAGCATCAGGCCGAGCGTGCAGCCGATCAGCGTCTTTACCGGCTGGCTACCGACCATGGAACCGAGGGTCGCGAAGGCGAACACCATCAGCACGAAGTATTCGGCCGGGCCGAAGCCGATGGCGAGGCCCGCAAGCAGCGGCGCGAACAGCGCCAGCCCGACGGCGCCGAAGACCCCGCCGACGAAGGAGGAGAGGCCGGAGAGCATCAACGCTTCGCCGGCGCGGCCCTGGCGGGCCATCGGGTTGCCGTCGAGCGCCGTCATGACGGCGCCGGCATCGCCCGGCACGTTCAGAAGGATCGAGGAAATGCGGCCGCCATATTCGGCCCCGCAATAGACGGCGGCGAGCAGGATCATCGTGCTCTCGGCCGGCAGGCCCATCGTATAGGCGATCGGGATCAGCAGCGCGATGCCGTTGATCGGCCCGATCGCCGGCAGGGCGCCGACCAAAGTGCCGATGAAGCAGCCTGCAAGACCGATGAGCAGGTTCTGCAGGGTCAGGGCGACGGTAAAACCGTTCCAGAGATAATCGAGATTCATTGAGATCACTCCATAACCGGCGGATCAGCCAAACAGCCGGCCGGCGGGCAGATAGACGTCGAGCAGGTAGGAAAAGACGAACCACCAGAGGGCGGCTTGCCCGACGCCGCCAATCAGCGCGAGACGCAGCGGCGCGCCGAAGATCCAGCCGACGCCGAAGGTCAGCAGGAAGATCGAGGCGGCGAAGCCGGCGGGCTCCAGAAGCAGTGCCGATGCAAGAAGCAGGAGCGGTACTGCAATGATCTTCACGAGAAGCTGCCCCTGCGGAAAGGCTTCGGTCGTTCCGGGGCTTTTCAAGTAGAAGAGGCAAAGCACCGCGAGGGTGATGGCGAGCAGCACCGGCACGACGCGTGGACCGAGCGGGTCCGAGGCGAAGGCATATTCGATCTGGCTGCCGCCGATGCCATAGGCAATCGCCAGCGCGAGCATCAAGAGCCCGCCGACCCTGCCGATGCGGGAGGATGAGGAAGTGGTGTCTGACATGGTTCTGTTCCAGATGTTTACGCCAGGGAACGGGTCTTCAATCCGGCCGGATGAGACGATCGGCAGGGAGCCCGTAAAGTGGTGGCAAACAAGCGGAGCGGGAGACTGTCCCGCTCCACCGTCCGGCTTACATGCCGGCTTCCTTGGCGATGATCTTGAAGCGTGCCACGTCCGCCTTGACCTGCTGGTCGAAGGCGTCGCCCACCTGGGTGTATTCGTAGAGGCCGCGCGCCTCGCGCTCCTTCACGAATTCCGGCGTTGTGGCGAGCTTGGTGAAGGCATCGGCCCACCATTTGTAGTCGGCGTCGGAGACGTCCTTGCCGACGTAGTAGCCGCGCCAGACCGGCCATTCGATGTCGACGCCCTGTTCCCTGGCGGTCGGCACTTCGGCGAGTTCGCCCGGCAGGCGATCGGGCGCCATGACCGCGAGCACGCGGACCTTGCCGGCCGCATGGTGCTTGGACATTTCCGCCGCATCGCCGGCACCGACCTTGACGTGGCCGCCTTCGAGCGCCGTCAGTACTGCGCCGCCGCCTTCAAGCGCGACGTAGCGCATCTGCTTCGGCTCCTGTCCCGCAGCTTTTGCCAAGAGCGAGCCCTTCATCCAGTCCTGCGAGCCGACAGCGCCGCCGCCGGCGACTGAGAAGTCGGTCGGGCTTGCCTTGTAGGCGGCGATCAGCTCGCCGAGGCTCTTGTAGGGGGAATCCGCGGCGACCACGAGCACGCCGTAGTCGGCGCCGAGCGCGCCGAGCCAGCGCACGGCGTTTTCGTCATATTGCCCGAACTTGCCCTGGGCGATCAGGAGCGCCGAGCCGGAGGAAGCAGCGGTGATCAGGTTGCCGTCGGCGCCGCGCTTGCCGATGACATGGTTATAGGCAACGGCACCGACGCCGCCTTCCATATAGGTAACGGCCATCGGCTTGCCGATGATCTTGGCTTCGAGCAGCGCATTGGCGGCAAGCCGGCAGGTAAGGTCGAAGCCACCGCCGGGCTTGGCGCCGGCCAGGCACTCGGGCTTCGACGGCTCCGCACCGGCGGGCGATGCCACGGCGGCGAAAAAGCCGGCCGCCAGAAGGGTCTTCACAAAGGTTCGGGTCATGGTCTCTCTCCCATCCATGAGTTCTTCTTTCAAAGGCGCTATCGCGCGCCTGCCTCCACCGTGACATCCAGGATCCGGACGGCATCGACCCGCATCGACGGACCGCGTGGCGGCCGCCTGAAAATGCCTCGGCGATGATTGTCCTCCAGACCCTGGCCGCATCTCCCGTTGTGGCGATCAGGCAGTCCTCTTTCCTCCGCGAACCTGTCACCACGCTGTCACGAAAGCGGTCAAATCCGCCGGGTTGATCGGTGAAATCTTCCGTGTCACTGCTTGCCCATGCGCATCTTTCTGGTGGAGGACACGAGGGATGTCGGGGAGGCAATCAGCCGGCGACTGGAAAAGGTCGGGCACACCGTCGATTGGCAGACGGACGGTCAAGCCGCCGCCGACATACTCGAATTTACCGACTATGATCTCGTGATCCTCGACGTCATGTTGCCGGGGCTCGACGGGTTTGAGATCCTGCGCCATCTGCGCGCCCGGAAAAAGACGACGCCGGTGCTGGTGCTGACGGCGCGTTCTGAAATCGAGGACCGGGTCGGCGCGCTGGACCTTGGCGCCGACGACTATCTCGTCAAGCCGTTCGATTTCCGCGAGCTCGAAGCGCGCACGCGCGTGCTCCTGCGCCGCCGCCAGGGCGACCCGACCAACCTCATCGAGTGCGGCGATCTGGTGCTCGACCGCAACAGCCGCTCCGTGCGGGTCGGCAACCGCGAGGTCCAGCTCAAGCGGCGCGAGATCACGCTTCTCGAAGTGCTGGCCGCCCGGCCGGGCCGGGTTTTCAGCAAGGACGAACTGCTCGATCGGCTCTTCGGTTTCGACGAAAACGTCAACCCCAACGCCGTCGAACTCTATGTCGGAAGGCTGCGCAAGAAGATCGAGGGCTCGTCGGTGCGCATCGTCACCATCCGCGGTCTCGGCTATCAACTGGTGGCCGATGAAGCGGCGTGAAACCTCGCTCTTCTGGCGGCTCGTGCTGCGCGTGGCGCTGGTGCTTTGTGGTGGTGCGACGCTGCTTTCCGCCGCCGCCTGGTACTATGCCCGCGCGGCCGCCGACGATGCCTATGACCGGCTGCTCCTCGGGGCGGCGATCCAGATCACCGCGAACATGACTGTGGATGCGGGCAATCTGGGTGTAACGCTTCCGTCGTCGGCCTTCGAGTTGCTTGGCCTTGCCGAGCGCGACCGCATTTTCTATCGCGTGGTTGGCCCCGACGGCCGAACCTTGACCGGCTACGACGATCTCGACATCGGCATAAACGTCACCGCGGCGCGGGCCGGCCCGGTGTTCCTGACGACGGAATATCGCAACGTGCCGGTCCGCGTGGCCGTGGTCTCGCGGGCGCTTTCGGATCCGTCCTTCTCCGGCTGGGCCTATGTGGTCATGGCGCAGACGACCGAAGCGCGGCGCGGGCTTGCCGGGGAATTGACGACCCGCGCCATGATCCTCGTCGGCATCATGAGCCTGCTTGCGCTTGCCGGCACCGTGCTTGCCATCCGCTATTCACTGCTGCCCGTCGATGCCCTTGCCGCGACGCTGCGTGCCCGCGATCCGCAGGATCTGACCCCCGTCGAGGCCGACATGCCCAGGGAGCTCAAGCCTTTCGTCGGGTCGATCAATCACTTCATGGGCCGCCTCGACGAGCGCGTCACCTTGCTTCAGCGCTTCATCGCCGATGCGGCGCATCAGATACGCACGCCGCTGACAGCCCTTTCGGCACAGGTCGACATGCTCGAAGACGACGACCTCGACGTCAACCGCAAGCGGCATCTCGGGCGCGTGCGGGACCGCGTCAGCCAGCTGGCGCGCCTCACCAACCAGTTGCTCAGCCATGCCATGGTCATCCACCGGTCCGATTCCGTGCGCTTCAAGCCCGTCGACCTTGGCGATATCGCCCGGAAGGCTTTCCGCTCGACGGTGCCGATTACAGTCGACCCGGACGTCGTCGTTTCCTTCGAGGACAGTGCCGAGCCGGTCTTCGTGCGCGGCGATGCGGTGAGCCTGCGTGAGGCGATAGCCAATATCATCGACAACGCGCTGCAGCATGGTGTCGAGCAACGGCTGGCCGTGCGCGTGAGGCGCGAGGATGACCGGGCCCTGGTGGAGGTCGCCGACGACGGTCCCGGCATTCCGCCAGCAGAATGGGCGGCGGTCACGACGCGGTTCGTCAGTTCCAAGACGGGAGAGGGAAGCATGGGGCTCGGCTTTGCAATCGCGGCGGAGGTGGCGCTGGCGCATTGCGGCACAGTTCGGTTTCTGGAGAAAGGCGGGCGCGACTTCACGGTCATTCTCGATGTTCCCCTTTATCGGGAGGGAACATGAGGATGTGGCGGCAACTTCGACCGATCGCACTTGTTGCGGTCCTTGGCTTTGCCAGCCCGGCCGGCGCGGTCGAGGGCACGCGGGCGTTCTTTCCGGCGCTCGAAGCCGAGCGCGGCCGGCTTGTCATCAACGGCGCGACCGACATCGAGGCGATGGAGCCGCTGATCCGCGATTTTCAGGAGACGGCGCGCGATGTCGCCATCGATTATACGGACTACGTGACCAACGATCTCTATCGGGACGCCGACATCGCCTGCCGATTGAAGCAGCCTTTCGGTGATCTCCTGCTGTCTTCGTCCGTCGATCAGTTGGTGAAGCTTGCAAACGACGGCTGTGCGCTCGCGCATGTCTCGCCGGAAACCCGCGACGTGCCGGCCTGGGCGAACTGGCGTGACGAGGTCTTCGGCTTTACCTTCGAGCCCTCCGTCATGGTCTACCACAAGGATTTCGTGCCGCCGGAGGATGTGCCGCACACCCATGGAGAGCTCACCGACCTGCTGCGCTTCAAGCCGGACTATTATCGCGGCCGCATCGGCACCTACGACCTGCGCCAGTCCGGTATCGGCTATCTGCTCGCCTTCCTCGATGCCCAGCAGGCCTCGACGACCTACGGCCGCCTGCTTGAGAGCCTCAGCCGCGCCGAAGCCGTGCTGCGCTGCTGCAACAATGCGGTGTTGTCTGAACTCGACAGCGGCAACGTCTATATCGGCTACAACATCCTCGGCTCCTACGCCTATGCCGCGGCGCGACGTAATGGCAAGCTCAGGATTGTGCTGCCGCGCGACTACACGCTGATCCTCAGCCGCGGCGCCCTGGTTCCGACGGGCGCCAAGCGCCCCGAGCTTGCCGGTCGCTTCCTCGATTATCTGCTGTCCGAACGAGGACAGGACGTGGCACGGGAGAAAGCGTTTTTCTTCTCGCGGAGCGGCGCACTGCCGGCCGAGGTCGACGGACCCGAAAAACTGGTGGAGTCCGGGATCGGCCGGCCGATCCGGATCGGCCCGGCCTTGCTTGCCGCGCAGGACCGGCTGCAGCGCTCCCGGTTCATTGACGACTGGACCAAGTTGATCGTCGATACCCCGGTTCGGCTGCGCCCGAATTGAAGGGCGCTGCCTGCGGTCAAAGCAGGCGCCGGGATCGCGCGCGGCCTATCGCTCGCCCTTGCGCCAGGCGCACAGTGCGTGGTCCAGTGACAGACTGCCGGGACCGGAGGTCATCAGCGCGAGCGCCATGGCAGCCCAGGTGATGTGGATCGGCCAGCCGTCCGGTACGGTCAGCTGCACAACAATCGTCATGACCAACAGCCCGAGGGCGGCAAAACGCGTTCCCAGGCCGAAGACAAGCAATATGGGAAGAATGATTTCCGCCGAACCGGCGGCAAAGGCCGTCACGGCGGGAGCCGGATAGGGATAGGGGCCGCCGGGTAGATGCAGCCGGAACTCCGAGCTGAACAGCAGGACCGCCACGTCGTTCAATTGCAGGAACCCGTCCCACTTGCTCATGCCTGACCGAAAGAAGGGAACGGCAAGGCCGAAGCGCAGGACAAGCTGGGAGAGCCAGAGCGGCGCGAGCGCGCCGACGGCTCGGTTCGCCCGACGGGTCCATTGCGACAGATCGGCTGTATGGCCGTTTTGCGAAAATCTGGATGCGGACATCATGGTTTCATCCTCCGTGATGAGTTGCCGTAAAGGCCCCCGCTTCGAGCGCGGTGGCGATTGCGGCTGCGAGATCAAGCGTGGGGCATTGCGTGGCAGCATCCGCAGCAGCCGCGGCGAGGGGGATGCCTGCCAGCAGCCGCGAAAGCAGAAGATCGGCGCCGGGCGCGAGACGGCGAACGATGACCTCCAGGTCGGGGCGGGTGATCAGCGCGCTCTCCGCATCAGCCGTTTCGACACGCCCCACCGGCCCGCTCTCGCGGTTGACGGCAAAGATCGTGACGGCCGGATAATCGGAACGGACAAGCCTGGTCGCCGGATGCGGATCGAAGACGACGCCGCCGAGCTGCTCGGGCGCAATCAGGGAAAGTGCAGAAGGCGGAAGCGCCGGGGCGTCGGCGGCGTGATAGGCGTCGAGCCAGGCCCGTTCGATCCTTGCTACATCGGCAAGCCATGGCATGGATTGGGCATATTCGTAGCGGGCAATGAAACCCGGAAAGTCGCGGCCATATTCGAAGAGCAGCGGCGAGACTGGCGGTGTTTCGCGCACGTGAAAGCGGGCCATGGCGCGAAAGAAAGCTTCGCCGGTAATGCGTTCGGTCGCCGGGAAGGTCGCCGCCAGCGCTTCGATCAGGCTGACGGTGACGTTGTTGCGGTAGACATTGAAGCGCTTCACCGCCGCCTTGCCGTTCGGGCCGGCGACCAGAGCCGGCGTCGGCCGGTCAGGTGCGAGCAGCGGCGGCACGAAACCGGCGGCATAATTGCCGATGCGGTCAAGAGGCATGGGGAGCATGCCTTCAGGCGCGGACACGGATATTCTCCCGCGGCATCCGCTGCCCGTAGGCATCGAGGATCGTCTGCGCCGCAGTGGCCTCGCGTTTCAAGACCGGCCAGTCCGGAATGGCACTGTCCCACTCGATCAGCGTCGGGATGGCGCCGACGCGGGCGATGACGATGTCGTAGAGTTTCCAGACGGCGTCGGCAACCGGCCCGTCATGGCTGTCGATCAGGAGCAGGTCGCCTTCGTCGTCTTGCTGCTCCGCATGCCCGGCAAGGTGGATTTCTCCGACATGTTCAAGTGGGAAGTCATCGAGATAGGCAAGCGCCGAATAGCCCTGGTTGGTGGCGGAAACGAAGACATTGTTGATGTCGAGCAGCAGCCCGCAGCCGGTGCGCTTCACCAGTTCTCGGATGAATACCGTTTCGCTCATCGTCGAATCCTGGAAGGTGACGTAGGTCGACGGGTTTTCGAGCAGCAGCCGGCGGCCGATCGCGTCCTGGACCTCGTCGATATGATCGGATACGCGGGCAACGGTGGCCTCGGTGTAGGGCAGCGGCAAGAGATCGTTGTAGAAGGTGGTCTCGTGGGTCGACCAGGCGAGATGCTCGGAGACGAGGGCCGGTTCATAGCGGTCGACCAGTGCCTTGAACCGGCCCAGGTGCGCTCTGTCGAGTGGCTGTGGGCCGCCGATCGACATGCAGACACCATGCAGAGACACCGGAAAATCCTGGCGAATGCGGGCGAGCGCCGCATGCGGCGGTCCGCCGGCACCCATGTAGTTCTCCGCATGAATTTCGAAGAAGCCGCCGCAGGCATCATCGGCAAGGATCGCCTGGAGGTGCTGATGCTTGAAGCTCGTTCCGGCGAGCCCGGCGATTTCGTGTTTCGGCAGGTGAGGACCTACCGGGGCAAGTCTGCTGCCGTCGTCCGTTGATGTGCGCATTGCCAATCCCGTCATAATCCTGAGACCCTGGATGGCGGGTGGGAACGTCCCTGGACCGCTACCCTTGAAAACCGAGGCGGAACGGGACGCGATCGCCCCGCGTCCCGTTCCTGAATTGCGATCGATCAGGACGGCATGTCGCGCGAAAGCGCCTCGGGCGAACCCATGCGGCCGTCGGGCAGTTTCATCGTCGTGCAGGTGCCGCCGTCGACGAATTTCCAGGCATTGCCCTGATAGTCGACGGTGGATGTTGCCTGGCACGTCGTGCCCGGGCCGGCGGCGCAATCGTTCTGGCCCTTGAGCGCGACGCCGAAGCATTTCTCCTTGCCGGCATCCATGGCGGACTTGACCTGCGCTTCAGTCAGCGGGCTCGCAACCGCGAGCGACGACAGGGCGGCGGCAACCGCGCTTGCCAGCATTGCGCTGCTGATCGTGGACTTTATGGACATCATATTATCTCCGTGTTGAACTGTTCCCGTGCGTCCTGTCTGAGGCGCACATCGGGTCTTTCGCCGCGGCGACACCGGGCGTTACATAACGTTGGCAACACGCTTTCGTGATGGGCTCGCGAGGTCGGTCTGAGCAGACAGCGGCCGCGAATTTGAGATAGCCGTGTAACAAACGCCGGGAATCGGCGAATGGGGAGGAAAGGCGCGGGTGAGCGGCGCGGACGACGAACATCTCGCAAGACTTCTCCGCGCGGCTGTGGCCGGCGACGAAAAGGCCTATGCCGACTTCCTGCGGGACGCAGCACAGGCGATCCGTGGCTGGGCCCGGCGCTGGACCATCGGCGGAGGCGTCGATGCCGAGGACGTTGTGCAAGAGGCGCTGCTGGCAGCGCACGTCAAGCGCCACACCTGGCGGGAGGATGCGCCTGTCATCCCGTGGCTGCACTCCATTGCCAGGCACAAATACGTCGATGCCGTGCGTCGTCAGGCTCGCCGCCCGACGGTCGGCATCGAGGGGCTTGAAGACACGCTGGCAAGCGTCGAGACGGAAAAGGCCAGGGATTGGGAAATCGGCCGGGCGCTGGAAGGGCTGGCACCTGGGCAGCGCTCAGTGGTCAACGCGATTTCGATCGAGGGTTTCACGGTGGCTGAGACGGCGCAGAAACTGGACATGAATGAAACGGCGGTTCGGGTGGCGCTTCACCGAGGCCTTGCTGCAATCGCCCGCCGATTTGGACGAAACTGACCATGGACACGAACGACCTCATCAAGGCTCTCGCAGCGGACAATCGGCGACCCGGCCTGCCGATGAACACCGTATGGTCCGGCGTCGCCATCGGCGCACTCGTCCTTGCCGGTGTCGTGTTCTCGATCCTGCTCGGGCCGCGGCCGGATATCGCCGCTGCCGCCGAGACGGTGCGGTTCCTGTTCAAATTCGTGGTCACGATCGCGCTCGCCGCGGCCGCTTTTGCGGCCATGCGCGTTGCCGCATGGCCCGACGCGGATCCGCGCAAGCTGATGCCCTACCTTGCCGTCGCGCCGGCGCTCGTTGTCGGCGGTGTGTTGCTCGAGCTTCTTGCAGTGCCATCCGGTAGCTGGGTGACGAAACTCGTTGGAACCAACTATTTGGTCTGCATGACCTTCATTCCGCTGATCGGCCTTGCGCCCTTGGCGCTGTTCCTTCTCGCACTGCGCCATGGCGCCCCGTCGCGTCCCGGGCTTGCAGGCGCCCTGGCAGGGCTCGCGGCCGGCGGCATCGCCGCGACCTTCTACGCGGCCCACTGCCCGGACGATTCACCGCTTTTCGTCGCGACCTGGTACACGATCGCGGTCCTCATGCTGACGGTGCTTGGGGCGTTGGCGGGCCGCTGGGCGCTTCGCTGGTAGGGCCGGCCATATGAGCCTTCGCCGGCGTTCAAAACAAAAAAGGCCGGCAATGCCGACCTTTTCCCGCTCGCTGCGTCACACTGCCAGTACATCCGTGGTCAGCGTTTGCGCGCGAACTACGCCCGGAGCCTTCGGTTGATCATGTCCGTCAGGCTCCACGGGCAATTTCTTGATGACTATGTGTGGTGCCGCACCAAAGGTTTCAAGCCCCTGGCAAGAGATCGCCGCGGGCTTCCATCGCTTCGGCCCTTGCACTAGCAATGAATGCTGACGCCGTGTTCGCGCAGTAGGGAGACGAGACGCTCCTCCGGCAATTCATTGGTTACCAGCGCATCGATATCGGCAAGCGAAGCCAGACGCACCAGCGCACGCCGGCCAAACTTGCTGCTGTCGACGGCGAGGATCACCCGCTCGGCCTGGCGCATCGCGGCCGAGACGGCGGCGACTTCGGCATGGTCGTCGTCGCCGATATCGCCGTCCTGATCGATGCCGCTGACCGAGATGACGGCGACGTCGAATTTGAACTTGCGGATATAGTCGGCGGTCTCCTCGCGAAACACGCCGGCATCCACTTGCCGCACGAAGCCGCCGGGCACCGCGACGGCAAAGCTGCTGCTTTCGCTGAGCGTGGTTGCGACGCGCAGACTGTAGGTGACGACACGAAGATCGCGGCGCTTGAGCAGTCCGCGCGCCACCGCTTCGCAGGTCGTGCCGGTGTCGAGGAAGACGGCAGCGCCGTCGGCAACAAGCTCGGCGGTCAGTTGCCCGATGCGTTCCTTCACCTCCGCGTTGTCGATGCGCCGCTGGCGGTAGATGTTGGGATCAACCGGGGTCGCAATGGTCGCGCCGCCGTGCAGGCGCCGCACCTTGCCCTCCTGTTCGAGCGCCATGATATCGCGCCGTGCCGTCTGGTTGGTGACGCCGAACAGGCCGGTGATCTCCTCGATCGAGATATAGTGGTTCTTCTCGAGGTGGCTGAGAAGCTGCGCCTGCCGGCGCGTCTTCTTGTCCCCATCCGAAATATCCCGATCGTCCATCACCCTCATCCTGATTGCCCCTCAGCACGCTTTGCTACCATAGGACCGACGCCGATCTCCAAGGAAATCAGCGCAGCATCTATGGGCCGCGCGAAATTTTATGGCGCCCCATGAAATGTTGTAAAACTGACATTTGACTCGCTTAATGTCCGCAATCGTACATTTCAGTGAACTCTTCCGCTCATCAACATCATCGCCATGAAGGTCTTGTGACGGAGCGTGTTCGCATCGCGACATTGGAGCAAGATATGAGACAACGTGGACACCACCTCCGCGGGGTGCGGGCTTTTGCGCGCCTCACGCAACCGTTGCGCCTGGCGACGGCGATCCTTCTGTGCGGAACGAGCCTGACGCTCTCGGCGGCCGAGGCGCGCGCCGCCGACGACAGCATGAAGATCCTGACGCTCAACACCTGGCTGGACCGCTTCAAGGCCAACCCGAGCGTGATGTCGGACTTCTTCATAAAGGGAAACTACGACGTCCTGACCTTCCAGGAGTTTCGCGCCAACAGCACCTACGCCCGTGACATCCCGGGCATCCTGAAGAATGCGGGCCTTGGCACCTACGCGACGCGTCAGGACAGCGATACCGGCGTGTTCTCGCGTCTCCCCGGCACCTTCGGCGCCAGCACGCTCGGCGACATCGTGACCTATACGGTGGTCGACCCTACCGTCAGCAAGCCGCAGGTGGTCGTCGGCACCACGCACCTCAACTATTACGACCCGCCGACGACCCGCATCAACGAAGCCAAGGGCATCAACCAGTGGGCCAAGTCCGAGACGCGGCCCATCATCCTCACCGGTGATTTCAATGCCGGCGACGTCTCGGAGCGCGGCCTGCATTCTGTCAGCCAGCAGGAATTGCTGCTGAAAACCTACGTCAAGAACCCGACCAACAGCTTCTACATGAGCCTGCTGCGCGACTATGCAAAAGACCAGCAGAAGCTGGACGCCTATATCGCCGAGTGGAAGGGCAAGGGTGCTTCGGCGATCAACGCCTCGACGGTTCCCTCTGGCCTCTTTGCCGACGAGATGTATCCGGTTGCCGGCAACCTGCCGCAGACGATGAACATCCTGAAGAAGCAGTTCCAGATCTTGCAGCTTCCAAACGAGCGCGAGCAGTTCTCGCCGCATGGCTTGAACGACGGCAGTGTCACCTGGCCGTCGCACGGCGAAGACGCCACCAACACCTGGGCAAGCTGGCACCGGGTCAAGATCGATCACTTCCTGGCGTCGCGTCCCTTCGGCAAGTGGTGGACGCTCGCCGACGATCCGAAGGATCCCTATTCGGGCGTCATCACCGACGTCAGCTACGTGACCAATCCGGATGGATCGAAGACGCCGCTTTCGGACCACGAGCCGGTTGCGCACACGGTGCGCTGGGTCGGTCCGGTGCTGCAGAACTACACGGATCCGGCGACAGCGACGGCCAGGACCCGGATCGTCTGGGGCGATGAAGCATCGACCTTCGCCGAGAAGGGCAAGGTCTTCAACCTTAGCCGCAACAACATGCGCAACGACGTCTATCTCGGCCAGATCGCCGACGAGAACGGCCTGCCAATTCTGGCCGGTCTGACCGACCAGGAGAAGAAGACGCTGCTTGATTGCAAGAGCAGCGATCCGCGCTTCCAGCAGGCGATCCGCGACTATTGCATCGACGATCATTCGTTCATCGGCGAAACGCTGGTGACCGACGGAGGTACCGTTGTGGTCGAAGAGGACGCTGCGCTTGGCAGCGCTGCGGCCAAGCTGAGGCTCGATGGCGGGGCCCTCAGGATCGCCGGTCGCGACATGCATCAGATCGACCGCGATATCGTTCTCGAAGGTGCCGGTGGCGCGCTCGACGTGGCGGACGCCGCCAACGTGGTTGCCGTCAACAAGGCGATCAGCGGCAGCGGCGGTCTCACCAAGCTCGGCCCCGGCGCGCTCGTGCTTAACGGCCAGAACACCTATACCGGCGCGACCGCGGTCAAGTCCGGCCTGCTTTCGGTGCAAGGGTCGATCGCCTCGTCTTCAGGGCTCACCATCGAAAAGGACGGCGCCATCGGCGGCATCGGGACGTTCGGCAGCATCACGATTGCCGACGGCGGCGTGATTGCCCCCGGCAATTCGATCGGCACGCTCAACGTTGCCGGAGATATCAATTTTGCAGCGGGCTCGACCTATGAGGTCGAGGCCAACGACAAGGGCGAGAGCGACAAGATCGTCGCGTCAGGCAAGGCGACGCTCAACGGCGGCTCTGTCCTGGCGCTCGCAGCCAATGGCAGCTATGCGCCGCAGACCAACTACACGATCCTGACGGCGGCCGGCGGCGTGACCGGTACCTTTGCCGACGTCGCATCGAGCCTCGTCTTCCTCGATCCGACGCTCGGCTACGACGCCAACAACGTGACGCTGACACTCAGCCGCAACGACATCCGCTTCGCGGATGTCACGGAGACCGCCAACCAGCGGGCAACGGCGATCGCCGCTGAAAGCCTCGGCTTCTCCAATGCAGCCTATTCGGCGCTCACCAACCTCGACCGCGCGCAGGCGCGTTTTGCCTTCGACCAGCTCTCGGGTGAAATCCATGCCTCGACCAAGGGTATGCTGCTGCAGGACGGCCTGCTCCTGAACGCTGCAGCCACCAACCGCATCCGCGCGGCTTTCGGCGATGACAGCACCAAGGCGACGCCAGTGCTCGCCTATGGCGAAGGCAGCATCGAAAGCGTTGCGGCCGATACGGACCGCTTCGCCTTCTGGAGCCAGGCCTTCGGCATCTGGGGCGATACGGATGGCAACGGCAATGCGGCGGGCTTCCAGCGTAACGTCGGCGGCTTTCTCATGGGCGCCGATGGCCTCGTCGGCGACAACTGGCGCGCCGGTCTCTTCGGCGGCTACAGCCGCTCGTCCTTCGATGTGGTCGACCGTCATTCCTCCGGGGACAGCGACAACTACCACATCGGTGCCTATGCCGGGACCGGGCTTGGCGCGCTGTCGCTGACGGCGGGTGCGACCTACAGCTGGCATCGCATCGAAACGACGCGCAGCGTGTCCTTCGGCGGTTTCGACGACAGCCTGTCGGCGGCCTATGACGCCCGCACCGCCCAGATCTTCGGCGAGGCGAGCTATGCCGCGAGTGCCGGTCGCTTCGATTTCGAAGGCTTCGCCAATCTCGCCTATCTCAACCTCGACACGGACGGTTTCCGTGAAAAGGGCGGGGCAGCGGCGCTCTCCGGCCGCTCGAACAACAACGACACGACCTTCACGACGATTGGCGTGCGCACCTCGACCGACGTTTCTTTCGGCGAAACGGCGGCGGTTCTGAGCGGCACCGTCGGCTGGCGCCATGCCTTCGGCGATGTCGTGCCGACCTCCACGCTTGCCTTTGCCGGCGGCCAGGGCTTTACCGTCGGCGGTGCGCCGATTGCCCGGGATGCGGCACTCGTCGAAGCGGGCATCGACTTCAAGATCACTCCGGCCGCGACCTTCGGCGTCAACTACACCGGCCAGATCGCCTCAGGCGTTTCCGACCACGGCGTCAACGCCAAGCTGAAGGTGAGTTTCTGAGGCGGCAACACATCGCTCTGAACATCGAACGCCGCGCATGGTTTCCATGCGCGGCGTTTCTTGGGGTTGGTTGCGGCGGCCTTGTCGATCAGATCCAGACGGTCCTTCCTGCGCCATCGCAGCCAAGGGCGCGCAGGATGTTGAGGGGCACGTCGAGCATGGTCTCGCGACCCGCGGTCAGAAGGAACGAGGCGGTCTGCGGCTCGCGATAGGCAAGAATCTCGTCGCGCGAGGCGGCGGTGTAGATGCCGCGCAGGGCCCTGAGGCAACCGCTATGGGTGACGACGACATGGCGGCGGCCGCGGTCGAGCGTGTCGAGCCAGGCCTGAAGGCGCGCTGAAAGCGCAGTCCGGCTTTCGCCGCCCGGCATCGAATAGTCGAACGGGTCGGCGCTGTGCGCATCGTACTGATCGGCAAGATCGCGCTCGATCTCGTCATGGGCCAGCCCCTCCCAGGCGCCATAGGAGCGTTCGGCAAGGGCAGCCGCCTCGGCAAAACGATCGAAGGGGATCGACCAGGTGTCGGCGAGGATCGATGCGGTCTGGCGGGCGCGGCCGAGCGGGCTCACCCAGAAGGTCAGGTTCTTTTCCTCGTCGGCGATCCGTTCGGCAAGGCGCAGGCCGACGGCGAGTGCCTGGCGCACGCCGTTGGCGGTCAGCGGCGTGTCCTTGCGGCCCTGCAGGCGGCCGGCGACGTTCCATTGGGTTTCGCCGTGGCGGATGAGGATGAGGCTTGGAAGATCTCTTTTCATGCGGAACTCGGGTGTCAGCGATCTGGCGCTACTTGAAATGGGGAAGCTGGCGCCCGCCGGCGAGACCGGCGGACGCGCGTCGTATGCTCTAGTGGGCGAGCCATTGCGCCGACGACGGCTTGAGGCCGAGCGTCGTCGTCGCGCCGGGTTCGAGAAGCGCGTCGCCGGAATGGAACGGCGCGTCGATCAGCACCGTCGCCGCCCCAATCCTGACACCATAGCGCACGGTCGCGCCCAGGAACTCGCGATGCGCGATGATGCCCTCGAGCGCGACGGCGCCGGGCTCGAGGCTGCCAATCGTCGCATATTGCGGCCGGAAGACGAGCTTGGCGCCTGCGGGGACCTCGGTCCCCGCAGGGATCGGGATGGAGCCGCCGCCCACGACCTCGAAGCTTCTGGCAGCGCCGCTGCCGGCCACCTTGCCGTCGAGAATGTTGGCCGTGCCGAGGAAGTTGGCGACGAAGAGGTTGGCCGGCTTCTCGTAGAGCCCCATCGGCGTTC
The DNA here is from genome assembly GCF_001427045.1 of Ensifer sp. Root558. Lineage (NCBI taxonomy): Bacteria > Pseudomonadati > Pseudomonadota > Alphaproteobacteria > Hyphomicrobiales > Rhizobiaceae > Ensifer > Ensifer sp. Root558. The sequence goes on along the minus strand of NZ_LMGC01000006.1, from coordinate 97,753 downwards.
CCACCTGCTGGATGCTGCCCTCGTTGAAGACGGCGATCCGGTCGCAGACGGTGTTGGCCTCTTCCTGGTCGTGGGTGACGAAGATCGTCGTCAGCTGCAGCCGCTGCTGCAACTCGCGCAGTTCGCGCCTGACTTCGACACGCATCTTGGCGTCGAGGTTGGATAGCGGCTCGTCGAGCAACAACACCTTCGGTTCGATCGCGATGGTGCGGGCGAGCGCCACGCGCTGCTGCTGGCCGCCGGAAAGTTGCGACGGCCGGCGATCAGCGAGGTGCTTGAGGCCGACGAGGTCCAGCGCCGCCTTGACCCGACGGTCGACCTCGGCGCGTGCCAGGCGCCGTTCTTCAAGGCCGAAGGCGACATTGGCGGCGACCGTCATGTGCGGCCAGAGCGCGTAGGACTGGAAGACCATGCCGATGTCGCGCTTCCATGCGGGCATGTCGAGCACGTCCTGTCCGCCGATCACGACCTTGCCCTGACGGGCGTTGTTGAAGCCGGCGATCAGCCGCAAAAGCGTGGTCTTGCCGCAGCCGGACGGGCCGAGAAAGGCGAAGAATTCCCCCGGCTGTATTTCGAGATTGATGTTCTTCAGGACGTGCAGCGCGCCGTAGTAGAGATTGACGTCGCTGATGCTGATCGCCTTGGCGGGGCCGGCGGCGAGTGCGGCGCTGTTGATATTCGCTGTCATTGTTTCCTCCCGAATTATTTTGCCGTCCCGAGCGCCTTCTGGCGGCGCTCGATGACGTAGTGGGACAGGAGCGTGCAGAGCGCGACCATGATCACGGCGATGACGCCGAGGGCCGCACCCGGACCGCGACCGGCCGGCGATTGCATGAAGACGTAGAGCCCGTAGGCGATCGGCGCGTCCGAGTTGCTCTGGATCAGCATCAGCGTTGCCGAGAGCTCGACGGCGGCCGTCGAGAAGCTGGTGACGAAGCCGGCAAGCAGGCCGCCGGTCATCAGCGGCAAGACGATGCGGCGGATGGTCCGCTGCTTGGTCGCGCCGAGGTTTTCGGCGGCTTCTTCGAGCGATTCCGACACCTGTTGCAGGGCGGCGTAGCAGGCCCTCAGCGCATAAGGCAGGCGGCGGATGGCAAGCGCCAAAACCACCATGACCCAGAGCGTTGCAAGCGGTGTACCGTCGGGCAGCGTGATGCCGTAGAAGGTCCGGAGATAGCCGATGCCGAGCACGACGCCGGGGATGGCGAGCGCTGCGGTGGCCGCCCAATCGAGCCAGCGGCGGCCGACGACCTTGGTGCGCAGCACCAGATATGCGATGGCACCGCCGATGACGACGTCGATCAGGCCCGCAAGGCTGGCGTAGATCAGCGTGTTCTTGATGTAGAGCGAACTCTCGCCGAAAACCCGGCCGTAGTGCGCGACGGTGTAGGCATCGGGCAGCGGGCTGAACGACCAGACGGTTGCGAAAGACAGCAGCAGCAGGCCGATGTGTGGCGAGAGCACCAGGAGAAGGATCAGAGCGACGACGCCATAGGCGATGACGCTTTCGCCGCGGCTGAGCTTGCGCCTGGAAAGGCCGCCGCCGCCTCGCTGCACGGTCGAATAGTCCTTGCCGCGCATGGCGACCGCCGAAAGCCACATGGCGAAGATCGAGACCGCGATGAGGATGACCGAGATGACGTAGCCCATCGGGTCGGTGAGGCCGACGGAGGTGACGCGGAGATAGGCCTGCGGCGCCAGCATGTCCTTGACGTTGAGGAGCAGCGGTGTCGCCAGATCGTCGAAGACCTTGACGAAGACGAGCGACGCGCCGGCGAGATAGCCGGGCATGGCAAGCGGAAAGACGATGCGGCGGAAGAGGCGAAAGCCGGAGGAGCCGAGGTTCTGGGCAGCTTCCTCCATCGACCGGTCGATATTGCGCAGGCTGGTCGACAGGTTGATCAGGATGAAGGGGAAATAGTGCAGCGACTGCACGAAGATAACGCCGTTCAGCCCCTCCATGAAGGGGATGCGGATGCCGAACCAGTCGTTCAAGAGCAGGTTCACCGTGCCGTTGCGGCCGAAGAGAAGCTGCATCGCCACCGCGCCGACGAAGGGCGGCATGATCAGGGGCACGAAGCCGAGCGTCTGGATGATGAGCGAGCCGCGGAAGTCGAAGCGGGTCGTGAGCACCGCGAGCGGCAGCGCAATGGCGCTCGCCCAGACGACCGACATGCCGGACACATAGACCGAATTGAAGAAGGACCGGCGGAAGAGGTCGGTGTTGAAGAAGTCGATGAAGTTGACGATGGTCAGCGCACCGGTGCCCTTCTCGGTGAAGGCGGTGTAGATGACCGTGCCGGCGGGGATGACCAGGAAAATCGCCAGGAACAGGGCGATCACCGAGACCGCCAGGATCTGGCCTGGTTTGGCCACGGCGGGCCTGATGGGAACGGAAGCGACGAGCGCCATGGGGCAGACTCCGGAATGAGTTCGGCCAACCTGGCGCGCGCAAGGCGCGCCAGGGTCGGCGAAGCTATGATGTTTTGGGAGCATGACCGCCCGCCAGTTGGGCAGGCGGTCGCTGTCGCGCGTTAGTCGACGAGGTTCAGTGCTTCTTCAGCCTTGGCCTTGGCGGCGGCATATTTCTCCGTCGCGAACGCGGCCCACTTCTGCTCCAGTTCCGCCTGGCGTGCGGTCTTCTCTTCGCCGCCGGTAAAGGCGTCGCGCGTTTCTTTGCTGGCTGCCTCCTCCGCCGTGATCGGCATGGCGGCAGCCAGGGCCTTGGCTTCGTCAAGAAGCGCGCGGGCCGCCGGCTGTTCGTTGGCAGCGAGCGCCTTTTCGGCCGCATGGATCGCCTGGGTGGCGCCCTTCAGGTTTTCGAGCTGGAAGGAGATGAGCTGGTCGAACAGCGTGTCGACGACATCCGTGCGCTTCTTCGAAACGTCGCTGTCAAAGGTGATCATCGACTGGAAACGCGGATCCTTGAACGGGTTCGGGAAGCCTTCGGGCGCCTTCGCATAAAGCGCCGGGTTGATCGGCAGGCGACGGATCGCCGGCTCGAGCAGGACTTCCTGGCCCTTCTCCGACAGGATGTAGTTGACGAAGGCTTCAGCGCCGGCCTGGTTCGGGGCATTGGCGACAATGCCGATATTGGCCGGCACGACCGTCGTGACCGACGGATAGGCGAAGCTCACCGGGAAGCCGCTCGCCTGGGCCGAGAAGGCGAAGAAGTCGATGACGATGCCGATGCCGGTCTGGCCGGAGTTGACGGCGTCCGGAACGCCGAAGGAGCGCTCGGTCACCTGCTGCAGGTTGCCGCCGATGCCCTTGAGCGTGCCCCAGCCCTTGTCCCAGCCTTCGCCCTGCAGGATCGTCTCGATCGTCAGGTGCGTGGTGCCTGAGCGCGACGGGGCGGCGATGGCGACGTGGTCAAAGTATTCCGGCTTGGCGAGCTCGCCCCATTCGGTCGGCTTCGGCAGGTTGTTGGCTTCCAGGTAGCGGTCGTTCGACATGATGCCGTAGCCCGACGCGGCAAAGCCGAAATAGAAGCCGTCCGGATCGTTGACCGGATAGGAGCCGACTTTTTCGGGCAGGCCCGTCACCGACGGGGTGAACTTGGCCAGGAGTTCCTTGCTCTTCAGGCTGTCGAAGGCGTCAGGCGCCGACGCCCAGAACAGGTCGACCTGGTTGTTGACCTTGGTCTCGTCGATGTATTTCACGCCCGAGCTGGTGCTCTTGTTCTGGACGTCAAGGGTAAAGCCGGGATTGGCGGCTTCGAAGCCCGCCTTGAACGGATCGGTCACGTCCTTGGAGAACGAAGTGACGATCGTCACCTTGCCGCCGTCCTGGGCGTGGGCCGTCACGATAAAGGCAGCCGACATCAGCATCGCTGCTGCGATGGTTTTCAACATAGGTATCTCCTCCCAATAGACCGCCAGTGCTTGGCGGCTGTCCTATTGAGAGCAAGGCCCGTGCCAGATCGAAAAACCCCGCAAAACCAGCCAGTTTCACGTCGGGATGGGTAAGAAGGGTAACATCGGGGCGGGCGAGGCGGGGTCAAAAGGGTAACATTACCCCTCGTCGCCATCGCCCCGGGCGTCGATGTCGAACTTGCGCATCTTCAGATAGAGCGTCTTGCGGGAAATGCCGAGCGCATCGGCGGTCGCACCCACGCGGCCCTCATGTCTGGCGAGACTGTTGCTGATGATGGTCCGCTCCAGCCGGTCCATCTGCGCTTCCAGCGTCTCGCCGCCTGCGGTCGTGCCTTCGGTGTCCGGGCGCTCTTCGAGCCCGAGCACGAAGCGTTCCGCGACATTGCGCAGTTCACGCACGTTGCCGGGCCAGGGCCGGGCGTTGAGATCGGCCAGCAGATCGACGCCGACCGGCGGCGCAGTGCGCCCCTGGCGCTTTGCGGCAAGGCTGAGGAAGTGCTGGAACAGGAGGCCGACATCGCCCTTGCGGCGCGCGAGCGGCGGCAGTTCGACCCGGGCGATGTCGAGGCGGTAGGCGAGGTCTTCGCGGAATTCTCCCCGCCGCGCGGCATCGTGCAGGTCGGCTTTCGTTGCCGCCACCACACAGATGTTAACTGGCAGTTCGACGTTCGATCCGAGCCGTTCGATGACGCGCTCCTGCAGGACGCGTAGCAGCCGCACCTGGGCTGCGATCGGCATGGACTCGATCTCGTCGAGAAACAGCGTGCCGCCATCGGCATATTCGATCTTGCCGATGCGCTTTTCGCGCGCGCCGGTAAAGGCGCCGGCCTCATGGCCGAAAAGCTCGGATTCGAGCATGGTCTCGGGGATGGCGCCGCAGTTGACGGCGACGAAACGGCCCTTGCGGCCGCTGAAATCGTGCAGCGCCCTTGCGGTCACTTCCTTGCCGGTGCCGGTATCGCCGATGATCAGCACGTCGGCGGAGGCGGCAGCGATGCGCTGCAGCTTTTCGCGCAGCGCCACCATCGGCGCCGAATGGCCGATCAGCCGCGTCTCCCAGCCGTCCTTGTCGACGGAGAGGCGCAGCCGCCGATTTTCCAGCAGCAGGCGACGGTGATCGCGGGCCCGGCGCACGGTTTCGATCAGGTGAACCGGATCGGCTGGCTTCTCCAGGAAATCCCAGGCGCCTTCGCGCATCGCACGCAGCGCCATCGGGATATCGCCATGTCCGGACATCAGCACGATCGGGATATCGGGATCGACCTTGCGCACGGCGGCGACCAGGTCGAAGCCGTCATGATCGGGCATGCGCACATCCGAGACGATGACGGTGTCGCTGTCGGCGCGAAGGCCGGCGAGCGCCGCGACGACGGAACCGTGCGGGGAGACTGTGAAGTCCTCCAGTTCCAACACCTGGCAGCAGGCCTCAAGCACGCTGGCGTCGTCGTCTATCAGGATGATGTCCGCTTCCGGTCTCATTCCGGGCCTTTCAGGGATACGAGGAATCGTGTGCCGGCCGGGCCGGTGTCGAGGATCGTGATGTCGCCGCCAAAATCCTTGACGATGTTGTAGGAGATCGACAGGCCGAGACCGAGCCCCGAGCCTACCGGCTTGGTGGTGAAGAAGGGATCGAACACGGCTGGCAGGTTTTCCGCGGCGATGCCGTGCCCGGTATCGCCGACGATCAGCCGGGCGACGCCGCCGGTGACTTCAACGCTGACGCTCACGCGCCGAAGTGGCTGGCCAGCGACGGCGTCGAGCGCGTTGCCGACGAGATTGACGGCGACTTGCTCGAGCCGGACCGGTTCGGCCATGACCATTGCCGAACTGTCCTGCGGCAACGAAAGATCGAGGGCGACGTTCTCCTCCTCGAAACGGTGTTCGAGCAGGCTGAGGGCGTCCCGCACCGCCGCGGTGAGATCGACCGGCCGCAGCTGCGCGTCCGGCCGCCGGGCAAAGCGGCGGATATGGCTGATCTGGTCTGCCATGCGTCCCGTCAGCCCCTTCATCTTGTCGAGGTTGTTGACGGCCTGCTCGCCCTTGCCGCGGCCGATTAGAGTGGCGGCGCTGTGAATATGGGCGCGAAGGGCGGCTAGAGGCTGATTGAGTTCGTGGCCGATGCCGGCCGCCATCTGGCCGAGGGCCGCAAGCTTTGCCGACTGGATCAGCTCGTCGCGGGTCTGGCGAAAGAGGGTGAGCGCACGCGAGAGGTCGCCGAGTTCGTCGGCCTCGGGCGGCGGGATCGCCGTGGAGTGCCGGCCCCCGCTGATCGCGCCGGCGGCCGTCGCCAGCAGGCGGATACGGGCAATGAGGTTGCGGTGGACGTAGAAATAGCCGATCGCGCTTGCGACGAGCACCGAGAGAATGGCGATCGCGACCAGCAGGCTTCGCCCGGTCTCGATTGCCGCAGCCGCGCGCCGGGCGGCGTCCCCGGCGCTTGCCTCGATCGCGATCACTTCCGTTTCGATCTTGCGGCCAAGCTCCTCGACGAGCCGGCCGTTTTCGCCGGCAAGTTCGGCAAGTGTGCTGGCCTGCAGCATTTCCGAGCGCTTGCGATTGGGTATGCCCGTCGAGGCGTTGGACTGGTCGAGAATGCGCCCGGCAAGCTGCCGAACGGTGATGCTGTCGGGCCAGCTGTCGAGCGAGCGGATGCGGCTTGCCAGTTCGTCGGCGCTGTCGCCGAGAAAGGCGTTGGTCTCCTGCATTTCCTCTTCGGTCGTGGCGTTGACCAGCCGACCGATCAGGCCTGTCGCAAGGTTCGCCTGGGAGACGACGGTCAGCAGCGCTTCGCTCTTGTGCTGTTCGGCGAGTGCGGCCGCACCCTGACCCTTGCGGGTCTCCGCTTCGATGTTGAAGCGGATGTCGTCGACCAACGGATCGGCTTCTTCCAGAAGATCGGCCTGGACCCAGCGCAACTCGTCGATGTCCGACCGCATCGCCTCGCGCAGCGTGAAGCGCTTGCCCGCGGCAAGGTCGATCTTTTTCAGATTGGTGCCGATGGCCTCGGCGAGCGGCAGCAGCGCCGCCGTGCTCGACTGCGCCGTGTTTTCTTCGAGCAGGGCGCGAAGGGTCTGGAGGCGCGTCGCGTAGACGGCGCGGATCTCGTTGTACTCGGCGCGGCTTTCGGCGCCGGCAAGTACCGACGTCACGGAGCCGATGTCGGCCCCGGCCTTGGAGAGTCGCGACGCGAAGGCGAGCTGCGGCATCTGCTCATCCGCCATGCGCGACAGTTCGCCCGACAGCCGCTCGTAGGAAAGCCAACCGACCAGGCAGGCGCCGACAGCGAGCCCGACGATCGCGACAAAGGCCAGCACGAGGCGGGCGCCGATGCCGAAGCGCCAGCGCGGCTGCTGTGCGGTCGTTTCGAGAACCGCCATCGTCACTGCCGCCACGGATGGAGATTGACGGGACCGCCAGATCGCGCCGCCGAGGACAGCAGCTGCTCCGCCTCGTTGAGGTTCTGTTCGATCAGTGCGCGCAGGCGGCTCGCGAGTTCTGCGTGGGCAGGGGAGCGGGCGACGCCGCGGGGCCATTCGCCTTGCAGGGCCTCAGCAACATTGGCGACTTCGCTTGCCGAAAGCGGAGGCTGACCCAACAGCCGCCGCGCCCGAGCCAGCATGCTCAGCCGTTGCGCATCTTCGATGTTCATCGCCTCCAGATCCGCAGCCCTCTTCCACAGGCGGGCAAGGGTTGCCCGGCGGCGCACGATATAGTCGTCGAAAATCAGATTGACGAGGCCATATCTGCGCGCCGACAGGGCGGCGTCGAAGCCGCCGGATTTCAGCAGGCGCTCGCCGTCTTCCTGCGGCAGCAGGCCGCTGTTGAGCGCCGGATTGACGGGAATACGGGCGATTGCCGGCGACAGCAGGAGTTTCTGGCCAGCCTCCGAAAGCACGAAATCGACGAAGCGTTCGGCTCCCGGCACGTTGCGCGCCCGGGACAGAATGCCGATGCTTGCCGGCACGAACACGGTGTCGGGCGGCAGGACGAAGACATTACCGGCGCCGGCGAAATCCGGCGAGGTGGCGAGGAAATCGATGGTGATGCCGATGCTGAAGCGCCGCTGCGCCACGCCGGAAGCAACCCCGAAGCTGCGGGCGGTAACCGTTGAGAGATTGCCGCCGAGCTGCGACAGCATCGCCCAACCTTTCTCCCAGCCGTAGGTTTGCAGCAAGGCTTCGACGATCAGGTGCGTCGTGCCCGAGCGGGAAGGCGTGGTGATGCCGATCTGGCCGGAATAGACGGGGTTCAGCAGATCCTGCCAGTCCTCCGGCACGGGCAGTTTGCTCCGGGCGAGATGGGCGGGATTGTAGACGAAGCCGTAGCCCGACAGCGCGAAGCCCAGATAGTAGCCCTGTGGGTCGTTCACGGGATAACCGAAGACATGATCCGGTGCGCCGGTGTTGCGTGGCGCGATCGGGCGCAGGCTTCCGTTGCGTTTCAAGAGCTCGAAGGCATCGGCCGCCGAGGCCCAGAAGATGTCGGCCGGCACGTCCGCCTTCTCAATGACGAAGCGGCTGGCGCTCGCCGTGTTGCGCTGCACGATCGTCACCCGCATGTCGGCATTGGCGCGTTCGAAAGCGGCGCGAAAGGGCTCGAAGAAGGAGGGCGGGTAGGAGGTGACCACCACGAGTTCCTGCTTCTCGACAGCACGCGCGGGCCCCGCAAACGCCATGAAGCCAAGGATGATCAGCGGCAGCAGGGCCGCGACGATATCGAACCGGAACCTTGTCAATTCACTCCCACCGCGCATCGCCGTCCGGTCATTGCCGGTGCCGGTTGTCGCGGACCCTCCCCAAGATGCCGCCGTTTCGTGCATGCACGGTCGGCGATCGCGGCGTACTCTGCTACGAAGAGCTCACCGCCGTAAACCCCGGGAGGCATGTCGGAGACTGTTGCAAACAGGTCGCAGCCGCGACGATTGGCGCCATGGCAAGATTTCTGCACTTGGCGGTTGCGCGCGATTCGCCTATAGGTCGTCTTCCGGCAACCAATCAGGGAGGTTTCAAAAGATGCCAGCTTTTTCTTTCTCCCTACGGGGCGGCGTGCAGTCTTGAACTGGGCCGGGAAGGGCATTTTCGCCTTTTCGTCTTTTCCAGGTCGGATTTCGTTTCGCTGACCTTGGCCCTTCCTCTCCGGAGGATTCGGTCACTCCAATGATGCCGCATCGGAAGCTGGGTTCCTTTTAACGGCATATTCCATTCTGATCTTGTTTGAGGCCGATGCGTCGCGCATCGGGCGATTGTTATGGCTTTTACTCGTATTGACCTGCGCGGCGGTGCGTTCCGCAGCGTTCTTGGATTCACCTGGTCTCACTGGAAAGCGCAGCCGCTGCGCATCAGCGTCATTCTCGGCATGGTTCTCTTGTCGACGCTCGCTGACGTCCTGACGCCGCTCTATTCGGGCCGGCTCGTCGATGCCGTCGTTTCCGGTGTGGCGACCGATCAGCTTGCCTGGGATGCGGCGCTTGCCGCCTTCTGGATGCTGATGGCGCTGTCGCTCGGCGCGATCATTCTCAGGCACCTCACCTTCCTGGGGGTCACCGATCTGACCCTCAAGATGATGACCGACATCGCGTCGGCTGCCTTCTACCGCATCCAGCGCTTCTCGACCGACTGGCATGCCAACAGCTTTGCCGGATCGACGGTTCGCAAGGTGACCCGCGGCATGTGGGCGCTCGATCTCTTGAACGACACCTTGCTCGTCGCCCTGTTTCCGTCCGTCGTGATGCTGGTCGGATCGACAATCCTGATGTCGTTCTACTGGCCGATGATGGGCGTCATCATCGGGATCGGGTCGATCGTCTTCATCCTGATGACGATCGTGCTGTCGCTTGGTTACGTCGCGCCGATGGCAAGCCTTGCCAACCGGTGGGACACCAAGCTCGGCGGGGCGCTCGCCGATGCCGTGAGCTGCAACATCGTCGTCAAGGGTTTTGGCGGCGAAAGCCGCGAGGACGCACGCCTTGCCAAGGTGCTCGCCAAATGGCGTGACCGTACGCGCCGCACCTGGATCCGCGGCACGACCAACGGCACGTCGCAGGGCGCCATGCTGCTCATCCTGCGCGCGGCGGTGATCGGCTTTGCGCTGTTCCTCTGGTCGAAAGGCCAGGCGACGGCCGGCGACATCACCTTCGTGCTTACCTCGTTCTTCATCCTGCAGGGTTATCTGCGTGAAGTCGGGCAGCACATCCGCAACCTGCAGCGCTCGATCAACGACATGGAAGAGCTTGTCGACATCCATGGCCAGTCGCTCGGCATCGACGACAAGGCGGATGCCAAGCCGATCCGCATCACCGACGGCCGCATCGAGTTCAAGGATGTGACGTTCCACTACGGTGCGCACCGCAAGCCGCTCTACGACCGCTTCTCGGTGACGATCCGGGAGGGCGAACGCGTCGGTCTTGTCGGGCACTCAGGTTCGGGCAAGACGACCTTCGTCAAGCTGATCCAGCGTCTGCATGACCTGAAGGCCGGCGAGATCCGGATCGATGGTCAGGACATCGCATCGGTGACGCAGACGTCGCTGCGCCAGCAGATCGCGATCGTCCAGCAGGAGCCGATCCTGTTCCATCGCTCTCTGTCGGAGAACATCGCCTATGCGCGGCCGGACGCCACGCAGAGCGAGATCGAGAAGGCGGCAAGGCTTGCGAGCGCCCACGACTTCATCACGGCTCTGCCGAAAGGCTACGGCACGCTGGTGGGCGAACGCGGGGTCAAGCTCTCGGGCGGCGAGCGCCAGCGCATCGCCATTGCCCGCGCGTTCCTCGCGGACGCGCCGATCCTGATCCTCGACGAGGCGACATCGAGCCTCGATTCGGAATCGGAAGTGCTGATCCAGCAGGCGATGGAGCGGCTGATGCTTGGGCGCACGACGCTCGTCATCGCGCACCGGCTCTCCACGGTGCGGGCGCTCGACCGGCTGCTGGTCTTCGACCACGGCCGGATTGCCGAGGAGGGCACGCACGACGCGCTGATCCGCCTCGACGGTGGCATCTACCGCGGTCTCTTCGAGCGCCAGGCGCTGGAGCTGACCAAGGGGTTGGTGCTGAACGACCAGTAAGGCTTTGACGCCACCTGAAACCATCGCCGCGCCTGCCAAAGGCGCGGCGATCTTTTATGCTGGCCGGTTAAGCCAACGATCGAGCCCGCGAGCCGCCGCACGCCCTGTGGCAAAGCAGGCGGTCAGCAGATAGCCCCCGGTCGGCGCTTCCCAATCGATCATTTCGCCGGCGACGAAGGTGCCGGGCAGCGCTCTTAACATGTATTCGTGATCGATCGCGGACCAGGCGATGCCGCCGGCGGAGGAGATGGCCTCGGCGATCGGGCGTGGGCGGATGAGCGGGATTGGCAACGCCTTGATCAAGACCGCAAGTTCTGGAGGCGGCAAGCGCGCGGCATCAGGCGAAACCTCACGCAGCAGCGCCGCTTTCACCCCTTCGAGCCCGGCCCCCTTGCGCAAGCGGTTGGAAAAGCTGGTCTTGGTGTCGAAGCGGCCAAGGTCTTTTGCCAATTTCCCGACGGTACGTCCCGGGGTGAGGTCGACCACCAGGTCGGCCGGTTCCCCGCCGGACAGTCGATCCCGAAGCGCGCTCGTGTGCGCATAGACGAGACTGCCTTCGATGCCGGTCCTGCTGACGACGAATTCGCCCGGGACGGTGCCGGCTTCCGACGTTGCGGTGACGCCCTTCAGCGCGGCGCCGGCGAAGCGATCGCGGAAGGTCTCGCTCCAGTCGACGTCGAAGCCGCAATTGGCGGGCTGGAATTTGGCGACAGACACGCCCCTCTGTTCCAGCCAGGAAACCCAGGCGGCATCCGACCCGAGACGCGGATAGCTGGCGCCGCCGAGCGCGAGCAGAGTCGCATCTGCGCTGACAAGCGTCTTGCCGTCCGGGGTATCGAACGCGGGTGCTTTGCCTTCAAACCCAGTCCAGTGGTGCCGCGTCAGGATGCGAACGCCTCGGCTTTCCAGCGACTTGAGCCAGGCGCGCAGCAGCGGCGACGCCTTCATTACCTCCGGGAAGACACGGCCCGAGGAGCCGACGAAGGTCCTGGTTCCGAGGTCTGCCGCCCATTGCCTGATGTCATCGGGCGTGAAGGCGTCCAGCGCCGCACGCAATCGCGGCGAGGCATTACCGAAGCGCTCCGCAAAGGCCGTATAGGGCTCCGAATGGGTGATGTTCAGGCCCGACTTGCCGGCCAGCAGAAATTTGCGCGCGACCGTCGGCATGCTGTCATAGACGGTGACCGCGTGGCCGCGCTCGGACAGCACCTCGGCGGCCATCAAGCCGCTCGGTCCGCCGCCAATGACGGCGATGTTCTTTTGTCCCATGCGCTTTGCCCGGTCACAGATTTCGCTTCGGCGCACTCTTGGCCCGGCGGCGCGTGGCACGCAACCCCCGTCAGATGCCGCTATCGGCGATGGGCGCCGTTGAGCTTCTTCTCCAGCCACAGGCTGTAGCGCGAACCGGAAAAGCAGATGGCGAAATAGACCAATGCCGCGAAGATATAGGCCTCGCTGTAAAAGCCGAGCCAGGCGGGATCGGTGGCCGAGGTCTTGGCGGCATTGAGCAGATCGTAGATGCCGATGACCGCAAGCAGCGAGGTGTTGAGCACGATGCCGATCGACAGATTGACGATGGCCGGGATGACAGCTCGCAGCGCCTGCGGCAGCACCACCAGCCGGAGCATCTGGATCCGGCTGAGGCCAAGCGACAGCGCCGCCTCCTTCTGACCCGCCGGGATCACCTGCAATCCGGCGCGGATGATCTCGGCGAGGTAGGCCGAGAAGAACAGGGTGACGCCGATCTGTGCCCGAAGCAGCTTGTCGATGGCCGCGCCGCTCGGTAGCGCCATCGGCACGATCAGCATGGCGACATAGAGCACGGCGATCATCGGCACACCGCGCAGCACTTCGATGAAGGCAATGGCCAAGGAGCGCACGAGCCCCATGTCCGACTGGCGGGAAAGCGCCAGCAGCAGCGCGATCGGAAAGGCGAAGGCAAGGCCGGCGATCGAGACTGTGAGCGTGATCGGCAGCCCGCCCCAATGATTGGTCGAGACCGGTTCCAAGCCCGACGTCCCCGCCATCAGCAGCCAGATGCCGACGAGCGCCAGCAACCAGACCGGCACCAGGCGGAAGCTCCAGAAACGGGGAATGGCGGAGATGGTCAGGAGCGCAGCAATGAGGGCGATCACCAGCGCCGGGCGCCATTGCAGCGGCGGCGGGAAGAAGGCGAAGAGCATGAAACGAAACTTGGCGCCGACAAACGCCCAGCAGGCGCCCGCCGTTTCCGTGGCGCAATCGGCCGCGGTGCCGGTCCAAACGGCATCGATGACGGCCCAGCGGACAAAGGGAAGTGCAATCCAGAGGATTGCGGCGAGCGTCGCCAGCGTGACGAGGCCATTGGCCCAACCGTTGAAGAGGCCTTCACGCCAGCGGTGCCAGTCGGGCGCGACCGGCGGCGCAAGTTCGATCTGGCTCATCGTTTTCCTTCTCCGCGCAGAACGACGCGCCGGTTGTAGAGGTTCATGAGGGCCGAAACCGCAAGACTGATCGTCAGGTAGACGGCGCCGATGATGATGATCGCTTCTAGAGCCTGACCGGTGGTGTTGGCCGTCGTGTTGGCGACGCTGACGAGATCGGGGTAACCAATTGCGACCGCGAGGCTCGAATTCTTGGTCAGATCGAGAAAGCTCGAAATCATCAGCGGCGTGATCACCCGAAGCGCCTGCGGCAGTACGACGAGGCGCATGATCTGCGCGGGCTTCAGCCCGAGTGCGCGAGCGGCTTCCCATTGACCCGATGCCACCGACTGGATGCCGCTGCGCACGATCTCGGAAATCGAAGCGGAGGCATTGACGACGAGGCCGATCAGCAGCGCGGCGAATTCCGGGGTCAGCGATAGGCCGCCGCGAATGTTGAAGCCGCCCTTGGCAGGCACTTCGACCGATGCGCTGAAGCCGAGGGATACGAGAGCGAAATAGAAGATTGCCAACGCGCCGAGTACGGTGCCGGCGGTTTTCGGCAGATAGAACGTCGCGCCCGCCAGCAGGCGCCTGGAAATGACGAGTGCCGCGAAGACGGTCAGGAGCACCGCGGGCAGCCATACGGAGGCCGGCAGACCGTCGACCGAAAGCGAGGGCAGAAAGACGCCGCGATTGCTGAGGTAGACGCTGCCCAGAAACGTATAGGCGCCGCGCGGCGGCGGAAGCGCGCGGATGATCGCACTCCACAGGAACAGTTGCAGCAACAAAGGCGTGTTGCGCAGAAGCTCGACATAGCCATGGGCGAAGGTCGCTAGCAGCAGATTGCCGGACAGCCTGAAGATGCCGAGTGCGACACCGAGCACGGTTGCAAGCAGACATCCGACGAGCGCGACCTTGACGGTATTGGCGATGCCGGCGGCAAGCGCCCGGGCGTAGCTGTCGCCGGCCGCGTAAGGAAGAACGCTTTCGCCGATCTCGAAATTGGCCTGATGGGAGAGGAAGGCAAAGCCCGGCGTCAGTCCCATGCGGTGCATGCTCTCGGCGGTGTTCTGGCCGAGAAAGGCAAAGAGCAGCAGCACGCCGACAAAGAGCAGGCCTTGCTGCAAAGGCAGCGGCCCGATCCAGGACATGAGGCGCGAGACGGGTCCGGGCCCCGAAGGGCCCGGTTGGAGTTGGCGTGTCATGGGAAGGACCATGAACCGGCTCAACGGAACGGCGGCGAATAGAGCAGGCCGCCGGCCGTCCAGGGCTGGTTGTAGCCGCGCTCGAAGTTGAGCGGCGTGCCCTTGCCGACGTTGCGCTCGAAGATCTCGCCGTAGTTGCCGACGGTCTTGACGATGTTGTAGGCGAATTTCGGATCGAGGCCTATCGCTTCGCCGAGCGACGGATCGACGCCGAGGAAGCGCTTGATCGCCGGATCCTCGCTCGCAAGGAACGTGTCGACGTTCTCCTTGGTGATGCCAAACTCTTCGGCCTGGATCGTCGCGTAAACGGTCCAGTTGACGATTTCGAGCCACTGGTCGTCACCGGCGCGGATCGCCGGCGCCAAGGGCTCCTTCGACAGGCGCTCGGGCAGAAGCACGTAATCGTCGGGCTTGGAAAGCTGCGTGCGCTTGGCCGCAAGGTCGGTCGCGTCCTGGGTCAGGGCGTCGACGCGGCCCGAGTCGAGTGCCTTCAGGAACTCGCCGGTTTCCTCGATCGTGACCGGCGTGAAAGCCTTGCCGGTCTTGCGGAAGAAGTCGGCGATGTTGAGTTCGCCGGTCGTGCCGCTCTGGACGCCGATCGTCGCGCCGTCGAGTTCCTCGCCCTTGGCTACGCCAAGGTCCTTGCGCACCAGCAGTCCCTGGCCGTCGTAGAAGACGACGGGGCCGAAATGGAAGCCGAGCTTGAAGGCGCGGCTCACCGTCTGGGTGACGCCGGACAACAGGATGTCGAACTCGCCCGATTGCAGCGCCGGCAGACGCTGCTGCGGCGACGAGTTGGTGAACTCGACCTTCTCGGCATCGTTGAAGACGGTGATGGCGATGGCGCGGCCGAAATCGACGAAGAAGCCCTGCCAGCGGCCGTTGCTGTCGGGTGAGAAGAAGCCCGGCGTGGTGCCGACGCCGACCTTGATGACGCCGCGCGCCTTGATCTTGTCGAGCGTTTCGCCGGCAAGCGCCGAGGTGGCGATGAGGCCCGCCGCCAGCGCTGCCGTCGCGGCAAAGGCTTTTGTGAAAAGTTTTCGGTGAGTGGAAGTTCGCTGCATGAGGGTCCCCAAAGCCAAAAGAATGTCATTGCGCCACCGGGCGAAGCCGTTCGGGCGTGAGTAAAAATTAAATCTATAGAAATTATATAATAGGTATTTTTGTGCGAAATTGGCGCGTGGCCCGAAACAGATTTCGCCGCCTCGTTTTTGCCGGGAACGTTTTTGACAAGAAGCCAGCGATTGATGGCGGCGACCCCCGAAGGCGTCAATTTCATTCGCCCACGATCGATGGCCCGCAAGCTGCAGCGCGAACCTCCGGCTGCATATGCAGGCCTATGCCTCTTGTTGAGATCGGCGGAAGCTCCTAGGTTCCGCCCGTCGATTGGTTTATCTCCTTGGCGATGCAGCTTTTTGCGGGAAATTGGCGGGAACGGATGGGATGGGGCGCGCCGGTGTCGGTCGCCCTGCACCTCGTCGTAGCCCTTTTTCTTTTGTACGATCTGCCCTTCGAGCTGCCGACGCCGCCGAAGGAGCAGACCGTCAACGTCGAGCTCGTTCCGCCGCCAGCAGAGGCGAAGGAGCCGAAGAAGGCCGAGCAGAAACAGGCAGAGCAGAAGAAGGCGGGGCCGAAAAAGGGCGAAGAGAAGAAGGCTGAACAGCCAAAGCCGCAGCCCAAACCCAAGCCCCAGCCGAAGGCAGACCCGAAGCCGCAACCCAAGCCGGCGCAGCAACTGCCGCAATCCTTCGCCTCGGCCATGGCCAAGACCAAGCAGGACAACAAGGAGGCAGAGCTTCCGCCGGCTGCGCGCGAGACGGAGAAAAAGACGGAGGCGTCCGAGCCGGCAAAGGCGGTGGATGACAAGGCAAAGCCGGCGGATAAGCCGGCAACCGTGTCCTCGACCGAGAAAAAAGAACCGCTCAAGGAACCGAAACCCCCGTCAACGCTTGCCGTGCCTGCGAGATCCACTGACAGCGCCACACAGAAGGCGGATGAAAAGGCAGCGGCGACGGTAGCCGAAGCCAAGCCTGAAGCAAAAGAAACGCCTGACGCCAAGCCGCAGACGGTCAAATCGGAAGACGGGACGGCAAAGGCAAAGCCGGCCGATGCTGCGGCAAAGGTCGAACTCAAGCCCGTTCCAAGCAAATTGACGAAAGCAAAAGAACTTTATTCTGCAAAATCGATTGCCGATCCGCGGGTGAAACAGGCCCTGATCAACCTGCCGGTCAAGAGGCGGATCCTGCAACTGTGCAATCTCGAGGCGCTGGAACAGATCCGCAGCCAGCGGCCGGATACCCCGCCCGAAGGACTGGTGCCCTTCGGGCCGAGGGGTGGCTTCATCGCCAAAAACCGTATGGACGCCAGCGGTGGGGCCTACCAGAACAAATCGAACTGGTACGACGTCGACTTCAATTGCGTCGTCAATGAAGATGCGACCGAAGTGACCTCCTTCAGCATTGCCATCGGTGGCGAAGTGCCGAAAGCTGCCTGGAAGGAGCGGCGGCTTCCGGGGAATTGATCCTTCCGACACGGATGGGGGCATGTCGTTGTCCTGACCAAACCCCCTTCCGCAACAGCGCCCCACTGCGTGCAGCGCCTGTTGCCAGACGTCACGGATCGCCGCGCTGCACCTAGAACATTCTTGCCTGCCGGACTCTTCCGAGCCCGGCAGGCGCGAGTGCGAGTTGCCACTCTCGCACCAAGCTGGCGCGGATGTTGTTACTCCGCCGGTTGAAGAGCCCGCTCGCGATAGACCGAAACCAGTGAGGTGCCGAGCATCGCGGCAACCGCCGCAAAGAGGAAGACGCCGGCCGGGCCCTGCAGTTCGACAAGGAGGCCGCCGAGGATCGCCCCGGTGGAAATGGCGATCTGGAAGGTGGTGAGCGTCGCCGCTCCAGCACCTTCGGCCTCATCACCGGCCGCACGGCTCAGGAACGACTGGACGCTGACCGGCAGGGCGCCGAAGGCGAAGCCCCAGGCCGCCGTGGCGACGATGGCGACGGCCGGCAGCGCGCCCGCCAGGGCCAGGACCAGCGTGGTGGCAGCGACGCCGGCGGCCGCCGACATCATCGAGAGCCGCGTGCTGCGCTCGGCGAGGAAGCCGCCGGCAATGTTGCCGAAGAAGCCGCCGATGCCGAAGGCGAGCAGGATCGCGGTTATCGCCTCGACGCCGAACTGCGGCACCTGTTCAAGGAACGGGCGGACATAGGTGAAGCCGGCAAAGTGGCCGGTGACGACCAAGAGGATGGTCGCAAGGCCGAGCCGGATCGCCGGGCGCTTCAGGACGTTGAGGATCGTGTCGAGGCCGGTTGTGCCGATGGGAGGCAGGCGCGGAACCGTTAGCGCCTGGACGATGAAGGTGACGATCCCGACGGCGGCGGCAAGCAGGAAGGCGTAGCGCCAGCCGAGCGTCGCGCCGATCCAGGCGCCGACCGGGGCCGCGCAGACGGTTGCGATTGAAACGCCGGACATCACGATCGCCATCGCCCGCGGCATCAGCCGGCCGGGAACGAGCCGCATGGCGAGCGCCAAAGACAGCGCCCAGAAACCGCCAAGGCCGATGCCGAGGAGGAAACGGGCGACGAGCAGCATCGAAAGGCTGGACGCGAAACCGGCGATCAGGCTGGAAACGATGAGCAGCGCGGTTAGGGACAAGAGCACGTTGCGGCGGTCGAAACGTCCGGTATAGACGACGATCGCTGGGCCGGCGATGGCCGCGACCACGGCCGTAGTGGTGACCGACTGGCCGGCGGCGCCGACGGTCACGCCGAGATCCGCCGACATCGGCGTCAGCAGACTTGCCGGCAGAAACTCTGCCGTGACCAGGCCGAAGACCCCGAGCGACAGGGAAACGACAGCCGCCCACAAGGGCTTGTCCCGTTCATCCGCCTGTCCCGTGGGCTTGGCGACAATACCATCCATGACTTTCATCTCCATTGCATGTGATGATGAAAATATGCATGGCTCTCTGGAGTTTCTATGCTAGAAAATCCAAAACACTGTGCTGTTTGTCCAAAGGTGAGATGTAGTATGAGCGATGCGCTGACGGAGATCCTGCGCGGCCTCAGGCTCGACGGTGTCGAATATGGGCGCTGCCAGCCCTGCGCGCCATGGGCGACCTCCTATCCCGAACAGGAACCGGCACGATTTCATTTTCTTGCCTCCGGTTCCGCCCATCTGCAATCGCCAGATGGTTCGTGGATGGAGTTGACGCCCGGGGATGCCGTGCTGTTGCCGCGGGGCGATGCGCATGTGCTCGCGAGCAAGCCCGGCCTGCCGACGATATCGATCCGCGACCTGCCGAAACGGCAGCTTTGCGACGGCATCGTCGATGTGCAGTGCCCCAACTCGGACAGCCAGAACCTGCTGTTCTTCGCAGTGATGCAATTCAACGTCGACCGCCTGCATCCGCTTTTGCAGCTGATGCCGTCGGTCATGCGCACCAGCGATCTTGCCAAGAGCGAGCCGTCGATCCCGTCGCTTCTCGATACCATGACGCGGGAGGCCGCGATGCAGCGCGTCGGTGCGGGCGGTATCCTGGCGCGCCTTGCCGACGTGCTGACCGCCACGATCATCCGCGCCTGGGTGGAACACGGTTGCGGCACGTCAACCGGCTGGCTTGCCGCCGTGCGCCATCCGGAGGTGGGCCGGGTGCTCGCCGCCATCCATCTCGACCCGACGAAGGACTGGACGGTGCCGGAACTGGCAAAGCTCATGGGGGCGTCGCGCTCCGGTTTTGCCCAGCGCTTCGCCGATACGGTCGGTGAGACACCGGCCCGCTACGTGGCACGCATGCGCATGCACCAAGCGCATCAGTGGCTGCGCGAAGGAAAACGGGTCGCCCATGTCGCCAACCGGCTCGGTTATGATTCCGAGGCGTCCTTCAGCCGCGCCTTCCGCAAGATCATGGGCGCGCCGCCGAGCCATTCACGAAACCTGATGCCCCCGTCCGAGCAGATCGCTTCGTGAACGACGCGGCTGGAGGACACTAAAGCGCGCCGCGATCTTTCAGATCCACTCCGTGCGCTTTAGGTGATTGATCTGTCGCATGTCGTAGTCGCAAAGCCGCTGCGCACTTTTGCGCGACATGCTCTAGAACCTGATGGCGAGATCGGCCCGGACGCCGTGATCGCGAGCCGTCGAGGCGATTTGCCCCTGATAGGCGATGCCAAGCGTTGCCGCCGGAGTGATGGCAAAATCGACGCCAGCCTCGATGAGGGCGCTGTCGCGCGCGATCGGTGCGCCGGCGACGGAAAAGGCGTCGCTGCCGGAAAACGCCTGAACGACGGCTGGTGTAACGTCGCCATAGGCGTGTCGCCAACCAATGAGGCCGCGGGCCGTCGCTTTTGCTGTTCCAAGATCGAAATCGGTGGCGAGCCGCAGGCCGAGCGTGGTGAAGGTCATGTCGTCGGAGTCGCCGCGCACAGACAGGGCCGCTGCGCCCCCCTTCTCCGTGAAGCCGTCCGTATGCACGTTGACATAGGCGAGATTGGCAAAGGGCTCGAAGGAAAGACTGCCCGCCTGCAGGCCATAGCCGACTTCGCCGAACACTTGGGTGGTGCCAGCGCGGTAATCGGCGGTCAGGCTGTCGACGAGCGCCGGCGACAACACATTGCGGCTACTGTCGATTTCGCTCCACGTATAGGCAAGGCCGGAGCGGAACGACAGGGCGCCCCACTGCGTGCCGCCATAGACGCCGAGGTGATAGTTGTCGCTGGAGGCCGACGAACGGCGGTCGTCGACCTTGAAGCTCGACGAACTGTAGCCGGCGAGGAAACCGAGCCTCCAGTCATCGTAAACGAGGCCGTCCAGACCGGCGACGAGGCCGCCGGTGGAACGTGATAACTCGGCGGCGTTGCCGTCGCTATCCGTATGGCCCCAGGCGCCGAAGGCCGAGCCCCAGGCCCCCGACTGCCCCGTGGCCGCGATCGACCCGGTCGTGAGGTCATCGGTGGCCACGATCGGCCGCGCCTTCGCGCCGACCGTTTCGAAGGTTGAGCGTAGCCGGTCGTTCATCTGGTTGCCGATCATCTGGCTGTTCTCGATCAGGCCGGTCACGGTCGAGCCGTAGACTTCGCCGGGCAGCTGACCGAAAAGATCGGCGGCGGTGCCGGCATCAAGGGTCACCGCGAGATCATGCAGCGATCGGCCAAGGCCGAGGCGCTCGATCGCTCGAGCAGCGGCTGCCCCGTTGGGGGTTGCCGTAATATCCGCGAAGGCGACGCCGTTGCGGGCGACATCGAGATAGACGGTGGTCGGGTCGTAGGCGAGCGCGAGATCGAGGAACGCGTAACAGCCGCAATCGTCCTCGAAGCGGCCCGTCACGCCACCGGCTGCGGAGAGGATGGTGTGGCGGCCATCACCCTTGTAGTTTTCCGGGGGCACCTTGACGTCGACCACCCCGGCGACTGCCGCGGTACCGGTGACGTCCAGTCGGCTTGTGCCGTCAGGCGCATCGAGATGGACGAGCAAGCCCGCTCCCGCTCTCTGGCGATAGTCACCTTCGACGGTGAGAGTCCCACCGTCCCGACCCCAGCCTGCTATCACGGCACCCGCATTGTCTAAGTTGCCGTGGATCACGCCATTGCCGGAGAGGGTGCCTTTTTCGCCGACGAAGCTGTCTGAGGCGACGCTACCGCTGATCGCCAGCACACCACCGTCTACGCGCGTGTCGCCTTGATATGTATTGTACCCGTGCAGCATTAGCACGCCATCGCCTGATTTGATCAGGCCACCTTGGCCCGTGATGTCGTTCGACCAGCTGCTCTGGCCGTCGGGGACGCCCGCGTGAAAATCGCCCCAGTCGAACTTGCCCGGGCCACGCACCGCCCTGCCGGCGCTGACGAGGCCATAGCCGAAGATTGCGTCAACGCCCGGATCACCGGAATCGGTCGCCGTCCCCAGCAAGACCTGCCGCACCTGGTGCATCGTCATGTAAGGAAAAGCCTCTGCAACCAAGGCTGCCGTGCCCGCAACGAAAGGGGCCGCAAGCGACGTGCCGGTTTTCCTGGAGTAGCCGCCGCCGGGCGTTGCGACCATGATATTGCCCTCCGGGTTGGCCCATACCCATTCGCCTTTCTCTTCGTCCCATCGCTCGACATCGTCGCCCCCAGGTGCTGCGAGGCACCAATTCATGCTGAGACCGCATCGGTTTGACCAATTGGCTATGCGCGAGGGGCCGGTCGCAACGACGGCCAGAAAGCCTGGCTCCAGTTCCGGAAACAGGTATGGCGCGCCTGCCAACAACGAGGGCTCTGTTCCGCCCGCATTACCGCTTGCGAAGATCAGGAGCGCCCCCTGGGATGCCGCATAGCGATAGGCGGAGAGATTGCCCGGCATTTCTGCTTCAAACTGTTCGGCAGACAATTCGCCTGCGAACCCACCGCCGTAGCTGTTGTTGATGATCCGCACGCCCTGATCTACCAGCGCCCGAATGCCATAATTGGTCGCATCGAAATCGACATAGCCCGGCTTGTCCGACGCCCCCACGGCGACGATCGTTGCGCCGGGGGCGATACCATGCATGCCGACCCCGTCGCGATTGGCGGCAATGACAGAGGAAACCATGGTGCCGTGGCCCTCGGCGACCGAATTCCACGGCTTGTCCGGGTTGAAGGTAATGCCTTCCGCATAGCGCCCGGCAAATTCCGGATGCGTGATGTCGAGGCCGCTGTCGACCACGCCGACCTTGATGCCGCTGCCGTCGTAACCCAGCATGTAGGCATACTCTGCATGGATCGCCGCCAGTCCCCATTGTGTATTGAATTCCGGCGTGCGCCAGGTCACCGGATCGCGGGGGTCGCCACCTTCTGCGGCAGGCGCGGCAGATGACAAGGCGGTCGATAGCATCAGCGTGGTAAGGTGGATGGCGGTGCGGAAATTCTTGTTCAAAGCAGTCCCCAATGGCCGGCGACGTGGCGCGGGGCGCGCAAGACGTTGAAAGGACATGGAGTTCACGACGCGGGCCGCGCGAAACTATCCTTGGCAACCGTCCGACGAAATACGGCAGTTGCCGTATTTCGTCGGACTGCTGGTCGCATGGCGGGAGGTGTGGTTCGTCGCACTTGCTGATCGTGACTGCATGCCGTGTCTGCGATCGAACGGCGTTCTGACGCGCGGCCCGTTGGCACAGAAAGGCTATTTGCGTCACCGCGCTCAGTGATCCCACGAGATTGGTGGATAGTCAGAAAGGGCGGTGAATCCATCCACCGCCCCTCCTCATTGTTTCACTGTGCCGGCTGGCTCTCAGCCGGCAGCACGGCCGCAGGCGAACCGGGCGCGGGCTGCACGGTGCTTTCCACCGGTGGCACCGGTGAGCGCGTGCGCAGCGTCTCGGCGCGATGGCGGCCGACCGAAACCCAGAACAGCGCGACGAGGGCGACAATCGTCACGGTCACGGTGACATAGCGGATCCAGGTCGGGGCGTGGCCGCCGGGGTCGATGTGCTTCTCGTCGATCTCGCGCTTGCGGGTGATCGCAGCCGAATAGAAGACGATCGTCGAGATCACGAAGATCAGCGACCAGCGCGTCTGCTCGCCATCGGAACCGATCAGCGCAACGAGGCTATAGATCGCGGCCGCGAGGCCGATGATGACGTACCAGTTGTAGGTGCTTGCCGGCATCTTCTTATAGCCGAGCACCTTGATGGAGATCGCCGAGTAGATATAGGGCAGCAGCGTCATGATGACTGCGATCGAGGCGATCTTGCCGAACTGCTCGCTGGCGGTCGGCGACATCGTGGCGAAGACCTGCACAGTCATGATCACGGCAACGATCGCAAGGCCGGCCGAAGGCACGCCCTTGGAATTGACCTTGGCGAAGATCGAGCCGAAGAGGCCGTCATCGGCGGCGGCCTTTGCCGTCTGACCGACGAGCAGCGTCCAGCCTGCAAGCGAGCCCAGGCAGCCGAGTGCGGCGCAGATCGCAACGACGGCACCTGCTGTATCGCCGAGCGCCAACCGCGCGGCGTCTGCGAAAGGTGCCGAAGACGCGATCAGCTCCTTGTTCGGGATCATGCCCATGATCACCGTCGACGACAGGATATAGGCAACGGCCGCGAGAATGACGCCGCCGACGGTTGCGATCGGCACGTTGCGCTGCGGGTCGCGCACGACGCCCGCCGAGACCGACGCGCTTTCGACACCGATGAAGGCCCAGAGCGTGAAGTTGAGCGTCGCCATGATCGCCGCCCAGCTGTCCTTGCCCGATACGTTCCAGCCCTCGGAGAAGGTCGCCGGCGAGAACCAGAACCAGCCGAAGATCGCCATGCCGAGGATCGGCACCAGGGCGAAGGAGGTGGTGAAGGATTGCAGCCGCCCGACGACGTTCGGCCCGAGGATGTTGGCGTAGGTGAAGAACCAGATGAGCGCCACTTGCGCCAGCGCCGAGACGAGCGGATCGCGCAGCATCGGGAAGAAGGCGGTGAGGTAACCGAGACCGGCGACCGCGAGACCGACGTTACCCACGACGTTGGCGAGCCAGTAGATGAGGTTCGTCTGGTAGCCCATGTAGTCGCCGAAGGCCTTGCGCGTATAGGCGTAGGGTCCGCCGGCAGCGGGGTCGATCGCTGCCAGCTTGGCGAAGGTCAAAGCCAGCGCGATCGCGCCGGCAATCGTGATCAGCCATCCGAAGACGGCGATGGAGCCGACTGCGGCAAGGTTTGCCGGCAGCATGAAGACGCCGGAGCCCATCATGTTGCCCGCGACCATCAGGGTCGCGGGCACGAGGCCGATCTTGGCGGATTCCGCGACGCCCGCGGATGTGGTTTTGGAGGCCGTATCGACAGCAGCCATTGTTCTCGCTCCTGAAGCCGGGTCAGCGGGTCAACACATAGACGCGATAGAGGCCGTCCTCGACCTCCACCCCGTGCGTGTCATGGGTGAAGCCCGGGAACCGGAGATCATAGGCCTCCAGCGCCTTGAGGTAGCCGAGGACCGGACCATCGGCGGGCCCAGCGTTTTCGCCCGGCATCAGCAGCGGGATGCCGGGCGGATAGGGCACGACGCCCGTTGCGACCGTGCGGCCGGCCAGATGGTCGAGCGTCACCTGTTCCACCTCGCCGCGCACCAGCCGCTCGTAGGCGCGCACCGGGCTCAGGTCCGGATGTGGCAGGACAGAGAAGCCGGCGGCCATGGAGGCGGTGGTCTTCAGCTGGTCCATCGCCTGGAACATTGTGTCGGCGAGATCCTTGAGACCCATGCCGGCGTAACGTTCCGGGTGGTCCTCGATCAGCGACGGGATGGCCACTTCGAGCGTGAGGTTGGCGTCGTAGTCGCGCTTGAAGTCGCAAAGCGCGCTGACAAGCGAGCCCCATTTGCCCTTGGTGATGCCGAGCGAGAAGAGGAAGAGGATGGTGAAGTCGGTCGTCTTCTCGACAACGATGCCGCGGGCATCGAGATAGGCGGTGACGAGGCTTGCGGGGATGCCCACCGGCATCAGCCCGCCGCCGGGCGCAACACCCGGTGTGACGATCGAGACCTTGATCGGATCGAGCATGCAATAGCCGTCCTCGATCTCGCCGAAGCCGTGCCACGCTGCCCCGGGCTTCAGCACCCAGCAGGACGGATCGGTCGCGAGGGATTCCGGCGAGGCTTCATGGAAGGAGCTTGTGCGGCCGGTTTTCGGGTCGCGCACCGTATCCGGCTGCCAGCAATCGAAGAACCAGTCGCCGCGCTCTGCCGCGTCGTTGGCCAGCCGCGACATCATCAGGCGGAACGCCACGGCTTCCTCGATCGACTCGTTGGTGAGCGCCGCGCCGCCGGGCCCGTCCATCATCGCCGCCGAGACGTCGTTCGAGGCAATGATCGCGTAGTTCGGCGAGGTCGAGGCGTGCATCATGAACGTCTCGTTGAAAATGCCATGCGGGATCGGCTTGCGGCCGTCGCGTACGTGAATGAAGGACGCCTGAGAAAGGGCCGCCAGCAGCTTGTGCGTCGACTGGGTGGCAAATACCGTCGGCTTGTCGGCCGTATGCGCCTTCGGATCACCGTGCATTGCGTGGCGGTCGCGATAGATCGGGTTGAAGCGGGCGTAGCCGTACCAGGCCTCGTCGAAATGCAGGCGGTCGACGCTGGCACCGAGCAGTTCCTCGACGCGGGTCACGTTGTAGCAAAGACCGTCATAGGTCGAGTTGGTGATGATGGCGTGCTTTGGCTCCTTGTCCGAAAGGTCCGCGGCAAGCGGGTTCTGGTCGATCGCCTTGCGGATCGCGACCGCGGTCAGCCGTTCCGGCAGGATCGGCCCGATGATGCCGTAGTGGTTCCGGGTCGGCACCAGATAGGTCGGCACGGCGCCCGACATGGTCATCGCGTGTTCGGCCGACTTGTGGCAATTGCGGTCGCACAGCGCGATCTGGTCGCGGCTGACGCTCGCCATCAGGATGACGCGGTTGGAGGTCGAGGAGCCGTTGGTGACGTGATAGCTGCGGTGCGAGCCGAAGACGCGGGCAGCGTATTTTTCACTGGCGCCGATCGGGCCGGAATGGTCGAGCAGAGATCCGAGTTCACCGACCGAGATCGAGAGATCCGAGCGCAGCAGCGGTTCGCCGAAGAACTCGAAGAAGGCGCGGCCGGGCGGCGACTTCAGGAAACCCGTGCCGCCGGTGTGTCCGGGCGTGTGCCAGGAATATTCGTGCACCTGGGAGAACTGGGCGAGCGCCTTGAACATCGGCGGCAGCACGGTCGAACGATAGCGCTCGATTGCCGCCTGGATGCGGCCGCCGACGAAGTCCATCGTGTCTTCGAGCATCCAGACAAAATCGTCGACCTTCGCCATGATATCGGCCGGAACCGACGAGGCGACGCTGCGGTCGGCGAGCAGCAGCAGCGGAACGGTGCCGTTGCGCTTGCGCAGCGCCTCGACGACGCCGATCGATTGTTCGTGGCCGTCCGACCCGAGATCCCAGTCGACCAATACGCATTGGAGAGCGGGGTCCGACCGGATCACCGCAATACCGTCATCGGCGCTTTCTGCGGTCACCACCTCGATCTGGCGGCGCTCCAGCTCCGCGATCAGCGACCGGACGGCGCGGCCTGCAGCACTTTCCTCGCTGATCTCGTCGTCAAGAACGAGTGCTTTCATGCCGAGACGGCGGTGACCCCTGTTTAACATGCTCATATCCAATCCTCTCTCTAGTTCGGTGCTAGGTGCAGGTGGGGGTATTCTTTTTGACGTCAGCCAGTGGACGGCTCCTTCCTTTCGACTGACAGGTAGACGGGCAGTGCCACGAGCAGCAGCAGGAGGCACCAGAGGCCCGCCTGAGGTCCGCTGCCGTAGACCGTCCAAAGCGAAAAGATGAAGGCGACCAGGGCATAAGGCTTGTAGGGGCCAAGGCGGAAGCCGCCCCATTCCTCGTCGCGCGGACGTGTGAGTGCCAGGAACAGCGCGCCCTCGACGAGGCTGCAGAAGACGTAAGGCACCATGGCTGCGGTGGTCGAAAGGTCGACGGCGAACCTATAGACGGCCATCAGTCCCGACACGCCCGAGGTCTGCAGAACGAGAAGGGCCGAAGCAAGTAGCATCGAGAGGACGATACCCCACTGCGGCACGCCACGGCTGGAAAGGCGCCCGAAAACTGGAGGGAACAGCCCATCGCGGGCCGCTGCCATCGGCACCTGAGCCATCAGCAGCGTCCAGCCGTTGAGCGCGCCGATCGACGAAAGAACGACGGCGGCCGCAACCAGCGTGCTCCCCCACCAGCCCCACATCATGAAGGCCGCATCGGAGAAGGGAGCGGCGGAACGCGCAAGCGTTTCGCGCGGGACCGTGCCCATGACCACGAGCGTGCCTAGGATGAAGATGAGGCCGCAGCAGAGCGTGCCGAGCACGGTCGCCCGCGGGATCGTGCGTTTCGGATCGTCGACATCGCCGGCCGGAACGGTGGCAGACTCGATGCCGAGAAAGGCGAACATCGTCAACGGTGCGGTCGCGGAGATCAGACCGAGCATGGACAGCCCGCTCGGGTTGATGGGTGTCAGGTTCTGCGGCTCGATCCAGAAGAGGCCGAGAAGCGCAATCGCGACGAAGGGAAGGAGTTTCAATCCGACGGTCACGATCTGGAAACGCCCGGCGCTCCTGACGCCGAACATGTTGATGGCGGCAACCAGCCACATGGCGGCGAGCGAAACCGCCGTGAAGCCGCCCGGCATATGCTGAAGGTTCGGGAAGAACACGCCGAGATAACCGGTGAAGGCCATGGCGATCGCCGGCAGCGACGCCCAGATCGAGATCCAGTAGGCCCAGGCGACCAGAAAGCCGGCAAACGGACCGAAAGCCATGCGACTGTAGGCGTAGGGGCCGCCGGTCGCGGGCTTGACGCCTGCGAGCCGCGCAAACACAAGGCCGAGGCACATGGCGGCAACCGCCATGCAGACCCAGCCGACGAGGGCTGCGGCGCCGTAGGGCGCGAGTGCGGCGGGAGAGAGATAGAAGCCGGAGCCGATGATGTTGCCGACAACGAGCGCGGAGCAAGCCCAGATGCCGAGGCTCGGCCGTGTCGCCATTTCGGGCGTCGTCTGCTGAGACCTGCCTGAGGTTGCATCAAGCGGCTTCGTCATGGATGGGAGGCTCCCTTGCCAAAGACGAGGCGAACTTATGAACTGTTTCTTATGGTTGCAACTGCTTTATTTCACTCGACTATCAGTCGCCGCGCTGACCCATGGGCCCATGCGGAAAAGTCGCATTCGGCTCATAGCTCCACGACCGACCGCGAAGGGCGGCGTTGCAGGCTTCTCATGAAACTATTCCATTTTTGCGATGCCGTTTTGCCGCCGATACAGGTAGGGTCGCCTGCGACGAAATGACTGCTTCGCGACCGCGGTGATGGGTGAGGAAAACGGCGAAAAATGACAAATATCAAGCATTTACGGCTTCGCGACATCGGTTTCCGCCCGGGGGCTTACGAACCCGGACCGCTCAATGCGATCACCGATGTGATGGGTGTCGCGGTGGGCCATGCCACCGTTGTCGAGGCCGACTGCATCCGCACCGGCGCCACCGCCATACTGCCTCATGACGGCAACCTCTTTCAGGACAAGGTGCCGGCCGGCTTCGCTGTGCTCAACGGCTTCGGCAAGTTTGCGGGCTCCACCCAGGTAGAGGAGCTCGGCGAGCTGGAAACGCCCGTCGTTCTCACCAACACGCTGGCGACGGGACGCGCCATCGAGGCCGTCAATCGCTGGACGCTGGCGCAGCCGGGCAACGAGAAGGTCGTGTCGCTGAACGCGGTCGTCGGCGAGACCAACGACTCCCGCCTCAACGATATCCGCGCCGGTCGCCCGACGATCGACGAGATCGGCGCCGCCCTTGCCGCCGCGAAGACCCGTGCCGTCGAGGAGGGGGCTGTCGGTGCCGGAACCGGCACGGTGGCCTTCGGGCTGAAGGGCGGCATCGGTACGAGCTCGCGACTTGTGAAGGCGGCAGGCGAGGTCTTTACGCTCGGCGTGCTCGTCCAATCCAATTATGGCGGCCGGCTCACCGTCTGCGGTCGTGCCTATGAGGCGCCGGCGGCACACGACCGCGACGGTTCGATCGTCATCGTGATCGCGACCGATGCGCCGCTCTCTTCCCGCAACCTCAAGCGTCTGGCCGAACGCGCCTTCGGCGGCCTGGCCCGCACCGGCGCCGCGCTCAGCAATGGTTCCGGCGATTATGCGCTCGCCTTCTCGACGGCTGCCGCCGTTCGTCGCACCAAGGCGCGCCGGGCCGCGATTGCCGACTATCCCGATCTTCCAAACGACCTAATATCGCCGCTCTTCGAAGCGGCCATCGAGGCGACGGAGGAGGCCATCCTCAATTCGCTGACCATGGCCCGCACGACGCATGGTTTCAATGCCGCGAACGGCAAGCCGAGCACGGTCGAGGCGATCTCGCTCGAACGGCTTCGCGCGCTCAGCGAACACTGATTTGTGCCCCTGGATCGCGTTCGGTGTTGCGGTCCATGCGCCTCTGCCAAACCAATTTTTACGGAGCCTACATGTCCCAGCCGTCCATCCGCACCGTCTATCTCAACGGCGAGTTTTTGCCCGAGAACGAGGCGCGTCTCTCGATCTTCGATCGCGGCTTCCTCTTCGGTGATGGCATCTACGAGGTCACCGCCGTGCTTGAGGGCAAGCTGATCGACAGCGCATCGCATATGGCGCGCCTGGAGCGCTGCGCGCGTGAAATCGATGTGCCTTTGCCTGTATCGACCGACGAGATCGTCGCGATCGAAAAGCGGCTGATCGAAGAGAACGGCCTTGTCGAAGGCATGGTCTATCTGCAGCTCACCCGGGGCGCCGAGGACCGGAACTTTCTGTTCTCCGAGGATATCAAGCCGACGCTGGTGCTCTTCACCCAGGCAAAGACGCTGGTGACTGCCACCACCAAGGGGCTGTCGGTCAAGACCGTGCCCGACCAGCGCTGGGCGCGCCGCGACATCAAGAGTGTGTGCCTGCTGCCGCAGGTGATCGCCAAGCGCATCGCCAAGGCTGAAGGCTGCGATGAGGCGTGGATGATCGAGGATGGGTTCGTGACGGAAGGTGCTTCCTCCACCGCCTATATCGTCACCGCGGACAACCGCATCGTCACGCGCGGCAACAGCCACAAGACGCTGCCCGGCTGCACCCGGCTCGCCGCTCTCGCGCTCGCCGCCGAACAGGGAATGACGCTGGAAGAACGCCCCTTCACGCTCGAAGAGGCGCTCAACGCCCGCGAAGCGTGCCTCACCAGCGCTTCGAACTTCGTTGCGCCGATCACCCGCATCGACGGCAAGGCCGTCGGCAGCGGTGAGCCTGGCCCGGTGGTCAAGCGCCTGCGCGAGCTCTATCTGGAGCGCGCACGACAGACGGCGATCTAGCTCGCCCGTGCGGGCCAGGGCTGTCGCTTAGGCGACAGCTTCCAGGCCCTGCCAGACGCGGCCGACGATCGGGCGGCGGTTTTCCTTGGCGCGATAGAGCCGGATCTCGACACTGACGTCCCAGCGCGGGTCGGCGGCCCTGACCAGCGAGCCGTTCGCCAGCTCATCCGTCATCAGGCTTTCGGGCACCCAGGCGATGCCCCATCCGGATTCGGCCATGGCTTTCAGCCCCACCGACATGCTGCCTTCGTGCACCCTTTGCGCCGGCGGCAGCTCGCGCCCGATCAGATCATCCAGAAGCTGGCCGAAGAACGACGATTTTTCGTAGCTCAGATGCGGGAACGGCTTCGTGCCGCCTTCCAGCCGGTGCAGGGGCTCCCCCGCTTCATTCGCCGCCGAAACGGGGATGATGCGTTCGTGGCCGAGCACGCGATGTTCGAAGGCCTGCGGGTCGAGCAGGTGCGGGACCTGGGTATGGGCGTAGGTCAGCAGGAAGTCGCATTCGCCGTCGACAAGCGAGTTGAGGTTTTCCTCCATGCTGCCGGAATCGGGGCGAAGTCGGGAGAAGAGCGGCCCGCTCCGGGCGTTGACCCGTGTCATCCATGCGGGAAAGAAGGTGAAGGAGAGCGTGTGCAGCGCTGTCAGCTTGATGGTGCGGGCGTCGGAGCCTTCCTCCTGCTGCAGATTGCGCCTTGCCTGGTAGAGCTGTTTCAGAGTCTCCTGCGCGACCGGCACGAATTTCGACCCCGCCTCCGTCAGGCGCGAAGGATAGGTCGCGCGGTCGACGAGCGTGGCGCCGAGCCAGGCCTCCAACTGCCGGATGCGGCGGCTGAAGGCGGATTGGGTGACATGGCGCTCGTCCGCTGCCTTTGAGAAGTTCAGCGTGCTGGCGAGCGCCAGAAAGTCCTCAAGCCATTTGATTTCCACGGGCATGCACTCCTGAAGTCCGGTCCGTCATTCGCCGGCGACCGGACTTCTTTTGTGGCAGCGCCCGCGCGTCATCAAGAAAAATCAGGCGCGGCGGCGATATTCGATCATCCGGGCTCGGCTTGTCACCAGTTCGAGGTGATCGGGCCCGAGGAGATGCAGACAGATGCGCTTGACCCAGGGCCCATCGCTCAGCGTGAACAGGAAGCGACCATTGCCAAGGGGAGTGAGCTTCATGGTCTGACGTACGGGGCCGACGCCCATCAGGACCGCGCCGTTCTCGACCGTGAATTCCGCCCTTTCGTCGGAGCGCCAGACCCCGGAGAGCGACGCCGGCAGCGGCTCATGCGTCGCCGCTGGAAGGAAGCGTCGCACGGCATGGCCGACCTCGCCGACAAGGGCGGAGCCGTCGCGGCGCAGCCGGAGAGGGGATGAGGCCGAGCGCGACGAGGCCCAGCCGTCGCCGTCGTCATAGAGCGTCTCATCCGCATCGAGATAGGTACAGGTGCTGCCCTTGACCTCGACCCACCACGGACCGGCCTCCGTCACGTAGAGACCGTCGCCGAGATCGGCTGCCGGGGTCGGCAGAGGAATGCCGGTGAGCGCTGCCATGCTTTCGAGCGCGATCTTGTAACCGTTGGTGTCCTCGCGGTTGGAGACGACGACGAAGCCGGCGCGCGTTTCGGGATCGAGGAGGAAATAGGTCTTGTAGCCGGGATGTGAACCGCCATGGCCAACGAATTCGCGGCCGCCGAGCGACGAGTTGCGCAGGCCGAGCCCGTATCCTGTTGGTCGCCCGTCGGCGAGATATCGGGGCGCCTGCAACTTCTGCAGAAGACCGGCGAAGTGGCCTTCGCCACCGAGCAGCGCCTGCAGCCAGGTGGCAAGCGCCCCGGCGCTGCCGGTGAGGCTGCCCGATGCGGAAATGTGCAGGCCAGCGGCAGAAAGCTGCCAGGTTTCGCCCGAGTGCCAGTAGCCGGGAACGAGGTCCCTCACCGGATCGTTCCAGACATCCGGCGCCTTCAGCGCGATGCCAAGCGGGGCCGCGATTTCCCGTTGGACGAAATCGTCGAAGCGGAAGCCCTTGCGCTCCAAAGCCGCTTCGATGAGGCGATAGCCGGTGTTGGAGTATGAGACCTCGGTGCCGGCGTCAAAGTTCAGCCGCTCCAGGCGTGAGAGGTACTCCAGCAGCGGTCCGGCCTTGGTCTCCGTGTAGACGGAAAGGCCGAGCAACGACAGGCATTCGCGGGTATCCGGCAGGCCGCCACTCATGTCGAGCGCCTGCCCGACCGTCACGTCCGCAAGTGGCGACCGCAGTTCCGGAAGATGCTGGCCGAGCGGTTCGTCGAGACCGATAAGGTCGGCATGGGCGAGCACCATCGCTGAGAAGACGTGCTTGGTGAGGGACGCATAGCGCACGACGCTGTCGAGCGTGAACGGCGCGGATGTCGCGAGGCTCTCGACGCCGGCCGCATGCGAGAAGCGCGGTCCGGATGCATCGAAGCCGATGACCGCGCCGCCCGGTTCGTCTGCCACCCATTGTGCGGTCAGGCGTCTCGCAGCCGCTTCGGCGGCTTGCCAATCCAGCGATGCCGGCTTCGTCATGTTCATTCTCCAATTCTGGTCGCAGTGGTTTCCCACGCGTATCTCCGACTAAGCACGACAGAACCTCGTGCCGCCAATTCCGATTCCGGCAGGGCCTATGCACGGTTTGCATTTGCCCGGCCCGCCTGCATTGCGTTAGGCCGGCGGGGAAAAAGGGTGCGGTTCCCGCACCCAATGTCTATGGTCCGTCGGCGACTATCCATGAGTCGCACTTGTGGACAACAGGTTGAGAAGGCGATCCAGAATTGGCGACGCAAGCGAAAATCCCGGTCTTTGACGGACATAACGACGTGCTGTCGCGGCTCTGGCGTTCGCCGGGCGGCGCTGCCGAGCGCCGCTTCCTCGATGGCGTCGATACCGGGCATATCGATCTCGACAAGGCCGCGGCGGGTGGCCTTGCCGGCGGCCTCTGCGCCGTCTACGTCGCCTCGCCCGGCCTTGCCAAGGATGGCAGCGGCGAGTTTGCAACGCCCGATCAACAAAGCGCACTCGAAGCCACGCTCGGCATGACGAGCCTGCTGATGCGGATCGAACGCCAGTCGGAGGGCCGGCTGAAGATTTGCCGCAGTGCTGCCGATATCCGCGCCGCCATGGACAAGGGTGCCTTTGCCTCGGTGCTGCACATCGAGGGTATCGAGGCGGTCGGCGCCGATCTCGACGCGCTCTATGTGCTTCACGCCGCGGGTCTGCGCACGCTCGGCCCCGTCTGGAGCCGGCCGAACCTCTTTGCCTATGGCGTTCCCTTCCGCTTTCCCTCTTCACCCGATATCGGTCCAGGCCTCAGCGAGGCCGGCAAGGATCTCGTGCGCGCCTGCAACGAGCTGAAGATCATGCTTGATCTCTCGCACATGAACGAGCAGGGCTTCTGGGACATCGCCGCGCTGTCGCAGGCGCCGCTCGTCGCCTCCCATTCCAACGTGCACGCGCTCTGCCCGCATAGCCGCAACCTGACGGACCGTCAGCTCGACGCGATCAGGGACACCGGCGGTTTGGCCGGCATCAACTTCGGCGTCCTTTTCCTGCGCGCGGACGGGACCAGGAACACGGATACGCCGCTCTCGCTCCTTGTCGACCACATCGACTATATCGTCGAGCGTATCGGTATCGATCATGTGGCGCTCGGCTCTGACTTCGACGGTACGGCCATCCCTGCTGCGATGCGCAGCGCGGCCGATCTGCCGCTGCTCGTCGACCTGCTGCGCACCCGCGGCTATGACGATGCGGCACTCGTAAAGATCTGCCACGGCAACTGGATCCGCGTGCTGGAGACAACCTGGGGCGGGTGAGCGCCGCGCTCAGCCGCGAAGGACGTTAGGTCCTTGAAGCGATCGGCAAGCCTTCGAGCAGCACGCTGATCGCGCAATCGACGACGGCCGATCGCCGATCCCTGGCAAAAAGCCCATACTGGACGGCAAACGGCTTCGGTACGGCTGACGAGGCGGGCAGCGCCCGCATCGTGCCCGCGCGTATCGCGTCCGGCGGAAGCAAACCAATGCCGAGCCCGTTCTCGATCGCGGCCTGCAGCGCCGTGATGCTCTGGCTGGTAAAAGTGATCCGGTGTTCCCGGCCCTGGTCGGCCAAGGTCTCGATCATGCGTCGGCGCCAGAGGCAGGGTGCGGCGAAGGCAACAAGGTCGACCGGTCGGGTCTCGTCGAAGGCGTAGTCCGTCGCGCAGACCCATTGCAGCTCCACATTCCAGGTGGTGAGGGCGTCGGCTGTGATCACGGAGGTCGGCACGACCATGATATCGAGGTCGCCTTCAGGCCAGGTCTTTCCAAGCGCCACGCATTGCTCGACCACCACGTCGAGCCGGATCTCCTGGTAGCCGCGCCGCAGTCGACCGAGCGCTTCGGGCAGCGCCGTCGTTGCCACTTCCTCGGCCAGCCCGACCCGCACGCCACCGCTCAGGTCAGCCTGCCGCAGCCGCGCCGCCGCTTCGTCGCCAAGCGCGAGCATGCGCGTGGCGTATCCGAGGAACAATTCGCCTTCGGGTGTCGGCACGACGCCGCGACCGGTGCGGGTGAAGAGTTGTCGGCCGAGCAGATCTTCGAGCCGGCGCATCTGCATGCTCAGCGCCGATTGCGTGCGGCCGGTCTGGGTGGCGACGCGGTTCAGGCTACCCTGCCGGCAGACCGCGACGAAGCTGCGAAGGAGGTCGATGCCAATCTGGTCAGATATCATGAAGTTTGAACTCTGTTGTCATTGATATCAGTCTACACGGGTAACTCACGCATCGCTATCTGTCAGATGTGATCAGCGAGGAAGGCGAGGCAGCATCAGGCAGATCGGCATCGGCCGCCGCCTGGAGGCTGCCAGGACCAGCCAACTCAACCAGAGGACCAGATCCATGAAAGCTATCCGCGTGCATCAGCACGGCGGGCCCGATGTGCTCGCCTACGAAAATTTCGAACTCGGCGAACCCGGCCCGGGGGAAGTGCGCGTGCGCAACCGGGCGATCGGCGTCAACTTCGTCGACATCTATTTGCGCAGCGGCGCCTACCCGCCGCCGCAGCTTCCATTCATCCCAGGTAAGGAGGGAGCCGGAGAGGTGGTCTCTGTCGGGCCCGATGTCGAGGGCTTCAAGCCGGGTGACCGCGTTGCCTATGCCGAGGCGCTCGGAGCCTATGCCGAGGAACACAATGTGCCGGCCCGTGTCCTCGTGCATCTGCCTGAGGATATCGACTTCGAGACGGGTGCGGCGATGATGCTGAAAGGGCTGACGGCGCAATATCTGTTGCGTCGCACCTTCCGGGTCGAGGCCGGCCACACCCTCCTCGTTCATGCGGCCGCGGGCGGTGTCGGCCTGATCCTGACGCAATGGGCGAAACATCTTGGGGCAAAGGTCATTGGCACCGTCGGTTCGCCGGAGAAGGCCGAACTGGCGCGGGCCAATGGTGCGGACTACGTGATCGACTACGGCAAGGAGAACTTTGCAACGCGCGTGCTCGAAATCACCGAAGGCGAGGGGGTCGACGTCGTCTACGACAGCATCGGCAAGGCGACGTTCGAAGGTTCGCTCGACAGCCTGCGCCCCTTCGGTCATTTCGTCAGTTTCGGCGCCGCTTCCGGCTCGATCCCTCCCTTCGACATCACGACGCTGGCGCAGAAGGGATCGCTTTATGCCACCTGGCCGCTGTTACCGGCGCATCTATCGCGACGCGAGGACGTGCTGGCGATGAGCAAGGATCTCTTCGACGTTGTCGCGCGCGGCGCGGTCAATATCCGCGTGCACGCGCGACTGCCATTGGCCGAGGCAGCCGAGGCGCATCGTCGGCTCGAAGGACGCCAGACGACAGGCGCCTTGGTGCTCCTGCCGTAAGGCCAGCGATGGGGCGATATGTTCTAAGAACTCGTGGCGGCGCTGGCTGTGGCGCCCGTCACTTGCCTTCGGCGATCCCCTCGAGCCGGTTCTCGGCCCGGGTCACGGCGAGGCTGTCGGTGGGGCTTCCTGAGGGCGCTCCGTCGCCGAAGACGTCCATGGTGCAGGTGTGCAGGATCGTGGTCGGCTCACTGGTGTGGTTCCACATCGTATGGGTGCGCAGCGACGGGAAATGAGCGGAATCGCCCGCTTCGAGAACCATCGCTTCGCCGTCCACCTCCAGCGTCAACGCTCCCTTCAGGATGAAGAAGATTTCCTCTCCCTCATGCGACATTGGCTCGCTGCGATGGCCGGGCGGCTCGTGGATAATAGTGCTTCTGAGCACGTTGCCGGGAAAGGAGGCGGAGAGCCGCTCATAGGAGACGGCCTTGCCGCTTTCTCCGCCGAGCCCATAGACCGGACGGTGTTCGCGCCGGGTAAATGGCGTCGCCACCTTCGGCGGATTGAGGAAGCTGCCGGCCTCGACTTTCAAGGTCCGGCAGACAGCGATCAGCGAGGTCAGCGACGGGACGGTGATGCCGCGCTCGATCTGCGAGATGAAGCCGACGGAAAAACCGGCCTCGTCGGCGACCTCTTGAAGCGTCATCTTCAGGGCCTTTCGCCGTTGGCGCAGGCGATCGCCGAGCGGCGGCGTTTCTGCCTCGCCGGTCGAAGCGCCGCTGGCATGGTCCGTCGTCACTGTCTGTCCCCTTCTCGTCTCTCCTCAAGCTAGGGCGCGGCCCGATTTCCTGTCAATCGTTTTTAGATATCCTAAAAATATCGGTTGCGCCCGAAAGGTCGGCTCGGGGTGAATAGCGCGAGATCGGTCAGTTGCTGCGCGGCTGTTCGACGGTCGCCGCCACGATGCGGCGCACGAGCGGAAGAACCACGAGCAGGCTCGGAAAGGCGACCAGCCAGGAGAAAGCCCAGGCCTTGATCCATAGTGCGAGAATATCGGGATGGATGCCGTTGCCGATGGCCGTCGAGACGAAGGAGACGATGCCCGACATCAGGACGGAAAGAACAAGCGGCATGACGATGGCCTGGTATCGATGCGGAAGCTTTTTTGACATGAGGTGAACTCCGGGGGTAAGGGAATAGGTGTGGCCGCCGACCGTTAGGCCTGCGCCAGCTCGCGAATGAAACTCTCGAGATTGCGCGGTTCGCGCTGAAGAGCGGCGCGCAGCGTCAGGCTGTTTCCGCCAAGTCCGACTTCGGCATAGTGGGCGTGAACCTTGGACAGCAGCTCCAGCTGGTGGTCGGTGTATTTCGCGGCGATCGGTTTTGCCCATTCGTGAAAGCCGATGGTTGCCGCAACGATCGGCCGACCGAGCGCGGCGCTCATCATTCGGGCGATTTCCTCGCGGTTGTGCCGGCCCTCGGCGCTAAGTTCCAGCGTCGCATAGGCGAGCCGGTCCTCCGTGAGGGCAATGGCCGCGACTTCAGCGACATCACGGTAGTCGACACGGGCGATGCGCGTTGCTGTCGGAAACGGCTCGGCGAAGCTGCCGGTGGCAAGCACGCTCGCCCAGGCCGACCGCAGGTTCTGCATGAAGTTTGCCGGATGCAAAATGGTGTATTCGAGCGGCGAGGAATAGAGCGCGTCCTCCACCGGGATCTTGGCTGCATGGTTCTTCAGCCGCACATGGGTTGGCTGGATGACCGAGGAGAAAACGAACTTCCGGACGCTGGCGCGAACGGCGGCTTCGACCATCGATACGCCCATCGCCGCCTCGTCCGGCGCAAAGGCCGGGCCGATGTGGAAGACGCCGTCAGCGCCCTCAAGTGCCCGGTCAAGGCTGGTGCGCTCGCGCAGATCGCCGATCGCGATCTCCGATGCACCGAGCGATTTCGCAATCGTGCCCTGCGCTTCGTCGCGGATGAGGGCACGGACCCTGGCGCCGCGCCGCGCCAGTTCGGGAAGGACAAGGCCGGCGAAGCGGCCGGTGGCACCGACGACAAGGA
Organism: Ensifer sp. Root558; assembly: GCF_001427045.1. Lineage (NCBI taxonomy): Bacteria > Pseudomonadati > Pseudomonadota > Alphaproteobacteria > Hyphomicrobiales > Rhizobiaceae > Ensifer > Ensifer sp. Root558. Next base: position 59,516 of record NZ_LMGC01000006.1, on the reverse strand, counting down.
TCGTGTTGGAGCGCTGGTTCATGGGGTCTGCCTTTCGAGCCGTCGTGATGTGACGATCTCAAGCTAGTGCTGCACAACAATGCGGACAATCGACGCAAAATGTGATTTATTCTCCAGCAAAACGGGATTATCGAATGAGCCGCATCGAAGATCTGGAGGCCTTTCTGGCCATCGTCGAGCAGGGGAGCCTGACGGCCGCGGCGAAACGCCTGGGCAGACCGCTCCAGACCATCAGCCGGTCGCTCGCCATGCTCGAAGCCGATGTCGGTGTCGAGCTGGTGCATCGCACGACCCGCCGCTCAATGCCGAGCGAGGCGGGCGAGAGCTTTTATCTGCGCATCAAGCCTGCGGTGGAGGAGATACACGACGCGCGCGAGGAGGCCGCACAGCGGCGCTCCGAGCCGTCAGGCGTGCTGCGCCTTGGGGCGCCCAATCTGTTTGCGCCGCGGTTCCTGATACCTGTGATCGCCGAGTACATGGCGAAATATCCGGAAGTCGAGGTCGATCTCGACCTCTCCGATGCCTTCGTCGATCTGGCAGCGAGCGGACTCGATCTGGTCTTGCGGATCGGCGATCTGCAGGATTCTGGCCTGACCGGCAAGCGCCTGGGCGCGCTTCGCCGCGTCGTCTTCGGCTCGCCCGCCTATTTTGCGAGCTTCGGCCGGCCGTCTCATCCGCAGGAACTCGCTGCGCATCGTTGCGTCACGCGCACGGGCGACGAGCGACCCGGCGTCTGGATGTTCAGCATCGACGGGCGGGCTCGCGCCGTCAAGGTGAGCGGCGGGTTTCGCACCAACTCGATGAATGCGATTTATGCGGCGGTGGAGCAGGGCCTCGGCCTTGGCTTTTCGCCGCTCTGGCAGATCAAACATCTGATCGATGCCGACAAGGTCGAAACCGTGCTTGAAGACTTCGAGCCGGCCCCGGTGCCGATCCATGCGCTGTGGTTGGAAGGGCGGACCCCATCTGCAAAGATCCGCCGCTTTCTCGATCTGCTCGGCGCGCGGTTGAAGCTCGACCGCCTCTGAAGGGCTTGGGCTGCGCCGCCCCGTGAAAAGCCGCCTATTTCGCGAATTTCTTGGCGCCGGCAACGCAGAGCACGATCGCGCCGGTCGCGGCCAGCATGCTCCAGCTGACCGGCTCGCCGAGAAGTGTTGCAGCGAGTGCCAGGCCGAAGAAGGGCTGCAGCAACTGCAACTGTCCGACGCCGGCGACGCCGCCGAGCGCAAGGCCGCGATACCAGAAGACAAAGCCGACGAGCATGCTGAAGAGCGAGACATAGGCAAGGCCCGCCCAGGCGCCGTTGGTGACGGCTGCGAAGGAGGCCGGCAGCGTGAAGAGCGTCAGCGCCAGCATGATCGGCAAGGACAGGACCAGCGCCCAGCAGATCACCTGCCAGCCGCCAAGCTTGCGCGAAAGGCTGGCGCCTTCGGCATAGCCGAGGCCGCAGACAATGATGGCGCCGAGCATCAGGAGGTCGCCGACGGGCGATGCGGCAAAGCCCTGCACCAGCGCGAAACCGACGACCGCGGCGCTGCCGAGCGAGGAAAAGAACCAGAAGGCTGGGCGCGGCCGCTCGCCGGCACGAAGCACGCCGAAGATCGCGGTTGCCAATGGCAGAAGTCCGACGAAGACGATCAGATGCGCCGAGGTGACGTGCTGCAAGGCCAGCGCGGTTAGCAGCGGAAAGCCGAGCACGACGCCGAAGGCGACGATTGCCAGCGAAACGAGATCGGCCTTCGCCGGTCGCGGCTGGCGGAAGATGAGAAGCAGCAAGAGGCCGAGCAGGCCGGCGATCGCCGCGCGCGCGACTGTCAGAAACACCGGATCAAAGTCCATCACTGCGACGCGGGTCGCTGGCAATGATCCGCTGAAGATCAGCACCCCGAGAAAACCGCTCATCCAACCGTCTGCCGTCTTGTCCATAGCATTCTCCTTTTTCGTCTGTATCCGTCGAACGGACTGGCTCTGCCAGATACAATGCGGTACAGTTTTGCAAAACTGTATTGGATGTATGAGCAGTACGGATGACGGTTCAGGAGTTGGAGCTCGGCAGCGAAACGCTGCTCGAAGGCGTGATGTCGACGATCCGGCAGCGGATCGCCGGGCGTGTCCTAACGCCGGGGGCGAAGCTTCCGTCGATCCGCGCCTTCGCCAACACCATGCGCGTTTCGAAATCCACCGTCGTCGAAGCCTATGAACGGCTGGTGGCCGAAGGTGTCATTCGCTCGAAGCCCGGCGCCGGCTTCTTCGTGGCGGCGCCGCTGGCGCCTCTGTCTTTGGCCGAGATCGGTCCGCGGCTCGACCGGGCCGTCGATCCGCTGTGGGTGTCGCGCCAGGCGCTGGAAACGGGCGATAGCGTGCTGAAGCCCGGCTGCGGCTGGCTGCCGCCGAGCTGGATGCCGGAAACTGCAATCCGCCGTGCTCTTAAATCGGCATCCAAGCTGGAGGCGAGCGGGCTGACGGACTACGGAACGCCGCTTGGCCATCGGCCCTTACGCCAGCTTCTGGCGCGGCGTCTCGGCGAGCACGGTGTCGAGGCATCGCCCGACCAGATCATCCTGACGGAATCCGGGACGCAGGCGATCGATCTGCTCTGCCGCTTCCTGATTGAGCCAGGCGATACGGTCGTGGTCGACGACCCCTGCTATTTCAATTTCCATGCTCTGCTGCGCGCCCATCGGGCAGAGGTCGTAAGCGTGCCCTATACGCCTTCGGGGCCCGATCTCGAGAAATTCGCTGAGGTTCTCGCAACCCACCGGCCGCGGCTCTACATCACCAATTCCGGGCTTCACAATCCGACAAGCGCCACGCTCTCGCCGGTCGTTGCCCATCGTCTGCTGAAGCTCGCCGAACAGGCCGGGCTGACGATCGTCGAGGACGATATCTTCGCCGATTTCGAGCATACGCCGGCGCCGCGGCTTGCCGCCTTCGACGGGCTCGAGCGTGTCGTGCAGATCGGCAGCTTCTCCAAGACTCTCTCGGCCTCCATCCGCTGCGGCTTCATCGCCGCGCCGCGGGGGTGGATCGAGGGGCTGGTCGACCTGAAGATCGCCACCACGTTCGGTGGGCCGAGCCTTGCGGCGGAGCTGGTTTTTGCGATGCTCAAGGACGGCAGCTACCGCAAGCACATGGAGGCACTGCGCGAGCGCCTGGCACGGTCGATGAACGAGACGGCGGCGCGGCTCGGGGAGATCGGCATCACGCCATGGATCGAGCCGCAGGCCGGCATGTTTCTCTGGTGCCGTTTGCCCGATGGCATCGACGCGGCCGAGGTGGCGCAGAAATCACTGCAGCAGGAAATCGTGCTGGCGCCCGGCAACGTCTTTTCTCACGCCGGAACCGCCAACGGCTTCATGCGCTTCAATGTTTCCCAGTGCGAGGACGCGCGGCTGTTCAAGGTCCTGCCCGCGATCATGCGCCAATGCGTCGTCGGGCGCTGAAGTTGACCTGTCCGGTTCATTGCGCCACTGCACGTTTTGCAGGCAATCGCCGGCATCTACTGACGCTGGATCTTTGACCGCAGACTTGCCGCCCTGCTTTGCCGCGGAGTCGGGCAGGTTTTGCCTATTTTTTGTGCGAATCGCTGCTTCCTTGCGCTGTGCCATCGGTTCGGCCGCGCTCGCACCTGCCCCTAGTGACCCTTTTTTCTGGATTCTCGACGCTTAATTCGAGTTGGCACGATTAATGCTTCTTAACGCTCATCGGTCGTCGGGCAGCCAGTCTGGATTGCCCAACCGCTTCGGAACCAAGCCATTCCTGGCGTCATGTGAGAGAACGAAATGACAAAGTTTAAGCTCGAATACATCTGGCTCGACGGTTACAAGCCCACCCCGAACCTGCGCGGCAAGACCCTGATCAAGGAATTCGATGCTTTCCCGACGCTGGAACAGCTGCCCTTCTGGGGCTTCGACGGTTCGTCGACGATGCAGGCCGAAGGCAGCAGCTCGGACTGCGTGCTGAAGCCGGTCGCCGTCTATCCGGATCCGGAGCGCAAGAACGGCGTTCTCGTCCTTTGCGAAGTCATGATGCCGGATGCCAAGACGCCGCATCCGTCCAACACCCGCGCTACGGTTCTGGATGACGACGGCGCCTGGTTCGGTTTCGAGCAGGAATACTTCTTCTATCAGAACGGCCGCCCGCTCGGCTTCCCGGATGCCGGTTACCCCGCGCCGCAGGGCCCCTACTACTGCGGCGTCGGCTTCAGCAACGTTGGTGACGTGGCCCGCAAGATCGTCGAAGAGCATCTCGACATCTGCCTGGCTGCCGGTATCAACCATGAAGGCATCAATGCGGAAGTCGCCAAGGGCCAGTGGGAATTCCAGGTGTTCGGCAAGGGCTCGCGCAAGGCTGCCGACGAAATCTGGCTTGCCCGCTACCTGCTGCAGCGCCTGACCGAAAAGTACGGCATCGACGTCGAATACCACTGCAAGCCGCTCGGCGACACCGACTGGAACGGCTCGGGCATGCACGCCAACTTCTCGACCGCCTACATGCGCGAAGTCGGTGGCAAGGAATACTTCGAAGAGCTGATGGCTGCTTTCGCCGAAGCTCGTGCCGACCACATCGCCGTCTACGGCCCGGACAACCACATGCGCCTGACCGGCAAGCACGAAACCGCTTCGATCCACCAGTTCAGCTACGGTGTTGCTGACCGTGGTGCGTCGATCCGCGTTCCGCACAGCTTCGTCAACAACGACTACAAGGGCTATCTCGAAGATCGCCGCCCGAACTCCAAGGGCGACCCCTACCAGATCGCTTCGCAGATCCTGAAGACGATCTCCACCGTTCCGACCGACGTCGAAAAGCGCGAAGCCGCCTGATTTTATGGCCCGGCGCACGAGGGCGCCGGGCCAAAAATCGACGGGGTTGCGCTTTTCGCGACCAAACAAAAACGCCCCGCGGTAAGCGGGGCGTTTTTGTTTTAGCCAGTCGGTGGGCGGCTCAGGCCGCGCGCACGAAATGATCGGGCTCGACCTCGCGGATTGTCTCCTGGGTCGCCGCCGAACGCCGGCGCGTTTCATCGGCTTCGGCTGAGCTCACCTGCGCGTTCGGATCGTCGAAGCGGATGTCCGGATCCGGCACAGCCGAGAGCAGCAGCTTGGTATAGGGATGGGCCGGGTTGTCGATGACCTTGCCGGTGTTGCCCCATTCGACGATCTGGCCTGCATACATCACCGCGATATCCTCGGCGACGTAGCGGGCCGTCGCGATGTCGTGGGTGATGTAAAGCAGGCCGAGATTCATCTCGCGCTTCATTTCGCTCAAGAGATTGAGCACGCCGAGCCGCACGGAAACGTCGAGCATCGAGGTCGGCTCGTCGGCGACGATGACTTCGGGCTTGGCCGCGAGCGCCCGGGCGATGTTGACGCGCTGGCGCTGGCCACCGGAAAGTTCGTGGGGGTACTTCGGCGCGACGATCTCAGGATCGAGCTTCACCTGCCGAAGCAGGGCCTTGATCTCTTCGTCGACCGCCGCACCCCTGATGTCAGCACGATGCAGCATCAGCGGCCGCTTCAGGTGGTAGGCGATGGTGTGGGCCGGATTGAGCGAAGCGAAGGGATCCTGGAAGATCATCTGCACCGAGCGGCGATAGTCGGCGATTTCCTTGGATCCGGCCGCGTCGACGGGCTTGCCCTTATAGAGCAGCCGTCCTTCGCTCGGCTCGTATTCGCGCATGGCGATGCGGGCGCAGGTGGTCTTGCCGCTGCCGGATTCGCCAACGACGGCAAGCGCCCGGCCCGCATGCAATGAGAACGAGATAGCCCTCGCCGCGCGCACGGCGGCGGGGCCATTGCCGAAGGTCTTGCTGACCTTGTCCAGGGTAAGAATGGGTGCGGACATGCCGGTCATCGAAGAACGCCTCCGTGCAGCGAGGGGAAGGAGGCCCAGAGCTTCTTGGTATAGTCGTGCTCCGGTGTCCGGTAGATGGCGTCGGCGGTGCCCTGTTCGACCAGCTTGCCGCCGAGCATGATGCCGATGCGGTCGCAGAACTGCACCATCAGCCCGAGGTCGTGGGTAATGAAGAGCACGGCAAAACCGAGCTTGCGCCGGAGTTCGTTGATCCGCTGCAGGATTTCGCGCTGCACCACCACGTCGAGCGCCGTCGTCGGCTCGTCCATGACGATCAGCCGCGGATCGAGCGCAAGGCAGATGGCGATGACGATGCGCTGGCGCATGCCGCCGGAAAACTGGTGCGGATAATCGCGCATCCGGTCCGGCGAGATATCGACGAGCTTGAGCATCTCGGCGGTGCGATCACGCGCCTGTGCGCGGGTGATGCGCTTGTGCGTCTTCAAGACGTCGTAGAACTGCTGTTCGATGCGCAGCACCGGGTTCAGTGAGTTCATTGCGCTCTGGAACACCATCGCCACTTCGCGCCAGCGGAAGTCGGCGAGATCCTTCTGGTCGAGGTCGAGCACGTCGCGGCCGTCGAGCAGGATGGCGCTTTCCTTGCGGATCAGCGCCGGCGGCTTGTGCAGCCGGCTGATGGCAAAGGCGATCGTGCTCTTGCCGCAGCCGGATTCGCCGGCAAGGCCGAAGACCTCACCGGGGGCAACGTCGAAGCTGACATTGTCGACGGCGCGGAAATCGTTGGTCTCGCCAATGTAATCGATGGTCAGGTTCTTGACCGAAAGCAAAGGTGCGGTCACAGGCGGCCCTCCCCGGAACGGATGAGCGCGGACCAGCGGCCGAGCCGGTTGCCGGTGCGAAGCCGCGGATTGGCGATTTCGTCGACGGCGAAGTTGAGCAGCGACAGGCCAATGCCGAGGAAGGCGAGCGCGAAGCAGGGCGTCAGGATGTCCCACCAGGCGCCGACCGAAAGGGCGGAGGCCTTCTGCGCCGCATAGAGCATCGTGCCCCAGGAAACGACCTTGGGATCGCCGAGGCCCAGGAACTCGAGCGTCGCCTGGGTGATGATCGCGAAAATCACACTGCCGATGAAGTTGATGCCGACGATCGAGATGAGGTTGGGGAAGATTTCGAAGGTCATGATGCGCCAGCGTGGCTCGCCCATCATCTCGGCGGATTTCACATAGTCCTTCTGTTTGACCGACAGCGTCTCTGCGCGGGTGACACGGGCACCCCAGGCCCAGGACGTGCAGCCGAGAATGAGCGCGATGACCCACGGACTTGCCTGGCCGATGAAGGCGGCGAGCACGAGCAGCAGCGGCAGGTTCGGCACGACCAGCACCATGTTGGTGAAGAAGCTGATGACCTCGTCGATCTTGCCGCCGCGATAGCCGGCGATGATGCCGAGTGCTGTGCCAACAATGGTGATCAGAAGCCCGGCGCCGAAGCCGACGGCGAGCGACGTGCGTGCGCCGTAGATGAGGCGGGCGAAGACGTCCTGGCCGATACGGGTGGTACCGAGCCAGTGCTCGAGCGACGGTGACTGATGCGGCCGTCCGACGCGCGCGCCCGGGTCATAGGAGGTCAGCAAGGGGGCTGCGATCGCGACAGCCAGGATGAAGGCGACGATCAGCGCGCCGACCATGGCCTTGCGGTTGTGGATGAGCGGAAAGGAGGAGGTTTTCATATCACGCCCTCTTCAGTCGCGGGTCGAGCAGCACGTAGCTGACGTCGACGATGAAATTGGCAATGAGCATGGTGGCGGTCATGATCAAGAGCTGTCCCTGGATGACGGGGTAATCGCGGGCGAGGATCGCCTGGTAGAGAATGTTGCCGAGGCCCGGATAGTTGAACACCACCTCGGTCACCAGCGAGCCGCCGAGCACAGTGCCGATGGCGATGGCAAGGCTCGAGACGGTCGGCAGCAGGGCGTTGCGCGCCGCATACCAGATCATCACGCGGGTGTCGGAGAGCCCCTTCGCGCGGGCCATGACGATGTAGTCTTCGCCGAGCAGGTTGATCATGTTGTTGCGCATGGTCACGGCGAAGCCGCCGGTCAGAACCGCGCAAAGCGTCAGCATCGGCAGGATGCCGTGGTAGAGGATGCTGCCGATATATTCGAACGTGAAGGCGGGATCGAGCGCCGGATCGGCGGCATAGCCGGTCGGGAACCAGCCAAGCGTGAAGCCGAAGGTGAAGACGACGATCAGCGAGGTGACGACGGCGGGAACCGAGGTCGCGAAGATCGCGCCGACGGAAACGATGACGTCGAACAGGCTGCCACGGCGCCAGGCCGCGAGAATGCCGAGGAAGGTGCCGAGCGCGAAACTGACGATGGTGGCAGTTCCCATCAGACCGACGGTCCAGACGAGTGCGTTGCCGAGCACGGTGGTCACCGGCAGCGGGAAATACTTGATGGAACGGCCGAGGTCGCCGCTGAAGATGCTGCCGAGATAGGTGAGGTACTGCTGCCAAAGGGGGCCATCGACGAAGCCGAAGGTGAGTTTCAGGGCCTGCAGGCTTTCGGGCGGCAGTTCAGCGCCGGCGCTCGAAAACATGATCTGCACCGGATCACCGGGCATCAGCCGCGGCAGGAAAAAGTTGATCGTCGCCGCTGCGACGAAGGCCGCCAGATAGAAGCAGAGGCGGCGAAGCAAAAAGGCCATCGGGAACTCCATCGACTGCGGCTGCCGCAAGAGCGCGTCAGGCGGCAGGGCTGTCTTCTTGTCGAACCGCCCGTGGAGACTGACCCCAAGGACGATTGCGTGGCGGACGAAAAGCGCCCGCCACCGTTGCCGATCGAGATGCGGCGCCCTCCCGGATCGTCGTCCGAAAGGGCGCCGCGCCTTCGATCAGGGATCACTTCACCGGTTCAAGCGCCAGCAGGTGCAGAAGACGCGCCGGGTTGTTGCGGGTGATCGACGGGTTGACGAAGGGGTTTTCCGCCGTCGCCCAGCCCTTGAAGCGCTTGGTGTTGTACTGGTACCAGTTCGGGTTGTTGAACACCGGGATCATCGGCATGTTTTCGGCGACGATGCGCTGTGCCTTGTTCATCGCTTCCTTCTGCTTGGCCGGGTCGGCGGTCTGGGTGAACTCGGTCAGAAGCGCTTCGACATCCGGATTGAACCAGCGTTGCGAGGTAAAGCGGGTCTTGCCCTTGTCCGACGCGCTGAAGGCGCGCTTGTAGGGGTAGTAGGGCGAGGCCGATGCCGGCAGGCTGTTGATCGCCGCATCGAAGGTGCCGTTGATGAGGTTGCCGGTCCAGACCGCTTCCTCGGGCGTCTCGATCTTGGCGTCGAGGCCGACGGCCTGCAGGCCCTCGACGGCCATCGTCACCGTGTCGATCCAGTCGGTCCAGGAGCTCGGAACGATGATCGAGAACGAGATCTTGCTGCCATCCGGGTTGTCGCGGAAGCCGTCGCCGTCCTTGTCGGCGTAGCCGGCCTCGTCGAGCAGCGCCTTGGCGGCATCCGCATCGTACTTGCCGTACTTGCCGAAATCGGCCGCGACTGACGGATCGGCCCAGCTCTTGTAGAGCTCGCCCATTCCTGCCGGGTCTTCGTTGAGCGTCGGGTAGCCGTAGCCGGCGACGTCGACCATGGTGCCGCGGTCAAGCGCCATCGAGGCGGCACGGCGGAACTTCACGTCGTTGAAGGCCTTGCGGTTGTTTTCGTTCGCCGTTTCCTGGTTGAACAGGAAGGCGACCATGCTGCTTGGCGAATACCAGAAGTGGAAGTGTTCCGGATCCTTGGCGACATAGACGTTCTCGATATCCGGGATGAAGGAGACGCCCCAGTCGAGCGTGCCCGACGCGGTCGCCGTCAGGATCTGGTTATTGTCGGCAAGCTGCGGGAAGCGCACGCAGTCGACCTTGAGCGTTGCTGCGTCCCAGTAGTGCGGGTTGCGGCACTGGTCGTAGGTCTGGCCGGTGAAGCGCGGGATTTCGGTCAGCGGACCGCTGCCGACGGGCGCCTCGTTGGCGTAGGTGACCGGCTCGGCAATGTCCTTCCAGACGTGCTCGGGCACGATCGGCAGCTGCGCCAGCTGTTCGGCTGCAAGCGAGCTCGGATTGGCGAGCGTGAAGCGCACGGTCTCAGCGTCCACGGCCTCGACACCGGTGATGAAGGTCCAGATGCTGACGAAGTCGAGCGCCGGGAACTTCTTCAGGTAGTCGTAGGTGAACTTGACGTCGGCCGCCGTCAGCGGCTTGCCGTCGGACCACTTGAGGTTTGGACGAAGCTTGAACTCGATCGACTTCAGGTCGTCCGAGAGCTTGAAGCTTTCGGCCAGCCGGAAGACCGGCTTGTTGCCGTCGAAGCGGTTGAAGACGACCAGCGGCTCGTAGATGAAGTCGAGCGTGCTCTGGCGCGCCGAGGTCTGGTTGAACGGGTTGAAGTTGCGAACCCAGGTGGTCGCCGGCTCGATATTAGCCGTCAGCACGGTCTGTGCCGCCGCCGGGCCGGCGATGAGGGCGAGCGCGGTCGCTGCGCCGAGAAGCGATTTTTTCACGGTAGTTCCCCTTTTAGATCGCTAGGATTTCTTGTTTCGGTCAGGCCACGAGGGCGCTGTTGAACATGTCCTCGACTTCCGCATGCACGGCGCGCACATCGACCTTGAGCGTGCCGAGCCGGGCGTTGGCGGCGTCGATGCGTTTCTGCGCGGCGGCGGTCAGCGGGCTTGCCGCCTTGGCTGCCGCTTCGCTTTCGGCGAGATCACCATGGCTGTGGAGCGCGATGTCGAAGCCGGCATCGAGCACCTGGCGAACACGCTCCGGCAGGGTGCCGCGCAGCGATTCCATGAAGATGCAGTCGGAGATGAGGACGCCGTCATAGCCCATGTTTTTGCGGATGACGTCGTGCATGATCGGCGAGATGGACGCCGGCAGTTCCTTGTCGAAGGCCGAGTAAACGACGTGGGCGACCATGGCCCAGGGCGTGTCGCGCAGGGCGACGAAGGGCTTGAAATCGGTGGACGTCAGCAATTCACGCGAGGCGTCGACGACCGGGCGCTCCTTGTGCGAATCGAGCGTCGCGCGGCCATGGCCGGGAATGTGCTTCATGATCGGCATGTTGCCGGTCTCGAGCAGGCCGTCGACCACTTCGCGGCCGAGTGCGGCGATGAAGTCCGGGTCGGCGCCGAAGGCGCGGGCGCCAATGACGGAGCTCGTCGTCGAGAAGACGAGGTCGAGCACCGGCGAGCAGCCGCTCGTCAGGCCAAGATCGGTCATCATCGTGCCCATGGCCTGGCTTGACAGGCGCAGGGCCTTCTTGCCGAGGGCAAAGTCACGGCGGGCGAGTTCGGCGAATTCGCCGAAGGAGCGGAACAGCGGCCAGGGGCCGGCGTCGAGATGCTGAACGCGTCCGCCTTCCTGGTCGGTGAAGACGGGAGCGTCTTCGCGGCCGACGGCTTCGCGGAAGCGTTCGATCAGAGCCTTTGCCTGCTGCGGATCACGCAGGTTACGGCGGCCAACGAAGAGACCGAGCGGGTTGGTTTCGCGAAACAGGGCGAACTCGTCGTCCGAAAGCGTAGGGTTCGGAAGACCGACAAAAAGGGCGAGGGGTGTCGAGGACATTCAGAGGCTCCGAGATTGGAATTATTTGGAGGGGCGGCGCAGCATGCCCTGGTAGATCCCCTTGTCGGGGGCGGGGATCGGCACGGCGCCCACGGTCTTTGCGTAGAAATCGACCGGGCCGGCGTCGCCAATGAAGGCATAGGCGTGGCCAAGCGTCTTCATGGTGTCGAGGCAGTCGGAAAGCAGGGCGACGCCGATGCCCTTGCCGCGGGCGACGGGATCGACGCCAGTCGGGCCGAAGAAGCCGGGAGCGGTCGTGTCGTAGCAGGCGAAGCCGACGAGCTTGCCGTCGTCAACCGCGATAAGACAGGCGACGGGCCTGCGCGTGAAGGCGACAGTCACCTCGCTTGCCCAGTTCTCGCTGAAATTCTCCCGAACCCAGCCGACGACCAGGCCCATTTCCGGCGGCAAGGCGGGACGGATCGTCACCTTGTCAGTTTTTGTTCTGCGCTTGAGTTCACCGATCGGCGAATACAAGCTCACCAGCATGTCAGGCATATGCTCCTCCACATATTCCTTTATTAAGGAATTGCTGCCTTTGTAATGCAATAGATGGAGCCAACCGGACCGGCTTGTCAATCGCCAATCGTCAGTTTTGGGGGTCTATCTGCGTTCAGCAGGTGCCTATGTGAGCCGATGAAACGTTTCCACGGCCGTTCGCGATGCATAAATTCACGCGATCGTGCATTGCGTGGATGCGGAACAACGGTCGAGCAAGAGAGCGAGCCGGTGCGCGGCCGCGGAAATTGCACATTTGTACAACTTTGTTCTTGAGTTGTTCGAAGTATATTTTGATTTACAAAAACACTAAGTATGGATGTATACGCTTATAGCGTGTGCGCCCGGAGAATATTTCGACCTTTTCGCGCGCAATCAAGTATTTCTTGAGAGGAAAAGTATCGTTTCCCGTTTGCACCGGCCTGGTTCGTTGGCCGTGCCGACCGGCTACTCCGCTGGACGCGTCAGGATGAAAAGCGCGGGAAGCGCCATTGCGGCTGCGACGATAGCGGCGAGCGAGAGGCTCGGATTGCCGAAGAAAAGGAAGAGGCCGAAGCTGGCGGCCATCAGGCTGACCGCACCGGTCTTGGCCCGCCGGGATATCGCCCCCTTTTCGCGCCACAGCCGAAGTGGGGCCCCGAAGACCCGGTGGTTGAGCAGCCATTGCTCCAGCCGGGGCGAGGCGCGGGCAAAGAGCCCGGCTGCCAGCAACAGGAACGGCGTCGTCGGCAGGATCGGAAGAAAGGCGCCGATGACGCCGAGGCCGACCATCAGCCATGCGAGGCAAAGATAGAGAAGGCGAAGCGCGGGGTTCACCGGAGGGCTCCAGGCTGTGTCATGCTTCGGATGCCTCGGCGATCACGACCGTTGCGGTCTCGAGCGGAGGCCAGCGGCGAAGTGCTTCGGCGCCCTGTTCCGACAGCGCGTAGATGCCGCGGTCGACCCGCTCGAACCAGCCATAGACGTTGCTGAGCAGGATTTTGGCGGCATCGGGTGCTACCGGGCGCAGATCGCGCGGGCGCTGCTGGCCGACTTGCAGGGCGGCAGCGCAGGCGAGCGCCTGCTGCCGATACGCGGTCATGATCGGTGTGCGCGTGGCGCCACCCGCGGTCGGATCGCCCTTGCGGCGGCGATGCTCGCTGATCAGGCGCGCTCTTTTCCTGTTGTTCTTGCGCGGCATCACCGCGGAAGCCGCGAGAATAACATCGACCATGCCATTGTCGGCGACCGCCAGCATCCCGAAGCCGAGCCGGCGGCAGAGATCGCGGAAACGCCGGTCACTCTCCCGCCCCTTGCCCTTGGCCGAAACACGGGCGGCGACCCACACCTCGTCGCCCGCGGTGGCGCGATCGACCGCCTGCAGGATCAATTCGAGGTTGAAGCTCAGCTTCAGTTCGCACACGACCACCAGCGGCGGTTCGTCGTCGCTGAGCGCGACGATATCGCAGCCGCCGATCTCGCCCTTGACGCTGTAGCCGCGGGTTTCGAGGAAGCTCTTGATCGGTTGGTAGAGGGTCGTCTCCAAACCCAAAAATCCTGTTCTGCTGAAACCGGAAGGCGCCACGAAGGCAGCCTCGAATTGGCGGCGAAGCGTTGCCGCTCAAATGAACATCTAGCAGATACCGCCGATCGCCGCCGTTGTCATCCCGTCGCAGCCGAGAGGCCGCCGGCGTCCTGTGCTCTGACGTGCGGACCCGCTGGCTCAGTAGAGGCCTTCGCTTCGTGCTAACCTTGTGTTGTGCTATCATGCGGCGCGTGGCCCTCTTCGCAGGTGTCGAGCATGCGAGGTTCTGACGACGGATGTTGCGAACCCTCACGCTGTTGTTTTTGTTGATCTTGTCCTTCGCGTTTCCAGCTTCGTCGCGGGCCGAAAACGATCGGGTCGCCTTGGTGCTGCATGTCAACGGCGCCATCGGTCCGGCGACCGCCGAATATGTCAGGCGTGGCCTGACGAAGGCGGAAGAGCGCCGCCTGCCGCTGGTGGTCCTGCAGGTGGATACGCCCGGCGGCCTCGACACCTCGATGCGCGAGATTATCCGCGCGATCCTTGGCTCGCCCATACCCGTCGCAACCTACGTTGCGCCGAGCGGCGCGCGGGCGGCGAGCGCCGGCACTTACATCCTTTATGCCAGCCACATAGCGGCGATGGCGCCGGGAACGAACCTCGGCGCCGCGACGCCGATTGCGATCGGTGGCGACATGTTCGGTGAGGGTAAGGACGGCGACAAACAGCCGGCGGCGCAGAGCCCGGGCGAGGCAAAAATGGTCAACGATGCCGTGGCCTATATCCGCGGGCTGGCGGAGTTGCGCGGGCGCAATGCCGACTGGGGCGAAAAGGCGGTGCGAGAGGCTGCAAGCCTCTCGGCCGAGGCCGCCGTCCGGGAAAAGGCCGTCGATTTCACCGCGACCGACGTTGCCGATCTCCTGAAGCAGGCGAACGGGCGGACGGTGCGCGTGGGGCAGCGAGAGATCGTGCTCGATACCGCAGGTCTTACGACCGAGGACTTCGTGCCCGACTGGCGCACCCGGCTGCTTTCAGTGGTCACTGATCCCAATATCGCGGTCATCCTGATGATGATCGGCATCTACGGCTTGATCTTCGAGTTCCTGTCGCCGGGGTCGGTGGCGCCGGGAACGATCGGCGGCGTCTGCCTGTTGCTCGGGCTCTATGCGCTTTCGGTGCTGCCCGTCAGTTATGCCGGCATAGGGCTGATCATGCTCGGGATCGGATTGATGGTCGCCGAGGCGCATTCGCCATCCTTCGGCGTGCTCGGCGCCGGCGGCAGTTTTGCACTGGTTCTGGGCGCGGCCATTCTCTTCGATACGGATACGCCGGGTTTTGGGGTTTCCTGGTCCGTGCTGGCGGCGCTTGCGGTTGCAAGCCTCGGTTTTAGCCTTCTGGTCGCTCGGCTCGCCTTCAGTTCGAGCCGCCACGCGGTGGTGACCGGCAGCGAACAGATGATCGGCCTTGCCGGCACGGTCGAAAATTGGACCGGCGCGGCCGGTTACGTCATCGCCCATGGCGAGCGCTGGCAGGCCGTCAGCACGGAGACGCTGTCGAGGGGCGAGAACGTGAAGGTCATCGGGCGGAACGGACTGACGCTCGAAGTGATCCGCGACGGACCAAAGACATAGCGCCCGCGGATCGGGTGAGGGCGCGGTGAAGGCGCCCGGAATGGAGGAATGGTCATGGACATGTTCGGGAGCCTTGCTCCTTTTGCTGCGTTGCTGGTGCTCGTCATTCTCGTCATCGCCTATTCGATCCGGATCCTGCGTGAATATGAACGGGGCGTGATCTTCACCCTCGGCCGGTTCACCGGCGTCAAGGGGCCGGGGCTGATCCTGCTTGTGCCCTATGTGCAGCAGATGGTGCGGGTCGATCTCAGAACCCGGGTGCTGGACGTGCCGAGCCAGGACGTCATCTCTCATGACAACGTTTCCGTTCGGGTCAGCGCCGTGATCTATTTCCGGGTGATCGACGCCGAGAAATCGACGATCCAGGTCGAGGACTTCATGATGGCGACGAGCCAGCTGGCGCAGACGACCCTGCGGTCCGTGCTTGGCAAACATGATCTCGACGAGATGCTGGCCGAGCGTGATCGGCTGAACGACGATATCCAGAAGATCCTCGACAGCCAGACGGATGCCTGGGGCATCAAGGTGGCGACCGTCGAGATCAAGCATGTCGACATCAACGAGAGCATGGTTCGGGCGATTGCCCGTCAGGCGGAGGCCGAACGCGAGCGGCGCGCCAAGGTGATCAATGCCGAGGGTGAGCAGCAGGCCGCGGCCAAGTTGCTCGAGGCCGCCGAGATCCTCGCCCGGCAGCCTCAGGCCATGCAGTTGCGCTATCTGAGCACCTTGAACGTCATTGCCGGCGAGAAGAACTCGACCGTGATCTTCCCGTTCCCGATGGAACTCGGTGGTCTGCTGGGATTCAAGCCCGACAAACCCACCGGCTCGGCGCAAGAGTGATCAAGCTGCTGCCCGGTCAAGCTGGGCGACCTTCAGCAGGTCATCGACGGCGCTGGGGGCTGCGGCCAACACCGGCGCCCAATGCGTCAGCGCCTCGCCCCGCGCGGGGAAAGGCAGCGTCCAGCCGCCGGCTTCGGTCACCAGGCAATAGCCGCCAAGGCAGTCCCAGGCATGCATGTAGGGTTCGTAATAACCGACGAGGCGACCTGCCGCCACATAGGCGATCATCAGTGCGCCGGAACCGTTGCGCATGAAGTTGCCGCCATTCGAGAGCAGGCGCTCGACGATGGCACCCATCTCGCCAGGTTTCACCTGATCGTTGGCGCCAAGCCCGGTGACGGCGTTGCGGATCGTGCGCGTGCCGTCGAGACGAAGCGGCTTGCCGTTCAGCGTCGCGCCCCGGCCGGTTGCAGCGGCATAGATTTCCTGGTGGCAGGGCGAGTGGATCACGCCGATAACGGGTTTCTCCGCATAGACCACCGCAATCGAGACGCACCAGTTTGGCATGCCGTTGACGAAGGGCGTGGTGCCGTCGATCGGATCGAGCACCCAGGTGAAGCCGGATGTGCCGTCGAGAAGTCCATGCTCCTCTCCGAGCACGCCATCGTCCGGATACGCGGCCGCGATCTTGTCGCGGATCAACGTCTCGACGTTGCGGTCGGCGATCGACACGACGTCGTGGGCGTCACGCTTGGTTTCGATGACGAGCGTTTCCCGCTTCAGGAAGTAATCGTAGGCGAGCCGGCCGGCCTCCTCGGCCATGGATTTGGCAAGCGCGAACCGGGCATCGAGGCCGGCAATTTCAGCAGTCATGCAAGTGTCCTTCTCGTATCCAGTTGTGAAAAGTCATGCGTCAATCAAAGCGAGGCCGCGGCTGCGGAAACCGATCGCGACCTCCGTTGCCGGAGATAGCATTTCCTCCACCGCCTGATCGACAACAAAGAGGAGACCCGCCGGCGTTTCGACCTCGTATTCGACGTGGCCGCCGAGATAGGCGGCGCTGCTGATCGTGCCTGAAAGGGCCGCACCCTTGGCCGGCGTCAGCGTCACCGCGTTGGGCCTTACGGCGAGTTTCGACGGACCCGTCCGGGCGCCCTTGGAGGGCAGGCGGTGCTCAAATCCGCCGATGCGGATCGTCGCCAGGCCGGCGTCGGTCGCGGTCACCTCGCAGGGCAGCACATTGGCCTCGCCCATGAAGTCGGCGATGAAGGTAGAGGCCGGCGCTTCATAGAGGTCGCGCGGCGCACCTTGCTGCGCGATCGCGCCATCTTTCATGACGATAATGCGGTCGGAAACGGCAAGCGCCTCGTCCTGGTCGTGGGTGACGTAGACGGCGGTGAACCCGAGGCGCTGCTGCAACTCGCGGATTTCTGTGCGCACCTTGCGGCGCAGTCGCGCGTCGAGGTTGGACAGCGGTTCGTCGAGCAGCAACACCTGCGGTTCGAGCACGAGCGCGCGGGCAACGGCGACGCGTTGCTGCTGGCCGCCCGAAAGTTCGGCCGGAAGCCGCTGGCCGAGGCCGCCGAGGCCGACGAGCTGCAGGCCTTCTTCGGCGCGCTCACGCGCTTCCTTCTTCTTGATTCCCGAGGATTCGAGGCCGTAGGCGACATTGTCGAGCGCCGACATGTGCGGGAAGAGTGCATAGGACTGGAAGACCATCGACACGTCGCGCTCGTTGGCCGGCAGCATGGTCACGTCCTTGCCGCCGATCAGGATCCGGCCGGCGGAAGGGTGTTCGAGGCCGGCCAGCATACGCAGCGTCGTCGTCTTGCCGCAGCCGGAGGGGCCAAGCAGGGTCACCAGCGTGCCCGGCTCGATGGTGAGCGACAGGTCGTGGATGGCGGTGAAGCTGCCGAACTGCTTGCGCACGTTCTGGAAGACGACCGAGCCGGTGCGCGGGGTGCTCATGGAGGTGCTCATGCGGTTTTCTCCTGGGAGATGGTGTTGGACGAACGGACCGGAGCGGCGCCGAGGACGCGGTTCTCGCGCCTCAGCTTGCGTTCGCCGACGAGGAGTTGCAGGCCGGTGATGACGGTGATCATCACCAGGATGAGGGCCGAGGAGTAGGCGATCGCCACGCCGAACTCGCCGTTTTCGACAAGGCCGACGATGTAGGCGGTGGCCATGTTGTACTCGGCGCTGACGAGGAAGACGACGGCGCTGATCGAGGTGATCGCCCGGACGAAGGAGTAGACGAGTGCCGCGACGATCGCCGGACGCAGCAAGGGCAGGATGACCTTGCGCAACGTGCGGAAGCTCGTTGCCCGAAGCGTCAGCGACGCTTCGTCGAGGCTCTTGTCGAGCTGGCTCATCGCCGCAATGCCGCCGCGCACGCCGACCGGCATGTTGCGGAAGACGAAGCAGGCGACGAGGATCAGCGCCGTGCCGGTCATTTCGAGCGGCGGCAGGTTGAAGGCGATGATGTAGCTGATGCCGATGACGGTGCCGGGAATGGCAAAGCTCAGCATCAGCGCGAACTCGAAGACATCACGGCCGGCGAAACGCTGGCGCACGATCAGATAGGCCGTCAGCAACCCGACCATAGCCGTCAGTGGTGCTGCGATCAGCGAGATCTCCATGGTCGTCCAGAAGGAGTTCCAGGCAACACCCGTCCAGGCGATTGCGCCGTCGGCGAACGAGATTGAGAAGGCCTTGGCGTAGTGGTCGAGCGTCAGCGAGTTGTCGAGACCCCAGGTCTTCACGAAGCCGCCGAAGAGGATCATGCTGTAAACGACGACGGTGAAGATCATCCAGGGAATGACGATGGCGTGAACGCCGATCGAGATCGAGCGTGGCAGTGCACTGTGGGCACCGGAATCGCCCTTGCCGGTCACGGTCGAATAGTTCTTGCCGGCGAGCCAGTAGCGTTGCGCCACGAAGGCCGTGAGCGTGAAGCAGAGAAGGATGATGGCGAGTACGGCCGCACGGGACGGATCGTTCTGCGCGCCGACGACGGCGAAGAAGATTTCGGTCGAGAGGACGCCATGGCTGCCGCCGAGCACCAGCGGATTGCCGAAGTCGGCCATGCTTTCGATGAAGCCAATGAGGAAGGCGTTCGCCAGGCCCGGCTTCATCAGCGGCAGAGAGACGGTCCAGAAGGTGCGCCAGCGATCGGCGCGCAACGTCTGCGACGCCTCTTCCATCGAAGGGCTGACCCCTTCGACGACGCCGATCAGCACGAGGAACGAAATCGGGGTGAAGGAGAGGACCTGCGCGATCCAGATGCCGGTGAGGCCATAGAGCCAGCGCCCCGGTTCGACGCCGAAGGCATCCGAGAGAAATTCGGTAACGACCCCGGCGCGGCCGAAGAGCAGCGTCAACGCCAGGCCGATGACGAAGGGCGGCGTGATGATCGGCAACACCGTCAAGAGCCGCATGCCCTTCTTGAAGGGGAAGCGGGTGCGGGTGGCGACAAGCGCGAAGGCAAGGCCAAGCAGCGTCGAGCCGGACGCCGTCATCAGCGCCAGCCATAGGGTGCGCCAGGCGACGCCGCAGCGGCCTTCGCCGACGGCACAGCTCAGGCTCCAGATCGAGGCGTCCTGGATATTGCGGATGAAACCATCCGGTTTGAACGAGCCGTCGAAATCCTGAACCGACGCCGCGAACATGCTGCCGACCGGATAGAAGACGAAGACGATGACGAGGGTCACGAGCAGGGAAATCGCCGCGACGATGAAGGCGTCGCCCTTGAGCACGCCGCGCTCGGCCAGCCCGAAGGCGAACAGAAGAACGAAGGTGAGTGCCATAAGCACGGCGCCGGCGCCCATTGACGGCTGACCGTCGGAAAGCGTGCCGAACAGGGTCTCGCTGATCGTCCAGGTCCAGCCGGAAAAGCCGATCGCCAGCCCCTGGAGAGCGAGATAGAGAACGCCCGCTGCGCCGGCGACGGCAAGCAGAAGCCCTCGACGCGCGGGATCGCGGACGAACCGCGCTGCCACGCAGATGCCGAGCAGCGCCAGCGCCACGATCAGCCACGGCTTACCATGGGCGAAAATCTGCATCAGGCCGGGGGCAATGGCTGGATCCCCGGGGAAATCGGCAAGCCAGCCGAGCCCGAAGAAGCCGCCTTCGATGCGATACCAGGGGACAGCCAAGAAGGCGGCCAGTCCGAGCCCGAGCGTGAGGTCGAGCCTGCGGTTGCGATGTTCCATGACGGTCCTCGCGCAATTTGGAATGAAAGATGATGTGACATCGCATCACCGCGACGCCTGCCGGAAGCGATGAACGACGGTTGGGACCGTTGGGCGGTGCCGGCCGGATCAATCACCCGGCCGAACCGTTCAGGCCGCGATCAGTTGGCGCTCGCGCCGACCTCGCGGTCCCAGCGCTCGAGCAGGGCTTTGCGCTTCTCGGCATCGCCGAAGGTGGCGAAATCGTAGTCGATCAGCTTGATGTCCTCGAACTTCGGTGCTTCCTTCGGCACTTCGGCCGATTTGTTGGACGGCAGCTGGAAGGACTTGGCGTCTTTCATGCGCGACTGGACCTCGGGCTTCAACGCCCAGTCGTACCAGGCCTTGGCATTGTCCAGGTTCTTGGCGCCGCGGATGATCGACATCGAGCCGATCTCGTAGCCGGTGCCCTCGCAAGGCGCGATCGACTTGATCGGGAAGCCTTCGGCAGTCTGTGCCACCGCATCGTGCATGAAAACGATGCCGAGGCCGGCTTCGCCCCGTGCGGCTGCCTTCACCGGTGCCGAGCCGGACTTGGTGTACTGCGCGATGTTGCCGTTGAGCTTCTTCAAATAGTCGAATGCCTGGTCCTCGCCCATGATCTGCACCAGTGAGGCAAGCGCGGTATAGGCCGTACCGGAAGAGTTCGGGTTGGCCATCTGGATCTCGCCCTTCAGCGAGGCGTCGAGCAGGTCGGCCCAGCACTTCGGCTCCTTCAGGCCCTTCTTCTGGAAGATCTCGGTGTTGTAGCCCCAGCCGAGCGCGCCGGCATAAACGCCGACGGTGCGATAGCCGGAGCCTTCAGCCTGCTTCTTCGCCCAGTCCTGGAGCTGGTCCAGCATCGGCGACTTGTATTCGAGCGTCAGGCCGTCAGAGGCTGCCTGCAGGTGCGGGTCGCCGGTGCCTGCCCACCAGATGTCGGTCTTCGGATTGCGCGCCTCGGCGCGGATCTTGGCGTAGGTTTCGCCCGAAGACAGGCGAACCATGTTGACCTTGATGCCGGTTTCCTTCTGGAAGTCGCCGGTCATCTGTTCGCAGATGACCACGTCTGCGGAGCAGATGAGGTTGAGGCTGCCGGCAGCCTGGGCGGGCAGGGCGGCAAGCGCCGTGCCTGCAAAGAGCATGAGGGAAAGCGTCGTTGTTTTCATTGGGGCATCCTCCTGTTGCCTGTTTGAAACTTGGGCGCGAACGGGCATGGCGCGGCCATCGGCCTGCCCGCCGGGCGGCACGTTCACGATTTCGGTGCTGTGGATTTTGCTACGCTTCTGCGAAGCGCTCAGTTCGTCGCGGCGATCTCCGCGTCGAACCGTTTGAGCAATCGACTTCGTTCCTCCGGCGAGCCGAAGGTGGCGAAGTCGAAATCGACCATCTTGATCAGCGATATGTCCGGTGCGCCAGGCGGCAACTCCGCGCGGGCGTTGGATGGGACCTGGTTCTGGCCGGCAGCTGCACCCGTACCCTGGCCTTCCGGGGTGAGCGCGAAATCGACGAAGCTTTTCGCGTTTTCGAGATGGCGCGCGCCCTTGACGATGCTGACGGCGCCGATTTCGTAGCCGGTCCCTTCGCACGGCGCGACGATGACGAGTGGGAAGCCCGCCTGCTTCTGCGTGACCGCGTCATGCATGAAGGAGATGCCGATCAGGGTTTCCCCGCGTGCTGCCGCCTTGACCGGTGCCGAGCCGGCCGTGGTGTACTGGTCTATGTTGCGGTTGAGTGCGCCCATGAACCGGAAGGCCTCATCCTCGCCGAAGAGCTGCACCAGCGTTGCAAGCGTGGTGAAGGCGGTGCCCGACGAGTTCGGATTGCCGCTGCGGATACGGCCGCGATAGGCGTTGTCGGCGAGATCCTTCCAGCAGGTCGGGGCCGGCAATTTCAGCGTATGCAGCAGGTCGGCATTGTAGGCAAAGCCAAGCGCTCCGGCATAAATGCCCGCCGAACGTCCGCCGGAGATGGCGAAGAAATTCTGCGCCCAGGGCAGCATGTCGCGCTCATGCGCCGGCCGATAGGGTTCGAGCAAGTTCTCCGATCCCGCCTGCAGATGGGTGTCGCCTGTCCCGCCCCACCACACATCGACGGTAGGGGTGTCCTTTTCGGCCCGGATCTGGGTGAGGATGTCGCCGTTGCTCTTTCGGGTCATAGCGACCTCGATGCCCGACTTCGCCTCGAAAGCGGCCTTCATCGTCGCGCACCACGCTTCGTCGACACCGCAAAGCACGGTGAGCGCCGGTGCCGTCATGCCTGACGTGGCGGCGCACAGCCATAGGGCCACGCCCGCGCCGATAGCGGTAATGCCTTTCACGATGTCCTCCCATTTGGAGCGTTGCCGCCCCAATCTCCGCAATCAGGATGTCGGTATTCCCTGCGGGTCGCAACCCGCAGAATGGTTACCGTTCTTACAACACGGATGCGGCTTTGCCGTTTCAAGATTACAAAGATTACAAATGTGACAATGCGGATAACGCGAGCCGCTTTGATCATTGGGGCAGCCCCGCCTATGATGGCGGCGGGAGGACGTGCATGCTGAGTGAGAGAATACGGATTCTGATCGTCGAAGACGATCCGGACATGGCGGAGCTTGTTTCCGATCTGGTGGAGGCCGAAGGCTGGATGCCGCTGACGGCGCCATCGGCGGAGGCCGCCGCTGTCGTCCTCGAGCGGGAAACGGTGCACCTGGTGCTCGTCGACCACAACCTGCCTGGAGCCTCGGGCCGGACCTTTGCCCAGCGGCTGCGGGCGCGCACCAATATCGGCATCGTCATGGTAACGGCGGCAGGCAGCGCCGCGGATCGGGTGCTGGGACTGGAGACGGCCGCCGACGATTATGTCGTCAAGCCGTTCGAGCCGATCGAACTGACGGCCCGGATCAAGGCCGTGCTTCGACGGACTTACCCATCGCTGAAGCCGGAGCGGGAGACCGAGCGCGAGCACGAGCCCGCGGCGCTGAAACTCGGCGACTGGTCGATCGACCTCAAGAGCCGGCGCGCGGTATGCCTTTCCGATGCGACCCGCTCGCTCACCAGCGCCGAGTTCGCTCTGCTGGAAATTCTCGCGGAAACGCCGAACACGCCGGTCACCCGCGCCCATATCCTCGATCGGCTGGGCGCCGAAAGCGATCGCTATATCGACCGCAACGTCGATGTGCTCGTGCTTCGGCTCCGGCGCAAGATCGAGCGCAATCCGGACCTTCCGCGCCACATCAAGACGCGGCGCGGCAAGGGTTATGTGCTGGATACCGACGACGACGAGGCCCGGCCGTGATCAGCCGCCCGTTCCTTTCGTCGATCGCCTTCCGCCTGCCGTTTGCGATCGTCTTCATCTGCGTGCTCGTTTTCAGCCTGGCAACGGTCGCCGTGTTCGGCCTGCAACGGGCGCGTGACGAGATGGCGGCCTACGGGCTGCAGGCCTTTTCGAGCCTTGCCAAGGCCTCGCTGGTTTCGCGCCAGGTTTCCGATCTCGTGTCCAGCGCGCCGTTCCTGATGAACGCAACCTCGCCCTATCGGGTGTCGAGCGAAAGCCGCTCGGTCGTCGCGCAGGTCGACGTCCTGCTTCAGACCATGGCGCCGGAGACCGGCAAGACAGTGGTCGACGGCTTTGCCAGCGCCCACATCGTCGAGTTGCTGGATGCGATCCGCACACAGACGGTGACACTCGCCGCCGACGCGGATTCGGCCCAGCAGTACAAGGCCGATGCGGCAGCAGCGCTCGGAGAGATCGCCACCGGCAACGGCATAGCCGACGCAGAGGTTCGCCAGAGCCTCAACGCGATCGTGCAATCGGCATCCAATTCCGACAGCCTGTTCCAGCTTGGCGAACTGCGCCGCCGCTACGTTGCCGTAACGACGCCCCGGCTGGCGCCCGCCGGGCCGGATAGCCGGATTTCGGCAGCCGAGCTGACGCCCTATGAACGGGTGTTCGAGGCGCAGACCCACTATCTTCTGGAAATGTTCGCCATCCGCGCCGCGGTGGCGCGGCTGCACACGGTCTCGCGCGATCTTTCGCACGCCACGGAAACACAAAGCGAGGCCGTTGCCCGGGGGCTCAACGAGGATCTCGCCTCGACCTCTGATGCGCTGAGCCGACTGCTCGTCATCGTCGCGGTCTCCGCCCTGCTGGTGCTCGTCATGGCGATCTTCTCGATCCGCTCCGTCATGCGGGTGTCGCGCGGGATCGTGTCGCTCTCCAAGGGCATGAACGCGCTTGCCCAGGGGCGGCGTGACGTCGATACACCGAGCTACAAGGGGACTGAGACCGAGTTCCTGCGGCTGCTTGAAGCCTTCAGCGCCTTCCGCGAAAGCGTCGAGCGCGTGTCGCGGCTTCGTCGGACGGCCGAGGCGGCGGCGCGCACCATTCGCTCGACCTTCCGCAACATGAACGAAGGGATCGCGCTTTTCGATCCCGGCGGCAAACCGATCACGATGAATCGTCGCGTCATGGAGCTCGTCGGCTGGCCAGGCTCGGCGCGGAAGCTGCCGCTGCGCCGGTTCGTGAGCCCAATGCCGGAGATCGATCCAACCCTCTTGCCCGCCGATCGCGACGCGGGATCGCTCGACGACCGGTTGGTGCTGCGCCATCGCTCCGACATGGGCCGGGTGACCGAAGTCTCCCTGTCGCGGCAGCCGGACCGGGGCATCGTGCTGCTGGCGCGGGACGTGACGGAGATCGACCGGCAGGAGGCCGAGGCGGCGAAGGCGCAGCGGCTGGACGGGATCATGAGGATGACCCACCAGGTGAGCCATGAGGTCGGCAACATGATCGGTATCATCACCGGCAGCCTGGGGCTGCTGGAGCGCGAGACAGGCTTCAGCGACCGGCAGAAACGCCATATCGCCCGCATTCGCAAGGCGGCCGACCGAGGGCGTTCGCTGGCCTCGAGCATGCTGTCTGTCGGCAGCCAGCATCCACTCCAGCCGGGCGCGCTCGAAATCGGCGCGGTGCTGCGCGGCATGGCCGACGTGCTTGAAATCGCCGTCGGCGAAAAATGCCGGCTCGCCTTCGAGATTGCGGACGGCTTGCCCAACGTGAATCTCGATGCAGCGCTCTTCGAGCAGGCGATCCTCAACCTTTGCCTCAATGCCGCCGCGGCGATGCCGCTCGGCGGCACGATCCTCGTCCGCGCCGGCTGCGTCGAGAGTGATGTCGTCGTCTCGGTGACCGATGCGGGGATCGGCATGTCGCCGGGGGCGGTGGACAAGGCGTTCGAGCCCTACTTCACCACCCGTGACCAGGAGGGCGGTGCCGGACTTGGCCTCGCCGTCGTCTACGGCTTCGTTCGGCAAAGCGGCGGCGATGCCCGCATTCTCTCGCAGCCTGGGCGCGGAACGACGGTGGAACTTGTCTTTCCGCGCTGAAGCGATACCGGTTTCTCGGGCGCTCTATGGCGCGCTTCGGCGCGAAAGGCGCATAACGGCGGCATCGATCCGTTCGCCGTTGTCGGCAAATACGGCCCACAGCCACGCCATCAGCCACAGCATCAGGCACCACGCCAGAACGACATCGGACAGATAATGCGCGCCGAACACGATCCGGTTCAGCGAGAAGGCGAGGACAAGGGGGACGAGGGCGATGATTGTCGCCCGTCGCCATTGAACCGGTAACAGCAGTGCGAGCGCCACGAGCGCGATCGCGGTGGCGGATTCGCCCGACGCAAAAGAGCAACTGCGCGAGCAGGCGCCGGACACTTGCCAGGCCGGCGTAAACGGCAGGCTGCCGCCGAAATCGGTGATCTCATGGGGGCGCGCCCGTCCGATCAGCCGCTTCAGCGCCTGAATAAGGAGCCCAGGTCCGAGCGCAAAGAAGGTCAGGAAGAACAGTGCCTTGTGCGGGCGGGGCAGCCATGGGCGGGGTGCGATGGCCTGCGCAACCAGAAGCGCCAGAACGCAAGGCAGAATGAAAACCGGCAAGATACGGTTGAAGTCGCGAAGGGCCCGCAGCTCCGGCTCCCGCGAGAG
Organism: Ensifer sp. Root558; assembly: GCF_001427045.1. NCBI lineage: Bacteria > Pseudomonadati > Pseudomonadota > Alphaproteobacteria > Hyphomicrobiales > Rhizobiaceae > Ensifer > Ensifer sp. Root558. The sequence goes on along the minus strand of NZ_LMGC01000006.1, from coordinate 33,501 downwards.
CGGAAAGTCGCCGGTGGCGAAGGCGGCCCAGCGCGAGACGGCAAGATCGATGCCGGGAAAGGCCATGAAGACGAAGGCAGCGCAAATGGTCAGTGCGCCGGCGGCCGCGATTGGCTGGTGTTCCAGGCGCGCGCGCGCCTGCCCCGGCCAGAGACGAGGATTGGCGCGCGACCATCGGCCGCTGTCTGAAGAGGTCGCCGTGGATGAATAAAGGCTGGGCATGCGGTCGCTCGCAAGTTGTCTGTGTGTGGGCCGGACACTTGCGCCGCTCTGTCAAGGCTGCGTCGAGGAACTGGGAGCGCTTGATGCGCAAGACCGAATGGTTGGCCGATACAGCTTCTGGTCGAGCGCGACCGACATGCGGGACGGAGGTCTCCGGCACTCTGCCCCGCATTTCCGCCGCGGAGAGAGGCCCGGTTTGTCGGTTGTGCGGCGCGTCCGTCGCCAATTGTCAAGAAACGGCGAAGATTTGTACGGAGCTCTATCCGGAGGGCCGATCAAGCGACCATTGGGCCGCGCGGACGAATTGCAACGCGGGCCTATTCGTCACATAAGCTGCTGATCACAACATCAGACCCAGGGAGTTAGTTCATGGTCGATAAGGGTCTCATCCTTCTGGCGGAGGACGAGCCGGAGATTGCGCAGATCCTAGATGCCTATCTCGTGCGCGAAGGTTTCCGGACGGTGCGTGCCGCCGACGGCGAGACGGCGCTGACCCACCATGCGGTGCTGTCGCCGGACCTGGTGCTGCTGGACGTTCGCATGCCGAAGCTCGATGGGTTCGAGGTTCTCGCCCGCCTTCGCCGCGAGGGGAATACGCCGGTTATCATGGTCACGGCACTGGCAGAAGATCTCGACCGGCTGACCGGGCTGAGGCTCGGCGCGGATGACTACGTCATCAAGCCGTTCAACCCGCAGGAGGTGGTGGCGCGCGTCAACGCGGTGCTGCGCCGTACCCGCAACGGCGCCGGCGCCACCGTGCTTCGCTTCGAGAGTGTCGAGGTCGATCTCGATGCCCATGTCGCCTTCGTCGAAAAGGCCGGCAATCGCCAGTCGGTGCCGCTGACGCTCAGCGAATTCCGCATCCTTGCCCACATGATCCGCCGCCCGACGCATGCCTTTGATCGCGCCGATATCCTCGACGCCTGCCTGCCGGACAGCGATGCGCTCGCCCGCACGGTCGATACCCATATCGCCAATCTCAGGCGCAAGCTGGAAGATCTCGGTGCCTGCGGCTTCTTCAGTGCCGTGCGCGGCGTCGGCTACCGTTTCGTGGAGCCCAGATGAAGATCGGTCTCTCGCGCCTGCCGCTCGGCATTCTCACCGCGCTCGTGACGATCGCGCTGCTCATCATCAGCGTGTTCATCATCTATGCCGGCGTCGAATTTATGGAGCCGCGGCTGGAGGCGAGACTGCTGGAGCGGATGCCTGCGGAGGCGGCTCAGGCTTACAAGGACATCAATGCCGGCAAGCTGCCGCGCCAGGAGTCGCTGCAAAAGCTACTTTCGACGATGCCGGAACTCGAAGACTGGGCGAACTGGGAGGTGGACAAGATCATCCTCGGTTTCGGAGCGACGGCAGTCACTTTCTGCGGGCTCGTGGGCTACTGGCTGGCGCGCAAGATCAGCCGGCCACTGGAAGTGCTGGCGCAGGCGACGCAGGACCTCAGGACGGGTGACTTCGCGGTGCGCGTCGGATCGTTTCGCAAGGGTGCCAAGGAGGTGGCGACGCTCGTGAAGACCTTCGATGAGTTGGCAGCCGAACTGGAAAACATGGAGAACCGGCTGCGCTTCAATACGATGGCGGTGGCGCACGAACTGCGTACGCCGCTGACGATCCTGCAGGGCAACCTTCAGGGAATGGCCGACGGTGTTTTTCCTCTCGAGCCGGAAAGGGTGCGGCAGTTGCTGCTGCAGGTGGAGGGGCTTTCCGCCCTGGTTGAAGATCTGCGTACGCTTTCGCTCGCCGCCGGCCAGAAGCTGGTCACCCAGCGTCAGACGGTGGACCTCGCCGTGGAGGCGACCCAGGTGCTTGGTGCGTCAAACACCCTGCTTGGCTCTGTTGGCATGTCGGTGGAGGTCGCGCTTGAGCCGGTGCGGGTCTCCGGCGATTCGCAGCGTCTGCGCCAGGCGCTGCTGGCGCTGATCGAAAACGCTACACGCTACGCCGCAGACGGCCGTGTCCTGCGCTGCGAGACCGGGCGGCGGGGTGCCGACGAGGCTTTTATCCGGATGCTGGACCGTGGTCCCGGTCTTCCGGACGACGTTTCGATCCATTCGATCGACCTGTTCTGGCGCGGCGACGCCTCGCGGTCGCGTGCGACGGGCGGCACGGGCCTTGGGCTTTCCGTCGTCCAGGCGATCGCCAAGGCGCATGGCGGACGGCTGGAATTTTCCGCGCGTGCCGGCGGCGGCGCCGTGATCACGCTCGTCCTGCCGCGGGAAATCGCCCTCTGAGCGATTGGCGCAACAGCCGTTGCGCTAAGCAATTTTCCGCTTTTCCCGATCGGAACATCGGCGGCTTCGCCGCCCTCGCGCCCGCTTAGAATCGGCGTGCAATTGCCCACCGGTTCTCCGCAAATCCTTGACAGTGCCCGGGCAAACCTGAGCTCGGCCGAGTCCTTCGGCCAACAGCGTTTGCTCTCAAGGATAGCACCATGTCCCTGGAATTCAGTCAGGAATACAGCGCGGATCTGCGGTTGCCGGTCGATGGCAAGGCATTCGTCGGCGAACAGCTGACGCCTTCGGGCCGGCCGGTTTCTGCGCCCGTCGTCGGTGAAGGCTCGCGAGAGACGTCGATCACCAGCCATGTGCTAAAGCTCGGCCTGAGGGTGAGCTTGAAGCGCGCCGTCGTATTTTCCATGCGGTTTGCGCGCCATCCGTTCCTGACATCGCGCTGGATCGGCTTTCTAGGCGAATTCGCCGAACGCTACCGGCTGGGTCTGCCGCACGATGATCTCGTGCGCAAGTCGATCCCGACATTCTTCCTGCACGGCGCGTCGTCGACAGCAAGGCTCGACCTGCTGCTCAATCACTTCGATGTCGCAAGCGAGGTCCTGTCGCGCCGTTCACTGATGGCCCTTTGGCGCGGCAGCACGCTGGAAATGGGCACGGTTTCCGGCCGCAGCGAGAACTATCGCATCCAGCTGCAACTGGCCGACCATGGCGGCGCCCGCCATGAGGGGGCATTCGCGATCCGGCTGCGCCGGCAGAGCGATGGCTATGCGCTCTGCACTGTCGGCTTCATCTTCGTGCGTTGCGCAGGCGACACCTATAGTCTCGCCATCGGCGGGATGCAGGGGCCGAAGGGCGAAGAGGCCAAGCGATCCCTGATCACGGCAACTCGCGATCTCGGCGGGCTCCGGCCGAAGGATGCGGCGCTGCTCGTCCTCAATGGCCTGGTGACGGAAGGCCACGCGGGCCACGTCTTTGCGGTCTCGAACGACAAGCACGTCATCAACCGCCGCCGCTTGAAGCGGCGCCGCATGATGAGGGCCGACCTCGATGCCTATTGGTGCGATCGCGGCGGCGTGCCGGCCGAGCCTTTCGGCTTCAGTCTGCCGATCGGCGACGACCCGGCGGCGCGGGATGGCAACAGGCGCGATCAGAGCAAACGCGCGTTTCGCGACATCGGCGCGTGGTTCTACTGAGCCGGTACCGGCATGTAAGCTGCCGCGATTACGGGATCTTCGTGAAGTCCATCTCGAAGGCGCCGGAGACGATCCGGCCCTTCGGCGTTGGCCCGGCTGCAGACGGGCGCACACCATCCTCAGCCATCGCCTCGCCTGCGATGCCGCCGACAACCACAAGGGCAGATATCACCCGAATTGCACGCATGGATGCCTCCAATTTTGTCGCGGTTCTTTATACTGGCGCCGATTCGAAACCACAACTGGAGGTAAGTATGACGCGGGCCGTTGCCAAGAGGCTTAAGCCGCACACGGGCGGATGCCTCTGCGGAGCAATCCGGTTTGAGGCGCAGGGGACGGCCGGAAAGCCGCATACGTGTTCGTGCAAGATGTGCCAGCGCCATTCGGGCGCCTTGACCCTGGCGTGGGTCGAATTCCCGAGCGAAGCCGTAACCTGGACCGGACCGGGCGGCGCGCCATCGGTCTATCACTCCTCGGACTATTCCAGCCGCGCCTTCTGCCCGGCCTGCGGCAGCAGTCTCGGTGCGATCGACGATGCGCCGGTGGTTGCCCTTCTGCTCGGCGTCTTCGACAAGACTAGTGCCATCGATCTGATCCCGAAGAGCCACAGCTATCGCACTGCCCGACCCAAGTGGTGGCACGTGGAGGCGGTGAAGCCCACGACCTGACGAGCAGGGGTCGAAGGTGATTGACGCAGCCGGTAGAGGCTGCGTCGACAGGGGCTAGAGCAGCCCCTTCACGGCGGCTCCGATGGCAATGATGCCGAAAGCGATCAGAACCAGCCCCGAAATGCGCGATACCCAGACGACGAAGCTGTCGGGCAGTCGCGTCCGGGCGATCGCAACACCGCCGCTTAGGAAGAACCACCAGCCGAGCGATCCCAGGAAGACGCCCATGACCACGACGGCAGCGCTGAGCGCGTCGCCCGCTTCGGCAAGGCCGAGGCCGGCGAAGATCGCGGCAAAGGAGAGGATCGTCGCCGGGCTCGTCATCGTCAGGAAAAAGGTGGCGATGGTCGTGCGAATGAGATCGCGTCCGCCGACATCGGCGGCTGCCGTCACCGACCTTGGCCGTAATCCGCTCCACCCGAGCCAGATCATGAACAGTCCGCCGGCCAAGCTAAGCGGCGTGGCGATGATGGCAAGGACCGCTGCGAAGGCCGCGAAGCCGATCGCAGCCAGTGCTGCATACGTGGCATCGGCGGCGGCTGTCCCGAGGCCGCCGGCCACGCCCGCCCAGAAGCCGCGCTCCAGCGTGCGGTTGATGCAGAGCGCCCCGATCGGGCCTAGAGGGGCTGCGACCGCGAGGCCGACGAGGAGGCTTTTTCCAAACAACAATGTGGACATGGCATAGGGCTCCGGCCGGGGCATGGTTGCGCCGTTCGCTTCGAGGACGGTGCATGCCCGGCAAACAAAAAGTGTTGCAGCAGTTTTCGCGTCCGGTCAGGCGCGCGGCGCGGTCGTTGCCAGGCTTTCCCGTACGGTCGACAGCGCGATCAGCGTTTCGCTTCGCGCCAGGAACCGCCGTTGCTTCATTTCGGCAAGGAACGGCTCGAGGTCGCCGAGCGATGGCATCCGGACCTTGACGCAATAGGACCAGGCGCCGGTGACATGGTGGCATTCCGCTACGGCAGGGTGACCGGCCATGAAGCTGCGGAACGCTTCCTCGTCCGCGTCCGGCGCAAGGCCGACCCAGACGAAGGCGAGTACGTCGAGGCCGAGCGCGCGATGATCGACCTCGACGGTGAAATTTCGGATCACGCCATTGGCGACGAGCCGGCGAATGCGTTCGTTGACGGCCGACGGCGACAACTCCACCGCAGCACCGATATCGGTCAGCGATCGCCTCGCATCGTCAACGAGAATTTCGACGATTTTTCTGTCAACGTCATCCATTTCCAATGAATACGCTGCTTCTAATAGAATGTACAGATGATTTTTTTGTATGAAGCTGCAGTTTCCGCGGAAACGTTGGTCGCCGGGGCTATTCGATGTCTTTCAAGGCGTCGAGCGGGCCGGTCAGTGCCGTGCGCGGCTGCACCAGTTCGGGCTGGATCAGGTGAATGCGCGGCTTCGGCCGGGCTTCCTCGATGACGTCGAAGGCCTTGGTGATCATGCCCTCGACGTCCTGGCGGATCATGATGACGGGGAAGGGCAGGAAGGACGCGAAGGGATCGTAATCGTAGCAGCCGACCACGAGGTCGGCGAAGTTTTCGTGCGGATGCCCTGCCATGAAACGCAGCAGCCCCTCGAAGTTGATCGACGAGTTGACGAAGAGACCACGCGGCAGCTTGCCGTGCTTTTCGTAGAAGGCCTCGAAGGCGAGGCGGGCATTGTTCGGCGCATAGCCCGTCGGCTGGATGCATTCGTCCGGATCGGCGCCGAGCAGTTCGCTTTTGACGGCACGGAAGCCGCGGATGCGCTCGCGGCTGGCATGGTCGTTGCGGCCGCCGAAAAGGTAGAGATCGTGCGGCGCAAGCGGACCTGATGCCTGGAAGTGGCGGATGATCGCCTCGGTCAGCATTCGCCCGCCCTCGTAGTTGTCGCTGATGACGGAGGGCACCTTGGTGCCGGGCAGGTCGATGTTGATGTGTTTGAGGCCGGCCGCCTCGCAGACCTCGTGCACGCCGTCGGGGTCGGTCGCGCCGCAGATGAACAGCTCGTCGATCGAATAGGAGATCAGCGTTTCGGCGGTCTTGCGCTCTTCCTCCGGATCGCGGCTGGCACTGACGACGATCGGGCATTGCCCCTTGCTTCGGACATGCGCCTCGAAGGTCTGCGCCATCGACGAGAAGTAGCGGTTGTCATGGATCGGCAGGAGCAGCCCGATCAGGCCGGAGCGCGAACTGCGCAGTCCGCGCGCCTGGCGGTTGGCCGTATATTGGTGCGTCTCGGCGAGGTTGCGGATCAGTTCTGCCGTGCTCTCCTTGATCCGGCGCTTCTGCCAGGTGCCGTTCAGGACCGCACTTACGGTTGAAGGCGAGCTTCCTGACAACACCGACAGGTCGTAGATCGTCGCTTTCTTCTTGCTGCTGCTGGCCATCGGTTTCTCCCCTGGTGGTTTTAGTGCCGATTTCCCCTTGACGAAAGATTAAGTCTGCACAATAGTTCTTGCACCATCGATTGTGCAAACAAGAAATATCGATTGTGCACATTTGATGGTGTCGTCTGAGGAGGCGGCGTTTCAGGGAGGCGAGGAACACTTCGCCAGTGATGATTTGAAACTGGAGGCCGGCGCTGAGGCGACCGGGCGCGTTCCCCCTATGGGAACGAGTGGAGGAGAGAACATGATCAGGAAAATTCTCGTCGCCGCCCTGGCGACATCGCTGGCGCTTGCGAGTTCGGCGACCGCCTTTGCGCAGGATGCCGGTAAGGTCGGCGTCGTCGTCAAGATCGGCGGCATTCCGTGGTTCAACGCCATGGAAGCCGGCATCAAGGAACGCGGCCAGAAGCTCGGTATCGACGCCTTCATGGTCGGCCCGACCAGCGCCGACCCGGCGCTGCAGGTGCGCGCCATCGAGGATCTCATCGCCCAAGGCGTGAAGGTCATCGGCGTGGTGCCGAACGACGCCAAGGTGCTTGAGCCGGTGCTGACCAAGGCCAAGGAAAAGGGCATCATCGTCATCACCCACGAATCCCCGGGCCAGAAGGGTGCCGACTGGGACTTCGAGCTCGCATCCTCGACCGGTTTCGGTGAGGCGCATGGCAAGCTGCTGGCCGAGAAGATGGGCGGCAAGGGCGAATATGCCGTCTTCGTCGGCTCGCTGACCGTGCCGCTGCACAATGCCTGGGCCGATGCGGCAATCGCCTACATCAAGAAGAACCATCCGGACATGACGCTGGTCGGCGATCGCTACGGTGTTGCCGAAGACGTCGACAAGAGCCGGTCGACTGCACTCGACCTGATCTCTGCCCATCCGAACCTGAAAGGCTTCCTCGCCTTCGGCAGCCAGGGGCCGATCGGCGCCGGCCGCGCCGTCGAAGAGCGCCGCAAGGTCGGCGAGATCTTCGTGCTCGGTCCCTTCTCTCCCGGCCAAGGCCAGAAGCTGGTGAAGTCCGACGCGATCTCCGGCGGCTTCATGTGGAATCCGAAGCAGGCCGGCGAAGTCTTCGTCACGCTTGCCGACAAGCTGATGAAGGGCGAGGAGGTCAAGGACGGTGACGAGATCGAAGGTCTCGGCAAGGTCAAGCCGGACTTCGAAAACCGCAACATCATCGTCGATCAGCTCGTGCCGATCAACAAGGACACGGTCGCGGATCTCGCGGCCATGGGTCTCTGATCCTCAAGGGTTCTCCCGGCTGCTGGGCCGGCTTCGGCCGGCCTGGCAAGTCCCTCAACCGTACCGGAGCCGGATGAGGAAAGGTGTTTGCGGTTTCTGCCCGCATCTTGCTCGGACTTAACGTGATTTAGGGGCAGTCCATGCACCAGCTTGCGACCGCGGGAGGAGGCGAGAAGCCGCTTCTGGCCCTGCGCGATATCAACATGACGTTTGGTGGGGTTCGTGCGCTCAAGAATGTGAGCTTCGACGTCCGACCGGGCGAGGTTCATTGCCTTGCCGGCGAAAACGGTTGCGGCAAGAGCACGCTGATCAAGATCATCACCGGCGTTTACCGCCCCGCCGATGGCGCCTCGATCGAGTTCGATGGCGAAACCTATTCCCACATGTCACCGGTGACCGCGCAGGATCGCGGCATCCAGGTGATCTGGCAGGACCTGGCGCTGTTTCCCGAAATGAGCGTCGCCGAAAACATCGCCTTCCAGACGGTGCTCGGCCGCTGGCCGAAACTGGTCGATTATGGCCGAATGCGCCAGATCGCGACCGATGCGCTCGCCCGTCTTGGCGTGGCGCTCGACGTCGACCTGCCGCTCAAGGAATATGCGATTGCCCAGCGCCAGATCGTGGCGATCGCCCGGGCGCTTGTGGGTGAAGCGAGGCTCGTCTTCATGGACGAGCCGACCGCGTCGCTGACGCAATCGGAAACCGACCATCTGCTCGATATCGTTCGCGGGCTCTCCGGCTCCGGCGTCGCCGTCGTTTTCGTCAGCCATCGGCTCGCCGAGGTGTTGGAGATTTCGAGCCGCATCACGGTCTTGCGCGATGGTGCGCTGGTGGGCGTCTACCCCGCCGCCGGCATGACCCAGTCGCGCATCACCGAACTGATGACCGGCAAGACCTTCGACCAGCAGGTGCGCGCGAAATTCCGCGACGGTCAGCCCGTCGTGCTCGATGTGAAGGGCCTGTCCCGCCCGGGCCAATTCGAGGATATCTCGCTCTCGGTCAGGCGCGGCGAAACACTTGGGATTACCGGCCTGCTCGGCGCTGGGCGCACCGAACTGGCGCTGACGCTTTTCGGCATGCTGAAGCCGGCATCCGGTACCATTGCGCTTGAAGGCAAGCCGGTCCGCTTTTCGTCCAACCGCGATGCGATTGCGGCGGGCGTCGCCTATCTCTCCGAGGACCGGCTGTCGCTTGGCCTCATCCAACCGCAGTCGATCGCCGACAATCTTGTCATCAGTTCGCTCGACAAGATCCTTTCAGGCGGACTGCTTTCCGAGGATCGCAAGCGCAGCCTTGTCGCGCGCTGGATCGCCGATCTCGGCGTCAAGATCGGGCTGCAGCAGGATGCGATCTCCACGCTTTCCGGCGGCAACCAGCAGCGCGTGGCGATCGCCAAGTGGCTGGCGACCGATCCGAAGCTCCTGATCCTCGACGCCCCGACTGTCGGCGTCGACGTTGGTGCGCGTGTTGGCATCTTCGACATCGTCGCGCGGCTTGCCGAGACCGGCCTTGCGATCATTCTGATCTCCGATGAGGTGCCGGAGGTCTATTTCAACGCCGACCGTGTGCTGCACATGGCGCAAGGCCGCATCGTCGGCAGCTATGATCCGCGCAGCGCTTTGCTCGCCGAGATCGAAGGAGCGGTCTATGCGTAGCTTCGTCCGCACCCACGCGACGGAAGTGTCGCTGCTTGCCGTCATCATCGCGATCAGCGCCGTGCTGTCGGTCTCGACCGCCAACTTCTTCTCGCTCGGCAACGCCTTTGACCTGCTGAACATCAGCTCGGTCAACATCATCTTCGCCGTCGGGCTGCTCGTCGTGCTGATCGCCGGTGGCATCGATATCTCCTTCGCTGTTGCCGCCTCGGTCGTGCAATACGGTACGGCCATTGCTCTTGGTTGGATTGGCGGCGGAGGTTGGATCTCAGGCCTTTTGATTGCCGGCTCGCTCGGCATCCTGCTCGGCGCCATCAACGCCTTCCTGATCCACCGCTTCCGCGTCATCTCGATCGTCGCGACGATCTCGACCTTCAACATCTACTTCGGCCTCCTGATGTTTTTCACCAAGGGCGTGTCGATCTACGACCTGCCGGATTGGCTGACGGACCGCGTCATCCTGTTCGAACACGAGATGCCGGACGGAACCTGGATCGAGATCACGCTTCCCGTGCTGGTGATGGTGCTCTGCGTCATCGCCACCTGGGTGCTGATCACCCGCACCACGACCGGCCGCCAGCTCTATGCGTTCGGCGACAATCCGGAAGGCGCGCGCCGCTTCGGCATCAACATCGGCGCCATGCAGTTCATCGCCTTCGGCTGGCTCGGTCTGATGGCCGGCATCGGTGGGCTCATCCAGGCGCACTATGCGCAGGAGGTGGTGCCGAACGCGCTCTATGGTCGCGAACTCGACGTGCTTGCGGCGGTCGTCCTTGGCGGCGCGCGGCTTGGCGGCGGCAAGGGCTCGGTGCTCGGCTGCGTGCTCGGCGTGCTCCTGATCTCGATCACCCAGAACGGCCTCAACCTGATGGGCGTCTCGCCCTTCGCTTTCAAGATGATCATCGGCGCCATCATCCTCGTGGCGATCACGCTCTCCAATACCCGCATCGAAAGGCTTCTGCCCTTCGTCAGCCAGAAAGGAGCCGGACGATGAGTGCGATCGTCGAACGCGTGAAGACCCTCATCGGTCCGGAAATAGCCGGGCCGGGGCTGGCGTTTCTCGCCGTGGTGTTGGTGTTCGGCATCGCCTCGCCGCAGTTCCTCAGCGCGGCCACCTTCGGTTCGGTCGCCTTCCAGCTGCCGGAGCTCGGCCTTCTGACGCTCGCGATGTTGCTGCCGATCCTGACGGGCGGGCTCAATCTCGCGATCACCTTCTCGGCCAACATCGCCGGGCTGACGCTCGCCTGGGTGTTGCAGGCCAATGGCGGGGTGGAGGCCGGCCCCGGCGCTTTCCTGCTCGGTTCGGTGCTCGCCATTCTCGTTGGGGCGGCGAGCGGCGTGATCATGGGACTGGTGATCGCCTTTACCCGCGCGCATCCGATCCTCGTTTCGTTGTCGATGATGATCTTCCTGCGCGGCCTCGGCGAGTTCCTGACGCGCGGCGGCGACGTATCCGGCTTTCCGGCCTTCCTCGGTCCGCTCGGTCACGGCTCGTTTCTCGGCGTGCCGATCCCGCTGATCGTCTTTATCGTCTGCGTGCTCGCTTGGAACGTGCTGCTGACCCGCACGAAGCTCGGCTTCAACACGTACATGATCGGCTCCAACCTCGAGGCGACCCGCTATTCCGGCATCAACACCCGCAAGGTGATCGTGCTCGTCTATGCGCTCTCCGGCGCCATGTGCGCGATTGCCGGCATCATCATGCTGGCGCGCTTCAATTCCGTGCGCATCGGCCACGGTGAAAGCTACCTGCTGATCACGGTGCTCGCCTGCTTCTTGGGTGGCGTCAATCCGTTCGGCGGCTTCGGTCGGGTAATCCCTGTCTTTGTCGCGCTGGTGGTGCTGCAGCTTCTCTCTTCGGGTCTCAACCTCGTCGGCGCCAACCAGCATCTGGCGACCGCCGTCTGGGGTTTGCTGCTCGCCGGCGTCATGGTGCTGCGCTTCGTCGCGACGAAATTCAAGATTTCATTTGTCAGAAAGGAAACATGACCATGCAGGGTTTTGGCGTCCATACAAGCATGTGGACCATGAATTGGGATCGCCCCGGTGCGGAGCGCGCCGTTGCGGCGGCGGTGAAATACGCCGTCGACTTCATCGAGATCCCGATGCTAAATCCGCCGGCGGTTGATACTGCCCATACCAAGGCGCTGCTGGAGAAAAACAAGCTGCGCGCGGTCTGCTCGCTCGGCCTGCCGGAGCGCGCCTGGGCATCCGTCCGACCCGATGCCGCGATCGAGCATCTGAAGGTGGCGATCGACAAGACGGCCGATCTCGGCGGCGAGGCGCTCTCCGGCGTCATCTACGGCGGCATCGGCGAGCGCACCGGCGTGCCGCCGACTGAAGCCGAGTACGACAACATCGCCCGTGTGCTGCAGGCCGCCGCCAAGCACGCCAAAACCCGTGGCATCGAACTGGGCGTCGAGGCGGTCAACCGCTACGAGAACCACCTGATCAACACCGGCTGGCAGGCGGTCGACATGATCAAGAGGGTGGGCGCCGACAATGTCTTCGTGCATCTCGATACCTACCACATGAACATCGAGGAAAAGGGCATCGGCACCGGCATCCTCGATGCACGCGACTTCATCAAATACATCCACCTGTCCGAAAGCGACCGCGGCACGCCCGGCTATGGCAACTGCGCCTGGGACGAGATCTTCGCGACGCTGGCCGCGATCGGTTTCAAGGGTGGACTGGCGATGGAAAGCTTCATCAACATGCCGCCAGAAGTGGCCTATGGCCTTGCGGTCTGGCGGCCGGTCGCCAGGGACGAAGAGGAAGTGATGGGCAACGGCCTGCCGTTCCTTAGGAACAAGGCCCGGCAATACGGATTGATCTAGGTGCGCGCGCTTTAAGCGCCGCCTCTATCAGGACGGAGGGTCTCGGTATGGCAGTTTCAGCGGATGCGGACACGGGGACGGTCGCCGTCCTTGACGTCGGCAAGACCAATGTGAAGCTGAACGCGGTCACATCAGACGGTTTCGTCCTGGAAACGCTGAGCGTTGCCAACCCAGTGCTGCCGGGCCCGCCCTGGCGGCATCACGACCTCGAAAGCCTTGGCGAATGGATCTTCGCCAGTCTCGCAGATCTTGGTCGCCGCCATCCGCTGCAAACCTTCGTCGCCGCCGGTCACGGGTCCGGCGGCGTACTCGTCGGCGATGACCCGGATATGGCCGCTGGCGCGGCTCTACCGATGATCGATTACGAGCAGCCGGTGCCGGAGAAAATCCAGTTCGGCTACGCGCCGCTCTCCGGTTCGTTTTTCGACCGCGGCAGCGCGACGATGCACAGCGCCACCCATCAGGCGCGCCAGCTCTACTGGATGCAGGAGCATGCGCCCGATGCCGTCGCCGCCGCGTGCTGGTATCTCGGTCTGCCGCAATATTGGGCGTGGCGGCTGTCGGGCGTTGCTGCATCCGAGGCGAGCCTGCTCGGCGCGCAATCGCATCTCTGGAATGTCGCCGAACGCCGCTTCGCGCCCATTGTCGGGACACGCGGCTGGCGGAGCCTGATGCCGGATTTTGCCGATGCCTGGCAGGTCCTCGGCTCCGCTCGTCCCGAGCTTGTCCGGCGCCACGGGTTGCCGGAAGGCTTGCGCGTGCTTACGGGCGGCCACGACAGCAGCCTCAACCACTATCGTTATCACGCCGGCGGGCTCAACGATTTCATCGTCGTTTCGACCGGAACGTGGATCGTCGGCTTTTCCGGCCGCACGGCGCTCGACCGGCTCGACGAACGCCGCGGCATGACGCTGAACAGCGACGTCTTCGGGCGCCCGCTCGGCGGCGTGCTCACGATGGGCGGCCGCGAGTTCTCCCATGTGGCGGGCCGCGAACCGCCGGACGCCGCGGTGCCTGACGACGTCGTTCTCGGCTTGATCGCCAGACGCAGCATGGCGCTGCCGTCGTTCGGCGACGATGACGGCCTCTTTCCGGGAAGTGCCGGTCGCGGTCGCATCAGCGGGCCACCGCCGGAAACGCCGATCGAACGCAAGGCGCTGGCGTTGCTCTATTGCGCGCTTCTAACGGCGGAGTGCGTGGAGGCGCTGGGGCCGGGGCCGCTGGTCGTACTCGACGGAAGCTTCCTGCGCGACCCGCTCTATGCCCGCCTCGTCGCCGCACTGATGCCGAACCGGCGTGTGCGTTTCAATCTCGATGCCTATGGCGTGGCCTCCGGCGCCGCACTGCTTGCAAGCGAGGGCCGGCGCCGGCGCCCGGCGCCGCTTTCGCTCGCCGATCCCGGCGACGTGTCTCACCTCTCGCCTGCTGTCGCCGTCTATGCGTCGCAATGGCGAGCCCGCGCCCGGGCTGGGCACAACAATGGTTTCAGTCGCGACTTCGAAAGGACATATCGATGAGCAAGGCCGACATTCTGTCGCTCCGCCGCGAGATGGTGGACATCTGCCGCCGCATGAATTCGAACGGTATCAACCAGGGGACTGCGGGCAACATTTCTGTTCGTACCGAGACCGGTTTCCTGATCACGCCGTCGTCGCTGCCCTATGAGACGATGCAGCCTGAGGATCTGGTCGAGATGGATTTCGACGGTACCTATGTCGGTCTTCGTCCGTCGTCGGAATGGCGTTTCCACCGCGATATCCTGAGGGAACGCACGGATATCAACGTCGTACTGCACTGCCATTCGGTCTATGCGACCACGCTTGCCTGCCACCACAAGACCATCCCGAGTTTTCACTACATGACCGGCATTGCCGGCGGCACGACGATCCGCTGTGCAGAATATGCGACCTTCGGCACGCAGGCATTGTCCGACAATGCGCTTGTGGCGCTCAAGGACCGTACGGCCTGCCTGCTTGGCCAGCACGGCCAGATCTCGCTCGGCAGGACGCTCGAGTCCGCCTTGTGGCTGGCGATCGAGATCGAGACCCTGTCGCGCATGTATGTTCAGGCGCTGACGCTTGGCGAGCCGCCGGTTCTGCCCGACGACGAGATGGAGCGCGTCATCGCGCAGATGCGCCGCATGAGCTACGGGCAGGCCCCGGATGATGAGGGTGTCAACGATCTTGCCCGTCCCAGAGAAGCGGTTTGAGGCGACTGGTCGCGGCGCCGCCGAAGCGCGCCGGCCCGCCCTGAAACAATCGATTTTGAGGGGACAAAGCCGTGCGTCGTCGCCCGGTCGCATCTCTGCCCCCATTCTTCGCGGGTTTGCGAAATGGGGTGAATCAACTAATGCTCAGCCATGATGCAACGATATCTGAGTCGGAGATTCGGCACGTCGGAGAGACGGCTGCGCCCTGCGAACGGCTGGCGCGTGGCTGCGGTGTCGCTGGTGGCCGCGACCGTGCTGTCGGGCTGCAACACGCGCCAGGACGTCGGCACGCCGACCGGCAGCATCATGGTTCCCTCGGAAAACGCGTTGATCCTGCCGCCGCCCGGCGGGCCTGCGGTTCTGAACGTCGTCGAACGGCGCAGCACCAACGCGATCGAGCAGGATATCTATCTTTACACCTCGGCGGCGACCCCAGGTCAGAACCTGCTGCGGGCCAAGTTCTTCGGCCCGATGAACGCCAAGTTCGACCAACAGTCCCGCTCGAACTATGCCGCTGTGCGCGACAACAAAATGATGGCTGAGGCGCGCCGGGCGCTGCCCGGCGTTTCGCTGTCGCTCAACCCTTACTTCCTGCAGAACAATTACGGGCCGTTCGGCTATGCCTTCGGTCAGGGCCGGGCGAACGACGCCTGCATCTTTGCCTGGCAGCAGATCCGCCAGGCGGAGAACCATCGCTCGCCGCTCAAGGGCTACGGCACGATCCAGGTGCGGCTGCGCTATTGCGCGGCAGGCGCCAGCGAGACCGAGCTTTTGGCCCCGGTCTACGGCTACACGATCACCGGCACCTTCGGCGATCCTGCCTGGAACCCCTATGGCGCGCCGCCGCCGCTGGAGGCGGGTCTCGGCCGAACCGGCAGCCCGATCTACCGCCAGGAAGAGGCGGTGACCACGAGCGCTCCGGTGGCGGTTCCGCGGCGCCAGGTGCAGCCCGTGGCACGGCGTGAAGTCAGCAGCGTTCCGGCACGCGTCGAACAGCAGGTCGTTGCGCCCGCCGCGGTGACGTCGATCCCGGTTCCGCAGCCGGACGGGACCGTCTCAATGCCGCAGGCGCAGGCGGAAACCACGGCGAAAACCTTGCCGAACGTGATCGTGCCGGCTCCCGCGTGCGCAGGGCAGCAGACCGGAGGAGCCTGCCCTTAATCGACCGCTAACCATCCTTTGTTATGGGCTGGTGTCGGTAGGGGAGACTCGGTCGAATATGGGTCGGGCAATACCAGTGGCATGATGCCGAACGCTGGAAGGCAAATGTATGAGCAGGATCGGATCGGTTGCCGCTTGGGCGTTTTTCTCGCTTTGTGTGATGGCGGTCATCACGCTGCCGGTGAACCTCCAGACGCAGCTCATCGTCAGCGTTCTCATCGTTACCTTCATGGCCGTGCTCAAGCTTGCCAATGCCGGCGGCCGCTGGCGGCTGATCGCGCTCGCCTTCGGTACGGCGATCGTGCTGCGTTATGTCTATTGGCGCACGACAAGCACGCTGCCGCCGCTCAACCAGCTTGAAAACTTCATCCCGGGCTTCCTGCTCTACCTTGCTGAAATGTACAGCGTGATGATGTTGTCGCTCAGCCTGTTCGTAGTGGCGATGCCGTTGCCGCCGCGAAAGGCGAGTTCGATCTCTCCCGGCAAGTTTCCGAAGGTCGACGTCTTCGTGCCGTCCTACAACGAGGACGCAGGCCTGCTCGCCAATACGCTTGCCGCCGCCAAGGCGATGGATTATCCGGCCGACAAGCTGACCGTGTGGCTGCTCGACGACGGCGGCACCCTGCAGAAGCGCAACTCGGCAAACCTTGTCGAAGCGCAGCGCGCATCCGCCCGCAATGCCGAACTGCAGGCGCTTTGCGACGATCTCGGCGTGCGCTACCTCACGCGCGAGCGCAACGAGCACGCCAAGGCCGGCAACCTCAACAACGGCATGCTGCACTCCGACGGCGAGTTGATTGCGGTCTTCGATGCCGACCACGCGCCGGCGCGCGACTTCCTTTTAGAGACCGTCGGCTATTTCGAGCAGGACCCGAAGCTGTTCCTGGTGCAGACGCCGCACTTCTTCCTCAACCCGGATCCGCTTGAGCGCAACCTGCGCACTTTCGAGAAAATGCCGAGCGAGAACGAGATGTTCTACGGCATCATCCAGCGCGGTCTCGACAAGTGGAATGCCGCCTTCTTCTGCGGCTCGGCCGCCGTTCTTCGCCGCAAGGCGCTGGAGGATACCGAGGGCTTCAGCGGCATGAGCATCACCGAGGATTGCGAAACGGCATTGGCGCTGCACGGACGCGGCTGGAACAGCATCTATGTCGACCGCCCGCTGATCGCCGGCCTGCAACCGGCGACCTTCGCCAGCTTCATCGGCCAGCGCAGCCGCTGGGCGCAAGGGATGATGCAGATCCTCATATTCCGCTTTCCGCTGTTCAAGGGCGGACTGTCGATCCCGCAACGGCTTTGCTACATGTCGTCGACGCTGTTCTGGCTGTTTCCGATCCCGCGGACGATTTTCCTTTTTGCGCCGCTCTTCTATCTGTTCTTCGACCTTGAGATCTTCACGGCGTCTGGCGGCGAGTTCCTCGCCTATACGCTGGCCTACATGGTCGTGAACCTGATGATGCAGAACTATCTCTACGGCTCGTTCCGCTGGCCCTGGATCTCTGAACTCTACGAGTTCGCCCAGACGGTGCATCTGCTGCCGGCGGTCATCTCGGTGCTGCTGCGGCCGAGCCGGCCGACCTTCAAGGTGACGGCAAAGGATGAATCGATCCTGGAAAGCCGGCTCTCCGAGATTGCCCGGCCGTTCTTCGTCATCTTCGCGGTGCTTTTCGTCGCCCTGCTCATGACGGTCTACCGGGTCTACACCGAGCCGTACAAGGCAGACGTGACGCTCGTCGTCGGCGGCTGGAACCTCTTGAACCTGATCATGGCCGGCTGCGTGCTCGGCGTCGTGTCGGAGCGCGGCGAGCGGGCAGCCTCCCGGCGCGTCAAGGTCAGCCGCCGCTGCGAATTCGGGGTCGCCGACAAATGGTATCCGGCAACGATCGAGGATGTCTCGGCGCACGGCGCGCGCGTCCAGGTCTACGGCATCGACGCATCGACGCTGCCGACCGACACCGAGGGCGGGATCCGCTTCGAGCCCTACAGCGGCAGCGGCGTGGCCGAGACGCTGCCTGTCGCGATCCGCAACAAGGAGGTTGCCGGCGATATCACCATCATGGGCTGCCGCTACCTGCCGCAGGTCGCCCGCCATCACAGCCTGGTCGCCGACCTGATCTTTGCCAATTCGCGGCAATGGAGCGAGTTTCAAAGCGCCCGGCGCGGTAATCCGGGACTGGTGCGCGGAACGTTCTGGTTCCTCTGGCTGGCGCTCTATCAGACGAGCCGCGGCATGATCTACTTCCTTCGCAGCCTGCGTGGCTCCGAGGCGCAGAAGGAGGGCGCTTGATGCTCAGGCGCCTCGTTCTCCCAGCCCTCTTGCTTGCGAGCCTTGCAACCGGCGTGTCGGCGCAGCCGTCGCCTTTCGACATGTCCGGCGAGCGCCCTGCGGATGCTCCGATCCTGCAGCCGCCGGCAGACACCGGAAGCAACGCCGGGCCGGCAGAACCCATCGTCACGCTCAAGCCGCCGGACGACTTCAAGCGCTTCATCATCCCGTTCAGCGCACTGTCGCTGACCGGAGAGGTCGATGAACGCACCTGGTCCGTCTATCTGACGCCGGCGCAGGCGCAATCTGCCGCCTCGCTTAATTTCGCCTATCAGAACGCGATCGTCGTTGCGCCGGAAGCGTCGACGCTTTCGATCTTCGTCAATGGCGAACTGGCCGGCGAGAAGCCGATCGGCTCGGCGGAGGCCGCCACGCCGCTGAGCTACGACCTGAAGCCCGGGTTGCTGCGCGCCGGATCCAACGATATTCGCGTCAAGGTTCGCCAACGCCACCGCACGGACTGCACGGTCGAATCGACCTATGAACTGTGGACTGAGATCGCACCGGAATCGGCCTTCATCCGGTTTTCCTCCGGCGACAGCGCGACGCTTTCCAGTCTCGACGACGTACGCGCAGTCGGGCTCGATGCGCGCGGCCGGACGCAGTTCAACCTGGTCGTTCCCGGCCTCCAGCAGCCGAGCCGAACGGCGGCTCTGATGCGGCTTGCGCAAGGCATGGCGTTGCGCGGCCAGATGCCCGCCCAGGAATTCGCCCTCAGCGAGACCATGCCTGAACTCGCGAAACCCGGGCAGATGACTGCGCTCGTCGGCACCGCGGAGGAAGTGGCGCCGTTCCTCGAGCGACTGCCGGAAGGTGCGTCGAGCGGCCCTGTCGCCATGTACGTGCGCGACGGCAAGACGAAGTCGTCGGTGCTGGTGATCAGCGGTCCAGACTGGTCCGCCGTTCAGGAGGCGATCGAGGGGATCACGCAGCCGATGGACCGCCCGAGCAACGTGCCGCGCGACGTCATCGCCACCGGGCGTTGGCAGTTGCCGGAGACGCCGCTGGTCGTGACGAATGCGCGCCTGCGCTTCTCCGAACTCGGGGTGGAAACCAGCGAATTTACCGGCCGGCGCTTTCGTACGCGTTTCTCCGTAGCCGTGCCGTCGGATTTCTATGCCGACGCCTATGGCGACGCGACGCTTTTGCTCGACGCTGCCTATACGGATGCCGTGCTTCCAGGCAGCCACATCGACATCTATATCAACGGCAACATCGCATCGACGATCCCTTTGAACTCGGCCACAGGCGACATCCTGCGCCACCTGCCGATCAAAGTAACGATGCGCCATTTCAAGCCCGGTCCGAACCTGATCGAGATCGAGGCGGTGCTCTCCGCCGAGCCGGACAAGGCCTGCGCGCCGGGAACGCCGGCCTCTAACGATCCCCGCTTCGCGCTCTTCGATACGTCCGAACTGCGAATGCCGGACTTCGCGCGCATCGGTCGCCGGCCGAATATCTCTGCGATTTCCGGTGCCGCCGCCCCCTATCGCAGTGATAGCGCCGCCGTTCCCCTTTTCCTCGACCGTGCAGACGAGGACACGCTGTCGGCGGCCGCGACCTTCCTTGCCCGCCTGGCGGTTGCCGGCGGCAGGCCGATGCTGGTGGAGGTGATCACATCGCCGCTTGCAGCCGGCAGCCGCAACGCGATCTTCATCGGCGCCATGCCGCAGTTGCCGAAGACGGTGCTGACACAGGTCGGTATCGACCCCGCCAGGCAGATGTCCTGGGGCAATGCGGAGGACACCGGCCGTCCTGACGACACCCAGAAGGCCATCGACGAGTGGCGCACGCGCCTGAGCGGCGGCGCCTGGCGCAACCAGGTCACGGGGTTTCAGACATGGGTGAAGCAGGAGTTCGACATTTCGCTGAGCTCGCTGCGTATCCTGCCCGAAGCGCAAGCCGCCTATATTCCGCCGGAAAGTGCCGGGCTGGTGATTGCGCAAGGCGCCAATCCGAGCGACGACGCGACCTGGACGCTGCTGACGGCGCCAACCGGAAAGCGTCTGCGTGAGGGCACGGCGGCGATCGCCGACGTCACGCGCTGGCAACAGCTTGCCGGGCGGGTATCGGCCTATGAGCCGGCGACGGACAAGATCGAGGCGACGCCGGTCGCCGGATTCGATTTCGTCCAGACGCAGCCGCCGTCGCTCACCAACTATCGCCTGATCTTTGCCAACTGGCTGTCCAGCAACATCATGGTCTATGCCCTGCTGCTGATCGTGCTGTCGGTGCTTCTGGGGCTGGCAACATCCTCGATGCTGACCCGCCTGGGGCGGCGCCAATGAAGTGGCGGACCGCGCTTCTCGCCGGATTGCTTGCGCTCCTTTTGCCGATGGCGGCCGGGGCCGACGAACAGGCGGGCTCGGTGAAGGCTGGGGAATGGGACCAGTACAAGGCGCGGTTCCTCGATGCCGGTGGCCGGATCATCGACGACGCCAATGGCAATGTCAGCCATAGCGAGGGACAGGGTTATGGCCTGCTTCTCGCCGTGCTGGCCGACAACCCGGCCGACTTCGCGCTGATCTGGTCGTTCACGCGCCGTGAGCTGCTGCTGCGCGACGATGGGCTGGCGGCGTGGAAGTGGAGTGCCACCGAAACGCCGCACATTATCGACATCAACAATGCCACCGACGGCGACATCCTGATCGCCTATGCGCTGGTGCTCGCCGGTGAACGCTGGAAGCGGCAGGATTACCTGCAGGCCGCCTCGCGGATCGCCAAGGCCATCCTCGACAACACCCTGCTCGATCATGGCGGGCGAACGCTGCTGTTGCCCGGCGTTACGGGCTTCGGCACGACCGATCGCCCGGATGGCCCGGTGGTCAATCCGTCCTACTGGATCTTCGAGGCTTTTCCCGCACTTGATCGGGTAGCGCCGTCGCCGCGCTGGAAGGCGCTCTCGGATGACGGCCTGGCCTTGCTCAATGCCCTGCAATCAGGCCCGAGAAAACTGCCGGCCGACTGGGTCAGCCTGCGTGCGATGCCGAAGCCAGCCCAGGGCTTTCCCGCCGAGTTCGGCTACAACGCTTTGCGGATCCCGCTCTACCTCGCCCGGGCGGACATGGGTGGCCGCGATCTGATGGCGCGGCTGCGGGCGGGAATGGCCGGCGACAACGACGCATTGGTCCTCAGCGACGCCTCTACGGGGGCCGTTCAAACCAGCCTCACGGACCCCGGTTATCGATTTGTTAACCATATTCTGGCCTGTGTCTTGGACAGGGTTCCGATACCCGACAGCGTCAAGGTGTTCAGCCCGACGCAATATTACCCTTCCACGCTGCACCTGTTGGGGCTGTCTTACGTGAGGGAGAAGCGTCCGGAGTGTCTATGAAGTCCTCAATCGTTGCCATTGCCGCTGTGATGACTACGGCGATCGGGGTTGCCGGACTGACCGATGGCGGCTTCTTGCGCCAGGACAACAAGAAACTCGGCAGCTTGACTGGCGAGAGCCAGGAGGCGCCGGCCGTCGGCGGCAGCGCCGGCCAGGGCGCGCGCGGCGCGCCGCCGCAATTCACCGAGGTGGCCCAGGCCGACAGGCCGTCGGAGGAAGCACAAAGCACAAGCAAGCCGCAGTCGGTGGTCGACGAATCGGCGCTTCGCTACTTTGCCGCCAAGGGCGATACCGCACGGCTGCAGGCGGAAATCTCGCGCCTGCGCTCGCTTTATCCCGACTGGGTCCCGCCCGCCGATCCGCTGGCTGTGCCGCGCAACAACGACGTCGCGCTCGAAACCATGTGGCGGCTCTACTCTGAAGGCCGCTACGCCGAAGTGCGCAAGGCGATCGCCGAGCGTCAGGCGAAGGAAGCCGCCTGGCAGCCGCCATCGGACCTGCTCGAGCGCCTCAACGTCGCCGAGGCTCGCGCCCGGCTGGTGAACGCCTCCGAGCTCAAGCAGTATGAAACCGTGATTTCGATTGCTGCGAGCACGCCGAGCCTTCTGACCTGCTCGGAAGTGGATGTGCTCTGGCATGTGGCGCAGGCCTTTGCCGAGACCAAGCGGCCGGACCGGGCCCGCGATGCCTATCTCTATGTGCTGAAGAGCTGCGACAACGCGCCGGAACGGCTCGCCACCGTGCAGAAGGCTGCCGCTGTGCTGTCCTACGCGACGCTGCAGGATCTGCTCGCGCTCGAGCGCACCACGCCGGAGGGCGTGCCGGAGTTCGAAAGCATCCGTGATGATCTCGCCCGGCGCTTCGTTGCCGAAGGTGACGGAGACAAAGCGCTTGCGGTTGATCCCAAGTACGTCCAGCGCGTCGAAAAACTGGCCGAGACCGGTGGCACGGCAAGCGACGCTCTGCTGCTCGGCTGGTATCAGCTGCGCCGCGACAACATGAGCGCCGCCGAGCAATGGTTCCGCCGTGCCCATGACAAGGAAGACAGCGCCTCCGCCGCGCAGGGGCTGGCGCTGACGCTGATCGCGCGCAAGGCACCGCTCGAGGCCGAGGCCGTACTCTACCCGTGGCGCGATAGCTCGCCCGATGCCCTTGCGACCTATTTCGCGGCGACTGCCAATCTGCTGGCAATCGATCCGCCGGTCGCCCTCGATGCCGCCGTGCTGGCGCGGATCGCTCAGGAAACGACCAAGGCCCGCGAACCGGCCACGGCCCAGCAGTTCGGCTGGTATGCGCGCGCCCTCAACCAGCCGGCAACCGCCGCACAATGGTTTGCAACGGCGCTGCGCTGGAAGCCGGACGACGAGCCGTCGGCCTATGGCCTCGCGCTCAGCCGTGACCAGCTGAACGACAAGGATGGCGTCGTCGAAGTCCAGCGTTTGTGGTCGGGCCGTTCCGAACGCATCGCCCGGCTTGGCGAAGTCAAGGAGAAGCTCGACGAAGTCAGCCGCGCGCCGCTTCCGACGGCCGAGGTGCAACGGACGCAACCGCAGCCGACGGCCCGTACCACCGTCGTCACAGAGGTGGTCGAGCAACCTGCCGCTCAGAGGCCGCGCACGGGCGGCGTCGTGCAGAAATCGGTGCGCAGCGGGGCCGGCTGCCGAACCACCATCAATCCCGCCGGCATGGCGCCGCAGGCGGCGCTCGCGCGCGGCTGGTGCCTGATGGACCTCAACCGGCCGCTGGAGGCCGCCGAAGCATTCGAGGTGGCCTTGCAGGCGCCTGCGTCGCAGATGCGCGAAGACGCGGCCTATGGCCAGAGCCTGGCCTACCTGCGCGCCGGCCTCACCAACAAGGCGGCGGTGTCGGCGACCAAGTCGACGCAGAGCCGGGGGCGGGTCGACGAGCTGCAGACGGCGATCCTCGCAGACCGTGCCATTGCCGCCTTCAATGCCAATCGCTACCGCGAGGCCATCCTTTTTCTCGATCAGCTCGGGCAGATCTCGACCCGCCGCCAGGACCTGATGGTGCTGCGCGGCTACGCCTACATGAACCTCAAGTACCACGCGGAAGCGCGACGCATCTTCGAGGCGCTTGCCGCCACCGGCAATAGAGACGCGATGCAGGGCCTTGCGGCCGTCGAGGCCAGCCAGGAAATCTGGCCGAACAAGAACTGATCGTCGATCCCGCGATGTCACGGCGACACCTGTTGCCGTACCAGGAGTGGAACGCTTGCCGCCGGACTCGGCGCGAGGGCCCGCCAACTCGTTCGCGCACAGGATGCAATCGGCAGGCGGTTCCGGATTTGCATATCGTGCTTGGCTTTGCCCCTCTTTGGAAGGAAATTAGCGAAACGCGGTGCTATCGTCCGGCCATGTCGCGGCGTTGATCTCATTGCATTCGCTGCGATCCGCGTAGAGGATGGAGCGTTATCGTCCGGCCGCTGTGGGAGGAGACCGCACTGGCCGGCACGATGGGAGGATAGACATGTTTCAGGGCGGATTGAGCTTCGCGCTTGGCGAGGACATCGACGCGTTGCGCGAGAGTGTGCGGCGCTTCGCAACGGACCGTATCGCGCCTTTGGCAGACGAGACCGATCGCAGCAACGCATTTCCGATGCCGCTCTGGCGCGAGATGGGCGAGCTTGGTTTGCTCGGGATTACCGCCGGCGAGGAGCATGGCGGGGCCGCTATGGGCTATCTCGCCCATTGCGTGGCGATGGAGGAGATCAGCCGCGCATCGGCCTCGATCGGCCTTAGCTACGGCGCCCATTCCAATCTCTGCGTCAACCAGATCAACCGCAACGGCAACGACGACCAGAAGGCGCGTTACCTGCCGAAGCTGATTTCCGGCGAGAATGTCGGTGCGCTGGCGATGTCGGAGCCCGGCGCCGGTTCCGACGTCGTTTCGATGACGCTCAGAGCCGACAAGCGCGGCGACCGTTATGTGCTCAACGGCAACAAGATGTGGATCACCAACGGTCCGGACGCCGACGTGCTCGTCGTCTATGCCAAGACCGATCCGACCGCCGGCCCGCGCGGCATCACCGCCTTCCTCGTCGAGAAGGGCTATGCCGGCTTTTCGACCGGCCAGAAGCTCGACAAGCTCGGCATGCGCGGCTCCAACACCTGCGAGCTGATCTTCAAGGACTGCGAAGTGCCGGAAGAAAACGTGCTCGGCACCATCGGCGGTGGCGTGCGCGTGCTGATGTCGGGGCTCGACTATGAGCGTGTCGTGCTTTCGGCCGGGCCGCTCGGCATCATGGCCGCTTGCCTCGATGTGGTCGTCCCCTATCTGCATGAGCGCAAGCAGTTCGGCCAGGCGATCGGCGAGTTCCAGCTGATGCAGGGCAAGCTCGCCGACATGTATGTGACGGCGAATGCGGCGCGCGCCTATGTCTATGCCGTGGCGGCGGCCTGCGATCGCGGCGAGACCACGCGCAAGGATGCGGCCGGTTGCATCCTCTATGCGGCTGAGAAGGCGACGGCGCTGGCGCTCGAGGCGATCCAGGCGCTCGGCGGCAACGGCTACACCAACGACTACCCGGCGGGTCGCCTGCTGCGCGACGCCAAGCTTTACGAGATCGGCGCCGGCACCAGCGAGATCCGCCGCATGTTGATCGGGCGGGAGCTGTTTACCGAGACGCGGTAGCCGCCGGCAACTGAAACGGCCGAACTCGATCGAAAGAGGACTTGATGACCGTTCTGAAATCTCACATTTCTCCGTCCTCCGATACGTTCAAGGCAAACCAGGCGGCCATGGCGGAGGCGATCGCGACTGTCGAAGACGCGGTGAAGGTGGCGGCCGCCGGCGGCGGTGATACCGCGCGCGAACGCCATGTCAGCCGCGGCAAACTCTTGCCGCGCGACCGGGTGGCCAACCTCATCGATCCGGCAACACCCTTCCTCGAAGTCGGCATGACGGCGGCGCACGGCATGTACAACGGCGATGCGCCGGCGGCCGGGCTGATCACCGGCATCGGCCGGGTGTCTGGCCGTGAGTGCATGATCGTTTGCAACGACCCGACGGTCAAAGGCGGCACCTACTATCCGCTGACGGTCAAGAAGCACCTGCGCGCGCAGGAGATCGCCGCGGAAAACAATCTGCCCTGCATCTATCTGGTCGATTCCGGCGGCGCCAACCTGCCGAACCAGGACGAGGTTTTTCCGGACCGCGATCACTTCGGTCGGATCTTCTATAACCAGGCCAATATGTCGGCCGCCGGCATCCCGCAGATCGCCGTGGTGATGGGTTCCTGCACCGCGGGTGGCGCCTATGTGCCGGCCATGTCCGACGAGACGATCATCGTCGAAGGCCAGGGCACGATCTTTCTCGCCGGCCCCCCGCTCGTGCGCGCCGCGACCGGCGAGGTCGTCTCGGCGGAGGATCTCGGCGGCGCCGATGTGCACACGCGGCTCTCCGGCGTGGCCGACCATCTGGCGCGCGATGACGCTCATGCACTGGCGCTCGCCCGCCGGGCCGTTTCGGCACTCAATCGGCTGAAGCCGTTGACGGTCGAGCTGGTGACGCCTGAGCCGCCGCTCTACGACCCGCACGAGATCGCCGGCATCGTGCCCTCGGATCTGCGCACGCCCTACGACATCCGCGAGGTCATCGCCCGCACCGTGGACGGTTCCCGTTTCGACGAATTCAAGGCGCGCTACGGCACCACGCTCGTCTGCGGCTTTGCCCATGTGCACGGCATCCCGGTCGGCATCATCGCCAACAACGGCGTGCTGTTTTCGGAATCCGCCCTGAAGGGCGCGCATTTCGTCGAGCTCTGCGCCCAGCGCAAGATCCCGCTCGTCTTCCTGCAGAACATCACCGGCTTCATGGTCGGGCGGAAATATGAGACGGAAGGCATCGCCAAGCACGGCGCCAAACTGGTGACGGCGGTGGCGACGGCACGTGTGCCGAAGGTGACGATGCTGGTCGGCGGTTCCTTCGGCGCTGGCAACTACGGCATGTGCGGTCGGGCGTTTTCGCCGCGGTTCCTGTGGACCTGGCCGAACAGCCGCATCTCCGTCATGGGTGGTGAGCAGGCGGCCGGCGTCCTGACGACCGTGCGCAGCGAGGCCCTGAAGCGGGCGGGAACGCCCTGGAGCGAGGAGGAGGAGGCGCGTTTCCGCCAGCCCATCCTTGATCTCTTCGAACGCCAGAGCCATCCGCTCTATGCCTCGGCCAGACTTTGGGACGACGGCGTCGTCGATCCGCGCAAGACGCGCGACGTGCTCGGCCTGTCGCTGTCGGCGGCGCTCAATGCGCCGATCGAAGACACGCGCTTCGGCCTCTTCAGGATGTAGGGACACCGCCATGAAACGCGAAAACATCAATGCCCCGAACGCACCGCAGCCGCGTGGAGGCTACTCGCAGGCCGTTCGCCTGGAGAACTTCGAGCGTCTGCTCTTCGTCAGCGGGCAGGTGCCGCTGACGCCTGAAGACGCGCTGCCGGAGGGTTTCGAGGCGCAGGCGCGCCAGGTCTGGGCCAACATCGACGCGCAATTGACCGCGGCGGGCATGACCAAGGCCGATATCGTCAAGGTGACGGTGCTGCTTGCCGATCGGCAACACGCCATGGCCAACCGCGCGGCCCGCGCCGAATATCTCGGTGCGCTAGCACCCGCCATGACGGTCGCGATCGCCGGCATCTTCGATGCCGGATGGTTGCTCGAAATCGATGTGATCGCAGCGCAATAGGGCCAGGAGATGCCGATGTTTTCCAAACTCCTGATTGCCAATCGCGGTGAGATCGCCTGCCGGGTGATCCGCACAGCCAAGCGCCTCGGCATCCGCACGGTCGCCGTCTACTCCGATGCCGATGTCGGCGCGCTGCATGTGGCGCTGGCCGACGAGGCGATCCGCATCGGCCCGGCGCCGGCGCTCGACAGTTACCTTGTGGCCGAACGCATCATCGCGGCGGCGCACTCCGTCGGCGCAGACGCCATTCATCCCGGCTACGGCTTCCTGTCGGAGAATGCCGACTTTGCCGAAGCCGTCGAGGCGGCCGGCATCACCTTCGTCGGACCGTCGGCGTCGGCCATTCGCGCCATGGGGCTGAAGGATGCCGCCAAGGCGCTGATGGAGCAATCCGGCGTGCCGGTGGTTCCGGGCTATCACGGCGAGACACAGGAGCCGGACTTCCTTGCCGGGGAAGCGGTGAACATCGGCTATCCCGTGCTGATCAAGGCGCGCGCCGGCGGCGGCGGCAAGGGCATGCGGCGGGTCGACAGCGCCGCCGACTTTCCGGCTGCGCTGGAGGCGGCGCGCCGCGAGGCGGAAGCGGCCTTCGGCGACGGCGCGGTCCTGATCGAGAAATATCTGACGAAGCCGCGGCATATCGAGGTGCAGGTCTTCGGTGACCGGCACGGCAACATCCTGCATCTTTACGAGCGCGACTGCTCGCTGCAACGACGCCACCAGAAGGTGATCGAGGAAGCGCCGGCGCCGGGCATGACCGCGGAAGTGCGGCGCGCCATGGGCGAAGCCGCCGTTCGCGCGGCGCAGGCGATCGGCTATGTCGGCGCGGGCACTGTCGAGTTCATCGCCGACGTGACCGACGGGCTCTGGCCGGATCAGTTCTATTTCATGGAAATGAACACCCGGCTGCAGGTCGAGCATCCGGTCACCGAGGCGATCACCGGCATCGATCTCGTCGAGTGGCAGCTGCGGGCTGCAGCCGGTGAAGCGCTGCCGAAACGCCAGAGCGAGATCTCCATCGACGGCTGGGCCTTCGAGGCCCGCATCTACGCGGAAGACCCGTCGCGCGGCTTCCTGCCGGCGACCGGGCAACTCACGACCTTGAGCTTTCCGGAGGAGGGCGTCCGTGTCGATGCCGGTGTCCGGCAGGGAGACAGGATCACGCCGTTCTATGACCCGCTGATTGCAAAGCTGATCGTGCACGGGTCCAACCGGTCGACGGCGCTGGCCAGGCTTGAGATTGCGCTCAGGGCCTGCCGCATCGGCGGCACGGTTACCAATCTCGATTTTCTGGCCCGCCTTGCGGCCGAACCGGATTTTCGCGCCGGGCACCCCGATACCGGCCTGATCGATCGTTCGATCGATCGGCTATCGGCGTCGCCGGTGCCGAACGATGCGGCCCTCGCGCTTGCGGCCATCATTTCGACCGGAGCCTTGCAGCCGGACGGATCGGCCGATCCCTGGTCTTCGCTCGGCCATTGGCAGATTTGGGGTGACGCAAACCGCAACATCGCGATCGAACACCTGGGCGGACGGACGACCGTGGCGCTGGCGGCTCGTGGCCGGGATCAGTTTGCGGTCCACACCGGGACGGCGGCGCTGCCGGTCGTTATCCTCAATCGCTCTGCCGATGGCGCCCGGGCGGAAATCGCCGGCGCGCAGCAGGAGTTCCGTTTCCTGCGCGAAGGCGAGCAGATCACGCTGTTCCTGAATGGTGAGACCTACGGACTTCGCTTGCCGGACGCGCTTGGTGCCGGTCACTCAAGCGAGGTCGCCGACGACGCGGTCTCGGCGCCGATGCCC
This sequence comes from Ensifer sp. Root558, assembly GCF_001427045.1. Taxonomy (NCBI): domain Bacteria; kingdom Pseudomonadati; phylum Pseudomonadota; class Alphaproteobacteria; order Hyphomicrobiales; family Rhizobiaceae; genus Ensifer; species Ensifer sp. Root558. The sequence continues at coordinate 4,548 of NZ_LMGC01000006.1, read as the reverse complement.
GGCATCGTCAAGCTCATCCGGGTCCGCCCCGGTGATGCCGTCGAGAAGGGCCAGGCGCTTGCCGTCATGGAAGCGATGAAGATGGAACTCACCTTGTCGGCCTCGCGCGCCGGCGTGGTCGAGAGCGTGCAGGTCAGCGAAGGCGAGCAGGTGACAGCCGGCGCCGTGCTGGTGATGCTCCAGCCGGAGAGCGCGGAATGAGCGGAGCGGCGCCTGGGCATGTGACGATCGTCGAGATGGCGCCGCGCGACGGGCTGCAGAATGAAAGCGGGCTCGTCCCAACGACTGAGAAGATACGTCTCGTCGATATGCTCTCGGATTGCGGCTACGAGCGGATCGAGGTGACGAGCTTCGTCAGCCCGAAATGGGTGCCGCAGATGGCCGACGCCGCCGAAGTGATGGCCGGCATCCGGAGGCGGCCCGGGACGCGCTACGCGGTGCTGACGCCCAACATGCGCGGTCTTGAAGCCGCGCTCGAAGCCGGCGCCGACGAGGTGGCGATCTTCGCCTCGGCTTCCGAAACCTTCTCGCAAAAGAACATCAATTGTTCGATCGCCGAAAGCATCGAGCGGTTCCTACCGGTTGCCGAACTGTGCCGGGAAAAAGGAATTCTGCTGCGCGGCTATGTGAGTTGCGTTGTCGAATGCCCTTATGAGGGTGCGATCGCCGCAGCGAGCCCTGCCCGCGTCGCCGGCCTGCTCGATGATCTCGGCTGCTACGAGATCAGTCTCGGCGACACGATCGGCCGCGGCACGCCAGAGGCGGTGGACGCGATGCTGGCCGCGGTGCTGGAGCGCATTCCGGCCAACAGGCTCGCCGGGCATTTCCACGACACCTCCGGCCGCGCGCTCGACAACATTGCCGCTTCGCTCGACCGCGGCATCAGGGTCTTCGACGCTTCGGCCGGCGGTCTCGGTGGCTGCCCCTATGCGCCGGGTGCTGCCGGCAATGTCGACACGCTCGCCGTCAACGCCTTCGTAATGGCCAAGGGTTTTTCGACGGGGCTCGACCTAGCGAAGCTCGAACAGGCCGCCGCTTTCGCGCGGACCTTAAGGACGGGATCATGACCTTCGAAACGATCCGGATCGAAACCGATGCACGCGGTGTCGCGCGGCTGACCTTGGCACTGCCGCAGAAGCACAACGCGCTTTCGGCGCGGATGATGGGCGAACTGACCGAGGCGGCAGAGCAGCTTTCGGCCGACCGTTCTGTCCGCGTCGTTATCCTTGAGGGCGAGGGCCGCAGCTTCTGCGCCGGCGGCGACCTCGGCTGGATGCGCGAGCAGTTCGATGCAGACAGGGCGACTCGCATTGCTGAGGCGACGCGATTGGCGATGATGTTCAAGGGGCTGAACGAGATCTCGAAGCCCATGATCGGCCGCCTGCATGGCAATGCCTTTGGCGGCGGCGTTGGCCTCATGAGCATCTGTGACGCGGCGGTTGCCTCGACCGACGCCAAGTTCGGCCTGACCGAAACACGTCTCGGCCTGATCCCGGCGACCATCAGCCCCTATGTCGTCGCCCGCATCGGCGAGGGTAAGGCGCGGCCGCTGTTCATGTCCGCCCGTCTGTTTGGTGCGGAGGAGGCGCGCGCCTTGGGGCTCGCCACCACCGTTGTCGCCGCCGACGCGCTGGATGCGGCGATCGAAACGGAGATCGAGCCCTATCTGGCGGTCGCGCCGGAGGCCACCGGCCGGGCCAAGCGACTGGCTCGCTCGCTTGGGGCTCCAATCACCGAAGAGACCATTGCCGCGACCATCGAACAGCTTGCCGATTGCTGGGAATCCGATGAGGCGCGTGAGGGTGTCGGCGCGTTCTTCGACAAGCGCGAGCCCGCCTGGCGGCGATAGGCGTCCTTGATTTGGGCATGTTTTGATCTTACTTTGATAACACGATGATCAAAACAAGTGCGGATCCTGTCATGGCTGCTGTCGGTCTCAACATCTCCACCGCCCACTACGGCGAGAGCCATTCGTCTTTCCTGTCCGCTCGGCTGGTTGCCGATCGCCTTGGCGTGACGCTTGCCGAACTCGCGAAGCTGATCGGTGTCGCGCGCAACACGCTGACGGCGAAGTCCAGTGCCCGAAAGGTCGATGCGGCGTTGAGCAGCGTCGTCCGTATCCTTGCCATGGCCGGCGAAATGGCGGGCGACGACAGCCGCGCCGTCATCTGGTTCAAGCACCAGCCGATCCCCGGCTGGGCCGGCAAGACCGCCTATGATCTCGTCGGCGAGGGCAAGGCCGACAAGGTGCTCGCCTATCTCGAAGCCGTGCGTTCCGGTGTCTACGCCTGATGGCGGTTGGTGCGCCGGTGCGCCTCTGGCGCGCCTATGTGCCGCGCTGGGCGCATGCGCCGCTCTCGGGCGAAGGGGCAGGGCGGTACGGTGGGAGGTGGAATCCCGTGGGAACGCCGACGATCTATGCCGCCCGCGAGCTCTCGACCGCCTGGGCCGAATACAATCAGGGTTTCGTCCAACACCCGGCGCTGATCGCCCAGCTTGAACTCCGCTTTGCCCGTCTTGCCGATCTGACGGCGCCGGAGATCCTTTCCGACCTTGGTCTCACCGAAGAAATCCACCGATGCGAATGGCGCGATGCGCTCGATCGTGGTCTGGTGCCGGAGACGCACCGCCTGCAACTGGCGTTGAGCGACCGAGGCTTCGATGGCCTGATCTATCCGTCCTTCATGTCGCCCGGCGGCACCTGCGTCGCGCTGTGGCACTGGAACGCGGGCGAGGGTTCCGAACTGAAGGTTATCGATCCCGAAGGGCGCCTGCCGAAAACGCCGGCGTCCTGGCTCTGAATTTGAGCCGTTTGCGTGGCGATGAGGCTGCCTCAGATCACCTTGCCCGGATTGAGGATGCCGTTCGGGTCGAGCGCCCGTTTGATCCGGTGCATGAGTTCGAGTTCGGCCGGGCTGCGCGAATGGTCGAGGAAATCCCGCTTCAGCGTGCCGATGCCATGTTCGGCCGAGATCGAGCCTTTGTAGCGCCGCACGATTTCGTAGACGATGCCGTCGACGATATGCGGCGTGTCCGCGTCGCTGTCAGGCTCCGAAAAGGCGATATGCAGGTTGCTGTCGGCGACGTGGCCGAAGAAGGAGACATGGGCGGCCGGGAACCGTTGAAATAGAGCCGCTCCACATTCCGTGGCGAAGCGGCCGATATCGCCGATCGGCAGGCTGACGTCGAGGTTGACGAGCGCCGGCAGCTGGCTGTCCATCGCGTGGCCTTCGCGCACGCTCCAGAACGAACGGCTTTCTTTCTCCGACTGGGCGATCAGCGCATCGGCAATGATCCCATCTTCAAGCGCCTCACCGAGAAAGGCCTCGAAGCCGTCACGCTCGCTGGCATCACCGAGCAGATCCTGCTCGACGATCACCGCGAAGGGCGGGATTTCGTCAAAGAACTTCAGCTTCTCCGCCTCGGCGTTGAAGCGGAAGTAGTTTTCCCACATCGCCTCGAAGGCCGAGAGGCCGGGCAGGCGGCGTTGGCAGCGCGTGAGGAAGGCGACCACGTCGTCGTAGCTTTCGAGAGCGCAGAGCGCCGTCAGCCGGCCGGCGGGCAAGGGCCGCAGGCGCAGGACCGCGCGGGTGATCACGCCGAGCGTTCCTTCGGAGCCGATGAAGAATTGCCGGAGGTCGTAGCCGGTGTTGTTCTTGATCATCTTGTTGAGCGACGAGATGATCGTGCCGTCGGCGAGCACCGCTTCGAGACCGAGCACGTTGTCGCGCGTCACGCCGTAGCGAAGCACCCGGATGCCGCCGGCATTGGTGGCGAGGTTGCCGCCGATCTGGCAGGAACCGCGGGCGCCGAGATCGATTGGCAGCAGGAAACCGGCGTCTTCGGCGGCGCGTTGCGCCACTTCGAGCGGCGTTCCGGCCCGCACGGTCATGGTGCCTGCCTGTGGGTCGATTTCTTCGATGCCGGTGTAACGCTCGAGCGAGATCACCACCGCGTCGTTGCCGGCATTGGCGCCGCCGGCAAGTCCGGTGAGGCCGCCCTGGACGACGACCGTTTGGCCGTTCTCGTTGCAGAGCCGGAGGGCCGTGGCGATCTCGCCACTGCTTGTCGGGCGGATCACGGCTCTGGGCAGCTCCCGGCCGGTCAGGCTGGCGTCGCTCCGGTGGCGTTCGCCGATTTGCGTGCCGGTGAGCACGATGTCGCCGAGGGCTTGTTTCAGGTCGTCGACGATCGTCATGCGCTTCTCCTGGTTCCGCAGCCATTGTCGGCAGCGGGCGTCCCTGCTTAGCGCTTCGCGAAGCAAACCGATATCCGCACGGCGACTCTCAGCCCGTCGTTGTCGGCGCGCTTGCACGCTAGGCATGACGAGACGGGCGAAACTGGGCTAGGAGCGCGACCGGTCAGCTGCCGGTGCGTGCCAGTTCAAACGGTTCGGCGGTCTCCACTTCGGCCGGCGGCTCCGGCGTTGGGGCCGCATTCGCCTGCTCCTCCCTGAAGATCTTCCACTTTGTCGGTCGGAAGGCGATGCGGCTGTGGTCGCCGGCAGCGGCGCGTTCGGGCGAGAGTTCGATCTCGACATGCGGATGG
>NZ_LMGC01000005.1:0-143065 GCF_001427045.1 Ensifer sp. Root558 | reverse complement strand
TAGGTCATGCGACATAGACATATCTCCGCCGGCTCCAGGCCTGGATCGAGTTGATGAGGAGCAGCATGGCAAACGAGATCGCCAGCATGACCGCGGCAATTGCTGTCGCAGCCGCATAGTTGAACTCTTCGAGCCGGATGACGATCAGCAGCGGCGCGATCTCGGAGACATAAGGAAGGTTGCCGGCGATGAAGATCACCGAGCCGTATTCGCCGACACCGCGGGCAAAGGCGAGGGCAAAGCCGGTGAGGCCGGCTGGCAAGAGCCCCGGCAAAAGCACCCGGCTGATCGTCTGGAAGCGGCTGGCGCCAAGGGTGGCGGCRGCTTCCTCCACTTCCTTGTCGATCTCCTCCATGATCGGCTGCACGGTCCTGACCACGAAGGGCAGGCCGACGAAGATCAGGGCGATGACGATGCCGGCGGGGGTGAAGGCGATCTTGAGGCCAAGCGGTTCCAGGAACTGGCCGATCCAGCCGTTCGGGGCATAGAGCGTCGTCAGCGCAATGCCGGCAACCGCGGTCGGCAGCGCAAAGGGCAGGTCGACCATCGCGTCGATCACCCGCTTGCCGGGGAACCGGTAGCGCACCAATACCCAGGCGAGGATGACGCCGAAGACGAGATTGATAACGGCAGCGATAAAGGCCGTGATGACGCCGAAGACGAGATTGATAACATGCCGGCAACCGCGGTCGGCAGCGCAAAGGGCAGGTCGACCATGGCGTCGATCACCCGCTTGCCGGGGAACCGGTAGCGCACCAATACCCAGGCGAGGATGACGCCGAAGACGAGATTGATAACGGCAGCGATAAAGGCCGTGCCGAAGGAGATCTTCAAGGCATTGAGCGTGCGCGGATCAAGCGCCAGCGCCACGAACTGCGCCCAGCCGAGCCCGCTGGCGCGAAACACCAGTCCCGACAACGGGATCAACACGATCAGAACCAGCCAGCTCAGCGTGATCCCGAGCGACAATCCAAATCCAGGCAAAACACTCGGCTGGCGAAATCGCCAGGGTGCAGTCTTCGTCGCATCCGTCAATGGCACTACCTTTGCAGTCTTTACGCGGCACGATGAAACCCCGACAACGGGATCAACACGATCAGAACCAGCCAGCTCAGCGTGATCCCGAGCGACAATCCAAATCCAGGCAAAACACTCGGCTGGCGAAATCGCCACCGGTTCCCATTGCGTCGCTCCGTCACCTTTCGGTCACCTCTTAGCCCCGCAGCCGCGAGCGGCTGCGCTATCCCCTCATCCAAACCGATCTTCAAACCGCCGGTTGGCCGGCTTGTTCGAGCGCCGGTATCTTTCGGCGCCAAACTACCAATTTCATGGGCTCCAACAACGCAAATTTTTGACGCTTCGGCGGCCGGAAGGGAAACTGATTTTCGCTTCTGACCGCGTCTCAAGAAACACTCTGCTCCCAACTTTGTTCCATGCTGACATCTAAAATGATGGAAGGCAAACGATGCAGCTGAAAAGTTATGCTATAGAATTTATAGATATTGAATGTTCCTTGCTTACGCGCTGTGTCCCGCTCTTCCATAATCAAGCCATGAATCGGGCGCGGCAGAATGCGCGGCCGTTACTTTGAAACATTCTTGTAAGCGGCTGATGTCATGGCAACAACGCTCATCATTCCCGGGCTGTTCGGATCGGGCAGCGGCCACTGGCAGCGCCATTGGCTCAATGACAATCCGCAGGCGGTTCTTGTCGAACAGGACGATTGGGATCGCCCGAGGCTCGATCTTTGGCGCGACAGGCTCGAACACGAGATCTTCCGGCATGGAACAGTCGACCTCGTGGCCCACAGCCTCGGCTGCCTTCTGGTCGCCAATCTCGTGCGGCGCCCGCTCGCCCGGCAGGTGCGCAGCGCCTTGCTCGTCGCGCCGTGCGATCTCGGTCCGACCGATCGGCTTCATCCGGGTGCCATCGATTTCGGGTCGATGCCCGACCTGCCCTTGCCTTTTTCGAGCCTCGTCGTCGGCAGCCTGAACGACCCCTATATGCCTTTCGACCGCCTGCGTCATTTTTCGACCCGCTGGGGCAGCCGCCTCGTCGATCTTGGCCATGCCGGGCACATCAACATTGCCAGTGGTTTTGGCCGCTGGTCGCATGGCTATGACCTATTGAGGGTGTTGAACGGGATTTCGCGTCGGGAGTTTGCACGTGCGCAGCCGGGCGAATTTTCAGAGCAGTTACCCTTGCCAAACGGCGTGGCTTGAACGCTCCAGGGCATGGCGAGGGAGACCGCTTTGCGTGGTCGTGTCACACGGCCCTTGATGTCGGCGCCGTTTCGCGCTCTAATAACGCACAAAGTTTATAGAATATACCGTCTAGGGATGCGCATGCGCCAAGGTGCCAGGCCAGCCGGGATAGGACATACGGGCTCGACCGTCCTTGCGGGATATCTTCTCGCGACCCTGCAGATGGTCGCCGATACCCTCACAATTCGGTCGGTGTCTGCGTTGAGGACCGAAACAGCCATGCATTTCAAACTTTGCCGGCGGGGCCGGCCATAGGAGAGTGCACATGACTGTCCATGGATTGTTTGCCAAGACGTCTCCGACGGAAATGGCTTCCAGGGGCAAGCCGCATATCGCCATCGTCGGCCGCGGTTTTTCCGGTGTAATGATGGCTATCGCCCTGATGAAGTCTGTGCGGGCCGCCTTTCACGTCCATCTCTTCGACCCGCAACCGACGATCAGCGGCGGGCAGGTCCTGGCGGCCGCCCAGAGCGGCGAAATCCTCAACAGCCGCGTTCGCGACCTTTCGGTGGCCGCCGGTCAGCCCGAAGACTTCAACGACTGGCTCTCGGCCAATGCCGAGTTTCGCGCCGCCGTGCCGGCCGCCATTCCCGGGTTCCAGCAGATCTTCGTGCCGAAGAGCATCTTCAGCGACTACGTTTACCAGCGCTTCTCCGAGGCGCTGACGCGCCGGCCGGATATTTCGATGCAGCTCTCCTGTCAGGCGGTGCTTGGTCTTCGCAAGCAGGCTAATGGGCGCTTTCTCGTGGTGCAGGACAACGCGACGGTGGAATGCGACGCCGTTGTGCTGGCGACTGGTTTTGGTTTGCGCCGCGGCGAGATGGAAGTCGCCGACGAGGAAAAGCCACTGGTGCGCGCCCGTCGTCTCGTCGTGCCGCGCCACACGGTGCTGCTCGGTAGCGGAGTCCGGGTGGTCGACCGCCTGTTGCAGCTTCGCGATAACGGCTTTGCCGGCGAGGTCACCATCCTCTCCCGCCATGGTTTCCTGCCGCAGCCGCATACCCGTCTTTCGGCAGCGCCGACATTTCCGGTCGAGCCGATGCCGACGCGGCTCGGCGAGATCGTTCGCTTCGTCCGGCAGGCCTGTGCCGAGGCAGAAGAGGCAGGGCTCGGCTGGCAGGCGGCCATGAACGGCCTGCGTCGACGGGCGCGATCCTTGTGGCAGGCGCTGCCAGAGGAAGAAAAACATCGCTTTAACCGGCACCTGCGGTCGATCTACGACAGCCATCGCAATCGCCTGCCGGCACCCCTCTACCTGCGTCTCCGGCAGGAGCTTGCCAGCGAGCGGACCGTGCTGCGCAAGGGCTGGGCCGGCCGGCGCCGTCCGGAAGGGTTGATGGTGCGCTTTGCCGGTGAAATCCAGGAGACGCTGCTGTCAGCCGACCAGGTGATAGACTGTCGTTGTTCGGCGCCCGATCTTCAGGCGCCGTTGATGCAGAGCCTTTTTTCCGGCGGCCTTGCCGAACCCGACGAACTCGATCTCGGCATTGCCGTCAGCCCTGCGGGCGAAGTGCTCGCGGGCGGAGGCCCGACGCGCGATCTCTACGCAATCGGGCCGCTCGGCGTTGGCAGCCTGCCCGACATCGATCTCGTGCCGGAAATCGTCACGCAGACCTATGCCGCGGCGCGATTGATCGCAACCCGGAACCGGGTCACTCTGAAGACTGGCTAAGGCTTGCCGCTTAGCGCCGCGTCGCCCAGGGCACCAGCCAGCGCTCGATGAGGCGTGCCGCCAGTTCGAACAGGAAGGCGACGGCGGCGATCACGACGATGCCGGCAATGACCACGTCGGTCACAAGGAACTGGGCGGCGGACTGGATCATGAAACCGAGGCCGCGGGTTGCGGCGACGAGTTCGGCCGCCACCAGCGTCGACCACCCGGCGCCGAGCGCGATACGGGTTCCCGTGAGGATCGAGGGCAGGGCGCTCGGCACGATGACATGGCGCAGGACCTGTAGCCGCGACGCGCCGAAGGAGCGCGCCGCGTTGACGTGATCGGCCGACGCGGAACGGACGCCCGTTGCCGTCGAAAGGATGACCGGCGGTAACATCGCCAGTGCAATCACCGCAATCTTCGACGCTTCGCCGATGCCGAGCCAGATGATCACCAGGGGAAGATAGGCAAGCGGCGGCAGCGGTCGCAAGAATTCGACGATCGGATCGAGGATGCCTTTGCCGAGACGGCTCGCTCCGATGGCAAGGCCGGCGGGAATGCCGGCGACGAGAGCGACGGCAAGGGCGCCGAAGATCCGCAGCAGGCTGGCGCCGACGTGCTCAGCGAGCGTCGCATCGACAAAACCGGTGATGGCAAGGCTCCGGAGTGCCTGGTAGACGGCAACCGGTGACGGCAGGAACAGCGGCGAGACGAAACCATAGCTGGAGGCAAGGCTCCAGAGGAAAAGCAGTGCCGTAATGGTCGCGAGCGAAATCCAGACAAGCGGCAATGGTGGTCGGTCGGCGCTCTGTTCCGGTTGCTCGTCTAGGTCGCGTGCCGTCGGCATGATGGGCGGCAGGCCTTCAACCGAGATGCTCATGCGGCAATTTCTTCTTCTTCGGCATGGATGAGCACGGTCAATTCGTCCTGCAGCCGGCGAAAGGCGGCTGAGCTGCGGATTTCCGAAAGCGGTGTCCCTGCGAGGTGATCGCGGCCGAAGGTCGTGAAGATTTCGCTGGTGATCCGGCCGGGATTGGGGGCAAGCACGATAACCCGCGTTGCCAGCAGCAGCGCCTCCTCGATGCTGTGGGTTATCAGGAGGGCGCCGACTCTATTCTGTTGCCATATGTCCAGAAGAAAGCCCTGCATACGGCTGCGGGTCAGCGCGTCGAGCGCGCCGAGCGGCTCGTCCATCAACAGATACTTCGGGCTGGAGGCGAGCGCACGGGCAATGCCGACACGCTGGCGCATGCCGCCCGACAGTTCCCAGACATGCCGCTCGGCTGCATCGCTGAGCCCGACCTGATCGAGAAGGGCTCGCGCCCGCCGAAGCCGATCCGCCTTGGAAATACCGCGCAGGCGCAGGGGAAAGGCGACATTGTCGAGGGCGGTCAGCCACGGATAGAGCGCATCGTCCTGGAACACGACGGCGCGCTCTGCCCCTGGGCCGGCGACCGGCGCGCCATCGAGCCGAACGCGGCCGCTGCTTGGTTTCACGAAGCCAGCAGCTAGATTGAGAAGGCTGGTCTTGCCGGAGCCGGAGCGGCCGATGACGACAACGAATTCGTCGTGGTCGATCGACAGATCGATCGATGCAAGCACCGGCGTGTTCCGGCCGGCATCGGCCGCGTATCGCAATGTGACATTCTCAAGCGAGAGGACGGACATGCTGTTCTCCTGGCATGGCGCAGTGCGCCCGCCCGAAGATTTCATCCGGGCGGGCAGCAATTGAGTGAACGTCAGAACGAGAGCTTTGCCGCTTCCTGCGCCCAGCGGGCGGAAACGTAGGGCGCGTAGTCGGGGAGGACTGCCGGGATTTTGCCCTGTTCGAGCAGGAAGGCCGAGGTCTGGGCGATCGCCTTGACGGTCGCGCCGCCGAGAAGATCAGCGCTCGCCTGCTCTTCGAGCGAAGGGAAGTAATAGCCCTTTAGCAGGTTTGGCACCTCCTCGGGCTTTGCGCCGGTGAGCCGTGCGATCTTCTCGGCCTGCGGCGAGCCCGCGCTCCAGGCCTCCGGCTTGGCGCGGTAGTCCGCATAGGCGTCACCGGTCACCTTGACGAAGCCGGTGACGATTTCAGGATATTCCTCGGCAAACTTCTTGCTAACGATCCAGGCGTCGAAGGTCGGTCCGCCCCATTTCGCGACGTCGCTCGATGTCGCAAGCACGGTCGCGGTCTTCTTGATTTCGGAGAGAACCGGATCCCAGACATAGGCGCCATCGATATCGCCGCGCTGCCATGCAGCGGCGATCTCCGGTGGCCGGAGGTTGAGGATTTCAACCGCCTTCGGGTCAATGTTCCAGTGTTTCAAGGCGGTGAGCAGGCTGTAATGCGCCGTCGAGACGAAGGGCGTTGCAATCTTCTTGCCGGCAAGCTCTTCCGGCTTGTCGATTCCCTTGACAGCCAGCGCCTCTGCGTCGCTGATCAGGCCGACGACGAAGATTGTTTCGAGCGGAATTTGGCGGCTCGCGGCGGCGGCCAGCGGCGAGGATCCGACATAGCCGATGTCGATCGACCCGGATGCAAGTGCCGCAATCACGTCTGCGCCACCGTCGAATTTCTGCCAGGTGATCTTGGCGCCGGTCACCTTCTCATAGGTCCCGTCTGCCTGCGGCACGCGCGACGGCTCGACGATGGGCTGGTAGCCGATGGTCAGCGTCGTTTCGTCCGCATGGGCTGGAAGGGAAAGCTGGCTCGCCGCCAAGAGGGCGGCACTGGCGGCAAGAAGGGTGCGTCTGCGGATCGTCATCGTATGCTCCTCAACGGTTGCGGCTTCCTCGGGAAGTCCTGACATTATGTTGATTAAAAGCATGGATTTTATGTAGATAAATTATTCCGCTTTTTGCGGCTTTGCAGAGAGCCCATTCCAAATTTGAGATCCGTGGCAGCGCTCTGTGCCATGCATGGAAAGCAGCGTCAGAACTGCACGCCGCCGTAGCGGCCGTTGTGGTAGACGATCGGTTCGCCGGTCCCCGCGGTAATCGCCACCACCCGACCGAGGATGATCGCATGGCTATGGCGCTCGATGATCTCCTCGACCTCGCAATCGATGGCGGCAAGCGCGCCGGCAAGCGCCGACGCGCCGCTGGCAAGCCGGATCCATTCGGCGCCATCGTAGCGAGCGGCGCCCTTGGTGCCATCGACACCGGAGAAACGCTCGGCGACCCTTTGCTGTTCGCGCGACAGAAGGTTGACGCAGAAATGCCGATAGCGCTCGATGACCGGCCAGGTGGAGGATGTGCGGTTGATGTTGACGATCATGGTCGGCGGATCGACGGCGAGCGCGGTTGCGGAGGTCACGGTGGCGCCGGTACGCTCTTCGCCTATCCCTGCGGTGATGACGGAGACGCCACCTGAGAAGTTGCGCATGGCCGCCTTCAGCGCCGGCGTGGTGATCGACCCGTAACCATTGGCGGTCGGAACGATGGCATCGAATGCGGGAGAAGCGGCAAGCGCAATGGTCATGGCCAAATCCTCGAAAAATTTAATCTAATTCCCGGTCGCTCACGGCTGTTGCGGGAAAAATTTTTCCTCACATCAAAAATGATCGTCCGAATTCTTATTGTCAATAAATTTTATAGAGTTTATGCTTTTTGGCAATCGAGGGACGCTCTTGCGTGCCTCCGAAGGAACCTGCGAGGAGGCTTGCGCGAATGGGAATTGTGCCCGACGAAATCCCCGAGAAGATCCCCGAAAAGATCAATGTGCTCTGGTTTCTGCCGACCCACGGCGATAGCCGCTATCTCGGAACCACGCGCGGCGGCCGAAACGTGGACCTCAATTATCTCAAGCAGGTCGCGCAGGCCGCCGATACGCTCGGCTACTATGGCGTGCTCATCCCGACGGGGCGGAGTTGCGAGGACAGTTGGGTGGTCGCTTCGGCGCTGGCGCCGCTCACTGAAAAGTTGCGGTTCCTGATCGCGGTTCGGCCCGGCCTGCTTTCGCCCACGCTCGCGGCACGCATGACGGCCACGCTGGACCGTCTCTCGGGTGGACGGCTGCTGATCAACGTCGTTACCGGCGGCGATCCGATCGAAAACAAGGGCGACGGCATACATCTCGCGCATGGCGAACGCTACGAGGTGACCGAGGAATTCCTGAACGTCTACAAGGCCGTGCTTCGCGGCGAAGAGGTCGATTTCAAGGGGAACCACTTCGATATCGAAGGCGGGAAGCTCCTGTTTCCGTGCGTACAGCAGCCCCACCCGCCGCTTTACTTCGGCGGCTCCTCCGGCAAGGGCCAGGAGGTGGCAGCGCGCACGATCGACAAGTACCTGACCTGGGGCGAGCCGGTCGAGGACGTTGCCCGCAAGATCGCCGAAGTGCGCGCCCTGGCCGAAGCCGAGGGCAGGGACGTTACCTTCGGCATCCGCCTTCATGTGATCGTTCGCGAAACCGCAAAGGAAGCGTGGCAGGCCGCCGACGAACTGATACAATATGTGGATGACGACACGATTGCTGCCGCACAGAAGGTGTTCGAGCGCATGGATTCTGTTGGTCAGAGCCGCATGAGCCGCCTGCATGGTGGTCGCCGTGACAAGCTCGAAATTGCTCCCAATCTCTGGGCCGGCGTCGGCCTGGTGCGCGGAGGGGCAGGAACGGCGCTCGTCGGCGATCCCGATCAAGTCAGGGCGCGCATGGAAGAATACCGACAAATCGGCATCGACAGCTTTATCCTGTCCGGTTACCCGCATCTCGAAGAGGCCTATCGCTTCGGTGAACTGGTTCTGCCGCATCTGCCGCTGGCCCACGCCATCCCGGCACGCGAGACGTCGATCAACACCGGGCCGTTCGGCGAAACCATCGCCGGCGATCATCGCCCGAAGCTGAAGGTCTCCCAGTCGTGACAGCTGTGCGGCGACCGGTCATTGCCATTGTCGGCGGCGGCTTCACCGGCGCAGTGGTCGCGGCGAACCTTGCACGCCATGCCGCCAGCGACGGCGCCGCCATCGTGGTCTTCGAGCCGCGAGACCGGCTCGGCGCCGGCCTTGCCTATGATAGCGGCAATCCCGCCCATCGCACGAATGTGCCTGCGGCCCGCATGAGCCTCGTTCCTGATGATCCCGACGATTTTTTGAACTGGCTGGCGGCCCATGGCGAGCCACGCGGCGACCCGGACGCAAGGGCGGCCGATGGCCATCTTTATGTGCGGCGGGCGGTGTTCGGGCGATACGTCGGCGCGTTCGTCGCGCCGTTTGTGCGGAGCGGCAAGGTCGTGCACCGGCGCGAGCGCATCGCGCGCATCGAGCGGCGTGGAGCGCGCTGGAAGCTGACCTCCGACGCTGGGACGGAGCTGCTGGCCGACATCGTCGTGATCGCCACGACGCATCCCTCGCCTTGTGCGCCGAAGCGCGTTGCACAGGCGCTCGAAGGCCACCCGCGTTTCGTCGCCGACACTACGGTCGCCGGGTCTCTTACCTGCCTTCGTCCCGATGATCACGTTCTGGTGCTTGGAAACGGCCTGACGGCGGCGGACGTGATTGCGTCGCTGAGGCTCGCCGACCACCGCGGCTCGATCGTCGCCCTGTCGCGCCGCGGACTTCGTTCGCGAGGCCACGCGGGAAGGGCACAGGAACCCTTCGGTGATTTTGTCGGTACCCCGGCGCGAACCGCGCTCGAACTGCTTCGACGCGTGCGCCTGGCGGTGCGGCAGGCCGCTCTGGCGGGGCTCAGCTGGCATGCGGTTTTCGACGCTTTGCGTAGCCAGGGCGGACAAGTCTGGCGGGCGTTGCCGGTTGCAGAGCGACGCCGCCTCGTGCAGCGCCTGCGACCGTTCTGGGACGCCCACCGGTTCCGCGTGGCGCCGCAGATCGATGACGCGATCCGACAGGCAATCGAGACGGGACAGTTGCGTGTCCTCGGCGCTTCGATCGAAGGCGTCGAGCGCTACGGTCAGGTCATCGCGGTCGATATCCGTCACCGGCAGACGCGCATCCGGGAACGCCTGTTGTTCGATGCCTGCGTCGTGACGACCGGTCCGGCGCATACGGGTGTTCTTTCCAGCCAGGACTGGCTCGCGGATCTGGCGTCGAAGGGCTGGCTGCGCCTAGACAGTGTCGGACTGGGGCTTGCCTGCGATGAGGCGAGTCGGGCGATCGGGACGAGTGGCGTGGCCGAGAGATCGCTGATCGTTGCCGGGCCGCTGGCGCGCGGCACCTTCGGCGAACTCATGGGCCTGCCACAGGTCAACGATCACGCCATCTTCATTGCCGATGAGATCGCCGAGATGCTGGCGCGGCCGGACAGGGCCGCCACCCGCCGCAGGTCGGCGTCATCCGTTCGGCAACGACTGGTCACGACCCTCGACGGCGCCGCCAGGCGTTGAAGCCGGAGCCTCGCCGTCGAGCCGGCGGGACCAATCTTCGACAGCCCGCGTCTGCAGGCGCTTGGCTGCATAGTCCCGCCAATTCGGGGGCAGGATGGCGAGATCGGCGATTTCGGACAGGGCATCGCAGTTGAGCGTATCGACATAGAGATAGTGCCACAGCCGGGCGATCGTCCATTCGGGATAGCGCCGCTCGACGAGTTGCATCCGCTCACCGGGCGAAACCAAGCCGGTTTCGATGACCCGGTAGTACCATCCCGTTCGGCCGGTCTGCTGGACGCGGCGGGCCATATCCGGCAGATCGAAACGGCGGTTCAGCTTCCAGCAGGGTTGCCGGCCCTGGCTCACCTCCAGAAGGGCTTTACCAAGGCGAAACCGGTCGCCGACCGCGACATCTCTTTCCGTCAATCCCAAGGCCGAGATGTTCTCGCCGAAGGCGCCCGGCTGCTCCAGCCTGGTTACGCTTCCGAGATCCTTGACCCAAGCCTCGTAGTGGTCGCGCGGGTAATGATGCACGGCCTTATCCGGGCCACCGTGCCTCTTCAGATCGCCCTGATGGTCGCCGGCAAAGCCGGTTGTGCCGAGATGTACCGGCCCGAGAGCCTGGTGTTTGTCGATACCGCTTAAGGTTCCGCGGTCGTCGATCGGCGTGAGGGTGCCGATGAGCAGGGCGTCGAGCGCAATCGGGGCCTGTTCAACCATCGATGTTCTCCAGCCATTCGCCGATCATCGACGCGGCCGCCGCCTCCAGGCGAGGCCCGTAACGTCGGGCGTCGGCGCGTAGGCCCGGCACGCTGAGCCCGGCGGTCGCCAGTTCGCAGGCGTGACCGACAAGCCAGCGTTCAAAGGCCGCGCCGGCTTGGGCCTCCGGGTGAAACTGAAGGGCGAGCACTGTATTGCCGCGCGCGAAGCCTTGCTGCGCGATCAGCGATGTCGAGGCCAGCAGGTCAGTGCTGGCCGGCAGGTCGTAGGTGTCACCGTGCCAATGCAGGACGGAGACGTCGGCGAGATGGCGGAGAGCCGAGGCCTCGCCTGCGGCGCTAAGGCTCAGCGGCGAAAACCCGATCTCCTTCAGGCCGGAAGGGTAGACGCGGGCACCGAGCGCGCGGGCGATCAGCTGGGCGCCGAGGCAGATTCCGAGCGTCGGCCGGTTGCCGGCAAGACGTGCCTGAAGCATGGCGATTTCCCCGGCGATGAAGGGATAGGCCTCGTCTTCATAGACACCGATCGGACCGCCGAGCACGATGACGAGATCGGGCTCCAACGGATCGAAAGAGAGGTAATTTTCGTCGCCGACATCGCGGTACTCGATTTCAAATCCCGCCGCCCGCAGCGGTCCGGCAAAGCTGCCGAGATCTTCGAAATGCACATGTCTGAGGGCGAGTGCCATTCTGGTCGTCATCGTCTGTTCTCCCATGCTCAGAGGTTCTATCCGGCACGCGCGTCGGGCACGCATCCTTCGCTCGTGCACCCGGCTGAAGTGGCGGTGGCCCCGCTGAAATCGGGGATCGGGGCGGAAAGGAGTGTCGCAAGACGCACGCCGATGACCATGTCGTCTTCGATGCCGAAGCGGTGGTGTTCGACATGACCGTCGCGTCCGATGATGATTGCCGTCGGCGTGCCTCGCATGCCGTAGCGCTCCATCGTTTTCGGTATCGGTCCCTGCTCGGAAGGCTGGTCGACGGCGATCGGGAAGGTCAGGCGATACTCATGAATGAAAGCCTTCAGCGCCTCGGGTGTCATGACCGCGTGATGCTCGAACACCGAATGCAGGCCGAGGACCTGAAGATCGGTATCCCGAAAAATGCTCTGGACGCGCTGCATCTGCGGCAGTCCGTGCGAAACGCAGGCCGGGCACAGCATCTGAAACGCATGAAGGAAAACGACCCGGCCGCGAAGCCGCGCAAGGCTCGGACGTTCCTGTGTGTTGAACCAGGTCGAAACGGCCAGTTCCGGAGCCGCGGTCCTGTGATTGCTGTTCATTGTCCTCATCTCCAAGACGGCCGGGCGAACGCTCGTCGCCCGGCCTTTGCGACATGTGCGGATCAGGCGGCTTCGCGAACGAGCTTCACGCCGGGGAAGTCGACCGGAACGGCAAGCGCGACGTTGATGTAGTTGGTGAAAAGGTTGAGCGCGACATGCGCGATGATCTCGACGACGTCCTCGTCATCGAATCCGGCGTCGCGCAAGGTGCGTACATCCACGTCGGATACCTGTCCGCGCGCCTCGACGAGCTTCTGTGCAAAGGTAAGGGCCGCCGCCGTCTTCGGATCGGCGGACTTGCCGTGCTGCGCTGCCGTCATCTCCTCGGCGGTCGCGCCGGCCTTGCGGCCAAGGGCAGTATGAGCCGCCAGGCAATAGTGGCAATCGTTGCGATCCGCGACGGCAACGGCGATCTGCTCGCCGAGCTTGGCGCCGAGGCGTCCCTTGCCGAGCGCGCCGAAGGAGCCCCACATGCTGGCAAGGGCCGCCGGTGAATTGGCGACGGCGCGGAACATGTTGGGTGCTACCCCGAAGGCGGAGCGGATTTCGCCAAGCAGTTCGGCGCTGGCGCCAGTTGCCGAAACGGGGTCGACTAGATTAATTCTGCTCATGGTTTTCTCTTTCTATTTGCTGGAGGGAGAAAATTGCCGGTCCGCCGATGGCAGTCGTCGGACCGGCGCCGACATCATCGTCTGTCCGCTTGCGACGCAGGAAACAGCGCTCGCGAATTCCGATGGTGAAGCTTGTGGCGAGGCGCCGGGGGGCTTAGCGACGCCTTCGGAACCGCCGGCATTGGCGCCGGCGGCTGGATCGTTTCGCATGATCAGACCGTCTCGCGATTGAAGAGACGCCAGGCGGCCCTTTGTGCTTCGGGTTCTGCCGTTTCGTATTCGCCGCAATCGACGCGCAGTTCCGCCGGTCCGAACGCAGCATCGACGAACGCGCAGTGATGCGGCGCCTTCGGGTCGTCATAGACATGCGGCCGGAAGTATCGACAGTTGACGCACATGCGCTGTTCCGGGATGGCGCCAGCCGCCTGCAGACTACGGATGATCTTGACGAGATGCATGAGCAGATCTTGCTGCTCCAGCCTCGAAAGCGAAGCGATGGCATCCTCCGTGGCCGATGCGAGCCGCCCCGCCTGTCGCACTGCGTCCTCGCCGGCCGGCGTGGTGGCAACCGAAAGGGCGCGCGCGTCGCTCGGATCCGGCCGCTTCTCGACCAGCCCCTTGCGCAAGAGCGCGTTGACCGAGTCCGTCGTCGTCGGCTGGCTGACGCCGAGATAACCGGCGATCTGTTTTACCCGCATTCCGCTGCGTCTACCGGCAACCAGGAAGGTCAGGATCTGCAATTGCGTCGGACTGAGGCCGATCGCTTCAGCACTCGACCAGGCCTCGGTGCGCATGGCCGTCGCTACGCGGGAAAGGCCGTCGCCGATACGGTCGATCAGGGGCGGTGTCGTGTCAGGTTCCTTGCTCATGTGGTCATTAATATAGGAATCCTATGTATTGTCAATGCCGACAAAAAAGCGGCGCGAATTTGACGCGCATCAAAGTGGAGGGGGCGTCTTAGGCTTAATCCTCTTCTCGAACAACCCGAGCACGGGCTGGTCGCTCAAATGGAGAAGACGATGTTGAATGCAATCAAGAGCGGATTTGGTATCGCGATCGCGGCAATGCTGGTCGCCGCACCGGCAGCCGCCGCGGACTTCGAAGTGCACATGCTGAACAAGGGCAAGGACGGCGCGATGGTTTTCGAGCCGGCGTCGCTGAAGGTTGCGCCTGGCGACACGGTCACCTTCATCCCGACCGACAAGGGACATAACGTCGAAACCATCAAGGGCATGATCCCCGATGGCGCCGAGGCCTTCAAAAGCAAGATCAATGAAAACTACAAGGTGACTTTCACGGCGCCGGGCGTCTACGGCGTAAAGTGCACGCCGCACTACGGCATGGGCATGGTCGGCGTCGTTCAGGTCGGCGATGCGCCGGCCAACCTGGAAGCGGTCAAGGGAGCGAAGAACCCGAAGAAGGCTCAGGAACGCCTGGACGCAGCCCTCGCGGCGCTCGGTAACTAAGCGACTTCTAGCGCTTCGGAGCGGGGTGGGGACAGGCCGCTCCTGGCGTCTGCGCACTGGGTGAGGCGCGGGCGCCATCATGCGGAACCAATGCGAAGCATTCGCGTTGGTTCCGCATGGATCAGATCACTGCCGAATTGTTCCCGCCATCGCAAATTCCCTATCCGGTCATTTTTGCGCGCATTCTTGGAGCGCTGCTGATGGGCGCGGTCATCGGCTTCGAGCGCGAGGTCAAGGCACGACCAGCCGGCCTCAAGACCCATATGCTCGTCTGCCTCGCAGCCTGCACCTTCGGCATCATCTCGATCGAAAGCGTCCGCCTCGGCGGCTTCTTCGACGAACGCGTCCGCATCGATCCTCTGCGCGTGGTGGAGGCGGTCACAGCCGGTGTCGCCTTTCTTGCAGCCGGCACAATCGTCTTGTCTCGCGGCGAGGTTCAGGGCCTGACGACCGGGGCCAGCCTCTGGCTTGCCGGCGCGATCGGCATTTCGGTCGGCTTCGGCCATTGGATCGTTGCCGGCCTGGCGGTCGGTTCCGCCTTCGCCGTTCTCACCATCATCGGCTACTTCGAAGCCAAGGCCGTGCGACACCAAAAGCCTGACGTGGAGCCGGAGGGTAAGGCGAGCGACGAGGGCGGCAAGAAGCAAGCCTAACGATAGGTTTGCGATAGTCCTGAGCGCCGTCTCGAGTCTTAGGGTAATACCCTGCCGTCTCAGGCTAGGTGCAACGCAATGCTATTCTGCACAGAAAGGTTGTGTCCCGCTGGCGCCCTCGACCCGGCGTCGCCATCGTGTCTTCAGGGGCGAGCCCATCTGTTTATGACCCGGTGAAGGCCGCCTGCGCCATATGGCGTGGCGAGGAAATGTGTTCGGCAATCCCGATCGAAACGGCTAAGCTCGTAAGCGGCCTGTTTCCAAGGAAGGTTCAATGGACGCCACCGGTTCCCTTGCTGCCAAGCTGTTGTCGGAGACCCTGATGTTCGACCAGACGTCATTGGCTGCGTTGGAAGCCTTGGCCGCCAATTCCGATCGCGGCATCGTGCGGCGCGGCGAGATCCTGGTCCGCCAAGGCGAGCCGTCGGACCGGTTTTTCGTGGTCCTGTCCGGCCGCTTTACCGTCCACCGGGATGACGTCTCCGACCCTATTGCCGAGATAGGGCAGGGCGAACTCGTTGGCGAGGTCGGTTTCTTCGCCGGGCTGCCGCGCATGGCTACGGTCGTTGCTGCTCGCGATTCCATTGTTCTTTCGATCTGTGACCACCAGTTCGAAAAGGCGGCGAGTGCCCTGCCGAGCCTGCGCCAATCGGTCACCACGTTTCTGGCGCGACGGTTTGCCAAGCAGGCACCGGCTTCGCCGCATGCCAAGGGCGCCTGCCGGATAAGGACGCTCGCAATTGTTGCTGCCGGAAGCAGCCGGGTTTCTCCCCGCTTCATCGACCTACTGCGCAAGGCTTTTTCCGGATCCACGCGCACGGCTTTCCTGGCGAGGGCCGACATCGAAGAGCGCTTTCCCGGCGTTCCGATCGATGATCAGCCGGTGCTGGACTGGCTCAACCAATTGGAAGCCAAGACCGGAGGCATCGTCTACATCACCGACGACGAACCAAGCGACTGGACGCGTGTCTGCATCCGCCAGGCCGATGGTGTCCTGTTGGTCGGCGAGCCGTCCGGCTCTGCAAAACTCAACCCGTCAGAGCAACTGGCGCTGTCAGTGCACTCGCCATCGAGCGTGCGGCTCGTTCTGGTGCATGACAAGCGCGCCGCAACGGTCGTCGGCACCAGCGGCTGGCTGAACGAGCGCCCCGGACTCCGGCAGCATCATCACGTGGCGCTCGAAGACATTGAGGATGTCGAGCGTTTGGTCCGCTTCATTGCCGGCCAGGCGAGGGGCTTTGTCGCAGCCGGCGGGGGCTCGCTCGGATGCGCGCATCTTGGCGTCCACAAGGCTTTTATCGAGGCCGGCGCCTCCTTCGACTATCTGGGAGGCACCAGTTCGGGAGCGGCGATGATGGCGGGCTTCGCCCGCGGCATGAACGCCGACGAGATCAATCGTGGGACGCACGAGATCTTCGTCCGCAGCCGCGCGTTCCGTCGCCTGACCGTGCCGCAATATGCGCTGCTGGATCACAAGGTGCTCGACCGCACCCTGCAGGCGGAATATGGCGACGTTCTTATCGAAGACCTCTGGCTGCCATTTTTCGCGCTGTCGACCAATCTCAGCACAGGGCAAGCGCATGTCCATCGCCGCGGAAAACTGTGGCAGGCCGTCAGGGCGTCGGGCTCGATCCCCGGCATACTGCCGCCCTTCTTCACGGCCGACGGTGACATGCTGGTCGACGGGGCGATCATGAACAATCTGCCACTGGAACAGATGAAGGAACTGAAGACAGGGCCGAACGTCGTCGTGAGCCTGGGTGGGGGCGGTCCGGGAAAACAACACATCGACTATGACAGTATTCCCGGCGCGTCCGAACTGACCGTTCGGTTGCTCAACCCCTTCGGCCGCTCGGGCTTGCCGAAAATCCCCAACCTGATCCAGGTCATTGCCGCAAGCATGCTGGCGCACCGGCCGCAGGAGATCGCTCTCGGGGAAAAGGACATCCTGATTTCCCCGCCGGTTTCAGCCGCGATCAGCTTTATGGATTGGAGCCGGCACTCCGAACTGTTCGCCGAAGCCTATCATTGGGCGAAATCATGGATTGATGAGCGTATTGGCGAGAACGACCCGAGGATGGAGGCCATTTGCGGCCTGCCGGCCCGCTATGGCTCGCCGGAAACACATGGCAGCGCGCAGGCGCATTCCGCGCTCTAGGATGCGCCCCGGCATCCGTGGCCTGATCGTTATGTAAGGCCCGCGAGTGCTTTGCATGCGCATGGATTTTCGACTGATCTTGCCGCCCCTGTTAAGTTGTCACTGTCCTCTTGCGGTTGTGGTATTTTAGGATAGCCTTGCATCGGGAGAGCCAGTCGCGGTTCTTTCGTTTTGCAGTGAAAAGACCAATGAATAGAGGGCCATCGGAGATATAGCGGCTCACATTCGAAAATGTTTCGTCCCCGAATTGCACTGCCATTTGGGTTTCCTTGGATGTAACTGCGGGACGTCCCTGGTCATGTGATGCACGGAAACCGTGTATCGCTTCGTCACAGAGCGCCCATTTGCTTGAAGTGGATCGACGTGATGTCTGACAACAAGAATGCCGGCGCACCTCCAAGTGCACAGGACCTCAGAATGCAGATGCTCCAGCGTGAAATGGACGAGATGGACAAGGAGCGGCGACTAAAATCCATCGAAGAGCAAAAGCTCGCCGACTTTGCCGCGGATTTTCTCAAGAAGCATGTAACGGAAGAGGAAATCGCCATCGTTCGCCGGCTGGTCGCGAACGCCGTGAAGGCCGGCAAGTTCGAAGCGATGGTCTACAGCTTCCCGTCCGAGCTTTGCACCGACAGCGGCCGCGCGATCAACAGCGGCGACCGGGATTGGCCAAACACGCTGCAGGGAAAAGCAAAAGAGTTCTTTGACCGCTATCAGGCCTTCGGCAAGCCAAGTGGCTACAAGTTGAAGGCGATGATCATCAACTTCCCGGGTGGCGTGCCCGGTGACGTCGGGTTCTTCTTGAACTGGGCTCCCGAAAAAGCCTGAGTACGACCGTCCCGGCGTCGCATCGCGTTGTCGCGCTGCGGCCCGTCCCGATCGAAAGCGTTCAAAGCCCGCACCTTTGGTGCGGGCTTTTCAGTCTTATAAAACGTCGGGCACGTTTCTACGCACGTGGTCGTCCGCAGCAAAGTCATCCGGTCGTTTCTGGCGCTTGCCGAGATCGGGCTCCGAGAATTTCACGCGCTCGTATGGGATCGACGAGAGAATGTGCGAGATGCAGTTGATGCGGGCACGCTTCTTGTCATCCGACGGTACGATCCACCAGGGCGCGAAATCGGTGTCCGTCATACGGATCATCTCGTTGTAGGCGCGGGTATAATCCCACCAGCGGCGATAGGATTCGACGTCCATCGGACTGAGCTTCCACTGGCGCAGCGGATCGGCAATGCGCTGCCGGAAGCGCTTTTCCTGCTCCTTCTCGCTGACGTCGAGGAAGTATTTGAGCAGGATGATGCCGCTTTCGACCATGGCCGCTTCGAAACGCGGCGCGAGCTCGAGAAAGCGTCGGGCACTGTCATCCGAGCAGAAACCCATAACGCGCTCGACGCCGGGGCGGTTGTACCAGGAGCGATCGAAGATCACGATCTCGCCGGCGGCGGGCAGGTGCTGGATATAGCGCTGCATGTAGATCTGCGACTTCTCGCGGTCGGTCGGCGCCGGCAGCGCGGTCACGCGGAAGACGCGTGGGCTGACACGCTCGGTCAGCCGCTTGATCACACCGCCCTTGCCGGCCGCATCGCGGCCTTCGAAGACGATGACGATGCGCGCGCCTGTTTTCTTCACCCAGGCCTGCAGATGGGCGGTTTCCTGCTGCAGCCGGGCGAGCTCCTTGGCATAGCCCTCGGATGACGAGTCGTCCGAAGTCGTCGCGTCATCGGCTATTTCGCCTTCGCTCTTGTCTTTGCCCTTTTTCTTCTTGCCGTCATGCTTGCCCATTTTTCCCTCCCGTTCGGACATGGTCATCTGGCTTGATCTCGACAGAACCGGTCGGCTGACCGTCGTTCCGCCCGTACTTGGTCTCGTAAGCGTCGAGCGCATCTTCCATTCCCTCGAAGATCATGCCCGGGCCGATCTTCTCGACGACTCCGGAGCGCTCGAGCAGGGCGCGCGCATCGGTATGCAATTCGGCCAGGCCGAGCGTGACGCCGCGGTTCTTCAGGTCGCTCTGCAACTCTCCAAGCATGTCCGCGGCGGTGCTGTCGATTTGCGGGATGGCGCTCGCATCGATCACCAGCCAGCGGGTAGGTTTCGGCAGGCTCTCGGCGATCACCTCGAGGCGCTCGCGGACGTAATCGGCGTTATAGAAAAGCAGACTATCTTGAACCATGCAGGCACCGAAGCCTGGAACCGGGCGTGCCTCGGTCACGCGATGCAGCTTGTAGAAGCCGTCGCGCCCGGGGATGCGGCCCAGCATGGCGTCGTGCGGATACATGGTCTGCAAGATGAGGTAGACCAGTGTTGCAGCGATGGCGATGACCACGCCGTTCAGCACGCCGAGGCCGATCGGTCCCCAAAGGGCAATCAGCGCGAAAATGAACTCGATGCGGTTGACGGTCCAGATCCGTCTGAGGCCGTCGATGTCGATCAGGCTGAGCGCCGTTGCCGCAAGGATCGCCCCGAGCGCGGCGACCGGCAGAATGCGAAGGACGTCACCAAGAAAGAGCAGCACCACCATCAGGGTCCCTGCCGCAACGAGGCTCGCGATCTGCGAACGCCCACCCACGGCAAAGTTCACGGCCGTGCGTGAATCCGAGGCGGTCACCGGAAACGTCCCGAACAGTCCTGCCGCAATGTTGGCGGCGCCGAAGCCGCTCAGTTCACGGTTCGGATCGACGCGGTAGCCGCCGAGCGCCGCAAAGCTGCGCGCGGCGATGACGCCGGAACCGAAACTGACGAGGAAGATTGCCGCGCCGCCGGTCAGCAATCCATCGATCGGCAGACCCTCGAGACGAGGCAGGACGAAGGTCGGCAAGCCGTCGGGAATGTTGCCGACGACCGTCATGCCGCGCCCTTCGAAGTCGAAGAGATATGACAACAACACCGCGACGAAGACGACGATAACAGGACCTGGAACGGGTGAGCGATAGAAGCGGGCGACCTGCAGCAGCGCAAAACACGCCAAGGCAAACACCAGAGTGGGCCAGTGGATGGAGCCGGCCTGCCTCAGAAGTTCGAGAATAGGGCTGATCAGCCCGTCCGACTCGATCTGGACGCCGGTGACGCGCTTGATCTGTCCAACCAGAATCGAGAGGGAAATTCCAGCAAAGAAGCCTGTGAGGATCGGGCGCGACAGAAAGGTCGCGAGCACGCCGAGACGGACGAGGCGTGCAATCAGGCAGAGCATGCCGACGATGAGGGCCAGCAGGGCCGCCGCCGTTACGCGGTCAGCGCTACCGGCAGAGGAGGCGAAGACCGTCGTCAGCACGGCCGCCAGCACCGTCATCGTCGCCGCATCCGGTCCGACGATCAGTTGCCGCGACGGACCGAAAAGGGCGTAGGCGACAAGCGGCGTGATGCTCGCATAAAGGCCCGTCTCGGGCGGCAGCCCGGCGATGGCGGGATAGGCGATGGCGCTCGGCAATCCGACCGCGGCAATGGCGACGCCTGCGGAAATGTCGCTGCGCAACCAACTTCCCTGATACCCCTTAAGGTTGTCCAGAAGCGGCAGGCGAGGCAGGTTCAGCATGCTGACGGTCCCCGGGGGCCTCTTAAAGTGCTCTAAACGCTACAAATCAGGCTGCGCGGGTAGCGCAAACACTGCACTCTACCATTGCGTACATTAGGGTTGCAAAACTTTCCTTTCATCGGCTTCGACAAAAAGAATAAAAGTTGCAGACAATTAGAGGTGGCCTGCCGCGTCGATCCGGCAAGTGCCGGACCGAGGGATCTGCACGAAGTTATGAAGCCCGTGTCAGCTGAGCTTTAACGCTTCAGTAGTAGGGGGAGACACACGCCTGCCGCGGACCGTAATACGGCTGGAACGTGTCGTCATAGGCCCTGTAGGACCGGTAACGAGCGTAGCACCAGCGGGTGTGGGCGCTGCCTCCGTAATAGGTTTGGCGATAGTAGCGCGGCGCATAGTAGCGCGGGGCGGAATAGGTCGGGCCGTAATAGCCTTCGTCATAATAGCCCGGGCCATAGTAGCGAGGCTGCGCGAGCAGCCCGCCGATGATCGCGCCGGTTGCCAATCCGCCGAGCGCCCATGCCCAGTCATCGCCACCGCCGTGGTGATGCCCGTGGTTGTAGCCGCCGTGATAGCCGCCGCCGTGGTGCCTGTACTGAACCGGTTGGACTTGAGATGCCTCGATCTCCGCCGTAACGGCTGGAGGAAATGCCATGGCCGGCGGAACACTCGTAGCCACCGCCGCCAGTGACAAGGCAAAGATTGCTAGCCTCTTCATTTGGCTTCACCTTCTTTCCACCCCGCACCCGATTATAGCGCGGAACCGGTTCGATGGCACTTCGTTTTCCAGGGTGCTTCCGCCGCCCGACCAAGCGGCTGTCTATTTGACGACAGTCACGCTCAATACGCCTTCTTCGATCTTTCCGTCTTCATAGGGGGAGCGAATGACAAGCCGGTCGCGGCCGGTTTAGCCGGGGTTCGGCGTATAGTAGGCGACGACGCCATTCACCTTGGTTGTCGCGCATTTTGACTGCTTGCCCACCAGTTTCGGATAGACCGTCTCGTGGACAATCTCCAGGTGGCCATGCTTGGGCTTCTCCGCAATCGTCATCGCCGGATAGTCGATCTGGCTGCAGTTATCGTCGATATGCCAGTTCTTGGCGACGAGCGTCTTCACCCCGCTGCGCGCCGTGATCGATAGCGCCTGCTGCCGGGAATCGTCGGAGGTTGTGGTGCAAGCCGACAAGGCGACAACGATTACGGGCAAAAAGAGATATCGAAAGGTTTTCATGAGGAATCCTGAGAATACTTTAAGTTTGGATTTAAGTCTCATGAGGGCCCGGGCCGCACCCGTTTCATCGAGATGCACCCCTTGGATCAACACGTTTTGCGTGTGCGATCATGCATTTTTTGGTCTCGGGGGACAGGGGGTGTCCTTCGCTCGTCGATCACGTGGCTTTCAAACATTCCGGGCAAACCGGATGAGAACCTCGTTCACGACATCGGGGCGCTCCTGCGGCAGCCAATGGCCGCTGCCGTGCACGATGATGCTTTCCTTGAGCTGCGGGACGAGGGGCGGCATTGCATCGACAATTTCGCGCATCCCGGGGATGGTGAGGCCCGTGTCGCGCTCGCCGACCATGAACAGGGCAGGAATTTCGACCTTTACGCCAGCGAAAGCGGCCTGCAGCTGCCAATTGCGATCGAGGTTTCGATAGTAGTTCAACCCTCCGCGAAAACCGGTCGTGGCAAAGGCGCTGATGTAGGTGTCGAGGTCTGCAGCAGTGAGCCAGTCGGGCATGCTGTCGGGCAGCGGCGCAAGCAGTCCATGCCGGCGCGATACCATGCCGAACGGATTGGGTGTCTGGTCTCCGGCCTGTCGCGCGCCCGCGTCGCCGGAAGCCGCAAAGAGGATCTTTCGCAGCGTCTGGCCGATGTCACGCTCTAGCTCCGCCTCGGCGACATCAGGCTCCTGGAAATAGAGCGTGTACAATTCTGCCTCGTCGGTCCGCGGGAAGATCCGGGTCGGCGGAACGGGCGGCTGGCCCATCATCGGCACGCTCATGGCGACGACGCCGCAGAAACGGTCGGGCCGCATATGTGCCGCCTGCCAGGCAACGGTCGCGCCCCAGTCGTTACCGACGAGGATGGCCGTTGATAGGTCGAGGGCATCCAGCAGAGCAATCATGTCGCCGACGATGTGAAACACGCTGTATTCGTCGACCGATGGAGGACATTCCGAGAGGCCGTAGCCGCGCATGTCAGGCGCGATCGCGCGAAAGCCCGCCTCCGCAAGTGCCGCTACCTGGTGCCGCCAGGCATGGGAGGTCTCCGGGAAGCCATGGCAGAGCAGAACGGCCGGGCCGTTTCCCCGTTCGATAAAGCCCATGCGGATGGTTCGGGTCTGGATTGTCTGGGCCTGCATCTTGGTTCCTTCTCGACACCCTGATACCGTACTTGTATAAGTTACGGAAACAGGTGGCGTCAAGAGTGCGTAACTTATAGTGTTACGCTATGGGGTGTCGAATGAAGCAAGACAGCCGGTTGGCGCGGATGATCCATGTGCTCATACACATGGCACTGCTCGGGAGACGGGAGACGTCAGAGACCATCGCCAAGATGCTGAACACCAACCCGGTGGTCGTTCGCCGGACGATGGGGGCGTTGAAGCGCAAGGGTGTCGTCGGTTCCGAAGGCGGCCGGGGAGGGGGCTGGGCGCTTCTGCGGCCGCTTGGGGAGTTGACGGTGCTCGATGTGCAGCGGGCGCTGGACGATGGGCAGGTTCTGGCGGCAGGCGTGTCCGAGGACCATCCGACCTGCCCGGTGGAGCGCGCAGCGAATGCGGCGCTGGTGGACGCCTTCGAAAAAGCGGAGCGGACCCTGCTGCAGGAGTTTGCCGAACTCAGGCTTTCAACGATTGCGGAGCGTGCGATGAAGGATGCTGCGGGGTCTCAGCGGGCAACGCACCTGGATCATCAAGCCTGAAGGCGCCATGCATGTGGGCGATGAACAGGCGAAGCGGCAGCATCGAGCGAGCTTGTGGTCAGGCCCTTTCGCCAAAAACTGAGCCGGCGGCTCTGCATGATCGTCCGGCAGGACAAGCGGCTTGATCTCGGCCTTCGAAAGACGCTGGCGGCGCCTGAGCGGCCCGTCAGCGAGCAGGACTAGGCGCGCGATACCGACGACCGTCTCGCCAGCTGATGCTCGCGCCAGATCGTGAAGAGACCGGCGCCGACGACGATGAGCGCGCCGACGATCATGTTGTGAGTGATCGTCTCGCCGAAGAGCATGACGGCGAAGATCACGTTGAGGACCAGCTGGAAATAGGTAACCGGCTGGACTTCGGCTGCCGGCAGCAGTCCGTAGGCTTTGATGAGGAAAAAGTGACTGAGGGTGCCACAGACGCAAAGCGCGGCAAGGGCAAACCAATCGGACGGCACCACCTCTGTCCAGTAGAACGGGCCAACCAGCGAGATCGCCACGGCGCCGACAACACCGGCATAAAAGAGGCTCGTGACGGCCGAATCCTCGCGACTGACGGCGCGGGTGGCAATGCTGTAAAGCGCGAAAAGCACAGAGGCTGCGAGCGGCAGAAGCAGCGACATGTCGAAGTGCACGTTGACGGGATTGATGATCACCAGAACGCCGATCAGACCGATCAGAATGGCCGCACCGCGCCGCCATCCCACGGTCTCCCCGAGAAGAGGGATCGAGAGGATGGTGATGATCAGTGGTGTCGCCTGAAAGATCGACTGGCTCATGGCGAGCCCGGCGTGAACGTAGGAAATGACGATGACGACGATTTCGGCGACGAGCAGCAGGCCTCGCACGACCTGCAGCCAGGGATGGCGCGTGTGAGCGGTCTTGCGAAGTCCACCCGATGACGAGGCGGCGAAAGCGAACACGAAGAGCGCAAACGCCCAGAATCGGATCATCGTGATGAACAAAGCGGGGTAGCGGTCGCCAAGATACTTGGTGATGGCGTCCTGGCCAGCAAAGATGCAAATGGCAAGGAAGGCAAACAGATAACCGCGGGTCTTGGGGCTCATTGCACTACAAACTCAGAATCGCTGGCCCCCTGAATAGCATAGTCTTGTCGCCGGGGCTTGAACCAAACGAATTCGGTTTGATGATCCTGGATCCGCGGCAGCAGGCGAGGGGCGCGTCGAGCCGGGACTGCCCCCGCGAAGGGGGCAGCCTGCCGCAGCTCAATGATATTTTTCCTGCTTGCGCGTGAGGATCGCCGGAGCGTTCAGACCGGCGATCGGTTGGTTGACATCCGTCGGAATGTCGCCTGACAGCTGCAGGTCGAGATAGCGCGCGCAGCAGACCCTCAGGAATGATGTGAAGTTCCCGAGATCATGCCCGGCATCGATGGACTCGTGGTGCAGCTTGGTGATCAGCTGCGTGACGTTCATACGATCGCGCCGCGCGATCTCCTCAAGCTTCGACCAGAAGAAGTTCTCCAGCCGGACGCTCGTCACCATGCCATCGATGCGCAGCGACCGGGTGGTGCTCTCCCAGAGCCGCGCATCCGCCTTTATGAACAACTCGCACATCTCGCCCCTCCCGTGGCCGCCTTCTCAGGCGGCGTCTGTTTGTAACAGGGCCGAGGCGTCGAGCACAGCCATGAACTGGCGCAGCCACGACGGATGGGCGGGCCACGCCGGCGCGGTAACGAGGTTGCCGTCGGCGACCGCGTCGCTGATCGCAATATCCGCATAAATGCCGCCAGCAAGTTCGACCTCCGGACGGCACGCCGGGTAGGCCGAACAGGTGCGGCCCTTCAACACGCCGGCCGCCGCCAGCAATTGTGCGCCGTGGCAGATGGCCGCCACCGGTTTTCCCGCCGCGAAGAAATGCTGGACAGCCTTGATGACATCCGGGTTGAGACGCAGATATTCGGGCGCGCGACCGCCGGGTATGACCAGCGCGTCGTAATCTTCAGCGCGGATGGCGGAGAAGGTGGCGTTGAGCGCAAAATTATGGCCGCGCTTTTCGGAATAGGTCTGGTCGCCTTCGAAATCATGGATCGCGGTCGCAACCGTCTCGCCGGCATTCTTGCCGGGGCAGACGGCATGCACCGTGTGGCCGCAGGCGAGCAAGGTCTGAAACGGAACCATCGTTTCATAGTCTTCGGTGAAATCACCGGTGATCATCAGAATTTTCGAGTTTGCCATTTGTTTCCTCCCAAAAACCAATGGGCGGAGTTTAGCAATCCGGCTGAGGCAACGGGTACTAGCGGAATACTACAAAGGAAAATTCAGGGCAGGGCCGCGGACTATTTCACGGCCGTCGTTATCTTGGCGATCCCTTCCAGAGTGCGATGGACCGGGCACTTGTCGGCAATCTCGGCGATCTTGGAGCGAAGCTCGTCTGCGACCTCGCCCTCGATCGCTATGACCCGCTCGAACCGGTCGATCTTCCCGCTGTCGGCGCGCTCCGTTGCAGCGCAGTCTTCGCAATCCCGCGCATGGATCTTGGAATGCGAGACCTCCACCTTGATGCGCCCGAGCGGCAGCTTCTTGTGGTCGGCGTAGAGGCGCAGCGTCATGGAGGTACAGGCAGCAAGCCCGATCGACAGGTAGTCATAGGGCGATGGCCCGGAATCGAACCCGCCGACGCTTTGCGGCTCGTCGGCAAAGAGGCGATGCCTGCCGGCTTGAACCGAATTCTGAAATTTGCCTTCGCCCGTTTCCGTCACCTGGACCTGTTCCACCGGCTCCGTGCCCTGCGGAGTGTCGGCCACGAGATAGCGGCTCAGCCACTCCGCAATCACCCGGGCGGCGTAGGCGGCATCGGCAGGATCGGTGAGCAGATGGTCGGCCTTGTCCAGCGAAACGAAGCTCTTCGGATGTTTGGCCGCCTGGAAGAGGTCGCTGGCGTTTTCGATGCCGACCGTTTGATCCAGCGGCGCGTGGAGAATGAGAACGGGTTTCCTGAGCGTGGCCACAGCCTCATGAAGGCGCTGGGCGCAAGCGTCGTCGACGAACTGTTTCTTGATCAGGAATTTGCGACCGGCAAGATCGACTTCGGCGGCATCACTTTCCTCTATTTCCTTGAGGCTCGCTCCGAAGTTCTTGAGCACATGGCCGACGTCCGCGGGTGCGCCGATCGTGGCCACGGCGCGAACTTCCGGAATTTCGTTGGCAACCGCAAAGACGGCTGCACCGCCAAGCGAATGGCCAATCAGGAGCGACGGCGCCTCGAAGTGTAGCCGTAGATAGTCGGCGGCCGAACGAAGATCCGCGATGTTGGACGAAAAGTTGGTCGAGGCGAACTCGCCCTCGCTTGATCCGAGGCCGGTGAAATCGAAGCGCAGGACCGCGATCCCTTCGCGCGCGAGTTCGGCCGAGATCTGACGCGCCGCCGCCAGATCCTTGGAGCAGGTGAAGCAGTGGGCGAAAACCGCATAGGCCCGCACCGGGCCGTTTGGAAGGTCGAGTCTGGCGCCAAGGGTAGCGCCGGAATGCCCGGTAAATTCAAGTCTTTGACTGTTGAAGTTCATGTGATGCTCCAGGAAGGAGAACAATCATCCCAAGGTCGCAACGACTGTCCTGAATTCGAATGATGCGGCCGGCGTCCATGTCCGCCGAACCTGGCGGCTGCATGCGGACACGGTTCGCCAGACGCTCGCCGGGGCGTTTGTTACTCCGCGGCGGACCGTCGCGGCAGCACCCAGTTCGGACGCGGGAAGTGGCAGGTATAGCCGTTCGGATAGCGCTCCAGGTAATCCTGGTGCTCCGGCTCCGCCTGCCAGAAGTCGCCAACGGGTTCCAGTTCCGTCACTACCTTGCCCGGCCACAGGCCAGAGGCTTCCACATCGGCAATGGTGTCCTCGGCAATGCGCTTCTGTTCGTCATCGACGTAGTAGATCGCCGAACGATAGGAGGTGCCGATGTCGTTGCCCTGACGGTTTTTCGTGGTGGGGTCGTGGATCTGGAAAAACAGCTCCAGAATCCGCCGATAGGAGGTCTTCGCCGGATCGTAGAATATCTCGATGCCCTCGGCATGGGTACCGTGGTTGCGATAGGTCGCATTGGGCACGTCGCCGCCGGTATAGCCCACACGGGTGCCGGTGACGCCGGGGAGCCTGCGGATCAGATCCTGCATTCCCCAGAAGCAACCGCCGGCCAGAACAGCTCTCTCGGTCATTCAGATATCCTCCACCTGGTTCGTGAGCGCGTCTTCGCTTTGTCTCCCACTGGCTGCGGGCCAGCGCGGGAGATGGACTGTAATATAGGAACTCCTGCTGCCAAGATCAGGAGGTCGGTTCCAATCCGCGTTTTGGCTCAGCACGTGTCGAGTTGGACGCGCAAGCGCACGCGGCCCGTCAGGATCGCGGGAAGGGCGAGTTAGCTCTCCTTCCTATGCAACCGCAACGGTGACGATGCGCGCGCTAGTTTGCTGTCGGGGCGAGCAATCCATTCTATCGGGCGGCTGCCTCGCTTCCACGGGCTGCAGCCTTTCAGCTCGCCATCGGCATTCTAGGTGCGCGGTAACCTGTTTTCCCAAGGAAAACGGCGCCCAAGTAAGCAATCAAGAATTGCATGGCCGCGGGAAATAAATCTTCACTTGCCGCCCAGCTTCCGTTAATGCGCGAGGGGTCTGCGCCTAAGAACCTGCGCGCATGAGGAGAACCATCTTGAATGTCGATGAGAAGCTGGAACCAATTCTAACGGAAGTGCTGAGGCGCAACGCCGGCGAGCTGGAATTTCACCAGGCCGTACGGGAAGTGCTTGAAAGTCTGGGGCGTGTCATTGCCAAGCATCCGCGCTATGCGGAACAGGCCCTTATAGAACGGATCTGCGAACCCGAGCGGCAGATCATCTTCAGGGTGCCTTGGGTCGACGACGCCGGGCAGGTACAGATCAACCGCGGCTTCCGCGTGCAATTCAACTCCGCACTTGGGCCCTATAAGGGCGGGATACGCTTTCATCCTTCCGTCAACGTCGGGATCATCAAGTTCCTCGGCTTCGAGCAAACCTTCAAGAACGCCCTGACAGGCATGCCGATCGGCGGCGGCAAGGGCGGCTCCGACTTCAACCCGAGAGGGCGAACGGATGGGGAAATCATGCGATTTTGCCAGTCGTTCATGACCGAGCTCCACCGACACCTGGGCGAATACACGGACGTTCCTGCCGGCGATATCGGCGTCGGAGGCCGGGAGATCGGCTATATGTTCGGCCAGTACAAGCGGCTCACCAACCGGTATGAGGCCGGGGTGCTGACGGGCAAGGCGCTGATTTACGGCGGCTCGCGCGCACGCAAGGAGGCAACGGGCTTCGGTGCGACCTACTTCGTCCAGCGGATGCTCAGCACCAAGGGCCTCGATTTCGAAGGCAGGCGCGTGACCGTATCGGGATCCGGAAACGTCGCTATCTACACCATGGAAAAGGTCGCGGAGTTCGGTGGCAAGATCGTCGCATGCTCCGATTCCAACGGTTATGTCGTCGATGAGGACGGTATCGATCTTGAATTGGTCAAGCAGATCAAGGAGGTTCGCCGTGAGCGGATATCCGAGTACGCCAGGCTGAAAGGTTCCAGGGCACACTATGTCGAGGGCGGCTCCGTCTGGGACGTTCCTTGCGATGTCGCGATGCCCTCGGCGACCCAGAACGAGCTCACGGGCAAGGATGCCCGCACTCTGGTGAAGAATGGCGTCATCGCAGTAGGCGAGGGGGCAAACATGCCGTCGACCCCGGAAGCGGTTCGCATTTTTCAGGATGCAGGGGTCATGTTTGCCCCTGGCAAGGCCGCCAATGCGGGCGGTGTTGCGACATCGGCTCTGGAGATGCAGCAGAATGCCTCTCGCGACAGCTGGACGTTCGAGCAAACCGAAACACGGCTTGCCATTATCATGCGGTCGATCCACGACCGTTGCGCCGAGACCGCCGAGGAATACGGGAACCCCGGCGACTATGTGCTCGGAGCCAACATCGCCGGCTTTGTGAGGGTCGCCGAAGCGATGGACGCGCTCGGCGTCATCTAATGCTTCTGCTGGAGGGAGCCGGCTTGCGCTGGCTTCCTTCAGTAATTCGTCGAAGCTCTTGGGGCTGAGACTGTAGTACCACCGGTCACGACTAGTTTCGTGAGCATGGCGCGCGATCCTATGGGGAGGCCATACCACGCTGCTGGCTGGTCCGGGCTGCGAGACGGTAGCAAGAGCCAATCGGCGCAGATAGAATTTATGAAGCGACGAGACCGTCGAAAACCTCGAGCATGGCATCGCTGATCGCCTGGCCGAGGGCGGCCGCGGTTTGCGACAGGGTTTCCTCGTCTGCGCCCTGGGCTGCGATTGCGAAGGCTGCGCCTTCTCCCGTCACGATTTCCTGAGCGCGCTGAATGGCCCAAAGGGCAAAGTCGTTACGATCGCTGATTTCTACCGTTTCCATGATTTCCTCTGATTGTCCGTGTGGAAGAATTCTTGTGGCTTTGCCGGGCGGCCGAGAGCCCGGGGTCGGCTTCATAATCGGTTTGGCCCATCTAACCGTCAACGGCATCGCTGCCAAAGCCCTAGAACCGGTTGCAGGGTGCTTTGAAGCCTTAAAATGGCATCCCGGCTATCCGCCCATTTCCGTCGACTGTCAATCCGCAGTCAATGCCGCTTTGCAATTGCCTTGCCTTATCAGAGGCTTCGGGTCATCTTTTGAGAGACGTCGGCCTCCGTTGCGCTGCTGAAGTCGACAATCGTAAGCGCCTGTTTGCGGAGCATCTTTTAGCTTACGTCCCACTTTCAACGCTCATCCGGCGCGCGCTCGACGACCGACCGAGTCACCACGCGCCCTTTACCCGATTTTCAGGGGAGCTCGAAAACTACATGTCTTAGGAAGATGCCGAACATGCGGTGCGCACGGTCATAGCGTGGTGCCGGATCGACGCCGCACCGCCAGTGTTGATCCGCTCCAGCAACCGGCGAACCTGGCGGGTGCTCAGCTCAAGCACATGTGCCGCCGACACCAACGTCATGCGTCCGGCGATCACCTTCGACAAAACCTCAATCCGCTGCAGATCGCGCTCGCTCATCGCAATCAATCCCATCCGCAATCTCCCAGCTCATCAAAACCCGGGGAGAGTGAATCGATCCGCTCCAGCAACCGGCGAACCTGGCGGGTGCTCAGCTCAAGCACATGTGCCGCCGACACCAACGTCATGCGTCCGGCGATCACCTTCGACAAAACCTCAATCCGCTGCAGATCGCGCTCGCTCATTGCAATCAATCCCATCCGCAATCTCCCAGCTCATCAAAACCCGGGGAGAGTGACATTCCAACTTTGCAGGATCAGGACACTTTAACTTTGCGGCTACAGATTTAAGTCGCATAACATACATTATGGAACTGGACGGTTATTTGGAAAGTGTTGCTTTTTCGTGCCAAATGACCTTTTAGGCGATCGTCCGAAACTGGCGTGAACGGCCATTTGGCTGTTGCGTTCTCGCGCTACATCGAAGTGTGGCGCGTCCTTTCACCTGCAACGCAACATGCCACTCAATCTCAGTTCGACATCGTTGCCGCCAGCGACGGCTGGTTTGATCAGCGCCGGCTCGTCCGGGAACCTCGGCGATGAAAACGTCCTTGAGACCGTCGACACGCCGCAGTCATCTCCAGAGATCGTCGAATGCGCTGCCCATCCACATTGAGAGCGTTGTTATTGACAACAACGCCAGAGTGTTGTTATCAATAACAACATGAAGGCCAGACTGATCGAGAAATCGCGAACGGTGATCAATGACAAGACGTATTTTGAGGTCGTGTTATGGCACCTACCCAACCCGGTTCCGGGCAGCACGCACCCGTTCAAGTATCGGCTGGCCTTCGTTGTGAACGGTGAGTGCGTTCTCCGCTACGACAATGAGCGCGGGAAAGGCGATCACCGGCACTTAGGTAACCGCGAAGAAGCCATCGAATTTACGTCCCTTGAAGCACTTTACGATGCCTTCCAAGCTGACATGGAAAGGATGCTCAGATGACAACTTTGACTGTGCGCTTGAGTACCATAGCGGATGCCAAGGCTCGCTTTGTCGAGGCCGGAAGGCGGGCGCTTGCAGGGGAGACAGCAGAGGCCGTACCTTCGGTCAACTTCACCTCCTACGATGACATGCACCGAGTGCTCGCGCCTTCCCGCCTCGCTATCGTCAAGGCGCTCGCGGGACATGGGGCGTTGTCGATCCGCGAGGTCGCGCGTCGGGTCAACCGCGATGTGCAGGCCGTTCATCGTGACGTGACGACGCTCGTCAATGCTGGTGTCATCGACCGGACAGAGAATGGAATCGAGTTTCCCTATGATCGCATTCATTTCGAGTACGATGTGAGCGCCGCAGCGTGATGAGGAAGTGTTGGCGCTGATCGGCTATGCGCGTTTCCACCCGCGAACAAACCGTCGCGGGACAGCTCGACGCGCTACGCAGGGTCGAGCTGTCCCGCATCTTCGAGGAAACCGCCTCGGGCGCGAACCGCGATCGGCCGCCGCCCGATCATCATGCCCCTGGTCCGATCCAGGCTCTTGGACAGGACCTTGCCTCACACCGCCGTCACTCGGGCCGTCGAGACCGTGGTCTTGGTCGGGGATCCGAACCTCCTCAACGAGGTCATCTCCATGGCACCGAGGAGCCTGCAACGGAACAGTGCCCTGAACTTCAAAACGCAATAAATAGCAACAACGGCCTCAGCAGGCGGCGCTACAGTGCCGTTCGTTGTTGCGAAGGTCTCCACAATAAGAGCAACAAACGTCCCAAAATCGGTACCGCAACACCGAGATAGAGGGCGTGACGCGTTCAGCCCCTGCCCTGCCGACATTCAGCCACTCACTCACTCAGCTACAGCAGCCGAAACTGCACTCTTTGGAACTTAATTGCGAGCATCCATTCGGGCCCGTTAGCGGTTCCGTGCCGTGTCATCGAGGTCGATCCCGGCACGACGCTGATCTACATAGCACTGGACAATCCAGCCGGACGGTCACGGCTTCACTCTTTGGCTGGAACACCGGGGCTTCGACCTTGAAAACCCGCATCGCTTCGCCTGCGACAACATGCCGACTGGTTGGCACACGCTCGTCTTGCCGCGCTTTGCAAGGGGCCCCGAGGCCAGTGAATGACATCTTCGGTTTCTTGATCCCAGCGCGGCAAACTAAACCTGCCGCGCTCGAACTCCGAAGGACTGGCGCTGATCACGTTGATCGTATTTTGGAAGACTCCTTACCGACGAGGTAGCCGCAAATCAGCCTTCCCTACTCAGGGCCGGATAGTTCTCGTCAGTACTTACGGCTGCACAAGAGGGTGCTGCCGGCCTTCCCTGACCTTTCGGCCATCATCCATGCCGGTTCCCATTGCCATCAAACATGTGGAGCGCTTCGGTGTTTGCCCCGACCTTCAGCTCGTCACCGATCTCGTTGCGCGCGCGCCCGGAAACGCGAAAAACCAGCTCGTCGCCGTTTTGGAGGCGACCGTGTATGAGGCTTTCGGCGCCGACCAACTCGATGCCATCGATGTGGACCGTTGCTTCGAAGGCTCGCGCCGGAGCATCGCCTGGCATCGGCGAAATATCTTCCGGACGGACGCCAAGCGTGTAATCGCCATTCGGGCGTGCCACATCCGATGCGAGCGACCATCCCGCCGACATGTCCTTGCCTTGCAGCAGGTTCATCGAGGGCGAGCCGATAAAGGTGGCGACGAAGGTGGTCGCGGGCTTCTCGTAAAGCTCCAGTGGCGTGCCGACCTGCTCTATGCGGCCGGCGCTGACGACGACAAGCCGGTCGGCAAGCGTCATCGCTTCCATCTGATCATGCGTGACATAGACGCTCGTCGTTGCGAGCGAGCGCTGCAACCGCTTGATTTCGATGCGCATCTGCCCGCGCAGCTTGGCATCGAGGTTCGAGAGCGGTTCGTCGAACAGAAACGCGGCGGGTTGGCGAACGATTGCCCGCCCCATGGCAACGCGCTGGCGCTGGCCGCCCGAAAGCTGCCGTGGTTTGCGGTCGAGATAGGGCTCGATTTCAAGCGTCCTTGCGGCCGTGGCAATGCGCTGGTCGATCTCGGCCGGCGGTGTCTTCCGGTTCTTGAGCCCATAGGCAAGATTCTGGCGCACCGTCATGTGCGGATAGAGCGCGTAGTTCTGGAAGACCATCGCGATGTCGCGCTCTGCCGGCTCGACGTCGTTGACCCGACGCCCGCCAATCAGGATATCTCCGCCGCTGATGTTCTCGAGCCCGGCGATCATGCGCAACAGCGTGGACTTGCCGCAGCCGGACGGCCCGACAAGAACGACAAACTCTCCGTCCTTGATCTCGAGCGAAACGCCCTTGATCGCTTCCACCGTGCCATAGGTCTTGCGGACGTCATTCAGGGTAATTTCAGCCATTACTTTTCTGTCTCCACAAGACCTTTGACAAACCAGCGCTGCATCAGCACGACCACGACGATCGGCGGGATGATTGCAAGGATCGCCGTCACCATCACATAGTTCCAAGGCGTCGAGGCGTCGGTAAAATCGATCATCCGCCGGAGCCCGATGATGATCGTGTTCATCTTCGCGTCATTGGTGACGAGCAGCGGCCAGAGATACTGGGTCCATCCATAGATGAAGAGGATAACGAAGAGCGCCGCGATGTTCGTTGCCGAGAGCGGCAGCAGGATATCCTTCATGAAGCGAAACGGACCGGCATTGTCGATGCGCGCGGCCTCCACCAGCTCCCCTGGTATCGTCAGGAAGAACTGGCGAAAGAGGAACGTCGCCGTTGCCGACGCCATCAGCGGCAGCGTCAGCCCCGCATAGGTGTCGATCAAGCCGAGATCGACGATCACCTTGTAGGTCGGCAGGATGCGCACCTCGACCGGCAGCATCAGGGTGATGAAGATCATCCAGAAGAACAGCATTTTCAGCGGAAAGCGGAAGAAGACGATCGCAAAGGCTGACAGGAAGGAGATGACGATCTTGCCGACAGCGATCGCGATCGCCACGACCGTCGAATTAAACAACAGCCGCTCGAGGCTGACGCCGACGACACGCTCGACGCCGCCGCCGATCGCCTCCCGATAGTTCTCGACAAGGTGATCTCCGACCACCAGCGACATGGGCGGCCGCACGATTTCGATCGAACTGTGGCTTGAGGCGACGAAGGTATAGTAGATCGGCAGCGCTACGATGATGATCCCGATGACGAGTATCAGGTGGCTTATCGCAGTTGATATGGGACGGTTCTCGATCATCTGCGCCTCACGAATAGTGGACCCGCTTCTCGACGAAGCGGAACTGGAACGCCGTCAGCGCAATGACGATGATCATCAGGATCACCGACTGGGCTGCCGAACTGCCGAGGTCGAGATTGACGAAGCCGTCGTTATAGACCTTGTAAACGAGCGTCTCGGTGGCCTTGGCGGGGCCTCCGCCTGTGACCGCGTGAATGATGCCGAAGGTGTCGAAGAAGGCGTAGACGGTGTTGACGACGAGCAGGAAGAACGTCGTCGGCGCAAGCAACGGGAAGACGATGGTCCAGAACCGTTTAGTGCCGCGGGCACCATCGATGGCTGCCGCTTCGATCAGCGACTTCGGGATCGCCTGCAGGCCGGCGACGAAGAAGAGGAAGTTGTAGCTGATCTGCTTCCAGGCTGCCGCCACGATCACCAGAAACATCGCCTGATTGCCGTTGAGCAGCGGATCCCAAGCGAAGCCATTGCGGCGCAGAATGTAAGAGAAGGTGCCCATTGCCGGGTTGAACATGAACAGCCACAGCATGCCGGCAACAGCCGGGGCAACCGCATAGGGCCAGATTAGCAGCGTGCGATAGACGTTGCGCCCGCGCACCACCCGGTCGGCCGCCGTGGCGAGCAGCAGCGCGAGCGCCATCGACAACAGCGCGGTCGCAAGGCTG
The DNA here is from genome assembly GCF_001427045.1 of Ensifer sp. Root558. Taxonomy (NCBI): domain Bacteria; kingdom Pseudomonadati; phylum Pseudomonadota; class Alphaproteobacteria; order Hyphomicrobiales; family Rhizobiaceae; genus Ensifer; species Ensifer sp. Root558. The sequence continues at coordinate 107,620 of NZ_LMGC01000005.1, read as the reverse complement.
AAGGCCACGGTGACCTTTAGCGAATGCAGATAGTCCGGGTTGGCAAGGATTGCCCGGAAGTTGGCGAGACCGACGAAGCCGGATTTAAGGCCGAACGGATCCTCGCGAAGCACCGACTGGTAGAGCGCCTGGCTGGCGGGCCAAAAAAAGAAGATGACCGTCAAGACGATCTGAGGTGCCAGCAGAAGATACGGCAGCACCTTGTTTGGAAACACGACGGACTGCATGGACTCCCCTCCCCATCAAAGACCGGTCCGCACCGCCTTTCGGCGATGCGGACATTTCGTTTTGGGGGTCAGTTTCCGACTGCAGTCTTGATCGCTGCGTTTGCTTTCACGACACCTTCGCTGAGCGCGGTCTTGGCATCCTTCTGGCCGGCAAGCATCGCTTCGAACTCTTCGTTGAGGATGTCGCGAACCTGCGGAAGGTTGACGAGGCGAACGCCCTTGGAGTTTTCGGTCGGCGCCTTGCCCATCATCTGCTTGATCGGCGTCTCGCGGCCCGGGTTCTTTTCATAGAAGCCGGACTTCTTGGTTTCCTCATAGGCTGCAAGCGTGACCGGCAGGTAGCCCGAAACCTGGTGAAGCTGGGCCTGGGTTTCCGTTTTCGAGAGGAAATGGAAGAACTCGGCCACGCCCTTGTATTCGCCATCGCTCTTGCCGGCGAAGACCCAGAGGCTTGCGCCACCCGGGATAGTGTTCTGCGGGCCATGGCCCTCATAGTAGGGAAGCTCGCCGACACCGTAGTTGATGCCCGACTTGACGATGTCGCCGAGGCCACCGGAGGATTCCGTCAGGATAGCGCACTCGCCCGACATGAACAGCTGCTTGGCTTCCGAGGTGCGACCGCCGTAACGGAAGGTGCCGTCCTTGGCGAGGTCGGCGATCGACTGGAAGTGGTCGACGAAGAGCGGCGCGTCGATCTTCAGTTCCACTTCGAGCCCGGCAAGCCCGTTTTCGTTCGTGCCGTAGGGCACATTGTTCCAGGCCGAGAAGTTTTCGGTCTGGATCCAGGTCAGCCAGGTCGAGGTGAAGCCGCAATTTGCCGCGCCGCTCGCCTTGATCTTCTTTGCCGCTTCGAAGACCTCGGGCCAGGTGGCCGGCGGCTTGGCCGTATCGATACCAGCCTTCGTAAAGGCGTCCTTGTTGAAATAGAGAATCGGGGACGACGAGTTGAAGGGGAAGGACAACATGGTCCCGTCAGCCTTGGAATAGTAGGCGACGATGCCCGGCAGATACTGGTCCTTATTAAACTCGTAGCCGCCCTTCTTAAGCACCTCCGCCACGGGGACCACGGCACCTTCCGCGCCCAGCATCACGCCACTGCCGGCGTCGAACACCTGCAGGATGGCGGGAGCCTGCTTGGAGCGGAACGCGGCGATACCCGCGTTCAGGGTCTCGCCATAGGTGCCCTTGAACACGGGGACAATCTTGTACTCCGACTGGCTTTCATTGAATTCCTTGGCAAGCCTTTCAACGGTTTCGTTGTTGGCGCCCGTCATCGCGTGCCACCAGGCAAGCTCCGTTGCCGCGAAGGCGTTCGAGGCGGCGAAGATCGAGATTGCAGATGTGGCCGCAAGCGTCCATTTCAAAACTCTCATGGCGGTTCCTCCCAATATTGAGACGACAAGTCTCGGTGCTCAGTCGCGTTGATCCTCCTCAATCAGTCGCGCCTGACTTTCGCAGCGAAAGTGCGCTGATTAAAAACGAACGATAACGAACCTGCAAGAGAAAATAGAATGCAGAATTCGCAAATTTCCGCCTTCGGAATATTCGTTCTGTTTCATATATGAACGCTGGAGGCACAATTGTCCCGGGCGAGATACAAATCGCCAACCACCCACAGCCTGCGCGACCGACTTGCGGCCGATGGACTTGCCCGCCTCATCGCCTTGATGCCTGTCGCCCTCCTGCTCTGCTAGGGGCGGCCGCCGGGGTTCTGACACTGCAGCCTATCGACGCGCCTTGGGACGTGTCGCGAGCACGTTGCGGATCGCAAAGCTCGAATGGATCCGGGAGACCCCCGGTAAAGCCGAGAGAATCTCCTTGTGGATGCGTTCGAACTCGCCGGCATTGGCGACTTCGACGCGCAGGAGATAGTCCGATCCACCGGTCATCAAAAAACACTCCCGCAACTCGGGATGTCTTCGTACAGCCGCCTCGAACCGGTCGAGATAGTCCTCCGTCTGGCGGTCCAGCGTGATGTTGATGATAACGGCAATGCTGGCCTCGACGTTCGAGGTGTCCACCAGGGCGGTATAGCCGCGGATGACGCCGGACTGTTCCATCAATTTTATCCGCCTTAGACAAGCGGATGGCGAGAGCCCGACCTCGGTCGCGAGGCTGGCATTGCTCCGGCGCGCGTCCAGGCGCAGCAGCCGAAGGATATTGCGGTCTATGGTGTCGAGCGCGGGCATTGCAGATTATACCAATTCTTCGCTGTTTCATTCAAAGATCACGAATCCGCGCAACGATCAATCGACAATTCGTCGACAATTCTGCGATCGTTTCACTACCCTCCGGACAAGTTGGGAGGCTCGGCCATGGACGGCGCAGTCAGGGAAAATACGCAGCAGAAAGCGATCAAGGGCGGCGCCTCAGGCTACCTCACGATCGATCTTGCGGCGCTCGTTCGCAATTACGACCGGCTTGTGTCTGAAATTGCGCCGGCGCGGGCCGCAGCAGTCGTCAAGGCGGATGCCTATGGGCTTGGCGCGGACCGGGTCGCGGCGCGCCTCTATGACCACGGCTGCCGGCACTTCTTCGTGGCCCAGTTCGTGGAAGCTCGGCGCCTGCGACCTCAGCTTGCCCGCGATGCGATGATCTTCGTTCTGAATGGCCTGCAGCCGGGCAATGAGCTCGCCTGCGCCGACGATGGCATCGTTCCAGTCATCAATTCCCTCGAACAATTGCGGCAATGGGCCGGTGCGGCTGTAAACCTCAACCGTCGCCTTCCCGCGGCGCTGCAGTTCGACACAGGCATGTCGCGGCTCGGTGTCCCGCCGCAGGAACGACCGGCGATCGCATCGATGCTGCGGACCTGCGGCATGATCGACATCCAGTTTGTCATGAGCCACCTGGCCTCTGCCGACGATGTCTTGAGCGAGCAGAACGGCAACCAGCTTGCCGAACTCCGACGCATCGCCACGGAGTTTCCGGAATACGAACTGTGCTTCGCCAACTCGGGCGGCATTTTCCTCGGCGAAGCCTATCACGGCGTGCTCGTTCGGCCAGGGATTGCACTCTATGGCGGTGCTCCGACGGATGGTCATCCAAACCCGATGGAGCCGGTCATCAAGCTCGATGTTGCGGTGGTACAGACGCGTGAAGTGCCGACCGGAGCGCGCGTCGGTTATGGCGGCAGCCATGTCGCCGCAAGCCCGACCCGGCTTGCCACCATTGCTGCCGGCTATGCCGACGGCCTGCCGCGCAGCTTGAGCGATCGCGGTGCGGTCTATTGCGACGGTGTTCGCTTGCCGATCGTCGGCCGGGTGTCGATGGACAGCATCACCATCGACATCTCCGCCTTGCCGGAGGGGCGCCTGCAACTCGGCAGCCTGGTGGAGGTCCTCGGGCCCAACCAGACACTCGAAGACATCGCACGCGATGCCGGCACCATCTCCTACGAAATCCTGACCGGTCTCGGGCATCGCTACGAACGGCAGTATCGCTGAGCTTCCTTTCCTTTTGAGGACATCATGAAAGTTATCGTTCTCGGCGCCGGCATCGTCGGCGTCACCTCGGCCTACCAGCTTGCCAAGAGCGGACATGAGGTCACCGTCATCGATCGCCAGCCCGGACCGGCGCTGGAGACGAGCTTTGCCAATGCCGGCGAGGTTTCCTTCGGCTACTGCTCGCCCTGGGCAGCACCCGGGATTCCGATGAAGGCGATGAAATGGCTGTTCATGGAGCACGCGCCGCTCATCCTTCGACCCAAGGTCGATGCCGCCATGATCTCCTGGATGATCAAGATGCTCTCGAACTGCACGTCCGGGCGCTACGCGATCAACAAGAGCCGCATGCTCAGGCTTGCCGACTACAGCCGCATCTCGCTCGCTGCGCTGCGCGCTGAAACCGGCATCGCCTATGACGAGCGCATGCAGGGAACGCTGCAGCTCTTCCGCACCCAAGCCCAGCTCGACGCCTCCGGCAAAGACGTCAAGGCGCTCGCCGCCGACGGTATTCCCTACGAAGTTCTGGACCGCGACGGCTGCATTCGCGTCGAGCCGGCGCTAAAACATGTGCGCGAGAAGATCGTCGGCGGCCTGCTGACGCCGAAGGACGAGACCGGCGACTGCTTCAAGTTCAGCAACGAACTTGCGAAAAAGGCGGAAGCGCTCGGCGTGCGCTTCAACTACGGCAGCATCATCCGCAGCCTCGACGTGGAAGGCGGCCGGATCAAGGGCGTCGTCACGGCGCATGGCACGCTCAAGGCCGACGCCGTCGTCGTGGCGCTCGGCAGCTTCTCCCCTCTCCTCGTCAGGCCGCATGACATCCGTCTGCCGGTCTATCCGGTCAAGGGCTACTCATTGACGATCCCGATCACCGACGCTTCGCGCGCGCCGGAATCGACCGTTATGGACGAAACCTTCAAGATCGCCATCACCAGGCTTGGCGATCGCATCCGCGTCGGCGGCATGGCGGAAATCTCGGGTTATACCAACGATCTCGGCGAGCCTCGCCGCCTGACGCTCCAGCACTCCGTCACCGATCTCTTCCCGGGTGGCGACGTGTCGAAGGCAAGCTTCTGGTCGGGGCTTCGCCCAATGACGCCGGATGGCACGCCTGTGATCGGCCCGACGAAGGTCGCCGGCCTTTATCTCAACACCGGTCACGGTACGCTCGGCTGGACGATGAGTTCCGGTTCGGCCCGCGTCATCGCCGATCTCGTCAGCGGACGCCAGCCGGAAATCGACGCCACCGATCTCGCGATCGCCCGCTACGCATAAGCGTGTTCCAATCAACCACCAATCTCGGAGACGGATCATGATCCAGGAAATCCACACCACCGACGCGCCGGGTGCCGTCGGTCCCTTCTCACAGGCAATCAAGGTCGGCAACCTCCTGTTCGTTTCCGGTCAGCTTCCGATCGATCCGGCCACCGGAGAGTTCAACTCGGACGACGCGATCGCGCAGGCCGAGCAGTGCCTCAAGAACCTTGGGGCTATTGCGACCGCAGCGGGCACGACCCTTTCCAACACCGTCAAGACCACGGTTCTGCTCACCGACCTCGGACAGTTCGCGGAGATCAACAAGGTTTATGCGGGCTTCTTCACCAAGCCGTTCCCGGCACGCGCCTGCTACGAGGTCAGCGCTCTGCCGAAGGGCGCGAAGGTGGAGATCGAAGCGGTCATCGCCATCCCGTAAAGTTTGCTGGCGCCGACGCTATTTCGGGAACTGCGGGCGAAGCCGGCCGGCGGTCGACAGCCTCGCCGGCCAGGTTTCCGCGTCCGAGTTCGGATTCGTCATTTGGACGACGAGGAAGACCTGATCATCCGCTCATCTATTACCCAGCCCGGTTCCGCGCTTGCCTAGGTCTGTCGCTTGGCCTTGCCTCCTCCCCTCGCCCACGCAAACAATGAGTTGACCGTTTTAAGCGCCGAGGCGACACTTGTGAGGTGCAGCAAGGCAGGAGGGTAATGATGGCTGAGGCGGACCACTGGCGTCATATGGCAAGCGCGCCGAAAAACGGGAGCCGGATCCTCGTCACGATCCGCCCGTCCGAACAAGGCGCCGCGGAAGTCGATCTCGCCTATTGGTCGAAGGGTGATCAGTTTGGGTCCGAAGGCTGGCGCGCCTCCGATTCCTCGCCCGGTCGCATCATCGAGTATGCCGAGCCTGAGCTGAAGTGTTGGATGCCGATGCCCATGGCAAATCTCGATCGCGCCGCGATGCCCCTGCCCTGGGAAGGCGAGGACGAACAGGAACTGGACGGCTCCGGGATCTAGGAGCCCAGGCGCCAGCTCGTCAGGTAGACCTTCGCTGTCCGTTGGCTTAGGCCGTCGCGTTGTCGAACTTTCTTCGCCACGGCGACACAATCGGCAGGTCGAGCCGATGCTCTTCATATCGCAGGGCACGGCCGCGGTGGTGCTCACCGCGGCCGCACAATCTGGCTATCGCATCATCGCCGCGACATTGCCGCCGTCGACGGTGATGACCGCGCCTGTGCTCGTGCGTGCCTTGGCAAGATGCACGAAGGCTTCGGCCACATCCTTGGCTGCGACTTCGCGATGAACGAGATTGCCGCGCATGTAGGCTTCCGGTGTGATGCCGCGGGCGCGGCTGCGCTCCTCGACCATCTGGTCGGTCATGAGACCGGTGCGGATGCGATCGGCGTTGACGGCGTTCGAAGTGATGCCGTCCGCGCCATGCTCGACGGCGTATTGCCGCATCAGCGCCATCAGCGCCGCCTTCGAGGTGCCATAGGGACCGAAGTTGGGGCCGGGATTGACCGCCTGCTTGGAGACGTTGAACACCAGCGCGCCGCCGGTGCGTTGCGCCTTCATGATCCTGGTCGCAGTCCGGGCAATGTAGTGATGCCCCCAGAAATTGAGCGCGAAGGCTTTCTCGAAGAGTTCGTCGGAGACCTCGATCATGGCGCCCTGGAAGGCAGCGCCGGCGTTCGAAATGACGATGTCGACACCGCCGAAATGTTCGGTAACGCCGGCGAGAGCGGCTTCAACGGCCTTGGGGTTGGTCACGTCGCAGGCGACGCCAAGGCCGCCAAGCCGGGCGGCCTCCTTCGTGACCGCCGCTTCGGCAAGATCGACGAGGGCGATTTCGGCGCCTTCCGCACGCAGCGCCTCGGCAATCGCAAGGCCAAGGCCGCCGGCGCCACCGGTCACCACCGCGACCTGTCGGCTGAGCGGCTTTTCCACCTGCTTCGCCAGTTTCACCTGCTCAAGCGACCAGTATTCGATGTCGAAGAGATCCTGTTCCGACAGCGCCTCGAAGCTCTCGATGCCCTCGGCGTTGCGGATGACGTTGATCGTGGCTTCCGCGACATCGGCGCCGACGCGTGCCGCCTTCTTGCTGGGACCTGCTGCGAAGAGGCCGACGCCGGCGACGTAGAAGACGCGGGGCATCGGGTCGAGCATCTTCTTGTTGCCGCCAACACGCGCGTTGTTGCGCTCGAAGTAGGCGCGGTATTCGGCGATGTAATCCGCCACCGCCGTGCGCACCGTCTCTGCCCAGGTGGCCATTTCTCCGGTAACCGGCGCCGGCAGGGCCAGTCCGAAGCGCTTGATGTGAATGACATGTTCCGGCGTCGCATTGCCGCGGCGCGCGAGATCGGCAGCGTTTTCTGCGTTGCAGAACTCGAGCACGGTCTCGCTCGCGCGGTGTTCGAGCACGAAGCGCTTCGGAGAGCCTTCGACACCGGTGTCGATGGCGACGGCGCCCCGCAGGATCGGGGCGATTTCGGCGGCCGACGCAATCGCTGCCGGTTGCTTTGCCTGAACGAACGGGCGCGGATTGCCTTTGGCGATGCGGCGCTCGGCCATGTCGATCGCCACGATCATCTTTTCATAGGCTTCGCGCGGATCCTCCGACCAGGTGAAGATGCCGTGCTTCAAGAGGATCATGCCGTCGGCGGTCGGATCGGCGCGGAAGGCCTCGTCGCAGGCTTTTGCGAGATCGAAGCCGGGCATGACATAGGGAACGATGATCGCCTTGGGGAAGAGTTCGCGAACGATATCTTCCCCGTGCGGCTGGTTGGTCAGCGACACGATCGCGTTGGCATGGGTGTGGTCGATGTGCTTGAACGGCAGGTTGGCGTGCAGGATCGCTTCGACAGAAGGATTGGGCGCCGCTGGATCGAGCAGCAACCGGCGCTGCAGCATGACCATGTCGTCGTCGCTAAGCGTCTGGAAAGCGACCATCGCCTGCAGGGGCTGCAGGCGGACGGCCGGCAGTCCTGCCGGTTCGATCGTGCCCATGTCCCAGCCGCTTCCCTTGACGCAAAGAACCGGAATTTCCGAACCGTCGAGATCGGTAAAGGTGGTCTTCACCGACGTGTTTCCGCCGCCGTGCAGCACCAGTTCCGGATCCGATCCGAGCAGGCGCGTGGTGTAGGTGCGGATCGCCAGGTCGCGGTTGACGCCGTTGCGGACGTAGGCGTCGACGACACTGGCATATTCGGTTTCAGACCATCTCGATTTCATGCAAAGGCTCCTCAGCTTCCGGCAGACATCACCTGCGACGGCTCCGGACAAAAATGACATGGCGGGACCATGCCCACCGAGCCACAGGAGGCTGACGGGAAAGGCCGCTTGGGAAATTTGGGATCGGCGTCTGGCGCGGGCCGCGTCGAAGAGGCGCGGGTCCGATCCTGTCTGCCGCGGTCTCGCCTGCCCATGCGGCCACATCCGCGGCCGCGTGTTCAAGCGCGATTCCGTTCTCGATCGTCCGTCACAACGGAACATAAACAAATGACAGCATAGTGTGTCAAATGTCAATTGAGCGTTCGAATTTGTTTGACGGCAGCCGCTTTTCCGGTTTGAGGTGGCGCAAACGGTATCAAGCGGAGTGACGGATGACGGAGAGCGCGCGGGCAAGTTGGATGATCGGCGAAGGCAAGTCGTTGCCGCCCGAGTTCGATGACGGGGTCGTTTGGGCCGCCTGGCTCTACTACGTCGATCAACTGACCCAGAGCGACATCGCCAAGATCCTCGGCATGTCGCGCGCGACCATCGTCAACTACCTTCAGGAGGCCCGCGAGCGCGGCCTCGTCACCATCCGCGTCAACACCGATGTCGGCGGACGCGTCGCCGTGGCTCGCAAGCTCAAGGAGAAGTTCGGGCTCGAAGGAGCGCTGGTCATTCCCGCGGGAGAGCCTGCGTCGCTGGTGACGCGGCTCGGTGAGGCGGGCGCCCGCCTGCTTGCCGACATGATCAAGCAAGGCGACACGATCGGTGTGGCCTGGGGACGGACCGTACTTGCAGTCGCCGATCAGATCTCGCTGGCCGAAGCACTCGATGGGCTGACTGTCGTCCAGGTCTCGGGTAGTTCCATCGCCAATCCCGAATTCTCGCCGGAGTTCTGTACCTCGCTGATGTCCCAGCGCATTCACGCGCGCTGCGTCAACCTTTTGGCGCCGGCGCTGCTGTCGACGCCGGAACTGAAACGCTGGCTTCTCTCCGAACCGGTGCTCGTCAAGCAGTTCGAGCTTATCCATTCGACCAACATCCTGGTTTTCGGCGTCGGCGATATCGGTCCTGACACGCTGATCCGGTCGGCCAATGTCGCAAGCCAGGAGGACTTCGACTCCTACCAGGCGCACGGCGCAGTCGCGGTGCTGATCTGCCGGTTCATCGACGAGGCGGGCCGACAGGTGAGCGGCGAACTCGACGATCGCATGGTGGGCATCGAGCTCGACGAACTCGTGCGCATCCCGAGCCGCGTCTGTGTCGCCGGCGGCGCGAACAAGGTAACGGCAATCCGCGCGACGATGAATGGCGGCTACGCCACTCACCTTGTCACCGACATCGAAACCGCCGAGATGCTGCTGGCCGAAGGGGTCTGAGGCGCTCCGTCAGGAGCGCCCTGCCAGCCCGTCAGTTTGCCTTCACGCGCGCGGTGCGCATGAATGCCTGCGTCCCCTCGAAGGAGGCGATGCCGGCATCAGAACCGAGACCGGTCGCCACCAGCGCGGCCGAGGCCTGCGCGAACTTCAGTGATGTCTCCGTGTCCATTTTGTGGTGCAGGCCGGTGATGAAACCGGCATTGAAGGCGTCGCCGCAGCCGGTCGTATCGACGACGTCGATCTCGAAGGCCGGCAGTTTCACGGTCTTTCGGTCCGGATCCATGAAATAGACGCCGTCGCCGCCGAGTGTGAAAACGCAATGCTTCACACCGAGATCGCAGAAGAAGAGCGCTGCATCCTCGGCGGTTTTCCGCCCGGAAATCAGCATGGCCTCCTCCACCGACGGCATGAAGTAGTCGATATAGGGGAAGAGCGGGCGGATGAGGGAAAGCGTCTTCTCACTGGCGCCGAGCAGATCGAAGGTGACGATCCGGTCCTTGGTCTTGGCCGCTTCGAGAAGCACGCGGCTCGGCTCACCGTCGAGGCGGTCGAGCAGGCCCGTGCCGCCAAGGTGGACAATCGGCGCCGCCGTCACGCGATCGAGCGCTTCGGCTGCGATCTCGAAATGACCGGACGCGCCGCGGACGTGAAGAGCAGGCCTTTCGCCGTTGCGGCGGATGTTGAGGATCGTGGCAGACGTCGGAACGCCGGGGATCCGCTGCATCTCGGCCGTATCGACGCCGAAGCGCTGCAAGGTCGAAAGTACGAAATCGGCCTTCTCGTCGTCACCGACGGCGCCAACCGCGAGGCAGTTGAGACCGAGCTTTGCAAGGTCGACGACGGTGCCCCCGGCGGTACCGGCAACCGTCAAGCGGATCTCATCGATAAACTCGACATTGCCGCCCTCGGGAATGCGATCGACCGGGCGACCGAGGATGTCGAGAATGTAAAGTCCGATGACCGAAACATCGTGCGCCATGCACTCAAACCTTTCTCAAGGAAACAGGGTTGTCGAATGACGCCGGCCCTGACCGCGCTTGGCGGCCCCGGGGCCAGCCGTCAGGATTGTCTGCCGCGGATCGAGAAGATCGCGCCGGCGAGAATGATAAAAATACCGACGATGACGAGCTGCCAGGTGCTCGGAATGCCGACGAGAATGAGGACGTTACTGACGAGCGTGATCAGCACGACGCCCAGAAGCGTGCCGATGACGCTGCCGGAGCCGCCGGTGATACGCGCGCCGCCGAGGACCACCGCGGCGATGATTTCGAGCTCGGCGCCGGCGAGATCGAACGGGTTCGCCAGCCGGTTGCTGGAGACGTGAATGATCCCGGCGACGCCGGCGAGAAGCCCCGCATAGGCAAAGACAAAGATACGTACCGTGCGCAGGTTGTAGCCGAGCCGCTCGGCCACACCGGCGTTTCCGCCGACGGCGTAGACTGCACGGCCGATGAGGGTGCGCTCAAGGATCCACCAGGTGACGAGCGAAGCGATGGCGAGGATGAGCACGAAGGCCGGCAGCGTCGAGGTCGAACCGTTGGCGCTGTGATGGGTGAAGAGCGCAAGCTTTCCGAACGCGTCCATTGCCGCCGGAATGTTCATGAACAGCGCCGTGCCGACAAAGGTGAGCAAGAAGCTGCGGATGACATATTGCGTGCCGATCGTCACGATCAGAGACGGCGCCTTGAGCGCGTGAACCAGAACGCCGTTGAGCGCGCCGAAACAGGCGCCGCCGATTGCGCCGAGCGCGAGGATCGCGACGATCGGCATGTCGGGCACGACATTCACGACCAGCATGGTGACGGCGTACATGACGAAGGCGGCAATCGCCGTGAACGAGACGTCGATGCCACCGGAGGCAAGGACGACGAGCACGCCGAGCGCGAAGAGGCCGCGGACGACGGACGCACGCAGGATGTCGAAAAGGTTCGACACCTGCCAGAAGTCCGTGTTGATCGCACCGACGACGAGCGAAACCGCGACGATCAGGATCAGCGTGAAGGCCGGTGGGTGGCGCATGAGCCACGTCCAGATGCCGGCAACAGCGCCCGCGCTTTCAGACCGGGGTTCTGCCGGGGAGAAGGTGGTTTCGCTCATTGAAGCCTCGCAATGGTATCGTCGGTCAGCGCGCGGGAGAGAACGTCTTCCGCCAGCCCCTCGGCGGCAAAGGTTTTGACGACTCGACCCTTGCGCATGACCATGATGCGGTCGCAGTTCTGCAGCAGTTCGGGCAGGTCGTCGCTGATGATGATGACGCCCATGCCGTCGCCGGCGAGCCGCTGGATGATCCGATAGATCGTGTCCTTGGAGCCGACGTCGACGCCGACCGTCGGGCCGTGCAGGATGAGCAGTTTTGGTTCGATCGTCAGCCAGCGCCCGATGAGCACGCGCTGCTGGTTGCCGCCGGACAACGACTGCACCGGCTTGTCGACGCCGGCCGAGACGACCTGAAGGTCGTCGACCGTGCGCTCGGCCAGCGCTCGGCTGCGGCGCCCGTCGACGATGCCGAAGGCATTGCGCAGCCGGTCGAGGACCGGAACCACGATATTGTCCTTGATCGATTGCGAAAGGAACAATCCCTCCGAGAGCCGGTCCTCGGGAACGTAGCCAATCCCGGAAGCGATCGCATCGGCGGGTTTGCCAAGGCGGATCTCGTTGCCTTCGAGAAATACACCGCCGCCGTCGGCCGGCGAAACGCCGGCGAGCGCAAGCGCCAGTTCGTTGCGCCCGGAATCGAGCAGGCCGGTAATGCCGATGATCTCGCCCTTGTGCAGCGACAAGGACACGTCTGCAAAAAATCCGGTTCGTGAGAGCTTTTCGACATTGAGCAGCTTCTCGCCGAGCGTGACGGCGGACCGCTGGCGGGTGTCGTCCAGCACTTTGCCTGTCATCCAGAAGGCCAGATCGGCCTTCGAATGGCCCTCGACGTCGCATTCGGCGACTTTCTGGCCATCGCGCATGATGATCGCCCGCCCGCCGAGCGACTTGCACTCGTCGAGCTTGTGGGTGACGAACAGCACGGCCACGCCCTTGGCGCGCAGGCGATCGACTACGCCGATGAGATTGTCGACCTCGTGTTTGGTCAGCGCGGTCGTCGGCTCGTCCATGATGACGAGGCGGGCGTCGGAGGCGATTGCGCGGGCAATGGCAATCAGCTGCCGCGTCGCCATCGGCAACTCGTCCGTCCGCGTTGAAAGAAAGGCCCTGCTCGCCGGCAGGCCAACGGCCGCAAGGGCGCGCTCGGCCGTCGCCCGCATATTCGGTATGTCGAGCCGCCGCGCAAGCTTGCCCGACGAGGACACCAACTGCTGAGTCAGCCCGATGTTCTCGGCGACCGAGAGATTGGGGAGCAGCGAAAAATCCTGATAGACCGTTTCGATGCCGGCAGCGAGGGCTGCGACCGGTGTCAGTCCGGTGACCGTCTTGCCGTCGATCAAGAGTTCGCCTGCATCAGCCCCTTGAGCCCCGGAAATGATCTTGATGAGCGTGCTCTTGCCGCAGCCATTCTCACCCATCAGGTGATAGATGTTGCCGGCCTCGATCGAAAGGCTCACGCCCTTGAGCGCGCGCACGCCACCGAAGTGCTTCTCGATGTTGCGCACCTCCAGAAAAGGGGGCGCGGGCTTGAGATGCGGTTCACCGCCAGTGGGCTGGGGCTGCATGGCTTTGTCCTGATGGTGCATGAGGGCGTTCGAGGGACACGCCGCCGCGCCGGTTTATGGCGCGACGGTATTAGTCGGCAGAACCAATCAGAACGGGTATTTGCCGTAGTTCGACTTGTCGACGTCGACCCAGGCTTCGCCGACGACGATGATACCGTCACCGGCACCCTTCTTGACCGTCACCTTTTCGTAGCCGGGCACGCCGAGATCCATGCCGTCCTTGATCTCTTCGCCCTTGATGACCATGTCGGCCACCTTGTTCATGACGTAGCCGGCATCCTTCGGATCCCAGAAGCTGATGCCATCGACGGCGCCGGATTCAAGATAGGATCCGGTATCCTTCGGCAGGCCGATGCCGAAGACGCAGGTCTTGTCCTGCAGGCCGGCCTCTTCGACGGCGCGGCCGATGCCGATGACGTCGATGGCGGAGCCGCCCTGGAAGCCCTTGATGTCGGGGTGCTTGCGCAGGATCTCGCGGGCCTTCTCATAGGCGCGGTTGGCGTCGTTGAAGGATTCGTTCTTCTCCGAGACCAGCTCCATTTCTGGGTACTTCTTGGCGTTTTCAGCGCCGCCGTCAGCCCACTGGACATGCGTCAGGCTGCCGAGCGAACCGACGAAGGACGTCCATTTTCCTGATTTGCCCATGCACTCGGCGATCTTCTCGTTGAAGCGGGCGCCGAAGGCCTTGTTCTCGAAGGCTTCGATGTCGACGAGCGTGTTCTTCATGCTGTCGGCCTCGTGGGTCACCACCTTGATGCCGCGCTGGGCGGCGCGCTTCAGCACGCCTTCGAGCGACGACGCATCCATCGGCACGACGGCAATCGCGCTGACCTTCTTGGCGACAAGGTCCTCAATCAGGCGTGCCTGCTGGGCGGCATCCGCCTTGCCCGGGCCGATCTGGCTCGTGGCAACCGTATCGTTGTCGTTGCCATAGGCGGCGACGCCCTCGGCCATGCGGGTGAACCAATTCTCGCCGGTGACCTTGACGACGGTCACGATGCTCGGCTTCTCCTCGGCCATGGCAGCCGCGGCACTCCAGATGGTGCTGAGAGCCACGGTGCAGGCGGCAATTTTACGAAAATCAGGCATAGTTCCTCCCATTGCGCCTTCGAAAGGAAAGAGCTGTGACGCGCGAAGGCTCGCGCCCGGCCCTGGCGGAAACGGGGTTAGCTGCGGGCCGCCCTGAACCAGGCTTTGAAGTCGAAGCCGGAGGTGGCGATGAAAACGAGCAGAAGAACGCCCCAGGCGAGGTCTCGGAAGAAGTTCGAGATGTTCATGAAGTTGAAGAGGCTGGAGAGCATCTGCAGCGACGTTGCCGAAAGCACGACGCAGATGACTCGCCCATAGCCGCCCTCGGGGCGAACCCCGGCCATGACGGCGATCAGGATAGCGATGAGGACATAGGAGGTGCCGTAGTCCCACTTCACGCTCGAGGTGCGCGCGGCAATGACGATGCCGGCAACCGACGCCAATAGCCCGCAAACCGTATAGGTCAGGAACAGGATGCGCTTTTCCGGGATGCCCGCGTAGCGCGCGGCCTTGGCATTGTTGCCGAGCAGAAGCAGACGTTGGCCGAAGGGCGTGAAACGCAGGATGGCGCCGATCGCGAGCGCGACGACCAGGAACAGAGCGAAGCATTGGGGCACGCTCAGGATCGTGGCATTACCGAAATCGTCGAGCGGCTCGACATAGCCGATGCTGAGCGCCGAACCATTGGTGAGAACGATCGCCAGGCCGGTAAAGAGCAATTGCGTGCCGAGCGTGGCGATGATCGGCGTCAATCCAACCTTCGCGATCAGGAAACCGTTCAGCATGCCGCCGACAAGGCCGACGCCAAGCGCTAAGCCGATCAGGCTCCAGGTGAAGAGAAGCGGAGCCTCGTCGGCGGGAATCACGTCGCGCAGAAAGTAGTAGGCGGCAACGCCCGAGAGATTGGCAAGCGCGATGCCGGAAAGGTCGATGCCGCCGTTGCCGGACATCATGGCCAGCATGACGCCAAGGGCGAGGAACCCCAGTTCGGGGACCTGCGACGCCATGGACTGGAAGTTATAGAGCTCGACGAAACTCGCGCCGACGAGTATCGCACCGGCGACAATGGCGGCAACGTTCACAGTGGCGAGAAAGCCGAGCTGCCGATCCATCTGAAAAGCCACGATGTCCCCTCCCATGCTGGCATCTGTGCAGACGGAAATGCTTCCCGGTTCTTCGGCTCCAGGCTCCTGTCTCCCCTGAAACCAACCGACAACCCGCGTCCTCTGTACATTTCTGACATTTGCCAGTCATCGGTGTGTTTTGTCAACAGCGTTCTTCTAGCTGTCCTGTAACCGAAGTGGAGGGTGAGCGGAAATGCCGGGTTGCTATCCTTCTCCTCCGTGGAACGTCCTGCTTGGCGAGACTGCCAAAGCGTCCTCAGCCCAAGCGTGACACCCGCCGGATTTGGAACGGCCAGGGCTGCAAACGGCAAGAATTGGGTGACAACGGGAGGCGAACGGTGGAGTTTGGCTCGGGCGCGTTACGCTTCGGCCTTCTGTTGAGCGAGCCATTCCCGAATGATGGTGGCGAGGCGTTGCGGCGCTTCCATCGGGACCATGTGGCCAGTGTCGGCGACGACCTCGAAGCTTGAGCCGACGAGCCCATTGTGAAGCTCCAGCGTTTCGGCGCGCGACCTCAACCGATCCTCTTCGCCGGCAATGACCAGGCTTGGGCACTGGATCGACGCCAGAGCGTCCCGTTCGTCCCTCCGCTCGATGAGAGCTTGTCGGCGAAAGGCGTCGCCTCCCATTCGATGGCCTGCCACCTGGATGCGATCGAGGATATCGGTCCGCCCCGCATTGTCGGGGTGCAGGGACGAGAGGATAGCCGATCGGCTGAGCCCCTTGAATGCCGTGCCAGCGGCCTGCCCGGCGACGACAGCCTTTCGCTGGCGCTCGACGTCGCTGTCGCCGCGCGCGGACGTGGCAATGAGGATCAGTGCGGTCACCCGGTCGGGCGCCTGCCGGACGATTTCCCGGGCGACGTAGCCTCCCATGGAGAAACCGGTGAGTATGAAGCGATCCGGGGCATCCATCAGCGTGCGACGGGCCATGGCTTCGATCGAGCCGTCTTGCGACAGGTCGGCATAGGTCGCGGGACCGTACTCGCCGAGTGCGGGAACCACATCGCGCCAGAGATCGGCGTCGAGCATGAAGCCCGGAACAAAGAGCATTGCCACAGTCGCCACCTCCCCGCACACCTGCTCGTAGATTGACCCTATCGGAAGAAATGGCGGCGGTCGTCAAGCGAGATGCCGCCTTCGGGCGGAAAGCCTCTTGCGCCCTGGCAGTCATGCGGCGCGAACCGTGCAGTGCGCCTGCCCCTTAGTCGACTTCCAAAGATCGGCTCAGCGCCGATTTCCAGCCGGCGATGAAATCCGCCGAGATGCGCGCCTGCGGTACCATCGTGTCGAAGCCGTGATAGGCGCCGGGAACCACGGACATTTCGACCGGCACGCCGGCCACAACGAAACGGGATGCGAAATGTATCGATTCCTGTGCGAACAGGTCGAGTGTGCCAACGCCGATCCAGGTGGATGGCAGGCCGGCAAGATCGACGGCGCGTGCCGGAACCGCCTCCGCCGGTGGTTCCGCCGTCAGCGGCTTGCGACCGAGCAGGGAAGTCCAGCCAAAAGCATTCGACTGCGCGTTCCAGATGAAGGTTCCGACGTGAGCCGGTGGCAAGCGCAACACAGTGCGGTCGTCGAGCATTGGATAACGCAACAACTGGAAGCGGATCGGCCACTCGCCGCGGTCACGTGCCCGGAGCGAGACGGCAGCGGCAAGTCCGGCGCCGGCACTCTCGCCCATCACGGCGATCCGCTTCCTATCAACGCCAAGCTCGACCGCAGCCTGATGCAGCCAGCCGAGCGCCGCGTATGCGTCCTCGAACCCAGCCGGGAACGGATGCTCGGGTGCAAGGCGGTAGTCGATCGAAACGATAAGCGCGCCCAGTTCCGCGGACAATTGCTGCAGTTCGGGAACGGCGACTTCGGGCTTGCCAACGACCAGTCCACCACCGTGCAGATGCAGGATTGCCGGCTTGTTCGGGCGCTCCGGCGCCGGATCGAGAACGACGGCCCGCAGCTTCGGATTTCCCTCGCCGCCCGCGATGAAGCGTTCCTGTGGCTGCACGGCCGGCGGCGATAGCGCCGGCGGGAATTGGGCGTTGCGGATCATCTGGAGATTGTCCATGCCGAGGTCGAGAGGCGGAACGTTCCCGAGGATCGGCAATCTCGAGGATTCGTCCCTGATCGCCCGCAAGATCGGACGCACCGAAGCGTCTATCTTTGCAGCACCGGCGCTGATCGCGGCGCACGGCATGTCACTGCTGCCTTCCGACCTAACAACCTATCCGTTGATCGGCGAGCAGATCGCACCGGGCGAAAGCCAGACCTGGACACTCCACCATGCGGCGCAAGACCCGGTGAAGGTTGAGTTCAAGCCGCGCATGTGTGCCAACAGCGTCCGCGCCATCTCGGAGGCTATCGAGGCCGGGATCGGCATCGGCCGCCTGCCAACCGTCATCGGCCGCAGGATGGTCGCCGAGGGAACCGCCATACAGATATTGCCTGGCTGAGCCGGCCCCGGACTGGATATTTCGCTGATACATCCTGCGAGCCGCGGCATGCTGCCCGGTGTCTGCCTGCTGATCGACACGCTGAGCCGCGAGGCTGGCGCGTTCTTGTAAGTGATTTCGAAGTCAAACGGTGGTGCCGCCGCAATCACGCCAAGGGCCCGTACCCGAGAGAACAAAATTGGCCTGTCATAACTGACATGGTCGCGATGAGCGTGCCACCGAACAGTATTCCGACTGGTTAGTCAGATTTACCAGTATGGATCGAAATCGGCGTCTTATCGTTCCAATCTTCCCCGCCTACCTTTTGCGTCGACACTGCAACGCAAGACGGAGGAGGAACTGGACAGGGCCCGCTGACTTTCGGCGCTCCGAATGACAGCGCCTCCCCCAAATTCAGCAGACGCGGATAGGACGCGCGCTTGTCGCGCCCTCCCCGGCATCGAATAGCCGGAGGAACGGCGACGTTCGCGATCGTCGGATGTCCCAACAGACAATCTATCGAGGAGAGAAACGTGCTTGATCGCATTCAATCGCAATTCGCAGCCGCAGGTACGGCGGTTTTCCTGGGCCTTTCGCCGGAGGTCGCCTTCGCCCAATCCCTGGAGGAGCGTCGCGAACGCGGCGCCGCCGTCATCCGGACCCTCAACAATGGCGTGACGCAGCCCAACCTGGAACGGATGCGGCAGGAGTTTCCCTTCCTTGCCGATGCGACCGAGGCCTATGCCCTTGGCGACGTCTGGGCTCGCCCGGGTCTCGACAACCGGACGCGGCAACTGGCAGCGGTCGCCGCCTTCGCTGCGATGGGCCTGACGGAGCTGATGAATGTCCATGCCGGATACGCGCTCAACATCGGTGTTTCCGAGGATGAACTCAAGGAAATCATCTACATGGTAACCGTTCCGGCCGGATTTCCCCGCGCCATTGCTGCCTCGCAATCCTTGTCGCAGCTCTTTGCCGAACGGGCCGAAGCGGGCAAGGACAAGTCTGCGGGAGAGCAGCCATGAACAATCTCCCCAAGCTTGCCGCCGCCACCCTTGTTGCCGGTCTGGCATCTGCCGACGCGCCGATCTCCCGTCAAGCCGTCGCGGAGGACGTCATGAGCAGCGAGGCTCAAAGCAAGCAAGCAGATCATCCCTATGTCGGCATGTGGGTGACCGAGGACGGGCGGATCCGCCAGGAACTGTTGCCGAACGGCCGTTATGACGAGGCGCGCGGAAACCGAAAGAGCGCCTATCAGGGGCGCTACGAAGTGACCGGCAACCAGATCGACTACTGGGATGACACCGGCTTCACGGCCGATGGCGAGTTCATCGATGACGTGCTGCACCATGGCGGCATGGTGTTTTACCGCGAAAGGTGATTGCGGAAGGGGAGCACGTGAAGACCGTCGTTACCGGGATCGCCCCGATCCTTTGGTGCCAATGATGGTTGCCGCGTGTCTCCCGCCCCGCCTCTGCGGCCGCATGTCCATTGCGCCGTTTCTCGCGCGGGAGGTGGGGAAGAAGTGAAGGCTCTGCCGGGCTCTTGCGATCGCGGCAGGCCTTCTGGAGGCGATCACAGGCGCGGTAGAACTCGCGGCGACATTCTTTGATGCCTTGAAGGTTGTCGATCGGCGGGCCAAGATTGCATCATCACTCTGCCCAATCACACCGACACTGGTAAGTTGAGCCGTCCAATGGCCGTCGATCTTAATGCCATCTCCGTCTTCATGGCCGTCGCCGAGGCGCGGAGTTTTCGCGCGGCTGCCGAGCATCTGGGCGTTACCCGATCGGCCGTAAGCCAGTCTCTGCGGCGGCTGGAAGATCGGCTCGGCGTTGCACTCGTGCAGCGGACGACACGCAGCGTCAGCCTTACGGAGGCTGGCGCGCAACTTTACTTGCGCGTTGCCCCAGCCCTCGCGGAGGTCGGCCTGGCCCTGGACGCCACAGCCGACCGGGACATGGCCCCAACCGGGCTGTTGCGGCTGGCGGTGTCCTCGATCGCCGAAAGGTTTATATCAGGGGCGCTGCTCGCAAGCTTTGCCGAGGCCTACCCCACGATCCAGATCGATGTGACCGTCACGGACGAGGAGTTCGACATCGTGGCCCAAGGCTATGATGCCGGGGTGCGGCTCGGCGAAGTCATCGAGCAGGACATGATCGCAGTCCCGGTATCGGCCGAGCAACGCCAGACCGCTGTCGCGGCGCCATCCTATATCGAACGCTTCGGCAAGCCCATGCAACCGTCGGACCTCGCCCAGCACCGATGCATCGGCTGGCGTCCGGCGCCTCAAACTGCACCTTATCGCTGGGAGTTCGGCAAGGATGGGCGCGAGTTCGACGTGGCGGTGAACCCGCAGATCACCACCAACGACATGTCGCTGATGATCCGGACCGCCTGCGCCGGAGGCGGCATCACCTTCGGCATGGAGGAAACCTTCAGACCCTATGTTTCTGCGGGACAGCTGGTGCCGCTTCTCGAGGACTATTTCCCGCCGTTCGCGGGCTTTTATCTCTACTTTCCCAATCGACGGAACCTTGCGCCGAAGCTGCGCGCGCTCATCGAGCATGTGCGGTGGCGGCCCAACGCGGGATAGAGCGATCCGAAGCGGCTAAGCGACGATCTCGCGTACGAAGTCGAGAAAGGCGCGGAGTTTTGCAGGCATCAGGTCCGAGCGGCGATAATAGGCATGGAGCGGAAAGGTTTCTTCTGACCAGTCCGGCAGGATCTGGATCAGATCGCCGTCCGACAATTCGTCCCTGACATAGATCTCGAGCAATTGCGCGATCCCCGCGCCGCTGCGGCAGGCGGCAATCAGTGAGCCCGTGTCATTGACCATGACCCGGCCGGTCGCCGCGAACGGTATGGCTTCGCCACGGCTCTGAAACTCCCAGGCGAAGGGGCGCCCGGTCGCCGGGTCGCGGATGAGGACGCATTGGTGCCCGTGCGAAAGATCGGCTGGCACTTGCGGCCTGCCATATTTCTTTAGGTATTGCGCCGACGCGCAGGTGAACACACGCGTTTCCAGCAGCAGCTCCGTATGCATCGAATGGGCGCCAGGCTCGCCGAAGCGTACGGCAACGTCCGTCCCCTCGCCGACAAAATCGCCGATCGAGTCACGCACGAAGATCTCGACCGACAGTTCCGGATAGCGTTCGAGAAAGTCATTGATCCTCGGGGCGAGCACGAAGTGCCCGAAGGTCCCATCGACATTGATCCGCAGCTTGCCACGCACGTGCGTTTTGGTGCCGCCGGCCATGATCGCGGCCTCCTCGATTGCCGAAAGAAGTGGCGCGACGAGTTCATAAAAGCGCCGCCCCTCGTCCGTCAGCGAGATTGCCCGGGCGCTTCGATTGAAAATACGTATGCCGACGCGCTCCTCCAATCGGGCCACTGCGCGGCTGACCGCAGGCTGAGTCAACCCCATTGCTTCACCGGCCCGTGCAAAGCTGCCGGCCTCGACGACTGCTGAAAGCACTCCGATCCCGCTGAGCAAGCGCGCATCAAACGTCATGACAACTCATACTTTCAGTAATTTATCTCCTGCAAATTATGCATTTTTTCTTCTCTCATGCTAGGCGTATCCTCCTCGCGATCAATAGACGGAACACCTGAAAGGCTTGGCACATGAGCAACAGCAACAAGGTCGCGCTGGTTACCGGAGCGTCGCGGGGCATTGGGGCGGAAATCGCCAGGCGCCTCGCCGGTGACGGCTTCAAGATTGTCGTGAACTATGCGGGACGCACTGAGGCGGCCAAGGCGGTCGCGGACGAAATCATCGGCGGCGGTGGCGACGCACGCGTCATTCAAGCGGATGTCAGCGACGCCGGCGCGGTTGCCGCGATGTTCGACACGGCCACGCAAGCCTTCGGCGGGGTGGACGTCGTCGTCAACAGCGCCGGCATCATGAAGCTTGCACCGATTGCCGACGTCACCGACGACGTCGTCGACGATACCATCGCGATAAACCTGAAGGGCGCGTTCAACGTCTGCCGCGAGGCGGCGAAACGACTGCGCAACGACGGCCGGATCATCAACGTCTCGTCGAGCGTGATTGGAATGCGCCTGCCGACCTATGGCATCTACATTGCCACCAAGGCGGCGGTCGAAGGACTGACCCAGGTGCTGGCGCAAGAGATGCGTGGCCGCGGAATTCGCGTGAACGCGATCGCCCCCGGGCCTGTCGCGACGGAGCTGTTCCTGAGCGGAAAGAGCCCTGAACTGCTGGAGCGCATGGCAAAGATGAACCCCCTCGAACGGCTCGCTGACCCCGAGGATATCGCCCGTGTCGTCTCGTTCCTCGCCGGACCGGAAGGCGCGTGGATCAATGGCCAGGTCATCCGGGCAAACGGCGGCATGTGCTGAGCCGCACGCATCTCCTCACAACGAATGCTCATTCATGGAAGGAACTTCCCGTGACACAGGCTACCACGCATGCCATGGTTCTGCCGGATCTGGGAGCAGCACCGGACTTTATCTGATCTTCAACCTCACCGCGGCCTTTGTCGCATTACTTGATGCTGAGGATCACGACGGGTGAAGTCATGAGCTGGTTCGGCTGGGAAAAGCTCTTCAACGGCGACATGCCCCGTGACATCGAGCTTTTCCAGAGTCGGGGCCTCGATCCGGCCGCTCGCCTATCTGACTATCGCCTTGGAGCTTTTCGGCGGTATCGCAATTGCGCTCGGGCTTCTGACCCGCCCCCTCGCCTTCATGCTCTTCATCCAGATGATCGTCATTCTGGTTGTGGTGATGATCCCACGCGGCACGGGCTTTCAGCTTTCGACGGTATGGATCGGCGTCTTTGCCTATCTCAGCGCCCATGGGATCGGACGCTGGGCGCTGGACCGGCCGATTGACCGGCAGGTCTGAGCGTTCCACCGCAGATCATGTGAGGCCAGGGTCTGCCTTGACCACGAGCGCCTGAATGGGCCGGTCGCGCGATAGCGCGGCTGGCCACCCAGCGGTTCGTTTCGGATACCGATCGGGAAGAACTGTTGTGTTCCCTAAACCTCTTTGCTAGAGGTTCCTTGTCGTATTCAGCTTAGGCGAGCATTCATTCGCATCGCCATGACCCGAACCATCGGGGTCCGCAGCGCCGACACTCTCCCCCCCCAAAAAAAACGCTTCGATCCTTCCGGCGCCACGAACGGGCTAGACGTCTTCGCGCGCCGGTTCTCTCCTGCTTCTCAAGCTCAAGGACGATAATCCGTGCCCTCACGCTTCATTTTGCCCACCCTCGCGCTTGCCGTTTTCTTTGTCGGCGCGACCGAGTTCATGCTGTCGGCGATGCTTTCGCCCCTGGCCGTGGCCTTCGAGACGACGCCGGCGCACGCCGCATGGCTCGTCAGCAGCTACGCGCTTTCCTATGCCGTGGCCGCGCCGATCTTCGGCTACCTTTCCGATCGCATAGACCGTCGCCGACTTCTGCTCGTGTCGCTGGTTCTGTTCTCGATTGACGGCCTCGCGCTGACGATCGCGCCGAGCTTCGGGGCAGCGATCGTCCTGCGGGTCTTCGGCGGCCTGGCGTCGGCGGCTCTGATTCCGACGGCCTTTGCCCTGGTGGCAGACATCATCCCCGCGCACCGACAATCCGCCGCGATGATAGGCATGACATCAGGCATCGTCTCGGGGCCGGTCATCGCCGGCGTCCTGACGGAGGCATTCGATTGGCGTGCGCCTTTCCTGGTGACTGCCGCCGGCTGCCTCGACAGTTGCCATAGCCCGGAGTGCGATTCCCGCCCGGGCGGGAAATCCCCCAGTGCCGAAGATGGGGCGTCCTGTCTGGCTCGGCCGTGGCAATTTGATCCGCCCCCTGGCCGCGAAAGGCCTTTGGAACGGAACGGCTGTCGGCGGTTTCCTTCTTGCCGGCGAGGTCCTGCGGCTTCGTTATGACTTCGGCGTTGGGGCCACCGGCGTCTCCATCTCGGCTTTCGGTCTGGGACTCTTGCTTGGCAACCTCGGCGTCGGCCGAGCCGCACGGCTGTTTCGCGGTGACAATCGCACGCTGATCGTTGCGCTGTTCCTCCTGAGTGCGGCGGTCGGCGGCTTCATGCTCAACCCCCTGTCGTTCACGGGAGACCTCGTTTTCCTGACGGCATGGGGCTTTGCCTTGGGGCTCGCCGCACCGACGAGCACCGCCATTCTTGCGAGCCTCGCCGGAGAGGAAAAAGGTCAGGTGCTTTCGCTTTCGGAAAGCCTCAACAACCTGACGATCCTGGCCGTGCTGCCGCTTGCTGCGATGCAGCTCGACGTGACGGGTGCAACTGGAGCGGCGCTGGTCCTTGCCGTATTCCTCGCGATCGGTGTTTTCCTCGCGATCGCGGACCTTGCCACCCGAAAGCCGACAGCGCCGTGAGACCTGTCTCGCGGGGGGAGGCCTGAGTCGGGGCGAACGAGGCGGCGGAGCAAGAACCGCGCCTTGCCGGCAAGCTCCGGGGCGTCCTCAGAGGAAGGTTGGCCAAGAAAGTGCCCGTGCGAGCCTAACCTCCCGCCCCGACAGCTCATTTTTTCGCGCGCAGCGTCATCCGGTGGTTGCCCGCCTATCGGAGGATGCATAAGCTCCCCGCCGCGCGGCATCGCCGCAGGCCGTTTCACGGCATCCTGGAGTCAAGAAATCAACCATGACAGTCGCCATCCCTGCCGTGACACGCCCGAAGACGCATCTGGCCGTCCTGGTCGTTCTCGGGGTCACCCATCTCCTCAACGACCTCATGCAGTCGCTGATCCCGGCCGCCTATCCGATCCTGAAGGACGCCTATGCGCTCGACTTCGTGCAGATCGGCATGATCACCATGACCTTCCAGATTGCCGGGTCTCTGCTGCAGCCGGCGATCGGCATGGTCACGGACAAACACCCCGCCCCCTATTCGCCAGTCGTCGGGATGATGTTCACGCTCTCGGGCCTGGTCAGCCTCGCCCTTGCCGATAGCTATGCCATGATCCTTGTCTCTGTCGCGCTGATCGGCATCGGGTCGTCCATTTTCCACCCGGAAGCCACGCGCATGGCGCGCTATGCCGCCGGCGGCCGGCAGGGATTGGCGCAGGGACTGTTTCAGGTCGGCGGCCAGGCAGGCGGCGCACTCGGTCCGGTTTTTGCCGCGGTGATCATCGTTCCCTGGGGGCAGCCGAGCCTCGCCTGGTTCGCCGCCCTGGCGTTGCTGGCGATGGTGCTTCTCGCGTGGATCGGCGGCAAGCAGCGGGAGATCAGCGCCGCATTCATGGCGCTGCGGGCGGACAGCAAGAGGGCGGGCAGCATCCGCCACGCGCCGGCGACGATTGGCGCCGCTCTGGTGGTCCTGACGCTGCTGATGTTCACCAAGAACGCCTATGGCGAAAGTTTCCGCTCGTTCTACACCTTCTACCTCATGGAGAAGTTCGGCCTCTCCATCCCTTCCGCACAGATGATGTTGTTCATCTTCCTGCTCGCCTCGGCCGCAGGCGCACTGATCGGAGGGATTGTCGGCGATCGCATCGGGCGCTACCGGATCATCTGGATCTCGGTTCTGGGGCCGCTTCCCCTGACGCTGATCCTGCCACATGCCGATCTGTTCTGGACCGGCGTGCTGACGGTGATGATCAACCTGATCATGGCAAGCGCCTTCGCATCGATCCTGATCTACGCCATCGAGCTGTTGCCGAACCGCATCGGGCTTATCGGCGGGCTGTTCTACGGCTTGAACTTCGGTCTCGGCGGCATTGCGGCAGCGCTTCTCGGGATACTGGCCGATAGTTACGGCGTCGAAACGGTCTATTATATCTGCTCGTTCCTTCCGCTTGCGGGGCTTCTCGCGTGGTTCCTCCCGAAGATCGAGGAAGGTCATTCTTGACGAACGTCTCCCACTCTCTCCACGGAGAGAGCGGGAGCGGACATGCCCGATTGTGGGATGACGCAACGCGTTTCATACTCGCCCTGCGTCGACGGCAGCAGCGTTCTAAAGAGAGGATAGTGACATGCATGAACTTGCAATTCTTGCCTCCATCCTGGGCGTCTTCCTGCTTGGAGCCATGAGCCCCGGGCCGAGCTTCATCGTGGTGTCGCGGATCGCGATCGCACGGTCCCGCGCCGATGGATTGATGGCAGCGGTCGGCATGGGCATTGGCGGCTTTTTCTTCGCCTGTATTGCGGTCGCCGGCCTGACGGCGATCCTTCTTCAGGTTGAATGGCTCAACATCCTCCTGAGGCTCGCCGGTGGCGCCTATCTCGCCTGGATCGGCATAAGCATCTGGCGGGCCGCACCGCAGAAGATAATGATTGCCGAGACACCCGCCGACCAGCCGAGCACGCTCTGGAAATCCCTGCTGCGGGGGCTCTTCGTTCAGATCTCCAACCCGAAGACGGCGATCTTCTACGCCTCGATGTTCGCCGCGCTGTTGCCGTCGCCGGCGCCTACCTGGATGCTTCTCGCCCTGCCCCCGCTGCTCTTCATCAACGAGTTCGCGTGGTACGCAATCGTCGCCCTCGGCTTTTCCTCCCACGGCCCGCGGGTCGTCTACCTGCGCTCCAAGACCTGGATCGACCGCGCCGCCGGCGCCGTGGTGGGCGCACTCGGGCTGAAGCTGATGACGGATAGCGCACGAACAATCGCCTGACGGCGCTTGTTCGCAGCGTTGCCTTATCCGAACGACCGGCGCGGCCGCCGGCACCTAAATCCGATCACCGGACGGGACGCCGCAACAGGGCGAGCGTATTCAGCGCGGTGATGACGGCGAGCGGGAATTGGGCGATCCCCGTCAATTCAAAAAGCAAATTATCCGGCAACCGGTACACGGGCTCGGGAAACAGGGACCGTGCTGCATCTGTTCCGAAGCCGAAATAGGCGGCGTTCTTGACCACATGGTTCCAGCCTCCCTCGTAGATGCCGATCATTGCGACCGGAAAGGCGAGCACGACAAGGGCGGCCAGCCAGGTCGCGACACGTCCAGCTGTGGTCCCGCTCCTCGACCGGCCAACGAACAGGGCGGCCACAATGACTATTGCCGCCGGCACGGCCAACTGGACGATATGGAGACGCCACGGTGTTTTATAGATGTAGGCGCCATAGGCGTGATGCACGCTCGTCAGGGTGAGCAGGAAAAGCGCGCAGGCACCCGCTTTTCGAAATGGGGAAGAGAGAGGGGACGTTGCAGAAAGCGCAACCATGGCTGTTCCTCGATGTTGACTAGACGACATTCGGCTAGCACGATCCGGAACACGGTGTTCGGAAGTTGCGAAACAGAAGGGCGCCTCGTGTACCGAATGGGACTGCAACGCGCGCTCGTTCGGAAAAAGGAGAACAAACTTGCCGATCGATCGACGCGTGGCCCGAACGCGCACGGCGCTCTGTGAAGCTCTTCTCGCCTTGATACGCCGCAAGCACTACGAACTGATCACCGTCGAAGACATCCTGACCGAGGCGAATATCGGGCGGTCGACGTTCTATGCGCACTTCACGTCGAAAGACGACCTTCTGAAACGCAGTCTGGAGCGTCTGCGCGATCTGCTGGTGACTGCAAAAGACAAGACGATCTCATCGCCACGCGAGCGGGAGCGAGAAGAGGCGTGGGATCCCAGCCGCGCCTTGTTCGAGCATGTCGCCGAACACGCGGACATCCAGGTCGCACTTGCCGGCGGACGCGGAGGCGGCATCGTTCGCGATGCGGTTGACGGGGTGCTTGCGGAGGTCCTTCGCCAGTCGCTCCCCGCCACGATGCATGCCGCTCTTCCGCGTGACCTCGTGATCCGTCACATGGTCTCCACGTTCAACGCCGTTCTGCGCTGGTGGCTGGAGGAGCGACCGGAAATGCCTCCCCGGGAAGTCGACGCTGCGTTCCGAAAACTTGTACTTGATGGCCTGCCGCCGGAGACATGCCGGCCCTTCATCATGACGTCGTGACCGACAGCCTGCGCGGCAACCGAGCTTTGCTCCGCCGCGAACACGAAGGTTTCGCTGCGAGAAGATCGTGCTCCTAGTTGGCGCACAGCATTCGGGCGTCGAAAGCGCTTTGCTCTTTGTTGAAGCGCACTGCGATGGCCTTCTTCAAACCATCAGGGTGCACTTGAAGCACGCCGTCGGCCTGGCCGGTTTCGGCAGGCGTCTCGATCTGCCGATAATTCACGAGGCCGGGCACGAGATCTACCTGCTCGACATAGCCCGGTACTTCGAAGCTATAGACGATGTCCGTCGAGACGAGTTCGAGGTTCACCACCGCGCCGGCGGGAAGCGTGAACCGAGCGCCAACGGCGCATTGGACGGTGGGATCATCTACGAGACGTTGGCCTGGCTTGCGGTATTCGAGCGTGAGCGCGCCCTTATCCGCCCTCAATAGGATCGTGAGATCATCGTCAGGCGACGCGGCCTCCTCTGCTGTTGCCATACCCGACGATACGAAGGCCATGGTAAGAAAGACGATGATCCTTGACGCCCAAGTCATTGTTCGGTCTCTCCTTTAGGTCGACAGTCGATGGACCGCCGATGGTCCAATTCGACCCAAAGGTGATAGCTTTGCAAGGCTCAACCGGCAAGGCGGTTCGCTGTCACTTGCGCTACTTAGCCGGCCGACTTCCTGTCCGACGCCTGAACGACTGTGACGGCGATCATGTGGAAGACGTCGTCGGCGTTGCAGCCGCGCGAGAGATCGTTGGCAGGCTTCGCAAGCCCCTGCAGGATCGGGCCGATGGCGGTGGCGCCGCCGATGCGCTGGGCGATCTTGTAGCCGATGTTTGCCGCGTCGAGGTTGGGGAAGACAAAGACATTGGCCTCGCCATGCAGCGCCGATTGCGGCGCCTTTGCCGCGCTGACGGCCTCGACAAAAGCGGTGTCGAATTGCAATTCCCCGTCGATCACCAATCCCGGCGCTGAGGCATGGGCCAGGCGCGTCGCCTCCACCACCTTCGAAACGCGCTCATGCGCGGCACTGCCGGCCGTCGAGAACGAGAGCATCGCCACCTTCGCCGGTTTGCCGGAGAGCGCCTCGTAGGAGCGTGCCGAGGTCACGGCGATATCGGCAAGGCCGGTGGCGTCAGGATCCACAACCAACCCGCAATCGGCGAAAACGAAGGCGCCCTTCTTTTCGTGGTGCGGCGCGCAGAGCATCATCAGGAAGAAGCTCGACACCAGTCCGACATCCGGTGCCCGGCCGATGGTCTGGAGTGCGGCGCGCACGGTATCGGCGGTGGTGGCGACAGCGCCCCCGACCGTTCCGTCTGCCTGATCCTCGCGGACCATCATGGCCGCAAAGACAAGAGGCGAGCGTACGGCTGCTGCCGCGGCCGCTTCGTCGACACCTTTGCTACGACGGAGATCGTGGTAGGCAACGGCAAGGTGCTCAGTCAGCGCAGACGAAGTCGGATCCTCGATGCGGATTTCGTCTGGTGCGCCGCCGGCGGCGTGCAACTCCTCCGCGACGATTTTCCTGTCGCCGACGAGCGTGATCTTGGCGATACCGGCGCGCACGGCGCGCAAGGCGCCTTCGACGATGCGTGGGTCTTCGCCCTCGGCGAGCACGATATGGCGCGGGGCGGCTTTAGCGGCCTCGATAATGCGATCGAGCGGTTTCATCAGGCGTGCCCCAGATAGTGAATGCCGACGAGGATGAAGAGAGCGATAAAGACGGTTTCGGCGACGATCAGCGCGACGGCGTCGCCACCGACATCGAGCACGCGGCGAAGCGACGTGCGCATGCCGACGGCGACGATGCCGGCAAGCAGCGCCCAGCGCGACGTTTCCATGCCGGCCTTGGCCACCAGTTCCGGCACGAAACCGAAGGAATTCAGCGCTGCAAAGATCAGGAAGGCGACGACGAAGCCGGGCAAGAGCGGCGGGCGCTTACCGGTCTCTCCCTCAGGCTGCGGTACTTTGCGCAGTGACAGCGAAAAGATGAGCACGACCGGCGCCAGCATGGTGACGCGGATCAGCTTGACGAGCGTCGCCGTTTCGCCCGCCTCCGGCGAGACCGAGAAGCCTGCGCCGACGACCTGCGCGACGTCATGGATGGTGCCACCGAAGAAGATGCCCGTGGCGCGCGCGTCGAGCCCCATGGTCTGGGCGAGGATCGGATAGGCAATCATCGCAAGTGTCGAGAGCACGGTGACCGAAAGCACGGTGAAGATCAGGTTGCGCTCGGAAAATTCGTTCTTTGGAAGAACGGCTGCGATCGCCATCGCTGCAGACGCTCCGCAGATTGCGACCGAACCGCTGGTGATAAGCGCTAGCCGCCAGCCACGCCCGAGAAGCTTTGCGGCAAGCAGGCCGAAGCCGATGGTCGCGGCGATGGCTGAGATGAGGAGCAGGATCGTGCTTGCGCCAAGCCCGATGAGGAGGTCGACGCTGATGCGCATGCCGAGCAGCGCCACACCGATGCGCAGCACTTTCTTGGCACAGAAATCGATGCCGGCGACGCAACGCCCTTCCTCGGACAGAAAGTGAAAGGCGATGCCGAGCAGGAGCGCCATGAGCATGGCCGGCGCGCCGTAGTGGTCGGAAAGGAATTGGGCAGCGACGGCTACCGCCGCGGTAACGGCAAAGCCAGGCCAGTAGGCCGCAAAGCCGGAGGGTACGCTTCGGAAGCGTTCGTGGACGGAGGCGACGAAGGTCATGGTTCTGTTCCGGTCATCTGCGGGTGGCTTCGCCCCGCCCGGGGTACCGGGCGGGGCTTGACGTAATCGAGGATCAGGCCCGCTTCTGGGGGCGCATGTCGGCGCGATCGATACCGGCAACGGGCACCGGCTTCTTCATCGCGTCGCGGCGGAAGGGTTCGCCGAGCTCCTGGTTGAGGATGACTTCGATGAAGGTTGTCACGCCCTTCTTCTGGTCGGCGATCGCAGTAGACAGCGCCTCAGTCAGCGCCGCCGTCGTATTAACGGCAACACCCTTCAGGCCGCAGCCTTCAGCCACCTTGGCGTAGGAGAGGTTGGGGTTGAGCTCCGTGCCGACGAAGTTGTTGGCGTACCAGAGCGTCGTGTTGCGCTTTTCGGCACCCCATTGGTAGTTGCGGAAGATCACCATCGTTATCGCCGGCCATCCCTCGCGGCCGATCGAGCCCATCTCGTTCATCGAGATGCCGAAGGCACCGTCACCGGCAAAACCGACCACTGGCACATCAGGGCAACCGATCTTGGCGCCGACGATCGACGGGAAACCGTAGCCGCAGGGGCCGAACATGCCCGGCGCCAGATATTTGCGGCCCGCTTCGAAGGTCGGATAGGCATTGCCGATCGCGCAGTTGTTGCCGATGTCGGTGGAGATGATCGCTTCCTTCGGCAGGGCCGCCTGGATCGCACGCCAGGCCTGGCGCGGTGACATGCGGTTCGGCTCGCGCGAGCGTGCGCTTTCGTTCCATTCCGTGCCCGGATCATCGTCCTCGTGATCCATCGAGGAGAGTTGCTGCTGCCAGGCCGAGCGGGTCTGGTGGATCGCGGCCTTGCGCTCCTCGCGGCCGGCATCGCCGGCAGACGGCGAGAGCAGCTCCAGGATCTGGCGGGCGACCTGCTTGGCATCGCCGCAGATGCCGACCGACACCTTCTTGGTAAGCCCGATCCGGTCGGCGTTGATGTCGACCTGGATGATCGAGGCGTTCTTCGGCCAGTAGTCGATGCCGTAGCCCGGAAGCGTCGAGAACGGATTGAGCCTCGTGCCGAGCGCCAAGACAACATCGGCCTTGGAGATCAGCTCCATCGCAGCCTTCGAGCCGTTGTAGCCGAGCGGGCCGACCGACAGGCGATGGCTCCCCGGGAAGGCGTCATTGTGCTGGTAGCCGCAGCAGACTGGCGCGTCGAGACGCTCGGCGAGCTTCATGGAATCGGAGATGGCATTGCCGATGACGACGCCGGCGCCGTTGAGAATGACCGGGAATTTTGCCTCGGACAAAAGCTTGGCCGCTTCGGCAATCGCCTGCGGGCCACCAGCCGGGCGCTCGAAGCGAACGATCGCCGGCAAGTCGACGTCAATCACCTGCGTCCAGTAGTCGCGCGGAATGTTGATCTGCGCCGGCGCACAGCCGCGCCAGGCCTTTTCGATCACCCGGTTGAGGACTTCAGGGATACGCGAGGGATCGCGTACTTCTTCCTGGTAGCAGACCATCTCCTCGAACATCGCCATCTGGTCGACTTCCTGGAAACCGCCCTGCCCGATCGTCTTGTTGGCCGCCTGCGGCGTGACCATCAGAAGCGGCGTGTGGTTCCAGTAGGCGGTCTTGATCGCGGTGATGAAGCCGGTGACGCCGGGGCCGTTCTGGCCGATCGCGACCGACATCGTGCCCGTGGCGCGGCTGAAGCCGTCGGCCATCATGCCGGCATTGGTCTCATGGGCGCAGTCCCAGAATTTGATGCCGGCCTTCGGGAACAGGTCCGACACCGGCATCATGGCCGAGCCGATGATGCCGAAGGCATGTTCGAGGCCATGCATCTGAAGAACTTTGACGAAGGCTTCCTCGGTGGTCATTTTCATGGGGTGGTTCCTTTCCTGGTATTATTTCAGAGAGTTAGAGGATCTCGTCACGGAGGTAGTACCAGCGGTACATTCCCCATTGGCCGAGCCGTCGGAACGGCGTCAGAAGCCCGTGGCCCGGCAGAGGCGAAGTGAAGATGGGAAGGTCGAGGCCGCCGCCTTTGCCGGCGACCATCTGGGCCATGCGACGGCCGGCCTGGGCGGAATACATCACGCCGTTGCCGCCATAGCCCATGGCGTAGAACAGCCTCTGGCTCCGGTCCGGCTGGAAGATGCGCGGCATCATGTCGTGGCTGACATCCACCCACCCCCACCAGGAGTAGTCGATGTCGATGCCGCGGAGTGCCGGGAACTTGCGGTAGAGACCGGCAAGCAGAAGCTCGAGATGCTTCGGATTGCTCGCGTCGCGTCCGGTGATGGCGCTGCGGCTGCCGATCTGCACCCGGCCATCCGGCAGCATGCGATAGTAGTGACGCAGCGTCCGCGTATCAGTGAGCGGGATGCGCGCCTTGAAGTTCAGCGCCTTCTGCTCGCTTTCCGTCAGCGGCCGAGTGACGATCGAGTTCGACAGGATCGGCATCAGTCGGTGGCGGGTGAGCGCGTTCATGCCGGGTGACGTGTAGCCGGCCGTCGCAATGCAGACGGCACGCGCCCGCACCGTTCCGCCAGGCGTCGTCAGGTAATGCATGCCGCCCTTGGCGGTGCAATCAAGTACCGGGCTCGACGTATGCACCTTTGCCCCCAGCTTGCGGGCAAGCCTGAGGTAACCGAAGGCGAGCTTGGCGGCATGGATGCCCATGCCATCGGGCTCATACATCGCCCCGCGGGCTTCCTCGTCGCGAACGAAATCGCGGTGGATCTCGTCGCGCGAGACCATGCGGGCGCGATAGCTGAAGGTATCGTTGAGGACGCGGACCTCGCTTTGCAACGCCGGCAGCATCTTGTCGCGGTGGGCGATATAGAGATGGCCGCCATCCTGCGGATCGCAGTCGATTTCGGGCTCGCGGACGAGAGAGCGAAAGAGGTCGAATCCCTCGGAAATCTCCGCATGCATCTTGCGGGCAACGTCCACGCCCCAGCGGGCGATCCATTGCGAGCGCTTCAGGCGGCCGGCAGAAATCTGTGCCTGCCCGCCGTTGCGGGTGCTGCAGCCCCAGGCGACGCCATTGGCCTCCAGAACCGTTGCCTTGATGCCGTGCTCGCGCGCCAGATGAATGGCGCAGGAGAGACCGGTATAGCCGGACCCGATGATCGCAACATCGACATCGATATCGCCCGTGATCGGACCGTCGTCCTCCGGTTCGGGACCGGCAGTGCCGATCCAGTAGGTCGGCGCATAGTCCTTGCCCGTGCCGGGGCTGCGGGCATGGTTGGGGTCATAGGCCGGGTCAAACGGCTCTCTTTCTGGCTTCAAGGGTGTGGCGCGCAGTTGCATGGCTCTAGCTCCAGGCCATCAGTAGCGGGGTTGCAGGACCGGGCGGTTCTTGCGGAACGCCTGCTTGCGCACGATCTTGCCGTTGCGGAAGGTGAAGAGGTCGCAGCCTTCTGCCTCGATGCGGCTGCCGTCGGCAGCCGTGCCGGAGAAGGTCCACTCGGACACGCCGCGATCGCCTTCGACGAAGTGGCTGTGGTCGCCCCATTCGGCGTCCGGCATCGATTTCCAGACCCCGCTGAAGGCATCTGCGATCGGACCGGTGCCGACGAAACGGTTGCCGTAGACCTCCGGGCCGCCGACGGCGTTGAATACGCAATCTTCGGCGAAGAAGTGCATGACCCCGTCGATGTCATGCCGGTTGAAGGCATCGAACAAGGTTTTGAGATCGGTTGCCGTCAGTGTCATGGTCCTGTCCTTTGTCTTGGTCGTAAGGCATGGCTTCGCCGGAGACGGGAAAGGCCGTCTTCAAAAGGCCGCCAGGCCGTATTCAGTTGAAGTGTCGGAGGTAGCCGCCGGTTAGAGGCGGCCCTTCCAGGGGATCAGCGCCTTTTCGAGGTAGCGGATCAGAAGATCGAAGGCGAAGGCGAAGATGCCGATGATGAAGATGCCCATGATCACCGTGTCGCTTTCGAGGTTTTCGGCGGCATTCAAAACCATGAAGCCGAGGCCTCGGTTGGCCGCCACCATTTCGGCGGCAACCAGGGTGGTCCAGCCGACGCCGATGCCGATGCGCATGCCGGTGAAGATCTCCGGCAAGGCGGCCTTCATGATCACCTGACTGATGACCTGCCCGCGGGTGGCGCCCATCGCATAGGCAGCGTGGATCTGTTCCGTCGAGACCGAACGCACCCCTGCCCTTGCGGCAATTGCCATCGGCGCAAAGATCGCCAGATAGATCAGGAACACCTTCGGGAACTCACCGATGCCGAGCCAGATGATGACGAGCGGCAGGTAGGCGAGCGGCGGCAACGGCCGGTAGAATTCGATGATCGGATCGAACAGGCCGCGCACGAAGCGATTGACGCCCATGAGCACGCCAATCGGCACGGCGGTCAGCAGCGCCAGCAGGAAAGCGCCGAACACGCGGCCGATACTGGCAAGCGTGTGCTGCATCAGCGTCGAGTTCGAAACACCGTCGGTCATCGCCAGCATGAACTTGTCCCAGACCGCCAGCGGCGACGGCAGGAACAGCGGCTTGACCCAGCCGCCTTCGGTCACGAGGAACCAGAGAGCGACGATGACGACCGTCGTCGAAAAGCTGATGAGGCCGCTGCTGCCTTCACCGGGCGCGCCGAAGATCTTGCCGGCCTTTACGGGCTTGGCGCGTGTCACTCTGTCAAGCATGGGCCACCTCCGGGTTGCCGGACGCACGTTCGTCGCCATAAATGATGCCGAGCACTTCTTCGCGCATGCGGATGAATTCCGGGCTGGATTTGATTGCGCGCGCATTGCCCTCGGCGAGGAACCGCTTGTTGAAATTGAGCTCGTAGGTGTGGGTGATGCGGCCCGGGCGCGGCGACATGACGATCAGCCGCGAGCCGAGGAACAACGCTTCTTCCACACTGTGGGTGATGAAGAAGAACATCTTGTTGGTGAGCTGCCAGACCTTGAGCAGCAGCTCCTGGATGGTCTCGCGTGTCAGCGCGTCGAGTGCTGCCATCGGTTCGTCCATCAGGAGCATCGCGGGATCGCAGGTCAGCGCCCTTGCGATGCCAACACGTTGCTGCATGCCGCCTGAGAGGTGATAGATCATGTGGCGGTGGAAGTCCTGAAGGCCGACCAGAGCTAGGTTCTTGGTGGCAAGATCCCGCCGGGTCGCCTTGTCGACGCCGCGCAGCTTGAGGCCGAACTCGGTATTCTCGATGACGTTCAGCCACGGCAGAAGCGCGTGCTTCTGGAAGACAACGCCGCGCTCGGCGCCAGGTCCGTTGACCTGGTGGTTGCCAAGGGTGATGTCGCCTTCCGACGGGGCCATGAAGCCCGCCATCAGGTTGAGCAGCGTCGTCTTTCCGCAGCCCGATGCGCCCAGCGCAACGACGAAGTCTCCGCTGTTGATGGTAAGGTTGACGCCTTTCAAGGCGATGATTGCCTGGTCCGAATAGAGGCCCGGGTAGGTCAGACTGATGTTTCTGACGCTCAATGTTTCCATGAGAAATGCCTCCCTGCACCTCGGTCACGGTCTATGGTGGTGCGCCGGCCGCTCCTCAACGGCCGGGCAATCGACAGATTAGCCTATTGTGCGGCCGCCTTGGCAAAGTCGGCGTTCACATAAGGCGCGTAGTCGTCGAGCGACTGGCTGATCTGCTTCTGCTCGACGAGGAACTTGGCGCTTTCGGTCAGTGCACGCGTGGCGCCGCCGCCGAGCCAGACCTCGGAGGCCTGCTCATCCGCATTCGGGAACGAAAGCAGGCGCAAGGCTTCGACGGTGCTCGGGCCATCGCCGCCGATCAGCTTGACGATGCCTTCCACTTGTGGCGACTCCTCCGTCCACGCCGCCTTGTTGGCGTTGTAGTCGGCATAAGCGTCCGCCAGAACCTTGGTGAAGGCTTCCATCAGCTTCGGATTCTCCGAGGCCCAGGCCTTGTCGACCACCAGCCCGTCGAAGGTCGGCACGCTAGCCGCGCCAATCACCTCGGAATCCGAGATCGTCTTGCCGGTCTTCTGGATTTCCGAGAGCGCCGGCGGCCAGACATAGGCGGCGTCGATATCGCCACGCTGCCAGGCGGCAACGATCTGCGGCGGCTTCAGGTTGAGGATTTCCACCTCGCGCGGATCGACGTTCCAGACCTTGTTCATACCGACCAGCAAGTGAAAATGCGACGTCGAGACGAAAGGCACGGCGACCTTCTTGCCCTTGAGATCGGCCGGCGTCTCGATGCCCGAGCCCTCGCGGGCGACCAGCGCTTCCGACTGGCCGATATTGTCGAGGATCCAGAAGAGCTGCAGTTCGACGCCGCGCGTCGCGGCAGCCGCAGTACCGGTCGAACCGAGAACGCCGATCGGCACGTCACCGGAGGCAAGCGCCGTAGTGATGTCGCCGGCCGAGCTGAACTGGCGCCAGTCTATCGAATAGCCGGCCTCCTTGGCGGCTGCATCGAAACGGCCATCGGCGATCGCAGCCACGAACGGGCCGACGATCTGCTGATAGCCGACGACGAGTTTCGTTTCGGCATAAGCGACGCCGGATGCGGCCAGGCTCGCGACAATGCTGGCGGCTGCGGCCAGTCGTCTGAAATGTCCATGTAGCATTTGTCTTCCTCCTCTTTGTTTATTCGCTGACCGTTTCTCCGGTCTTGCTGATGACGATAAGGCCGAGATCCGGCTTGCGTTATATCCAGTCTGGAAGTTGAATAGATCCAGTTTAACGCCGTCGGGGGAGCAGGCGTCGTGCAGATGAACGTTTCCGAAACCATTTTTTTTATCGATCGCGACAGTGGGATCGGCTTGCAGGCGCAGTTGCGCGAGACGGTCGTTTCGGCAGTGCTCGCCGGAAGGGTGCAGCCGCGCGCGCATCTGCCATCCAGCCGCAAGCTCGCCGACTATCTGCGCATATCGCGCATCACGGTGACACTCGCCTATCAGGAACTGATCAATCAGGGCTATGTCGAGGCGGTTAACCGCAGCTCCTATCGCATCTCCGGCAATCCGCCGGGCATGGATGTGGAAGGGGAGCGCCCATCCGCCGGCTCCAATCCGATCGACTGGAGCCGCAAGATCAAGATGAGCTTTGGCGTCGTGCGCCAGGTCGCCAAGCCGCTGGACTGGCGGCGCTATCCATTCCCCTTCCTCTATGGCCAGATGGACCCGACACTGTTCGATCTCAATGCCTGGCGCGACTGCGCCCGGCGGGCATTGGCGCGAGAGGATTTCGTGCTGATGGCGAGCGACTTTGCCGCGGCCGACGATGTGCGGCTGGTCAACTACATCTGCTCGCGCACACTGCCGCGCCGGGGCATCCACGCCACGCCGGACGAAATCCTCGTCACCGTCGGGGCGCAGAATGCGCTCTGGATCGTGACCCGTCTGATCCTGGAGAAGGGCTCCGCCGCCGTCTGCGAAAACCCCTGCCATCCCGATATCAGCGCCTCGCTGCTGTTGAGCGGCGCCGACGTCACCACCGTCGATGTCGATGTCGAGGGCCTGTCACCGGATGCCTTGCCGGAAAACGTCGATGCCGTCTTCGTGACCCCGAGCCACCACTCGCCGACCGGCGCGACTATGCCGGTGGATCGGCGAACGCAACTGCTGCAGGCTGCGGAAGAAAGAGATTTCGTGATCGTCGAGGACGATTACGAGTTCGAGATCAGCTACCTCGCTCCGCCTTCCCCGGCGCTGAAGGCGCTCGATCCGTCAGGCCGGGTGCTCTACATCGGCAGCTTCTCGAAATCGCTTTTTCCCGGGCTTCGGCTCGGCTACCTCGTGGCGCCAGCCCCCTTCATTCGCGAGGCGCGTGCGCTTCGCTCGCTGATGTTGCGCCACCCGCCCGGACACCTTCAGCGCACCGCAGCCTATTTCCTGGCGCTCGGCCATTATGACGCCGTGCTCCACCGGATGCGGACCGAATATCACAAGCGCCACGTAATCATGGCCGAGTCACTGCGTAGGGCGAACCTGAAAGTCGCAGGCTCCTCGACCTTCGGCGGCACGTCCTTCTGGATGGAGGGACCGGAAGGGCTCGATGCCGACCGGCTGGTCAGCGAATTGCGGCAGGACGGCGTGCTGGTCGAATCCGGCTCGCCCTTCTTCCCCAGAAGCGACCAGCCCTGCCGCTACTTCCGCATGGGATATTCGTCCATTCCAAGCACAAGCATTGCCGAGGGCGTCGCCCGGGTTCGCGCCCGCATCGACAGTCTTTGCGGCGGCAGCGAGCAGGCCTCCGTGGCGAAGTGACAGGTTGACCGCTTGTGACTTTCCCTATCGAGCTGGCCGTAGCGTACCTTGGGCTAAGGCGTCCTCTCCATTGCCCGGAATGTTGCTCGCGCCTGAGCCGATCAATCGGTCATTTGGATTGTCGCCATAAGCGTATTCAAGATTGTCGACAAAGGCGTTGACAAATACTTTTGGCGTGCGATGGTGCCGCTTAGCAGCAACGAGCTAGGGAGGAGCAGGTTGATGCAAGGGCTCCAGAAGACCGCGTACTCGCACGACTTTTCGCAATGCCGCACGCACGAGCCCGCACCGCCGGGCCGGCTCGCCTGACATCTCCTCATTCGATCGCCATTGCGGCGTCCAACACTGGACTCGGGTTTCTGAACCGCCTCCATGAAGCGGCGGAGAGGTATGCCCCTGTTCGAGTTGATGCTTGGCGTTGGCCATCGAATGACCGCCGATCGACAACGGGACTTGGTGCTTCAAGCATCGCCAGGAGGCTTTCGTTTGGGTGCATCGCCGTCCAAGAACGCCAGTTGATCAAGATTCCCGCATAGGCCGCCGAAGGTCTTTGCGGTGATCGACACGACCGAGAAGGTCATGCCGCGCAACAGCAGATCACGCCACTGGCCGCCCCTGTCGGGCGGCGAGATGGACGGCCTGTGAGCCGTCCTTGCCTCTTAAAAAGAAGCTTCCCGTTCAAGGGGGCCGGTGACCTCAACAAAGGAGAACAGCAGAATGCTCAAGAAACTGATCCTCGCAGCCGCCATGTCGACGGCGCTTTCCGCGGCTGCTCACGCGGAGACGCTCAAATGGGGCTCCTCGCGCGATATCTACTCGCTCGACCCTTATTCGTATGGCGACAGCTACACGCTGTCTTTTCTCAATCACGTCTATGAAGGGCTCGTGCGCTTTGACGCCGACCTGAAGATCGAGCCGGCACTGGCGACCTCCTGGGAAACGGTATCGGACACGGTCTGGCGGTTCCATCTGCGCGAGGACGTCAAGTTCCACAATGGCGCTGATTTCACGGCCGATGACGTGATCGCCTCGCTGACGCGGGTCAGCGATCCGGCATCTCCGCTGCGGGGCAACCTCCCGGCATACAAGTCGGCGAAGAAGGTCGACGACCGCACTGTCGATATCGAACTGACCGGCCCCTATCCGCTGCTCTTGAACGACCTGACGAACATCCACATTTTCGACGCCACGTGGCTCGCCGACAACAATTCGCTGAAGCCGACGGATGTCGGCAAGAAGATAGAAGGCTACGCTACCTACCACACCAACGGCACGGGTCCGTTCAAGCTCGAGAGCCGCACGCCCGACAGCAAGACCGTTCTGGTCAAGAACGGCGAGTGGTGGGACCCGGCGAAGTCCAACATCGATCGCATCGAGTTTACGCCGATTGTCTCAGCCGCGACACGCGTGGCGGCACTGTTGTCAGGCGAGATCGACTTCACTGAGAATGCGCCAGCGCAGGATCTTCCGCGCCTTGTCGCGCAGCCGGACCTGAAGGTCATGGAGCGCACCGACCTTCGCACCATCATGATGGGCTTCAACCGCAAACCGAAACTGGCCGACGGCGTCGACAACAAGTTCAACGACCTGCGTGTCCGCCAGGCCGTCGCCCATGCGCTCGACACAGAACTCATCCAGAAGCGGGTCATGCGCGGCAAGTCGAGGACAGCGGGTGCGATCGTTGCGCCGGAAATCCCGGGATATGTCGAAGCACTGGACAAGGTCGTGCCGTACGATCCCGAACTGTCGAAAAAGCTGCTCGCCGAGGCCGGCGCAAGCGATCTCCCCTTCACGCTCGTCTGCACGAACGAGGCCTATGTCAATGAAGAGGAGCTTTGCCAGAGCATTGTCAACATGCTGAGCCGCGCCGGCTTCAAGCCGCAACTCGACATCGGCCCGACGGCGGCACAGGCGCCCAAGCGCACGGGCGGTCTGTCGGATGTCTACATCATCGGCTGGGCAAACGAGCCAATGCTCGACAGCTACTCGATCCTGCTTCAGATGATCGAGACGAGGAGCGACAAGGCGGGCGTCTTCAACTGGGGCGGCTGGAGCTATCCTGATATCGACAAGCTGATCATCCAGGCATCGACCGAAATGGATCGGACCAAGCGGCTCGATCTGCAGACCAAGGCACTGCAGATGGTCAAGGACGAGATCATCATGCTGCCGCTGCACCAACAGCCAATGGCTTGGGTGATGAGCAACAAGATCGATAAGGTCGCTCAGCTCGCCGACAACAAGCCGCGCCATTGGCTCACGCATATCGCGGACTAGCCCTGTTGCGGAGCTGGAACGGCGAACGTTCCAGCTTCGACAGGCCGGGACCAGCAGCCCGGACTCTGCCGGCCCCCTTCGTGCTTCTCCGCCTAGATCAGCCAGTCGGCGTCCAGCGCATAGGCCTCGATGGAATCGATCTTCATTTGCGACCCGTCGTCAAAATCGCCATCGGGTGTGCCGGCCATTCCGCCGACCGCGAGATTGACGAGCATGTACATCGGCTCGTGCATGTCCGCGGGGGTATCGGCGCGGGCGATCTCGGTATCGTCGAAGTACCAGACGATCTCGTCTTCCGTCCAAAGCACGCCGTAATCGTGGAACCCGTCGGTATCGGCGACTTGCGCGCCGTCTCTGACGATCGTGTGCTCGCCGCTTTCACTGGAATGGGCGGTGGTGATGACGGTATTGGTGTCCTGCCCGCGCATTTCGACGACGTCGAGCTCCGGCGGCCAGGAGCCGTCGGCGGGCAGCAGCCAGAAAGCGGGCCAGGCACCTTGATCGTCCGGCATGTCGGCCCGCATCTCGAAGTAGCCGTAGGTCTGTGCAAAGGACGAATAGGTCGTCAACATCCCGGACGTGTAGTCATAGCCACCGATCTCGGACTGGATTGCGTCCGGTGCACGCTCTGCGGTGATCGTCAGTACACCATCCTCGACCGAAAACGGGTTAGCCGATGCGGTCGGCCCGTAACTCGGATTGACGTACCATTGCAGTTCACCGTTTTCCGAGAGCGTCGCCCCCTCTTCCGGCGCCCACCAGTATTTGGCATCCCAGATGCCGCCCATACCGTCGGTGAGCTGAAGCGTGTCGAAATCGTCCGAGAAGGTCTGCGTCAGGGCGGATCGGTCCAGGCTCAACTGGAACTGGCCCTCCTGCAGTTGGTCGGCTGTCGTATCGGCCAGGACCAGGCTTTCACCATCGCCGAGATGGAGGCGGAGATCGTCTCCCTGCTGGCCTGCATTCGCCAGCACATCTTCGAACGAGGTAATCCCGTATCCGTCGAGGCGAATGGTATCGTTGGAGCTG
The DNA here is from genome assembly GCF_001427045.1 of Ensifer sp. Root558. NCBI lineage: Bacteria > Pseudomonadati > Pseudomonadota > Alphaproteobacteria > Hyphomicrobiales > Rhizobiaceae > Ensifer > Ensifer sp. Root558. Next base: position 65,789 of record NZ_LMGC01000005.1, on the reverse strand, counting down.
AAGTCGGTGACAAGGTCGCTGCCGTTGCCGTGCTCGAACACGAAGGTATCAGCGCCTCCGGAACCGACCAGCACGTCATTGCCTGCGCGTCCGTCGATGGTCTGGCTGCCGGAGCCACCGGTGATGATGTTGTCGGCGCTGTTGCCGAAGGCGTGTCGACCGTCACCGGTGACGGTCAGGTTTTCGAAGTTCTCCGGTAAGCTGTAGCTCATCCAGGTATCGATCGTGTCTATCCCTTCGCCGGGTGCCTCTTCGGCCCGGTTCGTCGATGAATAGAGATAGTAGACGTCGTCGCCCGTGCCGCCGAACATGGTCACATCGACGGAACCGTCGCCCCAGATCGAATCGTTGCCGGGAGTTCCGTAGAGCGTGGACCCGGATCCGGTTGCGGAAAACCATGCGGTCGAACTTCCGCTATAATGGAGCGGTTGTCCGAGGGCGTTCATGGCAGTTCTGCTCATCGAGAAGTCTCCTGTTTACTGGAGTGCCCCTTCCCGATGAGCACCTCTAGCATCTCAAGCTGTCGCCCACACCCCCAACATTTGCGGATAGTCCGGAGCAGCGGCCTCCCCACGAGGGAGCCGAGCGGACCCAGCCTAGACGTATTTCGACGCGAGAAGTGCTGCGATCTCCGCCTGACAGTTCACGAGCGGACGTGTGTGCTGATTGGCTTTTGCCATCGCCATCGCGCCGGAATAGGCGGCGATGATCAGGGTGGCGAGGCTGCCGGGTTGAATGCCTGCGACGCGCTTCAGGCGGATGTCTTCCTGGAATCGCGCTGCGAGCGCTTCTTCCCAAGCCTCAAAAATTGCACCCAGCGCCTGCTGCATCTCGTCATCATGCCTGGAGACTTCGATCGCCATATTGTTCAGCGGGCAGCCGGAGACGGAGCCGTTTTCGGAGAGCTCGCTGATGATCTCGGTGAAGATCTGATCGATCGCTGTGGGCGTATCGCTCGAGATACGCAGCGGGTCGATCCACGTTTGCCGCACCGCTTCGGCGACGCGGTCGCGGATAACCGCCAATCCAAGTTCCCGTTTGGCCGGAAAGTGATGGGCCATAGCGCCCCCCGAGACGGATGCCTTCGCGCGCAATTCCTGCATTCCCGTCGCGAGATATCCTTGGGTGACAAAGGCCTGGTAGGCCGCATCGACGATCCTGCGGCGCACCGCTTGAGGATCGTTGGTTCTTTTGTGTTCGCTCATGACCGCCGCCTGAAAAATCGTTCGCCATAGTGCCTTGACAAAACAGGTCGATCAACCTGTTATTAGAAACAGGACAATTGACCTGTTTTGGAGGATTCATGGAACCGCACGCCGTTTACGAACTTCGCCGCTACCGACTTCATCCCGGCGGAAGGGATCGCCTGATCGACTTGTTTGACCGCGAATTCGTTGAACCGCAGGAAGCGCTCGGAATGCGTCTTGAAGGCGAATTCCGCGACTGCGACGATCCCGACGCCTTCGTCTGGGTACGTTCCTTTGCCGATATGCAAACGCGAACCGACGCGTTGGCGGCCTTTTATTCGGGCCCGGTTTGGAAGGACCATGGGTCTCGCGCCAACGAGACGATGCTCAACTCGGACAATGTGTTGCTGGTCAAGCCTGTCGCTGGCACGCAGCCGTTTCCTCACAACCTTGCAAGGGAGCAAGATGTACAATCGACCAGAGGTGTCGTCACCGTGAACCTCTGCTCGCTGGCGCCCGGCACGGAGGACCGTTTCGCTGCATTCTTCATCGCCGAGGCACTGCCGATCCTCGAAGACGCCGGTGCTCGCATCGACGCGGTGTTCGTTACCGAACGCAGCGCAAACGCCTTCCCGAGGCTCCCCGTCCGTGAGGGCGAAACGGTGTTTATCTGGTTTGAAATGCATGAGGACGACGACGGCCTTTCACGGCATCGGGAGCAACTGAACAAGGACGTCAGATGGACCAGTGAGGTCTTTCCTCGAATGGATAGCCAGTGCTGGCGAAGGATCGAGGTTTCTCGGCTGACCCCGACGTCGCGATCGCTTTGCACCTTGTAGCTGGCGCCCATACACGACGGATCGGTACGAACGCACCCACAGCCGCCAGGAACGCATCCTGGCGGAACCAAACCAGCCTCCAAACGTTGTATTGGGTTAGGGGAGGCACGGAATGAAACACGCGGATGTTCGAACAGTCGCCAACTCCCAGATCAGACATATCTGGGACGTCGCGGATTATTGCCGGCGGACCGGTATTCACAAAACCGAAGAGCAGCGCCTGATCAAGATGCTCGGTAGACAGGCAACCAGCCACGAGCTCCAGATGAACATCGTGCGCGTTCAGACGCGTATCCGCTGAAGCTTCGACATGGGAATTGCGCGAGCGGTCACCGCGTGATCGGTGGCCGGTTTCGACTTCTTGCCCGTTCAGAAATTCCTAAACGTCTTCGCTACCTTAGTCGACGAACTCGACAATCACGCCAGGCTTGACCATCCCCGCCAACTCCTCCGCATCCCAGTTGGTCAGGCGAACGCATCCGTGCGATCCCGACTTGTCGATCATCGACGGCTCCGGCGTGCCGTGAATTCCGTAGGTGGGCTTCGAGAGATCGATCCAGACCGTGCCGACCGGACCGTTCGGACCGCCCGGCAAGGTCAAGATCTTTCGGTTGTCGCCCTGCTTGAAGTTGATCTTGGGATTGTAGACATAGGGCGGCATTCGGGCGACGCCTTTGACCTTGTGCGTTCCCGAAGGAGATGGCGTCTCCCGGCTGCCGATCGTTGCCGGATAGGCTGCGATCAGCGTATCGTCGGCGCCAAGTGCCACGATTTGACCGGTGCGCCGGTGCGCTTCAATGCGCTTGACCGTTCCCTGCGTCGATGGACCTGGGTTCACAACGGAAACCGTGTCACCGACCGAGAACGCCGAAGTCTGATTGAGCGCCTTGAGAAGATCGATATCCATGTGGAAGCGCTCCGCCAGCTTCTCGGCGACGCTCGTGTATCCGAGCTGACCCATCTTCGCCTGCTCGGAGTAGTCTTCGGGGATCTCAGCGACCAATCCTTGAGCATCGTCCTCGGAGATGACGTAGGGCTCGACCACCGTCGTCTGCTCCGGCAGTCGCCCGATGACGTCGGCGTCCAATGTTCCGTCAGCGGACAGGCCTTGCATGGTCTCGAAGGCGGCGATCGCCTTGGCGACATTCTCACCGGCGAAACCGTCGATCACACCGGGCGACGCCCCCGCCCGATCGAGAAGCACCTGGAGCCGGACGATGGCGGGGTCTGGCTTGTCCGAGGTCTCGGTCGTCCGTTCCAACAATGTGGGTGTAATCGATGCACCGTCGATGGCGTCTGGCTGAAGCGTCTGGGCATTGGCCAGCGCGGCGAGGGATAGCAGCATCAGCGCCGCCAATGGAACCTTGTTTTTCATGATCTCTCAATCGATCAGCCCCTGATTTGTTCCCGCCTCGCGGCGCCAAGATGCTGCTTTCTCAGGTGCAAACGGCATTGACCTTGCGGCTTTTTTCGCCGCCGCCAATCGGCCCCAGGCCGAGCCTCGATCCGTGGCCCCATAGGCGCACCGACCTCGTGTCAGAGAAAGTCTCTTGACAGAACACGAAAGTCGAAATCTTATTGTAAAGCGTTTTAGTAAATCGGTTTACAACGGCAGGGGATGGAGCCAAGGTGACCACACGACGCGTCACAGGTCTGAAGGATGTAGCCCGAGCTGCCGGTGTTTCCGTGACAACGGTCTCGCGCCTGCTGAACGGATCGCTCGACCTGCCTTTCGAAACGAAGAAGCGGATCTCGGATGCGATCCGCGACCTCAATTACCAGCCCAACCCGCATGCCCGCCGGCTCAGCCGCGGTCGTTCCGATACGATCGGTCTTGTCGTTCCCGATATCGCCAACCCCTTCTTCGCGACGCTCGTGGCAGCTGTCGAAGAAGAGGCGGATACCCGCGGGCTTGCCGTCTCGCTTTACGCCACCCTGAACCGGGCCGGTCGCGAGGTCGCCTATCTCCAGCTGATCGAACGCAATCACGTCGATGGCCTGATCTTCGTCACCAACCACCCGGACGACGGTCAACTCGCCACGTTGATAAACCGCACCGGCAAAGTCGTGATCGCCGACGAAGACGTTCCCGGCGCGCAGGCGCCCAAGCTCTTCTGCGATAACGAGCTGGGCGGAGCGCTCGCAGGCCGGCATCTGGCGGAATTCGGGCACAGGGATGTGCTGTTCGTCGGCGGCCCGCAAGCGATGATCAGTTCGCGTCGGCGCTCCAACGGTCTTGAGCGGACGCTGCGCGACGCGTTCGGCGAGGATATCCGTCTTTCAAAATACGCCGGTGACTACACCGTGGCCTTCGGTCGGCAGGCGGCGAAGCGCTTCATCGAGGAAGGTCGCCCGGCAACGGCGATCTTCGCCAGCTCGGACGAAATCGCCATCGGCATGATCGAGGTCTTCCGGGACCAGGGGGTTTCGATCCCGGACGATGTTTCGGTCATCGGCTTTGACGACGTCGGCCCGCTCCATCTTTTCGGTCCGCCTATGACCGCCATTCGCCAGCCGGTCCGCGCGATCGGCGGGCGTGCCCTCTCCCTTCTTCTCGAAACAAACTGGCAGGGCAAACAGGCTCTCGTCGAAGAGCTCCTGCCAGTCGAAATCGTCGTGCGGAAATCCGTTGCTCCGCCTGCGAAACGATAAATCACGCAATGGAGAACCAACAGAGGATGAGAACATGAACTGGAATTTGAAACGCAGGACTTTAGTCGCCACGCTTGGTTTCACGGCATTGACGACCCTCGGCGCTGCTCTCTCGCCGGCCCTTGCCGCCGAAAAGACCTTTGCGCTCGTGCAAATCAACCAGCAGGCGCTTTTCTTCAATCAGATGAACGAAGGCGCGCAGAAGGCGGCTGACGCTGCCGGCGCGAAGCTCGTCATCTTCAATGCCAACAACGACCCGGCCGCGCAGAACAGTGCGATCGAAACCTACATTCAGCAGAAGGTCGATGGCATCGCCGTCGTCGCAATCGACGTCAACGGCATCATGCCGGCGGTCAACCAGGCAGCCGAAGCCGGGATCCCCGTCGTTGCCATCGATGCGATCCTTCCGGAAGGCCCGCAGAAGGCGCAGATCGGCGTCGACAACGCCACGGCCGGCGCCGACATGGGCAAGTTCTTCCTCGACTACATCAAGGCCAACGCCGATGGCAAAGCCAAGATCGGTGTCGTCGGCGCGCTGAACTCCTTCATTCAGAACGTTCGGCAGGAGGGATTTGAAAAGACCATCAAGGATGTCGACGGTATCAGCTCGGCCGGCGTCGTCGATGGACAGAACGTGCAGGACAACGCGCTCGCTGCCGCCGAGAACCTGATTACCGGCAATCCCGACCTGACCGCAATCTACGCGACCGGCGAGCCGGCCCTGATGGGTGCCATCGCCGCGGTCGAAAGCCAGAGCAAGCAGGATAGCGTGAAGGTCTTCGGTTGGGACCTGACGGCCCAGGCGATCGCCGGCATCGACGCCGGCTACGTCACCGCCGTGATCCAGCAGGATCCGGCTGCCATGGGTGCCGCTGCCGTCGACGCCTTGAAGAAGGTCTCCGACGGCGGCAGCGTCGAAAAGACCATCGCCGTGCCGGTAACGATCGTCACCAAGGACAACGTCGAGCCATATCGGGCGATCTTCAAATGATGACGACTGAAAGACAGCATCCTCCCGCTGTCGCTGGTGTCGGGGGGGCTTTGCCCTCCCGCACCGGTGTCAGCCCCCGCGTGTCCCTCAAAGGGATCGTCAAGACGTTCGGATCGCACCAGGCGCTGCGTGGCGTCGACCTCGACATCTATCCCGGCGAGTGCCTTGGCCTCGTCGGCGACAACGCCGCCGGCAAATCGACGCTGACCAAGGTCATCTCGGGCACCTACATTCCCGATGGCGGGACCATTACGCTGGAAGGCGAAGAGGTTCGGTTCTCAGGACCTGCGGACGCCCGTAACCGCAATATCGAAATGGTCTTTCAGGACCTGAGCCTTTGCGACCACATCGATGTGGTCGGCAATCTTTTCCTCGGTCGAGAAATCAGCAAAGGGCCATTCCTCGATACGAGGACCATGCTCGAGGAAGCACGCAAGATGCTCGATGCGCTGGAAATCCGCATTCCGCGTCTGACCGGCAAGGTCGCTCAGCTCTCGGGCGGACAGCGTCAGGCGATCGCGATCGCGCGCGCCGCTTCGTTCAATCCGAAAGTCCTGATCATGGACGAGCCCACCTCGGCGCTCGCCGTGGCGGAGGTCGAAGCCGTGCTCGCGCTGATCAACCGCGTCAAGGCAAAGGGCGTCTCGGTCATCCTGATCACCCACCGTCTCCAGGACCTGTTCCGTGTCTGCGACCGCATTGCCGTGATGTACGAAGGCACCAAGGTCGCCGAGCGCGAAATCGGCAAGACCAACCTGGAAGACCTCGTCAAGCTGATCGTCGGGGAAGGAGCCAAGCAATGACGGCCTATACCGAACGTGCGAAAGGCTCGCCGGCGGCAGACTTCCTTTCGGAAAACGCCCAGGTCCTGTCGATCGCCTTTTTCTTCCTGGCCTGCGTCGTCTTTTTCGCGGCCACGACCGATACCTTCATGACGCTCGGCAACATTCTGAACGTCATCCGCCAGGCAGCGCCGATTCTCATCGTCGCCGTTGCGATGACGCTCGTCATCATCACCGGCGGCATCGACCTCTCTGTCGGCTCGCAGGTCGCCCTGGTCAATGCGGTTGCGGCCATTGTCTTAGCGATGGGCTATCCCTGGCCTCTCGTCGTCGTCGCGATGCTCTTCTTCGGCGCCTTTCTCGGCTTCGTGCAGGGATGGTTCACCGCCTATCAGGGTATTCCGGCCTTCATTGTCACACTTGCCGGCCTGTCGATCCTGCGCGGCTTGGCGCTCTATCTGACGCAAGGGTACTCGATCCCGATCAAGGACGCTCCCGGTTTCTTCATGCTCGGCCGCGGCGAATTGCTGGGCGTTCCGATGCCTGCGCTTATCGCGGTTGCGGTCGCGGTCGCCGGTTATGTCGTCATATCCTCCACCAAATACGGCCGCCAGGTCGTCGCCGTCGGGTCCAACATGGAAGCGGCTCGCCGCGTCGGCATGCCGGCGAAATGGGTGATCGCCTCGGTCTATATGATCGCCGGCGTTGCCTGCGCCCTTGCTGGCCTATTGATCGCCGCGCGCCTCGGCTCCGGCTCTTCGAATGCGGCCGTCGGCTTCGAGCTTCAGGTTATCGCCGCCGTAGTGCTGGGCGGGACATCGCTGATGGGGGGGCGCGGCACGATCCTCGGGACCGTGCTCGGCACGATGACGATTGCGGTCATCGGCAACGGCCTGATCCTCATGCATATCTCGCCGTTCTTCACGCAGATTGTTACCGGCGCGATCATTCTCGTTGCGATCTGGCTCAACACCCGGATCTTCACCGCCAACTTTCGCTTCGGCGGCAAGAGATGACCGTCATGAGCAAGGAACTGTCAGAAGGACATGTGCGGTCCGGCAAGGTGATGACGGTGAACGGCGCGATCGACGCGAATCAACTCGGCATCACACTGATGCACGAGCATATCCTCAACGATTGCCGCTGCTGGTGGAACGCACCGCAAACGAAGGAGCGTCAGTATCTCGCCGAAGGCTTCGTCTGCATGGAGATCCTCGGCGAACTGCGCCAGGACCCCTTCGTTAACAAGCACAACATTACGCTCGACGACGAACCCTTGGCTATCGCCGAATTGCAGGCTTTCGCGACCGCAGGCGGCCGTACAGTCGTCGAACCTACCTGCAATGGCATCGGTCGAAACCCGCGCGCCTTACGGCGGATCTCCAAGGCGACGGGTCTCAATATCGTGATGGGGGCCGGATACTATCTTGCCTCCTCGCATCCGGCCGAGGTCGCCGACATGAGCGTCGACCAGATCGCCGACGGCATCGTCCGCGAGGCCATCGACGGTGTCGACGGCACGGGCGTGAAAATCGGACTGATCGGCGAGATCGGCGTCTCCTCCGATTTCACTCCGGCCGAGGAGAAGTCCCTGCGTGGGGCCGCCCGGGCGCAGGTCCGGACCGGTTTGCCGCTGATGGTGCACCTGCCGGGCTGGTTCCGGCTCGGCCATCGGGTGCTCGATGTCGTCGCCGAGGAAGGGGCGGATCTGCGCCACACCGTGCTTTGTCACATGAACCCGTCCCACGACGATTTCGCCTATCAAAGCGAGCTCGCCGAACGCGGTGCGTTCATCGAATACGACATGATCGGCATGGACTTCTTCTATGCCGATCAACAGGTACAGTGCCCGAGCGACGAAGAGGCAGCACGAGCGATCGCCAGGCTGGTGGACGCTGGCCACATGGACCGCATCCTGCTCTCGCACGATGTGTTCCTGAAGATGATGCTCAGCCACTACGGAGGCAACGGCTATGCCTACGTCCTGCGCCACTTCCTGCCGCGTCTCAAACGACACGGGCTGGAGGACGGCGCGCTCGACAGAATGATGCGGGACAACCCCCGCTCGGTATTCCAAACCGGGGCCTGATATCGGCTCCCAACGCAATTCAAGACAGACGGATAGACCATGACAAAGAAAGTGCTTCTCGTCGGCGAGAGCTGGGTAAGCTCCGCCACCCACTACAAGGGTTTCGACCAGTTCGGCAGCGTGACCTTCCATCTGGGCGCGGAACCGCTCGTCAAGGTGCTCAAGGACAGCGAGTTCGAGCTGACCTACATGACCGCACACGACGCCGTGGACCAGTTCCCCTATGAAATGGCAGGCCTCGACCAGTACGATGCGATCATCCTGTCGGATATCGGCGCCAACTCGCTGTTGCTGCCGCCGGCCGTATGGCTGCACTCGCGCACCGTTCCGAACCGGTTGAAGCTCATCAAGGCTTGGGTCGAAAAGGGCGGAGCGCTGTTGATGGTCGGCGGCTACTTCTCCTTCCAGGGTATCGACGGTAAGGCGCGCTGGCGCCGCACGGCTGTCGAAGACACGCTTCCGGTGACGTGCCTTCCCTATGACGACCGCGTCGAGATTCCCGAGGGCGCGGTTGCCGACGTCGTCAAGCCGGACCATCCGACCATGGCGGGGCTTTCGGGCAGTTGGCCGTTGCTTCTCGGCGTCAATGAAGTGGAGGTTCGCGATGGAGCCGAGGTCGTCGCCCGGCTTCCCGAAGATCAGGGCGGACACCCGCTGCTCGTCCTTGGCGGTTTCGGCAAGGGGCGCACCGCCGCCTGGACGTCCGATATCGGCCCCCACTGGCTGTCGCCGGCATTCTGCGAGTGGGAGGGCTACGGCCGCCTCTGGAAGAACATCCTTGGGTGGATGACGGCAACGGAGCGCTAACCGCAGCGAGGAGCGCGCGCTGAGGAGAGCCTCAGCGCGCGCTCAGGATCGCTTGCAACTGCTCGATCGACGGAAACGCCGAACGGGTTCCGGGACGGCTGACAGTGATGGCGGCGGCGCGCGTTGCATGTTCGATCGCGGTGCGATCGAGGCGAGTGCCACGAAGTGCGGCGGATGCGAGCGCCACCGCCATGAACGTGTCGCCGGCGCCTGTCGTGTCGACGACGTCGCATTCGACGGCGCCGATCCGGACACTGCTTTCGGCGGTGACGAGCATGGCTCCGTCGCCGCCGAAGGTCAGGACGACTTCGCGAACGCCGGCCGCAAGCAGCTTGCGGGCAGCCTCTTCGCCGCTGGTACCGGTCATTGCCTGCGCCTCACCCTGGTTGAGGAAAGCAATGTCAACCAAGGGCCACAGGGTGCTGAAATAGGGACGCAAGGGAGACGGATTGAAGGCGGTGATCATGTGGCGGGCGCGCGCAGCTTCAAGGACACCGCGCGTCGTTTCGTCCGACAGGTTTCCCTGGAGCACAGCAAGGTCGCCGGGAACCGCGTCGGCCAGCGCTGCCACGGCGTCGGCAAGCGTGAGGTTCTGGGCAGAGTCGGTGGTCGTGATGTTGACGTTTTCTCCATCCGGCGTGGTCAGCACGATCGAGAAGTCGGTGGACTTGCCGAGGACCGGCACAAGTCTGCTGACCACCGGTTCGCTTGCCAGATGCTGGCGGATCATGTCGGCGCGAAAGCCGTCGCCGAAGGCTGCGACAAGGCTCGTCGGCAGGCCGGTGCGGGCCATGACAACAGCCTGGTTCGCGCCCTTGCCACCGAGGTCCCGGGACCGCTGGCTACCGTGGATCGATGCGCCCGCGGCCGGCATTTCCGACACGGCGATGGTCTCGTCCACCGTCACATTACCGATTACGTAAGCGTGCATGAACATACCTTCGAAAGGGAGAGAAATGCAGGAAATATCTGACAAGTCCACAAGCGCCATAAGGGAAATATTTGGGACTGACAAGGTTCTGATCGGCATGATCCATTGCCCGGCCTTCCCCGGTGCGCCGCGCTATCGGGGTGCCGATATGTCTGTTATCTACGATGCCTGCATGCGTGACGCCGAGGCGTTGGTCGAGGGTGGCCTGCATGGCCTGATGATCGAAAATCATGGCGACGTGCCGTTCTCCAAGCCGGAAGATATCGGCCACGAAACGGCAGCCTTCATGTCGGTCGTCACCGACCGGATCGCGCGGGCGACAGGTGTGCCGCTCGGCATCAACGTCCTTGCCAATGCGCCGATCCCGGCCTTTGCCACAGCCATTGCGGGCGGCGCCAAGTTCATTCGCGTCAACCAGTGGGCCAACGCCTATGTCGCCAACGAAGGCTTCATGGAGGGGCGGGCCGCAGAAGCGATGCGCTACCGCTCATTGCTGCGTGCCGAGCACATCAAGGTCTTTGCCGACAGCCATGTGAAGCACGGCGCCCACGCCATCGTGGCCGACCGATCGATCCAGGAACTGACGCGCGACCTCGCCTTCTTCGACGCCGACGGTGTGATCGCCACCGGTCAGCGCACCGGCAATACGGCAACCATCGAGGAGATCGAGGAGATCGGCTCGGCGACGCACCTACCGCTTCTGGTCGGCTCGGGCGTGACCAAGGACAACATCGTCGAAATCCTCAAGCGCACCAACGGCGTGATCGTCGCCTCGTCTCTGAAGCAGGGCGGGGTCTGGTGGAACCCGGTCGATATCGAGCGGGTTAAGGCTTTCCGCGCCGCTGCCGAACCCGCGCTGGAGGCGTGACGATGGCGGCTGAAACGCTTTCGGAACAGATCCTGCGGGAAAACGCCACCGTCTTCGAAGCCATGGTGAACCATCGCTTCGTCGAGGACATCGTGATGGGGCGCCTGTCCCCGCAGGTTTTCGAACGCTATCTCGTCTATGAGGGGGCCTTCGTCGAAACCGCGATCTCGATCTTCGCCTTTGCGGCGGCGAAGGCCGAGACGATCGAACAGAAGCGCTGGCTGATTGCCGTTCTGGATGCGCTCGCCAACCAGCAGATCGCCTACTTCGAACGGATTTTTGCCGAACGCAATATCGATCCCGGCGCCTATGATCTCAATGTTGTCGAGGTCGATGCTTTCCGAACGGGTATGCTGGACATCGCCCGCAACGGCGGTTTCCTCGATACCGTCGCTGCCATGTTTGCGGCCGAGTGGATGTACTGGACCTGGTCGAAAAGGGCCGCCCGTTCATCGTTTGCCGATCCACATTTGAAGGAATGGGTCGAAATGCACGCCGATGATGAGTTTGCGGCTCAGGCGAAGTGGCTGAAGCAAGAACTCGACGTTGCCGGCGACGCGCTCGAGGCTTCCGAGCGCAAACGCCTGAGCGCTATCTTCGGGCGAGCGCAGCAACTGGAAATCGCCTTTCATGACGCAGCCTACGTCTGATCAAGGCGACATTTGGGAACGACCATGACCTCTCGCACCACAGTGGACGGCAAGCGCCTGCTCAAGCGTCTTGATGACTTCGCAAAAATCGGCGGGACGCCGGCCGGGGGCGTCAACCGGCAGGCTTTGTCGGTGGAAGATCGGGGCTCCCGCCGGCTGCTAGCGGAACTCGCGCTTGCGCGCGGTTTCCGCGTCTTCCAGGATCCGATGGCAAACCTGTTCATCCGGCGGGAGGGCCTTTTTCCCCAAAGGCCGCCGTTCGTGATCGGCAGCCACCTCGACAGCCAGCCGACCGGCGGGCGCTTTGACGGAGCGCTCGGCACCCTGGCGGCCTTTGAGGTGATGGAAAGTCTCGAAGATGCCGGCATCGAGACTGATTTTCCGCTTGAGGTCGTTGCCTGGACGAACGAGGAAGGAAGCCGCTTTGCCCCCGGCACGATGGGATCGATGGCGTTTGCCGCCGGTGCCATCCCCGAGGCCTGGTCCGATCTTCGCGGCCGCGACGGAGCGTTGTTCGTCGATGAGTTGGAGGCAACACTGAAAGCCCTGCCGGAAGCCGAAATGCGCCCGCTCGGCTTCCCGATCACCGGCTACCTTGAGCTTCATATCGAACAGGGCCCGTCGCTCGAAAGGGAGAACATACCGGTTGGCATCGTCTATGGCATCCAGGGCACGCGGTGGCTGGAGGTCAGGATCGATGGGCAGGCAGCGCATGCGGGCACGACGGCGCTCGAATTCCGTCGCGACCCGATGGCCGCGGCCGTTACCGCGCTTGAACCACTGTATAGGAGCGCCATGCCGGGCGACCCGCGCGCACGCTTTACCGTCGGCCGCTTCGCAGTCGAACCAGGTTCGGTGAACTCGATTCCGGGGTCGGTCACGTTCACCGTCGATCTGCGCCACCCGGAGACCAACGCCATCGACGACCTGGAAGAGCGGGTCCGGCAGGCATGTGACAACGCCTCTAAAGCCAACGGTTGCCAGAGCACAACGCGGCAAATCTTCGACATGCCGCCGGCCCTCTTTTCAGACGACCTGCTCGCCTGCCTCGATCGCGCTGCCGCATCGCTCGGACTGAAGACCAAGCGTATGCTCTCCGGCGCCTTCCACGATGCCTTGTTCGTCAGTCGTGTCGCGCCGGCAGCCATGATCTTCGTGCCTTGCCGCGACGGGCTTAGCCACAACGAAGCGGAATATGTCGAGCCCGCGCATTCCATCGAAGGTGCCCGTATGCTGCTTGCCGCGACCCTCGAAGCGTTTGCTGCGAGCGCATAGAGCGCGGCGCGGGTGCGGCTCGCCGCCCCTATAGCCAGCGCAGGCGCGCTTCGGTGTTGCCAGCGGGCATGCACTCTGAAACTGCTGCATCCGGCTGAATGATATTTTTTTCGTCGACGATGGATGAGAAATCGCATCGGCTCCGTATATGCGGGTATGGAATCGAAAAAAGGCGCTTTCGACGTTATTGGGCAGCTGGCCGCGCTGCGGCGCTACGCGCGTTCGCTTGCGCGCAATTCGCCCGACGCAGAAGATCTCGTTCATGATGCCTTGGTGAGAGCCTACGAGCGGCGCTCGACGTTCCGGTCGGGAGCGAACCTTCGAAACTGGCTTTTCGCCATCGTTCGCAACGCCCATATCGACCGCGTACGATCGGCGATGTCGCGCGGCCAGCGTGACAGCCAGACGGCGCAGGAAGCCGTGTCATCCTACCCGGCCCACCAGGAACACAGCGTCCGGCTCGCTCAGGTTCGCGAGGCGTTCATGCTGCTGCCGGAGGAGCAGCGCGAAGCCCTACATCTGGTTGCTGTCGAAGATCTCTCCTACCAGGAGGCCGCCGACATACTCGACATCCCCGTCGGGACCTTGATGTCGCGCGTCTCCCGCGCACGAGCAGCGCTCAGAGATTTCGAAAGCGGACGGAGGAAGCCTAACCATCTGAAGCTTGTCGGAGGCGACAATGACTGACGTCGATACGATTACCGATGGCGATCTCGACGCCTACATCGACAATCAGCTCGACGCGACCGGTCGGCTGCGGGTCGAGACCTGGCTTGCCAGGAATCCGGATGCGGCGGCGCGCGTCATGGCCGACCTCGGCATGCGCACCACGCTCAAACTGGCGATGACGTCGGATGTCGTTGCCGGTCGTCCAGAGACGCGCGAGGCGGCCCGGCGCCTTTCTTCTGGGCTTGCGAATGCGCGCGTTTGGAACGCGCTGCAAAAGGTTGCGGCGGTCGGCTTGATGGTGTCGGTCGGGTGGATTGCCCATTCGGCGGTCGGCCCGAGCGAAGTCAATGCCTCGGCCCATCCGCCGGCTTTCGTGGAGCACGCCATCCGCGCCCATCAGACCTCGGTCGTCAGGGCTGGAATGCCGTCGCAGCCTGAGGTTCAGACCTATGACCGGGACGACATTCGTGCCGCGACCGCCATCGTCATGCCGGAGCTCCCGAAGGGCTGGAACGTCGTCGATGTCCAGGTGTTCCCCTCGGAATTCGGACCCAGCGTCGAGATGAGCGTCAAGACCGACGCGGGCACGGTCATTTCACTTTTCGCCGGCAGGCCCGGTCGTTTCGCGGTCGAACCCGTGAAGGATCTCAACCTTTCCAATGCCGAGGCTGCCTGGTGGCAGGTCGGCGAGGTTGCCTATGCCGTCGTTTCAAGCAAGCCGGGCATCGGCCTCAGCGACGAGGCCGAGCTTCTCAAGAACTCACTTTACTGAGGAAACCTTCATGTATCAGAACCAGAACCGCTTCGGCGGCATGAGTCAGGCTTCGGCCGCCGCCCTCGACGAGGGCCTTCGCCAGCACATGCTGCGCGTCTTCAACTATATGGGCCTCGGCCTCGTCGTGACGGGCCTTGTCGCCTTCATCGTCGGCACCACGCCGGCGCTTTACGTGCCGATCTTCTCCACGCCGCTGAAATGGGTGGTGATGCTGGCGCCGCTCGCCTTCGTCTTCTTCTTTTCCTTTAAGATGCATTCGATGTCGGCATCCTCGGCACAGATGACCTTCTGGGCCTTCTGCGCCGTTATGGGCCTGTCGCTCGCTTCCGTCTTCCTGGTCTTCACCGGCGCCAGCATCGCCCGCACCTTCTTCATCGCCGCCACCATGTTCGGAGCGACGAGCCTCTACGGCTATGTGACGAAACGGGACCTCGCGAAGTTCGGTTCGTTCATGATCATGGGTCTGATCGGCGTGATGATCGCCTCGATCGTCAACATCTTCCTCGGTTCCAGCGCCCTTCAGTTTGCCGTCTCGGTGATCGGCATCGTCGTCTTCGTCGGTCTGACCGCCTGGGACACGCAGAACATCAAGGAGCAGTATGCCGACAACTTCGACCAGGAATCCCAGCAGAAGCTGGCGGTCTTCGGCGCTCTCTCGCTCTACCTGAACTTCGTCAACATCTTCCAGCTGCTGCTGAATTTCACCGGCCAGCGCGAAGAGTAACAGTCGCCGATATCAAGGACATATCTTATGGATCGCAATGATCAGCAGGCCATAGACGGCCTGTTCTCCAAGCTCGCCCAGGCGGAGCGCCAATCCGCTCCGCGCGACGCGGAAGCCGACCGCTTCATTCAAGAGCGGATAGGCCAGCAGCCGGGCGCGCCCTATTACATGGCGCAGACGATCGTCGTACAGGAACAGGCACTGGAGGCGGCTCAACGCCGTATCGAAGAACTGGAAGCGCACACCGCACAAATCCAGCAGCGCGGCGGCTTCTTCTCCTCGATGTTCGGCAGCAACGCTGCTCCTCAGCGCCCGGCGCCACAACAGGCCGGGTATGGCCGTGCGGCCCCGAGCTCGCCATGGGGCAACCAGAGCCAGGCTTACGGCCAGCCGATGCAACAGCGCACCGGCGGCGGCTTCCTCGCGGGCGCCGCGCAGACCGCAATGGGCGTCGCCGGTGGCGTCCTGCTCGGCAATGCGATTGCCGGCATGTTGGGTGGTAACGAGGCCCAGGCCGCTCAACCAGCCGCCCCTGCCCCGGAGCCGGAAGCGCCCGTTGACGACATGGATTTCGGCGGCGACGAAGATATTTGACGCCGCTTTTGGCTTCCGGGGACCATCCCCCTCCCCCGGAAGCCAGCCTTCCCTCAGAGCCAACCCTTTCTCATGATCCCAGCTGCAACAAGCCCACCGCCTGTCCCCCATCCGGTCACGACGACCCGCCACCTTGTCGGTCGCGCAGGGTGGGCGGAGTTCGGCTTGCTGTTTGCCGCCCGCTCCATGGCCTATCCGACAAGGCGGACCACGCGGCATGCCTGACGACGCCGACCCTGACCAACGTTCATCAGACCCTACAAGCGCGGCTCCGCTGAAGCGGTTTCGCGGTCACCTACTTTGCGCCCGCAACCGTCGACCAGACGGGCGGGCGACGCTTTTTCTTTTCCCATCAACAATAGAAGGATTGGCCTTGCCTTGAGGGCTGGCCTTTAAACCCAATGATGTTCGAATGGATGTCTGATCCGGCCGCCTGGGCGGGTCTCGCCACCCTCATCGTTCTCGAGATCGTGCTCGGTATCGACAACCTCGTCTTCATCGCCATCCTCGCGGACAAGCTTCCAGAGCATCAACGGGAAAGAGCCCGACTGATCGGCCTCGGACTGGCGCTGGGCATGCGTCTCGTCCTGCTTGCCTCGATCGCCTGGATCGTGACGCTGACCACTCCGTTGTTCACAGTGCTCGGCGCTGAGATCTCCGGCCGCGACCTGATCCTTCTGTTCGGCGGCCTGTTCCTTCTGTTCAAGGGGACGATGGAGCTGCACGAGCGCCTCGAGGGCCATGCCGGTCACAAGGAAGGCAAGGTGGAGCATGCGGTCTTCTGGCAGGTCCTCGTGCAGATCGTCGTCCTCGATGCCGTCTTCTCGCTGGACAGCGTCATCACCGCCGTCGGGATGGTTCAGCATCTCTCCGTGATGATGATCGCGGTCATTGTCGCCGTCGGCGTGATGCTGCTTGCGTCCAAACCACTGATGGCCTTCGTGTCGAAACACCCGACCGTCGTCATCCTCTGCCTCGGCTTCCTGATGATGATCGGCTTCTCCTTGATCGTCGAAGGGTTCGGTTTCCATATCCCCAAAGGCTACCTCTATGCGGCAATCGGCTTTTCGGTGCTGATCGAGGCCTTCAACCAGATCGGACGCCGCAACCGCGAACGCTTCATGACGACGGGTGACTTGCGCGAGCGTACGGCAAATGCCGTTCTCTCCCTCCTCGGTCGACGCAAGAGCGAGACGTCGCTCGGCGAAACGGCCGATGTCATCGCGGAGCGGGCGACGGAGGACGAACTGTTCACGCCCAGTTTCGCTGAGCTTCCGCCAGGCTGAGATGAAGCAGTTGCGCCGCCGATTTTGCGCCCGAGAGCGGCTATTCCGCCGGCTCGGGCGTGAAAAACACGTCGGCATGCATGTCTGAGCGGTTCAGGCCGCGCGCAAACGCAACCTCCATTGCCGCATCCACCATCGGCGGCGGGCCGGCGACATAGGCTTTCCATCCGTCGAGGTCAGACAGATCCTCGGCCACTGCCTCCGTCACGAATCCACGGCGGTATCCTGCCGAATCCGCCTCCGACAACACGGCCTGGAAGACGAGATTGGCGTGCCACTCGGCGAGCGCGCGAAAATGATCGACGAGGTAGAGATCACGCTCGCTGCGTGCGCCGAAGTAGAGATGGATCGGCTGCTTCAGGCCGTGGGCAAGGGCGGTTTCGACGATCGATTTGATGGGGGCGAGGCCGGAGCCGCCGGCGATGCACAGGATCGGGCCGGAGTGGTTCTCCCGCAGATAGGAGGATCCCATCGGGTATTCGAGGGTCACCTTGTCCCCGGCCTTCAGAGCGCCGTGCACATATTGCGAGGTCGCTCCGCCGACCACGTGGCGAATGTGGAACTCCACCCGGCCGTCGCCATGCCGGTTGGCCATGGAATAGCTGCGGGCGGGGACCCCGTCGAAACTCACCTGTGCATATTGTCCAGCGACGAAACGAGAGCTGCCCCCATCTTCCGCATCGATGCGCACCAGCTTGATGTCGTGCGTGAGGTCCTCCAGATGCGTAACGATGCCGCTTAGCCGTTGGGGCGTTTGGACGGCATCTTCTTCGCCGCCTCCGAGCCATGCCACGGCGGTGTCCGTTACCGGAAGCGCCCGGCAGGCAAGGATGAGACCGCCGGCTTTCTCCTCATCGGTGAGGGCGAAGGGCGAATGCTGGAGAAGCTCCACCTCGCCTTCGATCAGCCGAGACTTGCAAGCGCCGCACCGCCCGGATCTGCAGCCATGGGGGTAAGGAAGCTTGGCGGCGAGCGCAGCGTCGAGAATGGTCTGGTCGGCGTGCACTTCGAGGTTTGTTCGTGCCGATCGTATGTCTATGCGTTTGACGGTCATATCAAATGTTTCCTCACAGAGTTCGAATTCTCTCGCGGGCCGGTTCCTGACGGCGGCAAGCGAAAATGCCCGCAGGCTGCGGCTTCCAGCGCTGGTAAGGTCAAGGGATATCGGATCACCGCCGACGTTCTCAGTTTCGGAGATTGGAATGCGAGGCGAACCTGGACCGATCGCCTAGTGGGACTCTCGGCGCGACCACATGACGGTGGCGTGGCGCCAGCAAAGAGCACAGCTCAGTCGTGGTCGGCGGCCCCCGCCTGAGTGCCAGCCGCGGGGAATACACAAGACGAAAATCCATATTTGCCAATCTCTTATCGGCAGAACCTGACCATTCGTATCAGGGTGAGCGAAAGAAGTTTCAGGAGGTCTTGACCTTTCCATCGTTGGAAACCGCACCTTCGCGATGAACTGATCGCTGCCGTGGCCGCTCCGGCCGCAAGCGTGAACAAAATGAAGGTGAACGAGAATGAGTAAAAAGGCCGCCGCCCTGTTCCTAGCCGGTATCGCAACCGTTGGAGGGCTTGCGCTTGCCGACGGCGATGGAATGGGAACCTTCGCCAGCGGGCTTCTTGGGCTTGCCTCCTCGACCAGTGCGTCGGAGGCAGTCGCGGCGACCGGAACCACGGGTGCGCCCATGCCCAAGGTTCCGGTCGCCGAGGTCATCACGCGCGAGGTTGCGCCAGCCGTAGAGTTCACGGGCCACTTCGAGGCGGCAAAATCCGTTGAACTGCGTCCGCGTGTCGGCGGCGCCATCGACAGGGTGAGTGTTCCCGAAGGCGCTCTCGTCAAACCGGAACAGGTCCTGTTCCAGATAGATCCGCGACCGTTCCAAGTCGCCCTGGACGCCGCCAAGGCGCGGTTGAAACAGGCGATCGTTCTGCTCGATCACGCCGACATCGCGTTCCAGCGCGCCAAATCCCTGGCTCCGAACGGGACCGTGTCGCGCAAGACCTATGACGATGCCGAGGCAGTGCGGCGCCAACGGCAGGCCGAGGTCGAAATCGCCAAGGCGGCAGTGGCTGCGGCA
Source organism: Ensifer sp. Root558 (assembly GCF_001427045.1). Lineage (NCBI taxonomy): Bacteria > Pseudomonadati > Pseudomonadota > Alphaproteobacteria > Hyphomicrobiales > Rhizobiaceae > Ensifer > Ensifer sp. Root558. Next base: position 46,589 of record NZ_LMGC01000005.1, on the reverse strand, counting down.
GAGCTTGATCTCTCCTTCACGCGCGTCGCAGCCCCGATTGGCGGGCGGGTCGATCGTGTCCGGGTGACCGAGGGCAACCTTGTTTCAGGCGGCAATGCGGGTGCCGGCACGCTCCTCACCACCATCGTCTCGACGGACCCGCTCTACGTCTACTTCGACATCGACGAAGCGACGTTTCTCGATTTTGGCGGGCGAGCGCGTCCTGACAAGGGAGAAGGCGGAACCGAGAAGTTGCCGGTCGGGATTGGCCTCATGACGGATGCCGGTTTCCCCCATGCCGGTGTGCTCGACTTCATCAGCAACCAGGTCGAACGCAGCACCGGCACGATCCGGGCCCGCGCGATCGTCCGGAATCCGGATGGACTGCTGGCCCCGGGCCTCTTTGCTCGGGTGAACCTTGTGACGGCCCAGCCAGCCCGCACCGTTCTGATCGACGATCAGGCGATCGGTACCGACCAGGGTCGCCGCTATGTGCTGACGCTGGGCTCGGGGAACAAGGCCGAGTACCGGCCGATCGAACTCGGTCCGATGATCGACGGCTTGCGTGTCGTCGCAAGCGGTCTCAGGCCGGGTGAGAAGATCATTCTCAAGGGTCTCGTGCGCCCTGGTATGGAGGTTGACCCGCAGACGGTTTCGATGGTGTCGGGCGAGGCGGCCGAAGGTGACTTAGCGGCCGCCGCTTCGCAGGAGGCGCGTCGATGAACATTCCACGCTTTTTTGTCGACCGCCCCATCTTTGCGGTCGTTCTCTCCGTATTGATGCTGATCGGCGGTGGCCTGACCCTCCTAAAGCTGCCGCTCAGCGAATATCCCCAGGTGACGCCGCCGACCGTGCAGGTGACCGCAAGCTATCCGGGTGCCAGCCCCGAAGTGATCGCCGAAACGGTGGCGGCTCCGCTGGAGCAGGTGATCAACGGCGTCGAGAACATGCTCTACATGAGCTCGCAGGCCGCAACCGACGGGCGCATGACGCTGACGGTGACCTTTCAGCAGGGCACCGATCCCGACATGGCGCAGATCCAGGTTCAGAACCGGGTTTCGCGCGCGCTTCCGCGTCTGCCGCAGGAAGTTCAGCGCATCGGTGTCGTGACGCAGAAGACCTCGCCCGACATCCTGATGGTCGTGCATCTGGTTTCGCCCGATGACCGCTACGATCCTCTCTACCTATCGAACTTCGCGACGCTGCAGGTCCGCGACCAGCTCGCGCGCCTGTCGGGTGTGGGTGACGTGCTCGTCTGGGGAGCCGGCGAATACTCCATGCGGGTCTGGCTCGATCCGGCCAAGGTCGCGGCGCGCGGATTGACCGCTTCCGACGTGGTTGCTGCAATCCAGGAGCAGAACGCTCAGGTGGCCGCCGGCTCCGTCGGCCAGCAACCGGATGCCTCGGCAGCGCTGCAGGTCACGGTCAACACGCTCGGCAGGCTATCCAACGAAGAGCAGTTCGGCGCCATCGTCGTCAAGACCGGCGCCGATGGCCAGGTCACCCGGCTGCGCGACATTGCCCGCATCGAGTTGGGCGCCGACTCCTATGCGCTGCGCAGTCTTCTTGACGGCAAGCCGGCGCTGGCGCTGCAGATCATCCAAAGCCCCGGCGCCAACGCGCTCGACGTGGCGAGCTCCATTCGCGCCACGATGGAAGACCTGCAGAAAGGCTTTCCTGAGGGCATAGAGTATCGCATCGCCTACGATCCCACCGTCTTCGTGAAGGCCTCGCTGGAGGCCGTGGTGATGACGCTACTTGAAGCGATCGTGCTGGTCGTCATCGTGGTCGTGCTTTTTCTTCAGACCTGGCGCGCGTCGATCATCCCGCTGGTTGCCGTGCCGATCTCCTTGGTCGGCACATTCGCGCTGATGTACATGTTCGGCTTTTCGCTCAACACGCTGTCGCTGTTCGGCCTGGTGCTCTCGATCGGGATCGTGGTCGACGACGCGATCGTCGTCGTAGAAAACGTCGAGCGTCACATCGCGCTTGGCGAAACGCCGAAGGAAGCGGCGCGCAAGGCCATGGACGAGGTGACCGGGCCGATCATAGCGATCACGTCCGTGCTCTCGGCCGTGTTCATTCCGTCAGCGTTCCTATCCGGCCTGCAAGGCGAGTTCTATCGTCAGTTCGCCTTGACGATCGCAATCTCGACGATCCTGTCCGCGGTCAACTCCCTCACCCTTTCCCCGGCACTTGCAGGCGTGCTTCTGAAGCCACACCACGGCGAAGTGAAGCGCGATCTCCTGACGCGCGTGATAGACGGCCTGTTCGGCTGGTTCTTCCGGCTCTTCAACCGGTTCTTCGAGCGCGCTTCGAACGCCTATGTCTGGTCCGTGCGCCGCGCCGTCAGGTTCAGCGCACTCGTCCTTCTCGTTTACGCCGGCCTGGTCGCCACGACATGGCTGGGCTTCCAGACCGTGCCGAACGGCTTTGTCCCGGCGCAGGACAAATACTACCTGGTCGGCATCGCCCAATTGCCGACGGGAGCCTCGCTTGACCGGACCGAGGCGGTCGTCAAGAGGATGTCGGAGATAGCCCTCGCGGAACCGGGCGTCGAAAGCGTCGTCGCTTTTCCGGGGCTTTCGGTCAACGGCATGGTCAATATTCCCAATGCCGCTGTCATCTTCACGATGTTGAAGCCCTTCGACGAACGGAAGGATCCCTCCTTGTCCGCATTCGCGATCGCAGGTCGCCTGATGGGTAAGTTCAGCCAGATACCCGACGGTTTTGCCGGCATCTTCCCGCCGCCGCCCGTCCCGGGTCTCGGTACGACCGGCGGTTTCAAGTTCCAGGTCGAGGACAGGGCCGGTCTCGGCTTTGCGGCGCTCGCCGAAGCGCAGGGCGCGATCATGGGCAAGGCGATGCAGACGCCGGAGCTTGCCGGCATGCTTGCAAGCTTTCAGGTGAATGCGCCGCAGGTGCAGGTGGACATCGACCGGGTGAAAGCCAAGTCTCAAGGGGTGCCGCTCAACACCATCTTCGAAACGCTGCAGGTCAACCTCGGTTCTCTCTACGCCAACGATTTCAACCGCTTCGGCCGGACCTATCGCGTGGTGGTCCAGGCAGACGCGCCATTCCGCATGCAGCCGGAAGACATTGGCCGGCTGAAGGTGCGCAACGCGGCGGGCGCGATGATACCTTTGTCGGCGCTGTTGACGGTCAAGCACAGTTCGGGACCGGATCGCGTCATGCATTACAACAGCTTCCCGTCGGCCGATATCAGCGGCGGCCCGGCGCCCGGCTATTCGTTCGGCCAAGCAACCGCAGCCATAGAACGGATTGCGGCGGAGACGCTGCCACCCGGCATGACCTTCGAATGGACGGATCTCGCCTATCAGGAAAAGCAGGCCGGAAACACGGCGATGTACATTTTCCCTCTGTCTGTCCTGCTGGCGTTTCTCATTCTCGCCGCCCAGTACAACAGCTGGTCTTTGCCGTTCGCCGTGTTGCTGATCGCGCCTATGGCGCTGCTTTCCGCAATCGCAGGCGTCTGGTTTACGGGCGGAGACAACAACATCTTCACGCAGATTGGCTTTGTTGTTCTCGTGGGGCTCGCGGCCAAGAATGCGATCCTGATCGTCGAGTTCGCGCGAGCGAAAGAGGATGAAGGCGCCGACCCTCTGTCCGCCGTGCTCGAGGCGGCCCGCCTTCGGCTCAGACCGATCCTGATGACGTCGCTTGCCTTTATCGCAGGCGTCGTTCCGCTGGTGATTGCAACAGGTGCAGGCGCAGAGATGCGCCACGTCATGGGCATCGCCGTCTTTGCCGGCATGCTCGGCGTTACCTTGTTCGGCCTCGTATTGACACCGGTGTTCTATGTCCTGGTGCGGAAGTTGGCGATCCGGCGGGAAAAAGGCCGAATCCCTGAAGGGGCGTCGCTGGCACAGCGAGCCTAAACCAACCATAACCATCGCACGCGGTCATGTCGGGAAGCCAGATGGCCACGTGCGATGCCTCCCGTCCGAAGGCAAATCCGATCGGCCTGGCGAACTGAGCGCAAGTGCAAATAGTCGTCAGGTTTGCCGGCTAGGGCGCACCTGGTTTCCAGTCGCAAACCGCAGGGCTCACGCAAACGTGCAAGGACGTGACCGGCAAAGGATTGCATCGGGTCGAAACCCTGCTAACACCCGGCTCCTCAAGCACCGCGTTGGAAGATCAGCAAGCGGTCGACGTCGGAATTTCGAGTGGGCGCTGCTTTGCCTGGCGCTCTTCGTTGATCCCGACCGAGCTGTCTCCCATATGCGACGAGCCCGGCCTCTCCTCCCGGCGGGCTCGACAACAACGACCCAGGAAGAATAAAAATGAACAATAATGGACGCCTATCGGGCAACTCCTTCGCTGCGCATAACCTGCGCGATCGCCTGGCGGCCGACGGTCTAGCCTATCTTGTCGCGCTGATGCCCGTATTCCTGTTGCTCTGCTAAGCTCGACTGCCGCGTTTCAGGACGCCTGTCGTGGACGCGCTCCGTTCGCGGCCTCAAAGCCACCTTCGGCGCAAGAAAGATCCCCATTCGGCTTCAATTCTCAGCTTTCGGAGGCGATCGCCGCTTGTGACGTGCGCGGCGTAGGAATTGGTAAAGGTGACGAGCAGGATGCGCGCCATCTTCGGATCCCCTTCGGTTCGCTCAAGTTTGTCGGCGATCTCTCGGTAGAGAGCTTCGCTCGACGTGGGCTCGGCGATACGCCGTTCCGCCATCTCTAGCATCCGTTCGACAAAGGCGAGATCGATCACATAGGCCGGCATCGATTTTCCGATCATGATGATGCCCCGCTGCCTGCAGAAGAGGTCCGGCATGGTGTCTCGTGCGTTGGAACGCACGGGCGGTCCGTCTGAGAGAAGGTGGGAGTCCGGGGCGTGTCCTGTCCTGTTCGGAAAAGTATCATGCTCCATCTCCTTCTCACGCTATAGGCCCGGAAAGGATCGGGCCGAACGATATCCCTATGGGAGCCCAACCGCCAAAGGCGCGAAGAGTTCCAAGGGAAAATCAATCTTTGCGATCAAAGGCCGCCTTCGCGCGACGACGCCAAACGCATGGAACGGAGCGCGTGAGGCTACCGGCGCGTTTCTAAGGTCAATGCGAACCGCTCGAGCCCAGATGCTCGAACAGGTCTCGCGCCGGCGGGGACAGTTCCTCTTCCGCGCGCACGCATACGGACAGCCGCCGCGTCGCCCAGTCATCAGCAAGGCGCACGAACGCGGTCTTGGCAGATCTGCCGCCGCGCCGTGCCGCCGTCTCCGGCATGATGGCAAGGCCGACACCCGCCGAAACCATGTGACACATGCCTTCGAAGCTACGCATGCGCGAGCGCATCTTCAGCGTCAGCCCCAATCTCCGAGCTTGTGCATCGATATGGCTCTGCAATGCGCCATCTGCCAAGCCGACGAAAGGCTGGTCCGCAATGTCGGCGAAGAGTGCTCGCCTGCGTGCCGCGAATACGTGATCGCGTGGGATGACGACGACGAGCCGGTCGACGGCAAAGGGACGCAGTTGCAGGCCGCCAGTATCGACCGCGTCCGAAAGAATGCCGATCTCCACGAGGTCGGCGGCGACGGCTCTCGCAATCTCGATGCTTTGCCGTTCCTTCAGATCGACGTCGATCCGCGGATGCGCCGTCATCCAGGCGCCGAGCCGCTGTGGCAGAAACTCTGTGAGTGCGGCCGTGTTCACCGCAAGCCGGATTGTTGCTCGAAGGCCATCGGCGTGTTCACCAAGCTCGCCGCGCATCCGCGCCATCTGGCGCAGGATCAGCCGGGCGTGATGCGCGAGCGCTTCTCCGGCCGGTGTCGGCTGCACCCCGCGGCGACCACGTTCGAGCAGTTTGACTTTGCCGATCATCTCCAGGTCGCGCAGACGTTCACTTGCCGCCGGCAACGAAAGCCCGGCATCCGCAGCACCATGGGTCATGCTGCCGGCATCCACCACGGCAAGAAACAGACGAAGGTCGATAAGATCGAAACGCATGCAAAGGAGGCTAACGGAAAAACAGCCTTCGGACCAGCCGAAGTCTGACTGCGGATGATCCGCATTGTGCCCATGCGGGTATACGCTATGCCGATGGCATGCTCGATCTTGCTCCGTCCCTCGTCGTTGCGATTGCCGCAACTTTCTTCGCCGCCGGCATCCTCAAGGGCGTCACCGGCATGGGATTGCCGACCCTGGCGATGGGCGTGCTCGGTACGCTCATCTCTCCACTTGCGGCCGCCAGCCTGTTGATTGCCCCGTCCTTCGTGACAAATGTCTGGCAGCTTCTCGCGGGCCCGAGCTTCGGCGCGCTTGCGCTCCGGCTTTGGCCGATGATGCTGGCGGTCGTTCTTGGCACGCTCAGCGGTTCTTCGGTGCTTGCCGGTGGCAGCACCGCGCTCACGACGGGCGCACTTGGTGCGGCCCTCTTTCTCTACGCCGCCTTCACGCTCTTTGCGCGCCAGCTTCGCGTTCCGGCGAAGTGGGAGCCGTGGCTGTCTCCCGTGGTCGGCGCGGCAACCGGGATCGTCACGGGCGCAACCGGCGTCTTCGTCATCCCGGCCGTGCCCTATCTGCAGGCGCTAGGTCTTGAACGGGACGAACTGGTGCAGGCGCTCGGCCTCTCCTTCACCGTCTCCACAGTCGCCCTCACCGCCGGGCTCGTCTGGCGGGGCGCTTTCGAGGCCGACAATCTGCTCTTCTCCGGCCTCGCGATTGCGCCGTCGCTCGCTGGCATGTGGGCGGGGCAAGTCGTTCGCAACCGTGTCGACCCGCCCGTATTCCGGCGCTGGTTCCTCATCAGTCTGCTCGTCCTCGGCGCCGAAATGCTTGCGCGGCCGCTTCTGTAAAGGCGATTGCCTATCTAGTGGGGCGGCGAACTGTCGTGACGAGATGCTGGCGCCGTACCATACACGATGCCGGTCGGCCGGCTGACGTTCTCAAGAACTTTGTTAAGGAACATCGATCAATATATTGAAGAAACTATGTTTTAATGCCGACACCGGCGGAATTCAGGCCGGCACGACCTTCAGCGCGATGACGCCGCCGGCGATCACCAGCATTGCGGTTGCCCGCGAGACTGTGATGGTTTCTCCGAAGAGCAGCACACCGCAGAGCACGGAACCGACGGCGCCGATGCCGGTCCAGACCGCGTAGGCTGTTCCGAGCGGCAAGGTCTTGAGCGCCTGAGTGAGCAGGGACAGAAAGATCACCAAGGCAACGATCGAGACCAGCGTCCAGGACAGGCGGCTGTAACCGTTCGAGAACTTGGTGCTGACGGCCCAGGCGACGTCTGCAACGCCGGATAGAACGAGGTAGATCCAGGCAAGCGATGTGGATGACATGGCAATTCTCCGGCGTTCGGCAGATCGCGATCGGTTGCGGCTTCAGACGAGTTTAATAACGGCGACACCGGCCAACAGCAGCACCACGCCGCCCAGGCGTAGCCCCGACACGGACCTCTGCGGCAGACGGAACCAGCCATAGCGATCGACGAAGACGCTTGCGACCTGCTGGCCGGCCACGGTGAGACCAACCGCCGCGGCCGCACCAATCGCTGGGATTGCGGTAAAGACCGTGGTGACATAGGTCGCTCCGGCGAAACCACCGAGCCAACCCCACCAGGGCATCGTCTGCACGCCGGTGATGTTGGGACGGGATGTCTTTTGCCCGGCGAGCACCAGAAGCATCACCGCGGCCATGGCGAGCGTGGCGACGAGAAACGAGATCGCACCCACCGCGAACGGCGCACCCCCGAGATCATGGCGCAGGAGCGCATTGACGGCGCCCTGGACCGGGAGCACGGCCCCTGCCATCAGCGCAAGGGCAATCCAGCCAAGCCGGTCGGCTTTAACATTGTCTTTTCCGCCTTGCCCGAACACCACCATAGCAACCCCGAGGAGCACGACGAGCGTGCCAACGGCGGCCCCGACCCGCAGTCCCGTCGGCGGAACGCCCAGCAGGCCGAAACTATCGAGCGTCAGGGAGGCCAGCATCTGTCCGGCGATGAACAATCCGACGGAAACGACGGCGCCAAGGCGGGGGAAGAGAACGATGGTCGAGACGACATAGACGGCTGAGGCGGTGCCTCCGACGAGATGCCACCACTTGACCGCGGGGATTGCACCAAGCGCGGCGATTGTTCCCGTCAGGAGGGTGACGAGAAGCAGCAGACCGGTACCAATCGCGAGCTGAAGTGTGGTCGCCGCAAAAGGCGATCCGACAGCTTTGGAAAGTTGTGCGTTGGCACCCGCCTGGACAGCGAGCAGACCACCCGCAAACAAGGCCAATGGGACGAACAGGGTCTCCATGAAGGGACCTCCTTGACGAGAGTGAGTTGAAAATGGAGGAAGGGTTGGTCAGGTGGACGCGCTCTGGTGCGCCCGGACCTGAGGAAGGTGCGGGACGGTCGAGTGATCACTCGTCTCAGGCACCAGATCGCTGAAGAATGGGATCATCTTGCGTCGCTCCACCGATCGGCCCATCCGATCGTGACACCATCTTTAGACGGTGCTCGGTTGCAGAGCGATCTGTCGTTTCGCCTACTGCCTCTGCATATTTGCACAGCCGCTTCAATGACGGTACCACAGCGAATAAGGCGTTTGACCGTGGAGCTTGATTGCGCAGAGCGATTGACAATACGCGGTGATAGCGGTGCAAATTCGCTCATCCGATGAACAACCTGTCTTAGGTTTGCCCAATCATGCACAGCCATCACCGTATCGACTGGGAAGACCTCCGCTTCGTTCTGGCAGTCGCAGAGGCGAACTCCCTTGCTGCTGCTGCCCGGGCGCTTGGCGTCAATCACACAACAGTGTTAAGGCGTGTCGGGTCGTTCGAACAGAAGCTCGGGGTCCGGCTGTTTGACCGCCTCCCGTCCGGCTACATGCTCACCGCCGGCGGCGAGGAGCTGCTAGCCGTGGCCCGGCAGATGGCTGAAACGGTCACGGAGCTCGAGCGCCGCTTGACGGGTCAGGATCTGCGGCTCGAGGGTAGCCTGCGGATTACCACCACGGATACGCTGATGGCGTCCATCCTGCCGTCGATCCTGGCGGATTTCCGTCAACGCCATCCCGGCGTCCTGCTCGAGGTCAGCACCTCGAATGCGCTCGCAAACCTCTCGCATCGCGACGCGGACGTTGCCATCCGCCCCGCGGTCGATTCACCGGATGCATTGGTCGGTCGCCGGATCGCGAAGGTCGCTTTCGCCGTCTATGCGGCGCCGTCCTATCTCGACGTGCGGGAGCTGACAGCCGCCACGCTGGACATTGCACGGGAGCACTGGATCGGGCTTGGCGACGCGCTTGCGTCCACGAGCGTGGCACGATGGATGCGCGCGACGCTCGTGGCACCCGCGGTCTTGCGTTGCGATTCGCTGGTCACGGCCCGCGAGGCGGCAAAGGCCGGCATCGGTCTTGCGGCCCTGCCCTGTTATCTCGGAGACACGACGCCCGGTCTCATCCGCATCGGCCCACCGGTCGCCGATATGACGAGAGAGCTTTGGCTTCTCACACACGAGGATCTGCGGCGCACGGCCCGCGTCAGCGCCTTCACCGAATTTGTTCGCCAGGCGCTCGCGAAACATCGGCCGCTCCTCGAAGGCAACAAGCCCTCAACTTAGAAGTTCCCCCGGGAACGGCCAATGCGGACGGAGCGCTTAAGATCGCTTTAAATCCAGTTGATCAGGGACACGTCAGATGCCAAGCTCAGTTTGCGAAACCTATCCCGGAATATGCGAAAAAAGCCGCCTGAAGTATCCGCGGCCACCCCGCCTCCTGCGTGCTGCCAACCAGAACCTCCGAGGTGCGCCACGGCCGATATCGTTCGCGCCGGTAGCCATTTCACTGACCGTTGAAAGCGAAAGCGCTTCGGCAATCCGGATCGGATCGGCTATCTCGATGCTGGGATTGGTCGTTCTTGCCGCGTACGCCGGGACGACGGCCGTTGCAGGCATTCTTGCCGGCGGATTCGATGGACTGTTGATCGAGGCGTCGTCGAACCTCTGGTGAGTTCGGCACTGGGCGACCCGTCGCCTCAGGCCGTCAGAAGCGATTGACCGCATTGCGGTTCGTCAACGTTCCCGTTGCAAAAGCAAGGCTTGCCGCGGCGACAAGCGTGTCGCTGTAGGCGGTCGCCTTTGCGACTTTCGCCTGGAGCAACGCCGTCTGCGCGATGCTGACATCGGTGATCGTGCCCAGGCCCTGCTTGTAGTAGTCGACCGCAGCATCGTAGGTCGTCTGAGCGGCCGTCGTCAGCTCGCTTGCGGCCGCATAGCCGGCCAGGCTGGTGCGCAGCAGATCATAGGCGACGACGACTTCCCGCGCCGCACTGTTTTGCAACTGCGCCATCTCCTGCTCGGCAGCGCCGACCTGCGCCATCGCCGACTGCAACCGCGCGTCGCGCAGCCCGCCATCGTAAATCGGGAAGCTCAGGCCGATCATCAGGTTGGCGTTCGGCTGGTTGACGCGGATCGTCGAGCGCTGGTCGAAACGGGTGTCTTCGACGCTGAGCGAGCCGATATTGCGGTTCACGTTGCCCACCAGCGCGACCTTCGGCATGAACTCCGCGCGGGCGGCCGCAATACCGTTCTTGTCGGCCTGCAGGCGGGCAAAAGCCGCCTGCACATCCGGGCGACGCTGGAGCGATGTCGCAATCAGCCGGTTGAGGTCCTCGGGCACAGCCTTCGGCAGAGCACGATTGCTGCCGTCGGCGATTCGGATCTCGAGCGTTGGCGAGACCCCGACCGCTTCGAGAAGCGTCATATAGGCATTGCGCTCGTGCCCTTGCGATTGGGTCAGGTTGAAGCGCGCCTGCGCCACTTGCTGGTTTGCCTGCGCGACTTCGATCGATGTGGCGATGCCGCGACCCATGCGCGCCTTGGCGGCTGCCTGGACAAGCTCGGCATTCTGCACCGTCTGGCGGGCGATCTTCAGCTGAACACGCGCCGCCGTCAGGACGAAATAGGCGTTGGAAACATCGAAGATCAGCTTCTGGTGCGTACCGTTGAAGGTCACGTTTGCAGCAAACGCCAATTGCGTTGCCGCCTCTCTCCCCGCATCCCGCCCGCCGAAATCGAGAAGCAGCCACTTGACCGTAAGGGATGGAATGAACTGCGCGCCAGTTGTCGTCAGCGTGCCCGGGGCGATCGGTATGGGACCGCCGATGCCGGGCGCAGTCGCCGACGTCTGCTCAAGACCGGCGAGTACATCGGCCGTCAGGAGAGGCAGGTACACCGCTTCGGTGATGCCGACGGCAATCGCCGCCTGCCGGGCGCGCTGCCAGGCGGCACGCGTGATCGGATTGGTTCGCTGGGCAATATCGACCAGTTCCGGCAAGCTGTAATCGTGTTTCGGATCGATCGACGGCGTCGCGATCGTAATCGGGATCTCAGGGTTCGGCGCGAGAGAGAAATCCGGCGCGCCGGCACTCACCTTCGAGGCGTCCTTGGTGCCCGCTCCCGAAACGGCCGGCCGGTCGGCGCTCGGTGGCGCCAGATCATCGAGTGCCGCGGACGTGCAGGCTGCCGGGATCGACAATGCGCCAAGGAGAAGAGAGCCTTGGGCAGCACGGCACATGCTTCGGCAAAGGGCGATCACCCCTACCGAAACCCACCTCGCCCCCGCAGAAACCATCATTCCAAGGCATCCCCCGCTGCCAGCCGCCGAACCACAGTCTCGATCTTCTCGTAGAGTGCAAGCCTCCAGGCGAGCTCGTCGCGAATTCGCCGGGGAAAACCTCCGGCATGCATGCTTGCCTTCCGGGCGCGGGCGAGACGCGCTTTCAGCCGCCGAAGCGCCAGGGCCAGATCCGCACTGGGCTTCGGCCGGTGCCATGCCTCTAATCCCTCGGCCTGATCGTTCAGCCATTGCGCCACCGCGTGTTCATAGCCGAGAACCGCGCGCTTCAGCGGCGCCGGCGCGCCCCGCAACGGACCGAAGGCCCGGTCGTGTTCGCGCAATTCGACGATGGGGGCGGCCAGTTCCTGCAGGCTGAGGGCAATGCGCTCCGTCGTCCGGGCATCGATGTCTCCCCGTCGCACGTTTGCAGGCTCGAAACGTAGCAGTTCACTCTGGCGCAATGCGCCAGAGACACCGCTGATCAGGTCGGCATAGTCGCCGGTGGGGCCGCCGCGACGCGCTAACAGATCGGCAAGCGTGGCACCGCTCGTGGCAAGGCTCTTGCGTATTCCCTGCCCGATGCCGACCGGCCAGATCGTCGAGAAAACGACCGAAACGACGATGTTGCCGAAGACGATGCCGATGATGCGATCCCGCGCCTCGTTGAGATCCAGACTCGGGCCGAAGCCGTGCAGCACGACGAGAAAAAAGCAGAGCGCCATCTGCCAGCCGATATAGGAAATGCGCTCCGAGCCGACGGAGATCCATGCCGCAATGAGGCTGACCGCACCGACAAGAAAGGCGAGCTGGCCGATATCCGTCATGTGCGGCACGAGCCAGATCGTCGAGCCAATCGCCACGGCGCCGCCAAAGAGGCAGCCCGTCAGCCGCAGTGCCAGCTTGTGCATGGTCTCGCCCGTCGTTCCAAGCGCTACCATGAAACAGGTGATCAGGGCGGTGTGGATCGCAAACCAATCGAGGGCCGTGTAGGTGATGTAGGTGATCATCACCGCAAGCAGAGCCTTCAGCGCGAACTGCGTGTAGAGCGGATTGCTGAAAGCATCCGGCAGAAAGAACCCTTCCTTATGCGCATCTGACACCGGCCCGGGCGGGTCTGCCCCCGATAAGATATCGACGATCCTTTCGACCTGATGCGCCGGGAGGGCATCACCGGCTTCAAAGGCGCGAAAATCGGGTGAGCTTAGCAGCGTCTGTTCCGGCGGCTTCCGCCTGCGGATCGCTTCGGCAATGCGGCGAAGAACCTCCGGCGCCGCAGCGTTTTCCCGCGGCCTTCGTTCATCAAGCGATAGGGCGAGTGCCAGCGTCAGCAAATCATAGGACGCGTCCGTCGCCGCCTGCATGCGCGGCACGTCGTGCTTGTCCATCAACGCCAGAAGCTTTGAGAACCCGGCATATTTCTTGAGCTCGCCATTGCCTTCGGCCAGCAACGTCGCAGCCACGCGTTTCGCCGCGTGGTCTCCACTGGACAGGAGCTGGCCCGCCACCTCCAACCGCTCGGCGATCGCCGAGCGTAGCCGTCGCGCCGGGCTGTGGCCGGTGATGAGATGGATCGCGATCAGGTAGACCACCGGGAAGAACACGACCACCCACATCCAAGCGAGCCCTCGGATCAGCAGTTCCGGGATCGGCACGATATCGTAGAGCGTCATGACGAAGGCAAAGACCATGGCGACCGTACCGATCGGCGGCCCGGCACGGCTTGCCTGCGTCAGGTACATGCCGCCGAAGGTAAAAAAGGCGACAAGTGCCAGGCGCAGTGCCGGTTCGTCCGCCACCACCATCAGGCAGACGATGGCCAGCAGAATTCCGATCGTCGCCCCGACAAGCAAGCCGATGGCGATCAGGATGCCGGAGCCGGCATCAGCTCTGAACGCGAAGAAGACGAGATAACAGGAGATCGCCGCTTCGGGGACCCGCAGCGCCATCGCCGTTACAGCAACCAGCGTGGTGGCCAGCGCCATGCGCAGGGAAAGGTCCAGCCGGCCCGGATAGGGTTGCAATTCGTCCCAGAGGATCGACGTGTAGCGGACGCTACTTCGCGGCTGGAACAGCATCGGCGTCGTTATGCGCGGGCCCGATGACGACGACGGCGGAGGCGCCGACGCGCATCAGGTCCTCCGGCGGATTTTCAAGCCGCACATGCACGGGAAAGCGCTTGGCGACCCTCACCCAATTCAGCGAGTTGGAAACGATCGGTATGCCGAGGATCGTGGCGGAGTCTTCCGAACGCACGCCCCAGCCGACACCCTCGACCGTGCCGGAAATACGGCGCTCCGGATCCGCCATCACGAAGACATCGGCGCGGCTGCCGATGGCGATCGCCTTGAGATCTGTTTCGCGGAAGAAAGCGACGGTTTCCCATTCGGCGGTATCGATCAGAGTGAACAGCGTTTCGGCGGGAACCACGACCTTGCCGACCGTCGTGCGCAAGCCGACGATCTTGCCGTCGAAGGGCGCCCGCACGACGGTGTTCTCCAGGTCCCGCTCGGTAAGTGCTACCGTCGCGCGTGCGACATCCGCCTGGGCTTTACGGGTGTCGAGGGTACCGATCACCCGGTTGGCTCCGTGGGCCGACTGCAACGCCTGAGCAAGGCTGACTTCGGCGTCTTTGACGGCGGTTCGCGCCTCGTCAACTTGCTGCGCCGTCACGAAGCGCTTCGGCAAGAGCGGCTCCAGCCGTTCCTGTGTCTGGCGCGCAAGCAAGACATTGTTCTGAGCACGGGCAATCTGCCGGTCCGCAACGTCGGCATTGGCGCGCTCGAGATCGAGATTGCGCTCTCCCTGCGCCACTTCCGACTGCGTCGCCTTCAGTTCGGCCTGCGCCTGTTCGAGACGCAGGCGATAGGGTTCCGGATCGAGGCGGAAGAGCACGTCGCCCTTCTTCACGCTCGCATTGTTACGCACCTCGACGGAGATTATCCGGCCCGGGACGCTCGCGGCGATCGCAACCGTCGGCGCATCGATTTCAGCGACGTCCGTGCGCGGGCTGCGATCGACCTGCCAGAAGGTAAAATAGACTGCAACGGCCGCACTGGCGATGATGAGCGGGCCGAGAGTGCGTGCAACTGCACGCCGGAAGACGTCACCGGCACTCAATGCGGCGCTCCGCCAAAGGCCAGAAACCAGTAGACGATGCTGGTGGTGAGCGCGAGCGAAAGGTAGACGAGAAGCGGCACGGGCAGGTGTTCGTCGATACCGGCGTGGACGAGGATCAGCCTTGCGACAACCGTGGTGACGATACCAAGCCCGGCACAAAGCAGCCAGGCTGGAAAGTAGGACCCAAACACCACGATCGAAGGGGCAAGCGGATCCCGGGCACACCCCGCGGCCGTCAGCATCCCCACCGATAAAAGTGCGCGCCCGATCGTCCACCGCCGGCGGCCGGCACGCATGCTAAGTCGAACCACACCATCCCCCGTGTCATGGCCATTGTCATGCAATTGCCGATACTGGTGAATTACGCGAGCCGATTCAACCATTCATGGACCTGCATCACCAGGGTTCGAGAAACGACCGGTCGTTGAGGGGCTGGTGATCTGTCGTTCTTGGGACGGACGGCCTCGCCCCATGTAGAGGCAATCAAGGGTCGGGCTAGTTGTCGGCGCGCTCCGCCAGGCGCCGCAGCCCGGGAATGTCCTTCAGCGTCAGCTTCTGCCGTCCGCCGACGACCAGACCCTGCCCCTCCCAGGCGCTGAGGATGCGCGAAACCGTGTGCAGCGTTGTCCCGGTCATCTCGGCGATATCCTGGCGTGAGATCGGAAAGTCGATGCGGATGCCGCCGCTTTCGGGTTTACCAGCCTGTTCGGCGAGCCGGAGCACCGTGTGCGCGACGCGGCGCTCGACCTCTTCGGTCGACATCTCGCGGATACGGGTATGCGCCTCGTCGAGCCGCTGGCCGATGGTGTGGAGGGCATTGACCGCAAGGTGAGGATTTTTCTCGACGAAGATGTTCCAGAGCTCCGTCGGCCAGGCGAGAACCAGGCTTTCGGTCGCCGCCGTTGCGGTGCCCGGATAGTCGCTGCGCTGGAGCGCTCGGGCAAAACCGAAGAGATCGCCGGGATTGACGACCCGCACGATGATCTGCTGCCCGTCCTTGGTGACCTGGGTCACCTTCAGCCGGCCATTCAGCAGCAGGAAGAAGAAATCGGCCGTCGCCCCCTGTTCGAACACGGCTTCGTTCTGCGGCACGCGCCGCACCGTGGCGCGCGTCAGCAGCGTGTCCAGTTCCGGGTCGCTCATCTTCTGAAACAGGGGAAGCGATTTGACGAGTGTGCGATCGAGTGCAGCCACGTTGGCCCTATATCCTGCCGATTTGAAATTGCCTTTGCTCTAGCATAGTGCCGGGTCCTGCAAAAGGACCCGGCATTTATGCCCGAGCGACGGTTTTCCCAGCAATTTCATCGGCCGTCTCATCTCAGCCCGCACCGTGGAGCCGCCGTTCAAAGGTATAGAGGTAGCCCGAATACCAGCGGCCGTCGCGCACGAGCCGGAAACCGAGATTATCGGGCGGCACGCCGACGGCGCAGCCGCCGCTTTTCGGATCCCGGATGAAGAAGCTCATCGACGCCCGGTGCTTGCCGTTGACGACAAAGATGCCGCAAGCGGGAGCCTCCTTCAGCACCTCGCCGTCGTCGCCGAGGGTGACGCGGCGGTGGCAGGTCTCGGTCCATTCCCAGACATTGCCGTCGAGATCGGCAACCCCATACTCGTTCTCACCGAAGGCGCCCGTGGGCAGAGGCATCGGGTTCTTCGCCCTCTGCCGGCTGGATTCGCGCTCGTAGTCCGCAAGCCAGCGCAGCGCCGGATTGTCCTTGGTGCCGTCGATCCCCAGCGCATCGTCGGGGAATTTGGACCCGGCGGCAAACGCCCATTGCTGGTCGGTCGGAAGGCGCCAGACCTCGCCGGTCTTCTTGGTCAGCCATGCCGCATAGTCGGTCGCGTCCGTGTAGTTGACCCCGGTCATCGGCACACCCGACAGGCCGGCGCCATGGCCGCCCTCCGGCTGCTGGCAGCCGCCATCGGCGACGCAGCGCTCGTAGTCGTCGCGCGTCACCTGATACTTCATGATCTCGAGCGGCTGCTTGATAGCTGCCACCACGATCGGCGCGTCGACGGCAAAACCGTTCTTCAGGAAGTGTCCCTCCGCCCGATAGCTCATCTGTCGCGGCGCGATCGTCACGGTCACCGGCGGCCTGATCGACGGATCGATGCCGTCCTTGAGATCGTCGAACAGCCCCACCTTCGCCGAAAGTACGCCGCCGATTGCCGCCAAAAGGACGACCGGTGCTGCTAGCGAGAGGAGCGAAACCGCAGTTTTCTTGGTGGTGGGCATGGAAGGTCTCCGGGGGAAGTGGCACGCGCCGGCAAGCGCGTGCCTTTGTTCGCGCGTGGGGTCGCTGTGAGCGCGGCCCCACGATCATCCGCTGTCACCCGGCTACATCGACGCCGGCTTGACGACCGATGTCATCAGGTCGTCGTTCCATTCGCCGGTCACCTTGAAGTGGCCGGCGGCACCCAGCTCGAACGCCTCGATCAGGTTGTGGTTGACGTAGGCGTACACACCCGGCTGGCGGAAGGTGTAGAAGGCAGCGCCGGCGGTTCCGCCCGGAATGAGCCAGGTTTCCTGGTCGAGATCCGGCGGGTTGCGGAACTTGCCGGTCGCCCAGACATAGTCACCATGCCCGCCGATCAGGTGCGGCCGCGTATCGCGGTTGGCCTGCGAATGGACGACGAGCACACGCTCGCCCACGGCCGCAGTCAAAGCATGGTCGCCGGTCAGCGCGCCGACCGCACCGTTGAAGACGATGTGGGTCGGGGTCAGCGTGCGCATCGCCTTGACAGCATCTTCATAGGCTTCGCCGGGGGTTTCGTACTTCTTGTAGTTCCCGGCCTCGTCCTTCGGCACGTAGAAGTCCTGCTCGCCGACATAGTAGATCTTGTCGTACGTCAGCGGCTGGCCCTTCTCGTCCTTCAGTCCGTCGCGCGGCAGCACCATGATGGCGCCGTTCATGCCCGATGTGACGTGCCAGGGCACCATGCCCTCCGGCGCGCAATGGTAGACGAAGACTCCGGGCTTGGTCGCCTTGAAACGAAGCGTGGTTTCCTCGCCCGGGTTCACTTGGGTCAGCGCCCCGCCGCCGAGCGCACCGGTTGCGGCGTGAAAGTCGATGTTGTGCAGCAACGTGTTGGTGTCAGGGTTGATCAGCCGCAGTTCGACATAGTCGTTCTCATGCACCACCATCAGCGGACCAGGCACCGAACCGTTGAAGGTCATCGCGTGGATCTCGGTGCCCTCGCGGTCGATCACCAGCTTCTTTTCCTCGATCGTCATGGTGAACTCGACGACGCGCGGTCCGGTCTTGGCGACCTGGTCATGGGCGTGCACGAAAGGCGGCTTGACGAGGTCGACCTTCACGCGAGGCAGGGTCGAGATATCGACGGGGGCAGCACCGGCTGCCGCGGCAGCGCCAGCGGCATGCGCCTGAGCGGTGTGGAGAAGCGGCGCAACCGCGCCCGCCAGGGCAGCGCCGGCAAGCATCGTCCGGCGGGTCATCTGAAGTTGTTCAGTCATCTTGCTCTCCTTCGGCGCGTTCCAGCGGCCGGGATTGGCCTTCTGCGAAACGCACCTGTATTCAACGAGTTAGGGTGGGCGGCGCCGACTTGGGCGGCCTCACCTCCGGTCTCGACCACCGGTCCCCCAGCAGTCACTAGAGAAGTAGAACCACAGACGAATCTCGTCTTTGTCTTGGAACAAATCGTTGGGAGGAGATCGCTTTTCTTTACGCCTTGCGACGTCGGTGGTCCGACCGGGCAGCGATACTTGCGTTTTCGCAAAGAGGGCCTTCGAACCCATTGATAGATCAAGCCTCATCCGCAAGTCCGCAAGGACGCACGACGAGGACCACGACCATGTTGGACAGATTGATAAGACCGAAACCGAGCGGCGGCATTCCGCGCGGACTCTCGACCACCGGCCCGGTGCTCTTCTCCTATGGCTTTCGGCCGTTCTTCCTCGCAGCCGCCCTCTGGGCGATCGGCGCCATGGCGCTGTGGATCGCCGCACTGATTCTCGGATTAGACCTAGCCGGCGACTACGGTGCCGCCCATTGGCACGCGCATGAGATGCTGTTTGGCTTTTCCTCCGCCGTTCTCGGCGGCTTTCTGTTGACGGCGATCCCGAACTGGACGGGAAGGCTGCCGGTTTCCGGCCGACCGCTCGCTGCCCTCTTCGGGCTCTGGGTCATTGGTCGGGTTGCTCTCCTGTCGAGTGGTATCATCGGCTTACCCGTCGCAGCCGCTGTCGAGGCGCTGTTTCTGCCGGTGCTGTTGCTGATCTGCGCGCGCGAGGTGATCGTCGGTCGCAAGTGGAAGGACCTCAAGGTGATCGGCGGGCTCATAATTTTGTCGGCCGCCAATATCTGGTTCCACCTCTCGGTCCTCGGCAATCTCGATGTCGACGCCGCAGCGCGGCTGGCGATCGGGGCCTACACGATGCTGATCATGATCGTCGGCGGACGCATCGTGCCGAGCTTCACTCGCAACTGGCTGAACAAGGTTGGCCGCACCGATTTCCCCGTGCCCTACAACAGGTTCGACACCGCGGCGATCCTGATCGGCGTTGCAGCGCTCGGTGCCTGGACCTTCGCGCCCGTTCACATCGTCACCGCAGCGATTGCGGTGATCGCGTGCGCCTTTCATACGGTACGGTTGCTGCGCTGGCACGGATCACCGACCTGGCCGGAGAAGCTGCTCTTCGTTCTGCACGCGGCTTACGCCTTCGTGCCGCTCGGCTTCCTGGCGATATCGGCCGGCGCGATCGAGCTCCTCAGCGACTACCCGGTCATGCATGTGCTGACCGTCGGCGTGATCGCCTTCATGATGCTCGCCGTGATGACGCGCGCCACTCGCGGCCATACCGGGCGGCCGCTGGTGGGATCGGCACTCACCAGCGCCTCCTATGTCGCGATCGCGGGCGCCGCGCTAATCCGGCCGCTCGCCGAGGTGCTGCCGGAGCATTATCATCACCTGATCGCGCTCTCGGGTGTATTGTGGATCGCGGCCTTTGTGCTGTTCACGCTCGAATACGGACCGATGCTGGTGCGCGAGCGCCGCTCGCCGCGCGCCTCACCCTGACCGCACGTCGATACCCAACGCAAAAGGCGCCGCAGATGCGGCGCCTTTTCTTTTCTAGAAGGCTGGTCCTAGAAGATGCTGCCGTGGCCAAGTTCCAACGCGCCGTCGGCGATCATGTCAGGCGTCCACGGCGGCTCGTACGTCAGCCGGACCTCGGCATATTCGACACCCGGCACATACCAGACGCAGTTCTGCACCGCTTCCTTGAGGAAGGCGGTCGCCGGGCAGCCCTTGATCGTCGTCGTCATGGTGACGCGGGCAATGCCGCCCTCCTGAACGTCGATGTCATAGATCAGGCCGAGATCGACGACGTTCTTGCCCATTTCGGGGTCGATGATGATGCGCAAGGCATCGCGGATCCTCGCCTCGAGGTCCAGGGTTTCAGGCGCCGACATGGGAGCGCCTCCCACCGATGCGGATGAGGATCCGGTAGGTCTCGCCGGTCGCATCGAAATTGCCGGCCCATTTGTGGCCGCGCTTGGCGAGCTCCGGATAAAGGAACAGCGGTTCGCGCGCGAGCAAGGCGAACAGAACCTCGCCTTCGGCCATCTTCTCGGCCGCTGCCAGAATGCGCACCATAGGCTCCGGCGGATCGAGCTCCGTCAGGTCGAGCTGGCGGCTCGGGTCGGGCCAGGCGTCGAGATCCGTTTCGCTGACCGAAAGCCTGATCCCCTCGACCTCGCCTTCGGGCGTAAACAGAACCTCCCAGTCGCCATTGTCGAGCGGGCGGTCCTGATGGGTGAAGCCGCGACCCGCCATGACGCTGAAGAGCGGAACGGGCCGGAAGGTCGCGATCAGCTTCAGCGCCTGGCCCGGCGCCAGGCTGTCGACTGCATTCATGATGGCCTGGAACGGGTCGCTGCCGCCGCGCAAGTGCGGTCGGACGTCGAGTTCATAAGGATCTTGGCTCATGGGAACCTCCGTGAGGAAAAGATGGCAGAAACAGGCCTGGTCGAACAAGTCCATCAGGCAATCGAAGTTCGGCCGGAACGTTGATCAGTCGCCGTGTTCGCACGAACTCCAGGATGAGCGCATTGACGGCAATCAACTGGCCGAGGCTTGCAAAACGAAAAATAGGCGCGCTGCCGATCAGGAGGGCGAGCGAGCCAACCGCGACCGTCAGATAAAAGAGCCGGAACCAGCGAAGGGCGGACGTTTCGCTGACGAGGTCCTGGACCCTCGGGGTCGGCATGCGCCCAAGCGCCGGCCCGTAACATTCGAGCCAGGTCATGAACGGCACGATCTTGTAGAGCTGGGCGAGCCCCATGCCCGTCAGCCATCCAAAGGTGGCGAGATAAATAACGGCGCCGATAGCCTCATCAAGGCGGCCGGCCGAGAGCAGCGCGACGAAGAGTATAGCCGCGGCGACCAGTGACACGAAGGCGCCGATGCTGGCGCGGCTGTTGAGTTCGATCGCCTTGCGCCGGCGCTCCCGATAGATACGCAGGATATCGCCGACATAGATCGCGACCACGGCCGCGCCGGAACCGACGGCAAGGAGGAAAAGCGGCGAGCGACCAACGGTGCCCACGAGAATGACGGGCACTGCGGCCGCCAGAACGCTGAGGCAAAAGGCACCAAGCATGAAGACAACACGGCTGCTTGTCCGCTCTTTGTCTGGCGACAGCATGAACATGGTCAAAAGTCGATAGCTGACGCCCATGGTGGTGAAGCTCAACCAGCCGCAGAGGCCGAGGGAGGCATGAAGCGAGAGACCATCGACGGTGAGGTCGATCGCGCCCGCCGCGTCGATCAGGCCCGAGAGCACGCCAGCATAGACGCCGCCGAGCAGCATCGTGCCGAAGAGAGCGGCAAGGCCGACCGCGACGAAGCGGGCCGGTAGTGGCAGGGGGCGTGCATGCCAAAGCGTGACCGCGAAGGAAAAGCCCAGCACCGAAAAGCCAACAATCGAGAAAGCGGCGCCAAGAGGAAGCAGCGTCACGGGAACATCGATCGCACCGGAAAGACCGACGAAGCCGAGGGTCAGGGTGGTGATGCCGCCAATAAGTATCAGGAGCGCCGGCAGGGCGACGCTCGGCAAGGACAGCGGCTGGCCGACGAGAACAGGCACGAATTGCAGCAATGCGCCGGTCATCAGCAGGCTTAGCCAACCGAGAGCGACAATATGGACGAGCGCCAGCGTTTCAGGCGCCTCAAGGGCTAAGACCGGATAACCAAAGCCGAGAACCATCATGGTCTCGCCAAGGACGAGGAAAATCAGCGCGGCCGCGAAATAGGACATGGTCCAGCGGGATAGCGTGGCTGCGAACATGGTGGTTCAACCCTTGGATCACGATGGCTCTGGTCGAGCCGAACAAGCGTGATCGATTCTGCTAAGTGGGAGCGGGATGAGAGCGGAAAATGACGCACGCTTTTTCTCACCCCGCTCTTGAAGGACACCAGGGGCTCAGTGCCCGCCGCAGCAGCAGTCACAGCCGGAGGACTGTTGCCGACCGATCTCGACTCGCCATACCTCCGGCCCCTGCTCGAGGTATTCCCAGGTGAATTCGCCCGGATAGCGGGTTTCCAGCTGGTAGTGCAGTGGACGCGGATCGTGGTCGTTAACGATGATGAAGGCGCCACCCTCGGCAAGCGCGTTCAACATGCCGAAGATTTTCGGATGGCGTTCTACCGGCGGGATCGTCCGCACATCGATAAAGGGCTTGTCGGTCTCTGCAATGGTCATGGTTGTCCGCTTCTGAGCGCCGTGGTTTGATGATGATCCGGGAAGCGCCGGCGCACACGCCCCGGATTTCCGCAACCTAGCGACAGCGCCGCCGCGACATTTTGTCGAAGCGCAAACAAATCTCGCTTTGGCCTCGACCAACCCCATCCTTGACTTTTCGCAAAGAGGTGCCTGCCGGCGCGGCCTACAAAAGCTGTATCCATCGCCACCCAGATGAGGACGAAATGTTAGCTTCCGCGCTCCTGAAATACGGTGAAATGCGCCTGCCGCGCTACACGAGTTACCCGACTGCACCGCGCTTTGCCGCTGATGTCGACGATCACACCTACGGCGACTGGCTGAAGGCGATCCCCGAGGGGCAGAACGTGTCGCTCTACCTGCACATCCCCTTCTGTCGTTCCATGTGCTGGTACTGTGGCTGCCACACGACGATCACCAAGAAGGACGACCCGATCCTCGACTATCTCGATGTACTCCGAGACGAGATCCGCATGGTCGCCGATACCATTGGCCAGCCGCTTCCGGTCTCGGAGGTACATTTTGGCGGCGGCACGCCGACGATCATCGAGCCAAGTGAATTCCTTGCGCTGATGACGTTGATGGGCGAGCGCTTCGCGCTGTCACCATCGGCCAATGTCGCCGTCGAGATCGATCCGCGCCGGCTGACGCTTGCCATGGCCGAGGCACTCGGCGAAGGCGGCGTTAGGCGTGCCAGCCTCGGCGTGCAGAGCTTCGATCCCGTCGTGCAGAAGGCGATCAACCGCATCCAGAGCGAGAAGCAGACGGCCGAAGCCGTCGACCATCTGCGCGGCGCGGGCATCGGTGGCATCAATTTCGACC
Source organism: Ensifer sp. Root558 (assembly GCF_001427045.1). Lineage (NCBI taxonomy): Bacteria > Pseudomonadati > Pseudomonadota > Alphaproteobacteria > Hyphomicrobiales > Rhizobiaceae > Ensifer > Ensifer sp. Root558. Next base: position 23,349 of record NZ_LMGC01000005.1, on the reverse strand, counting down.
TGATCTACGGCCTGCCGCATCAGACGGTGCGCTCCTGCGTCGAGACGGTCGAAGCGGCCGCGGCGATGCGACCGGAACGGTTCGCGGTTTTCGGTTACGCCCATGTGCCGAGCTTCAAGAAGCACCAGCGCATGATCGACGAGAACGCGCTGCCCGACAGTGCCGCCCGCGCCGAACAGGCGATGGCGATCAGCGAAGCGTTGGTCAAAGCCGGCTACCGCCAGATCGGCCTCGATCATTTTGCGCTTCCTGACGACGATCTCGTCACCGCCCAGGAGGCTGGGCAGCTCCGCCGCAACTTCCAGGGCTATACGACCGACACTTGCGAAACGCTGATCGGTTTCGGCGCCTCGGCAATCGGCCGCTCGCGCGACGGTTATGTCCAGAACGAGGTGCCCCCCGGCGTCTATGCAAGCCGCATCGCATCGGGACGGCTCGCAACCACCAAGGGCTACCGACTGACCGACGAGGACCGTTTGCGCGCCGCGATCATCGAGCGGCTGATGTGCGATTTCAGCGCGGATATGTCCGCAATCGCCGCAGCGCATGGCCGGGACTGGCAATCGTTCGTCGACAGCAATAGCAAACTGGCCGAACTGCGAAAGGATAGCGTGATCGATATCGCTGATGGCGTCATCACTGTGCATCCCGAGCACCGCTTCGTCATCCGCGCGGTGGCGGCGGCCTTCGATGCCTATATCGACGAGCCCCAGAGGGTGCACAGCAAGGCGGCTTGAGTGCGCTGATCGCCGGGAAGGTTTGATATTGCGAGCCTTCCCGGCGCAATCACGCCGGCAAAGCGTCATCCGTCTCTTCCGTCATGCTCGGGCACGACCCGAGCACTTCGTTGTTTTGTGCCACGAAATACGTTCGGATGCGCCTTGGATCCTCGCCTCAAGGGTGACGATGACGAAGTTTGCGGCAACTGCGCTCACTGAAAACGAGCCGTTTCCAAGCTTGTCGCCGGCAGCCATCGCTGGCAGCTCAGCGATACACTTTGGCAAAACTGCCCATCCAACACGTCATGCCCGGCTTTTTCCGAGCATCGAGACCCAGCCTCCTCCCCCGAGAATAGCCGCGAGCGGATCGGCAAATCCGTCCCGAATGGCCGCGAAACGGCGCACGCGCGGCTGGCAAACGGCTTCCGTTGAATCAAAGAGGCCCGGCGGTTGCCGGGCCTCTTGCTTCTCTCTCGACTTGGGGACCGCCCTACCCCACCAGATTGCGGTAGATCGCCGGCAGTGCCGCCGGCAGCCGCGAGATGTTGCCGACTACGGAATAGCCGTTCTGGCCGAACATGGCGGGCACGTAGGACTTCGCCTCCCGGTCGACCGTGACAGCGAAGGTGTTTATGCCACTGCGCCGTGCCTCCGTGACCGCGCGACGGCTGTCCTCGAGCGCAAAACGCCCCTCGTAGTGATCGATATCGTTGGGCTTGCCATCGGTCAGAACAAGCAAGAGCTTCTTGCGGTTCGGCTGCCGACGAAGCTCGGCCGAGGCATGCCGGATCGCGGCACCGATGCGGGTATAGTAGCCGGGCTTTAGTGCGGCAATGCGCGCTTCGACCAGCGGCCCCATAGCCTCGTTGAAGGCCTTCACGGTTTCCACCCGCACCCAGTCACGCCGCCTTGAGGTGAAGGTCAGGATCGAGTGGTTGTCGCCGCAGGCCGACAGCCCGTGCGCAAGGATGAGCAAAGCTTCTTTTTCCACGTCGAGCACCCGCCGGTTGTCTGACCAGGAATCGGTCGACAGCGACACGTCGACGAGGATCGTCACCGCCAGGTCATGCACCTGCGGCCGACTCATCAGATGGATGCGGTCGCTGCCCTGGCCGCCGGCGGCGAGATCGGTGCGGGCACGCACGACCGCGTCGAGATCGAGATCGGCGCCGTCAAGTTGTGCACGCAGCATCTCGTGCCGCGGGCGCAGCACTTCGAACTGGCGCCGCACCCGGCGGATCAAGCTCCGGCTTTCCTCGGTCAGTTCGCTCCGCTCTTCCTGGGCGGAAGCCGGCATCGCCAGCACGCGGCAATGGTCCTTGAGGTACTGACCGGTCCGGTAGTTCCATTCGGGATAGGTCAGCTCGGCCGTCAGCGGCGTCGGATCGACGGCTTCCGGCGGCAGATCGAGATCGAAGCGGAATCGCGCCGAGGGCCGTCCCTTGCGCTCGCCGAGCGTCATGTCGTCGAGTTCCTCGGCAGCCTTGCTGTCGTGGTCGTCGCTGTCGTCGCCGGGACGGTCGACGTTGACCATCTCGGCCATGGCCAGGATCTTCTCGAAGCGATTGAGGATGAACGGGCTGCGTTCGCCCTTGCGGTTCTCCGGGTTTTCGCGCACCGCCACGTGGCGCTCAACCTCGACACCCTCACTCTGGGTGCCCGCTGTCGCGGCCACATCTTCGTCACGCACGGTCGTGGTTTCGCCCCGCAACAGCGTGTCCGGCCATAGCGGCATCGGCAGCATCGGCAGGTAGCCGGGCGGCGCACGATGTGGGAAGATCACCGGCAGCGTCGTATCTGCCTCGCCTGTGGCCCTGCGCAACAGCCGCAGGATGCGGTTTTCAAGATGCTGCTCGATCGACGGCAGAGCGCCCCGCTTCCGCTCGGCAAGGGTCGCCTCGGCCAGACGCCGATAGCGCCGCCTAAGGCCTGGGAACCGTTGGAAGACGTCCTCGACCGTCTCCAGCGCGCGCGATATCAGCGCCAGGTCACGACGGAGCGGATCGGTCTCGCTGACGGGGTCGACCGGCATCGTCGCCATATAGGCGACGAGCCAGTGATAGAGATCCCGGTTCAGGTCTTTCGTCGGAAAAATGTCGATCTCGCCCGGCAGCATCAAGGACGCGTGGTCGCGCGCCGGCTGGACGAGTTTCTCTTCGCCAAGTCCCATGCGCTGCCGCCACCGCAAGCGATGGGTCGACGTGCGCCCGCGGGCGGGCACGATCTGCACCGCTGGCTCGCCGCCATGTCCGCGAAAGCAAACGCCGAGCACCGGCAGCATGTCGGCGAGCTTCACCGCCTCCTCCGGATAACGCCGCCAGGTTCTGGTGTTGCCGACGAAACGGTGCCAGGCTCGTCCGACGGTTTCTTCGAGCTCGAGGAAATCAAGCATGGCTCACCTCAGGCGATCAGAGAACCGGCCACTTCGAGAAGTGCTGAGCGCACATCCGGTTCGTCGGTCAGAGGCTCGATCATCGCGGCCCGCACCGCATCCTTCACCGGCATTCCGGCATCAATCAGCGAGGCGCAATAGACGAGCAGCCGGGTCGACACGCCTTCTTCGAGATCATGCCCTTTCAGAGCGCGCAGGCGCTGCGCGAGGTTGACGAGCGGCGCCACCTGGCTCTCCAGCAGTCCGCTCTCTTGCGAAACGACTGAAATCTCGGCGTTGCGCGGCAGGAAATCGAACTCGATCGCCACGAAGCGCTGACGGGTGCTCGGCTTCAGGCTCTTCAAAAGGTTCTGGTAGCCGGGATTGTAGGACACGATCAGCATGAAGCTCGACGGTGCTTCGAGCAGTTCGCCGGTCCGTTCAAGCGGTAACATGCGGCGGTCGTCGGTCAGTGGATGCAGGACGACGGCCACGTCCTTCCGGGCTTCCACGATCTCGTCGAGATAGCAGACGCCGCCGTTGCGCACGGCCCGGGTCAGGGGGCCGTCGACCCAGACGGTGTCGCCACCCTTGAGCAGATAGCGACCGGTAAGGTCGGCGGCAGCCAGATCGTCATGGCAGGAAACGGTCGAAAGCGGCAGGCCGAGCTTCGCTGCCATGTGGCTGACGAAGCGGGTCTTGCCGCATCCTGTTGGTCCCTTCAAGAGCAGCGGCAGCTGGCGCACCCAGGCGCTTTCGAACAACGCGCATTCATTGCCGGAGGGGCTATAGGCGGGGATATCGAGCGCCGCGCGACTGACGGCAGATTGGACAGGGCTCATGGCAAGTCTCCATGCTTGGAATTCTTGGGGAGATGCCGGCGCGGCGAGCCGCGCCGGCTGGTCGGTTATTCAGCGGGTTGGACGACACCGGCGAGGTTCTCGCTGCGCTCGCGCCCGGGCACCAGAACGGCCCAGATGAACATCAGCGCCGAGATCAGGACGACGGCACCGGAACCGAGGCGGATCCAGTAGAACAGCGCCAGCTGGTCCTGGACGTCCATGTAGCTTTCGCCGAGCACGCGCTGCAGATGCGCCTGGAGAACACCGGCAAAGGTCAGCGCGAAGGTCATGACCGACATGGCGGTGCACATGATCCAGAAGCTCACCATCGACAGCCACTGGTTATACGGCGCACGGCCGCGGATCTCCGGGATGGCATAGGCCATGACCGCGAGGTTCAGCATCACGTAGGCGCCGAAGAAGGCGAGGTGTCCATGGGCCGCGGTCACCTGGGTGCCGTGGGTATAGTAGTTCACCGAAGACAGCGTGTGCAGGAAGCCCCAGACGCCAGCGCCGAAGAAGGCCATGACCGAGCAGCCGATCGACCAGAGGAGGGCTGCGCGGTTCGGATGCTTGCGGCCGGCCTTCCAGGTCATCACGAAGGTGAAGACCACCATGGTGAAGAAGGGGGCCACTTCCAGCGTCGAGAACAGCGAACCGATCCACTGCCAGTAGCCCGGCGCGCCGATCCAGTAGTAGTGGTGGCCCGTGCCGAGGATGCCGGAGAAGAGCGCCAGGCCGACGATGACATAGAGCCATTTTTCGACGACCTCACGGTCGATGCCGTTGAGCTTGATCATCAGGAAGGCGAGCACCGATGCCATGATCAGTTCCCAGACGCCTTCGACCCAGAGATGGACGACGTACCACCAGTACATCTTGTCGAGCGCCAGGTTGATCGGATTGTAGAAAGCGAAGAGGAAGAAGATCGCGACACCCCAAAGCCCGAAGATCAGGATGTTGGTGACGGTCGTCTTGCGGCCTTTCAACACCGTCAGCGTGATGTTGTAGAGGAACATCAGCGCGACGATGACGATACCGACCTTAATCGCGAAGGGCTGCTCGAGGAACTCACGCCCCTCGTGGATGTGCATGAGGTAGCCGACGACGGCAATGGCAGCGGCGATCAGGAAGATCCAGAACTGCGCGATGGCGATCTTCGTGCTGTAGAGCTCGGTTTCTGCCTCTTCCGGCAGCAGGTAGTAGGTCGCGCCCATGAAGCCCATGAGCAGCCAGACGATCAGCGCGTTGGTGTGGACCATGCGCACGATGTTGAAGGGCAGCAGCTCGGAGAGCGTGTTGGGCAGGACGTAGATGGTGCCGGCAAGCACGCCGAACAGCACCTGGGCGAGAAACAGGCCAAGCGCTCCGTAGAAATAGAGCATCGCGACCTTTTGGGTTTGGTATTTCATGGTGTCACACTCCACTCGGTTCGCTTAACCTGCCTCGTTCGGCGGCCAGTTCTGGGTCTTGATGCGGCTCGTCCATTCGAGGAAGTCAGCGAGGTCGTTGAGTTCCTGTTCGGTGAGATTGAACTGCGGCATCTGCCGCCGTCCCTCGATGCCGGTCGGCTGGGCAGCCATCCAGGCCTTAAGCGTATCGCGGGCGCCATCCGGATCGGCCTCGCCGCCGAATCGCTTCCAGACGTTGCCGAGCTCAGGCGCGAAATAGGCGCCCTCGCCGAGAAGCGTGTGGCAGTTGATACAGGAGTTCTTTTCCCAGACGTGTTTGCCGCGGGCGACCGCATCGGTCAGCGTCGACTCATCCGTCGAAGTCGTCCGCATGTAATAGTGGCTGTGGGCGGTCAGCCCGACGAAGATTGCGAAGAAAAAGAAGGACCCGCCGTAAAAGACGTTACGGGCCCCGGTTTTGGTGAGGCGTTCTGCCATCACGTGGTCCTTTCGATTTCAGTTGGCCGCTGAGAGTGCGGCCGGCTGATCTGATCCCTCCCCGTGCGGCGCAGCCGGCAACAATCGGGGCGACCTCATGTCTAGGGAAATCGGCGGCGGCTTCTTTGCGTTTCGGCAAACAAGTCCGCGGCTAGCCTCAGCTGATGAAAGCAGTGCTCAGGACCAGCTTCGCTGCAGCGACGAGGACGAGTGCTGCGGGCCAGATCAAAAGGCCAAGACGAAGGGCCGACGGCGCCTGCCGGAGCCCCATGAAATCGAGCGCGACGAACCGGCTTTTGACGATGGCGAGCCCGAGCAACACGACGATGACGAGGGTGGCCGGCCCGGCGACCGCCATCAGCGCCATGCCCGACATCACGGCTACGGCAAGCAGCAGCCAGGTCTTGAACAATTGTCTGGGATTGCGATCGGTCATGGCACTCACACGAGATAGACGAGCGGGAACATCACGATCCAGACCAGATCGATCACGTGCCAGAGCGTGGTGATAAGCTCGACATTGCCGGGTTTCGGTCGCCAGGCAACGATGATGAGCACGAAGGCACCGAAGACGACGTGCAGCAGATGGAAGCCCGTGACGAGAAAATAGAGCTCGAAGAAGGAGCCGAACTGAGGATCGCCGGCAACGCCGGCCTCGGCGCTATATTCGAAGAGCTTGATCCCCACGAAGGCGAAGCCGAAAAGTGCTGCATTCACCAGCGCCCGCCGACGCTGCTTAAGCGATGCACTCGGCCTCGTCGCCAAGGCCGCCTGCCAGCCGCTTGTCAAAAGAACAAGCGTGTTGATACCGGCAAGCAGCGGATCGAGATGCGAGCGGGCGGCGGCAAACGCGTCCGGCTGGAGAAGACCCACAATCAGGAAGCCGACAAGCAGAATACCGAACGCGGCAAGTTCACTCCAGACGAGCACCCAGAGCAGCAAGGCGTCCGTCGTATCCTCTTCCACCGTTGCGGCAATCGGATGACTGCGGGCATCCATGTCAGCGCCTCCGTTCAAAAAACATCGTTCGAGCTAGGCGCGAGCGCGCACCCTGTCTTTGCGATTGAGCAAAGAAGCCGGCAGGGGGCGGGGCTATTGGCTGACAACAAAGGAGCCTTCCGATGACAGACGCACAGATCGGCCTTTCCGTCGCCACCCCCATCATCATCGTCTTCGCCCTCGTGCTCTATCGCATGGGCGTGCTTCAGCGCGGCGCGACGCTGTCGGCGATCCTCTCCTCCGTTGCGATCGCCATCGTTCTGTTTCTCGATCGCTGATCTGCAGACTTTGAGAAATGTCAAAGAGGATCATTGCCGTCGGGTGTAGTTCGAACCAACACTCAACGGAGCAGATCGATGCAGCAGCAATTTTCAGAACATCACGAGCTGGGGCAGGCTTACCGCGAGCTTTTATCCCTGTGTGATCGCCTCGAGACGCTGGCCGATTCCATCCCGCGCCGCATCGACCTGACGAGCTGCCGCGTGATCCTGACGGAGCTGCCGGAAAAGCTCAGGCGCGTCCACGCGCTGGAGGAAATGATCCTGTTTCCAGCAGTCGAAATTCAGCGGGCAGACGACGGCCGTTACGCCTTGATCGCACGGCTGCGCGCCGAGCATGACCAGGACGATCGGGCAGCCGTCGAGCTGGTACGTGTGCTGAAGGCGGTTCTCGACAACAGGCCATCGCTCAGCTGGGATGCGATCGGCTACATGCTGCGGGGCTTCTTCGAAACTGTTCGCCGCCATGTCGCAACGGAGCGCCTGCTTCTCTGGCGCCATGCGTGAGACAACCGATATGACCTATTTTCTCCTCGCCTTCGCCGTCTTCCTGCTGCTCCATCTGGTGCCGGCCTGGCCGGCGTTACGCCAGGGCCTGATCGACCGGCTCGGTCGCTCGACCTATTTCGCGGTGTATTCGCTTCTTTCCGTGCTTGCTCTCGGCTTCGTCTTTCACGCGGCCCTTCAGCTCGATTTCATCCCGCTTTGGGAACCGGCGGCCTGGCAGGCCTGGGTAACCTTCGTGCTGGCGCCACTCGGCATCTTTCTCGTGCTGGCTGGCCTCTTCAGCGAAAACGCGCTGTCGATCTCCATCTATCAGGGAAACGAGCGGCCCGGCGCCATCGTAACGATCACCCGTCACCCGGTGCTCTGGGGCTTCCTGCTCTGGGCCGCCGGTCACATCGTGCCCAATGGCGACTTGCGCGCGCTGGTTCTTTTCGGCGGTTTCGCACTGTTTTCCGCCGGTGGCTTCTTCATGCTTGAAAAGCGTGCCCGCCGGCGTTTGGGTGACAACTGGCAAGCGGCCTCGAAGGGCACGTCAGTCTGGCCCTTTGCGGCCATCATTCGAGGCGAAACCCGTTTGCGCGCCGATCCCGTGATGATCATCGCCGCCTTTGCCACCGTCGCGATTGCCGTGTGGCTGCTGCTTGGCGGTCACGAGGTCCTGTTCGGCGCCGATCCGCTGCTTCAGGCCACCGTCTCCTAGATCACGATGATTTTTGGTCCTCACCCTGCCAGGCCATAGCCTGCGGGGTGATCGGCAGTGCCAGCAGGTCGATCGCTCGGGCCGCCAGATGGTCGACGATGGCCGAGACGCTCTCAGGCCGATGATAGAAGGCCGGCACCGGCGGCATGATAATCGCCCCCATTTCCGTGACGGTGCACATATTGCGCAGGTGACCGAGATGCAGCGGTGTCTCGCGTGCCATCAGCACCAGCCTGCGCCGCTCCTTCAGATGCACGTCGGCTGCCCGTACCACGAGGTTATCGGCCATGCCGGCAGAGATCGCCGCAAGTGAGCGCATGGAGCACGGCGCGACGATCATGCCGGCCGTCGAAAACGATCCGCTCGCAATCGCCGCGCCGATATCGGCGTGGTCATAGGTCCGCGCGGCCAGACGCAGCAGGGATGGAAGAGCGCCTGCGCCGACCTCATGCGCGAGCGTGCGGTGCGCCGCCGGCGACAGAACCAGATGCAGCTCGACGCTTTCGATTTCGCTGAGCCGCTCCGCGATGCGCACCGCAATCGCAGCACCCGAAGCCCCGGTGACACCGAGGACGATCTTCAACCGGTTCATCGGGTCAGCCCTCCAAGCCCGAGACCGGCCCAGATCGCATCGACCTGACCCACGACCTCCGGCGACATTTCGAGCACCCGCCCCCATTCACGGTCGGTCTCGGCGCCGATCTTGTTGGTGGCGTCGAGCCCGAGCTTGCCACCGAGGCCGGAGCGTGGCGACGCGAAGTCGAGATAGTCGATCGGCGTGCCCTCGATCACGGTCACGTCGCGGCTGGCATCGAAGCGGGTCGCAAGAGCCCACATTACGTCGGACCAGTTGCGCACGTCGATATCCGGGTCGACGGCGATGATCAGCTTGGTGTAGCTGAACTGCGGCAAGACAGACCAAAGCCCCATCATCACGCGCTTGGCCTGACCGGGATAACGCTTGTCGATCGCGACGACCATGGCTCTGTAGGAGCAGGCCTCCGGCGGCAACCAGAGATCGGATATCTCCGGAAACTGCTTGCGAACCAGTGGCACGAACAGCCTGTTCATCGCCTCTCCGAGCCGCGAAGGCTCGTCCGGCGGTCGGCCGGTATAGGTGGAAAGATAGAGCGGATTCCGACGCATGGTGATCGCCGACAGACGCATGACCGGGAACGGCTCCACCGAATTGTAATAGCCGGTATGGTCGCCATAGGGGCCCTCCTCCGCGGTCTCGCTCGCCGAGACCGTACCCTCGATCACGATCTCCGCATTGGCCGGCACTGAAAGTGGCACGGTCTTCGCCTTCACGAGTTGCGTCCTGCCGCGTCGAAGCAGGCCTGAGAAATTCAGCTCGCTCAGTCCGTCCGGCAGCGGCATGACCGCAGAAAGGATCGTCGCTGGGTCGGCACCGATGACGACCGCGATCGGCATGTCCTGACCCAGGCGTTGCCAGAGACGCTGGTGGCGGGCGCCGCCGCGGTGGGCGAGCCAGCGCACGATGGCGCGATCGGGCCCCAGCACCTGCATGCGATAGATCCCGACATTGACATCGAACGGATCATCCGGCGCGCGCGTGATCACCAGTGGCCAGGTAATCAGCGGCGCCGGCTCTCCCGGCCAGCACCATTGAACCGGCAGGCGCCCAAGGTCGATTTCCTGATCGCGCCAGACGACCTCCTGACACAGCGCACGCGTTACCTTTCGTGGCCGCATATACATCGCCGATCGGAGCAGAGGCAGCCGATCCCAGGCGTCGCGCAGCGACTGCGGCGCTCTCGGATCGCGCAGCTCCGCAAGTTCACCCGCAAGCGCATCGAGCCCGCCCGGCGCCAGGCCGAAACCACGCTCGATCCGGCGTTCCGACCCGAAGAGATTGGTCAGAAGCGGGATCGGTTGTGCGGCGCCTGTCGCATCGACCGGCCGCTCGAAGAGAAGCGCCGGCCCGTCGGCGGCAAGCACGCGGCGGTGGATTTCGGTCACCTCATGCACCAGCGAAACCGGTCGCGAAATCCGCTTCAAATCGCCTTCGCGCTCGAGCGCGTCGATAAAATCCTGAAGCGTTGCAAAGCCCTTTGACGGGCGAAAGGTCCTGTTCATGGAGCCTGTTTGTGGCGGCGAATGGTCCTTGTCTTTGACGTGGCGCAAACAACGACCGGCAGCAGGCGACTAGCATGCGCCGCATCGTTCGATTCCGACGCTCCACAGGTAGCAAATGACACTTCCGCTCGCGATCACCGCCCCCCTTAGCTTCGTTCCCATCATCGCCATCGAAAGCGTGGTGCAGCGCGTCTTTGCCCGCGTGATCGCGAGCCATCCGGGCCTCTTCGACCGTCTCGCGGATCATGCAGCCAAGCGCTACGCCTTCCAGCCGTCTGACCTGCCGATCGGCTTCCTTGTCGAACCGGCCGTGCCGCGCATCTCCGTACATCGCAAGGAGCGCGCGCCGGTTTCCGATGCCTGCATGGAAGGCGAGCTCGTACTGCTCTTGGCGCTGCTCGAGGGCCGCATCGACGGCGACGCCGTGTTCTTCTCGCGCGATCTTGCCGTCAGCGGCGACATGGAGGCGATGCTGGCGCTGCGCAACGCACTCGACGATTGCGAGATCGACCTTCCAAGCGATCTCGCTGAGATGGCCGGACCGCTGGCGCCGCTCGTGCGTCGCGCGGGAGAACAGATCCGCGAACGGGCGCTTGGCCGCGTTCTCAAGGAGGAGGCTCCCCAATGGAACTGATCTGCCCCGCCGGCACACCCGCTGCCTTCCGCGAAGCCGTCGATGCCGGCGCCGACGCGGTCTATTGCGGCTTTCGCGACGAGACGAACGCCCGCAATTTTCCGGGGTTGAACTTCTCACGCGACGAACTCCGAACGGCAATTGGCTATGCCAAACAGCGCAGGGTGATGACCTTCGTTGCGATCAACACCTTCATGCGCGCCGGCCAGGAGACGCTGTGGCATCAGGCGGTGGATGACGCCGTGGCGCTTGGTGCCGATGCCGTCATCCTCGCCGATTTCGGCCTGATGGCTTATACGGTGGAACGCCATCCGCAGCAGCGGCTGCACGTTTCCGTCCAGGCCTCGGCCTCGAATGCCGACGCCGTGCGCTTCCTCGTCGAGACCTTCGCGGCAAAACGCGTTGTGTTGCCGCGCACCCTGACGATCGCCGACATCGCTCGCCTTGCCAAACAGATCGATTGCGAGATCGAGGTCTTTGCCTTCGGCGGCCTCTGTGTCATGGCCGAGGGGCGCTGTTCGCTTTCTTCCTACGCCACCGGCAAGTCGCCCAACATGAACGGTGTCTGCTCGCCCGCAAGCCACGTGCGCTATCGCCAGGACGGACGCGAGCTGGTGTCTGAGCTCGGCGATTACACTATCAACCGCTTCCCGGCGGGCGAAGCCGCTGGCTATCCGACGCTCTGCAAGGGGCGCTTCGACATTGCGGAGGACCGCGGCTACGCCTTCGAGGACCCGGTTTCACTCGACGTCATGGACCATATCGATGCCCTGCGCAGCGCCGGCGTCAGCGCGCTGAAGATCGAGGGCCGGCAGCGCGGCAAAGCCTATGTCGCCGAGGTCGTGTCAGTGATGCGGCGGGCACTGACCGCCAGCGCCACCGAGCGGCCCGCATTGGTGTCGCGGCTGAAGGCGCTCAGCGAAGGCCAGAAGACGACAACAGGCGCCTACGAAAAGCGCTGGAGGTAATCGGCCCATGACCATATCGACAAGCCCATCCAAGCCCGTCCTGAGCCTCGGCCCGGTCTACTATCTCTGGGATGGCCCCAAATGGCGCGATTTTTATTTCCGCATTGCCGACGAAGCGCCGATCGCCCACGTCACGATCGGCGAGGCCGTCTGCTCGAAGCGGCTGCATTTCATCGAGCCCTTTGTCGGCGAGGTCATCGAACGGCTGGAGAATGCCGGCAAGCAAGTAAGCCTCGCCTCGCTCGCGCTGGTGACGCTGGAACGTGAAAGCCAGTTGGTGCGCGGGCTTGTGCGTGACAGCGCCCATCCGATCGAGGTCAATGACCTATCCGCGCTGCACCTGCTTGCCGGCAAGCCGCATTCGATCGGGCCGCTGGTCAACGTCTATAACGGCGCGACCGCCCGGCTCTTGGGGTCGAGGGGCGCGACGAGCATCTGTCTGCCGCCTGAACTGCCGATGACGTCGGTGCGCGGCATTATCGAGGAAAGTCCGGGGGTCGACTTCGAGGTCTTCGCGTTCGGCCGCGTACCGCTGGCGATTTCGGCGCGTTGCGCCCATGCCCGCTCCAAGGGGCTGATCAAGGACAATTGCCAGTTCATCTGCGGCGAAGACCCTGACGGCCTGACCGTCGAGACCCTCGACAGCCAGCCTTTTCTGGCGCTGAACGGCGTACAGACCATGTCGCACACCTGCCAGGCGCTGCTGCAGGAACTGCCGGAGCTTGCCGCCGGCGGCGTTTCCCGCATTCGGCTGTCGCCGCAGGATTGCGACATGGCGGCCGTGGCCCGCATCTTCGACGATGTCATCGCCGGGCGATGCTCACCACGTGAAGCACAGGCGGATCTTGGTGGCGTTTACCCAAACAGGCCGTTTTCCAATGGTTTCCACCACCGTCAGACAGGAGCGGCATGGATATCCGCAGACGCTGCTGCAAGGGCAAGGGCAAGGTAGTCGGTTACTGGGAGGTGTCCCGACCGCCGGTTCGGGCGACCGCCATCGCTTCAGCCTGCCGGGACCCCAATGGGCATTGAGCTGGAGAACAGGTTCAAGGCGGCGTACTGCAGAAGCATGATCGTCTTGCCATCGCGGATGGCGCCAGAGCGGATCATGGCAAGCGCCTCGTCTATGCCAAGTTCGAGAACTGCGATATCCTCGCCTTCGTCTTTGTTGCCGCCGCCTTGCGATGTGCGGTCGCCGGGCTGGTACTCGCCAACGAAGAAATGCAGGCGCTCGGTCACCGAGCCTGGGCTCATGAAGGCGTCGAACACCTGTCGCACGTCGTGCACGCGAAAGCCCGTCTCCTCCTCCGTTTCCGCGCGGATGCGCGCTTCCGGTTCGGCGTTGTCGAGCAGTCCCGCCGGGGCCTCGACGAGCAGATCGTCATGGCCGTTAACAAAGGCTGGGTAGCGAAACTGTCGGGTCAGGATCACGGTGCGGCGGACCGGATCGTAGAGCAGGATCGTCGCGCCGTTGCCGCGATCGTAGGTTTCCCGTGATTGCCGCTGCCAGCTCCCGTCGCCGCGCAGAAAGGAAAAGGTGGTCTTCTTCAGGACGTACCAATCATCCGAGAGAATAGTGACGTCTTCCACTTGAATTCGGTGTGCAATGCTCATGCGCCCTCCATTGATAATGGCTGTCATGCGGTCGTGCAATTTCGTGCATTTGTGTGCAATGTCAAGATTTTTCGTGTACGGACGTCGCAATACGGCAGGGATATCGGGCGGTGTTTGTTGCGGAAACGGCGAGTGCCGCGGGGGCAATCCCGCGGCACACGGGTCAGCCGATTATGGCCTAACGGCATCTGCCTATCGCAACGGGAAGGCGACCGGCCGGATCGGAGCTGCGTCGCCGCCGCGGAACTTCAAGGACGCACCAACGAAGGCGAACTCGTAGACCCTGTCCTTGGACAGTTGTTCGAGATTGATGAGCTCGATGATCGGAGCGCCTTGCTGCGCGAGCAGGTAGGTATGAACGGGAATGTAGTTGTTTCCCGTTTCGGCCGGGAAGGCTTCGAAGCTCAGGTTATCGGCGCCCACCACCATGGCGCCGCCGTCCTCGACGAGGAACTGTGCCGCGTCGATGCTGAGGCCGGGAGGGTTGCTCGTATAGGCGGACTTGTCTTCGTAGTTCTGCATGCGACCCGTGCGGATCAAGGCGACATCGCCCTCCGCCAGCGTCACGCCCTGGCTTTTCAGCGCGTCTTCGAGATCCTTGCGCGTGATCCGGTAGTTGTCGGGCAGCATCTGCATGCCTTTGGCTGCCGCGACGTCGATCATCACGCCGCGCGCGACGATCGGCGGCAGTTTTTCGGCGCCGGTGACCGTCCAGCCCTGATCTCCAAGGTGGTCGGCGGCGGCATAGCCATTCCAGATCTTGCTGTTCAGGCCGAAGTGATTGAGCGCGTCGATGTGCGTGCCCATGTGCGCATACATCGAAACCGCCGAGCCGGTGTAGCTGACATGGGCGTTCATCTCCTTGCCGACCTTCATCGGATCGGAGACCAGAGTGCCATTCGGCGTGTGCGTCATCCACATCTGGTAGGGTGGGTCGCCGGCCGCCTCCCAGCTGGGCATGCCGATGAAATACTCGACCGCGAGGTCGTAGGACTTGCTTCCCTCGATCCGCGACAAAATGGCGGCCCGGGATTCCGGCGTGATGAGGTTGAGGCGCCCGATCTCGTCCTTCGGCCCCCACGGGCTCTTGCCGACCTCCTGCGCGAAGGCCGCGCCGCCGACGAGGCTGACGACAAGAGAAGCGATCAAGACACGCTCCAGGACTGCGGTGTTGAACATGATGAACTCCTTTTTCTGATCTTCCAACGACATCAGGAAGCTGGGCTCACCTTATTGCTGGCGCTGCAGCGCATAATCAGCGATGAATTGAAAACATAATTTACTTTGGAGAAAATATGGATCTGCTTTCCGCCATGCGTTCGTTCCGGCGCGTCATCGAACTTCAGAGCTTCAACAAGGCGGCGGAGGAGCTAGGACAGTCGAACGCGTCGATCAGCAAGCAGGTCCGGCAACTGGAAGAACGGCTCGGGGCCGTGCTCATCGTGCGCACGACCCGGCGCATGAGCCTGTCGGAAAACGGACGCGCCTATTTTTCCGAATGCTGCCGGCTTCTCGACGAGCTCGATCATCTGGAGCGCACCACCTCCGGCGAGGCAGGCGAGATCAACGGCCGGCTCCGGCTCAATGCGCCTCTCTCCTTCGGATTGACCGTGCTTGCGCCGATGCTCGCGCGCTTCATGACACTTCATCCGCAATTGAAGGTCGACATGACGCTCGACGACCACGTGCTCGACGTCGTTTCGGAAGGCTTTGACGTTTCCATCCGGGTGCGCGCGGCTCTGACGGATTCATCGCTGATCGCCCGGCGGCTCGGCGACATTGGCCAAGTCATCTGCGCCGCCCCGGCCTATCTCGCAGACAATGGCACGCCCGCGACCGTTGCCGATCTCAAGAGTCACCATTGCCTCACCTATCGCCTGGCCGACCAGCCCGGCAGCTGGAGGCTGGAAGGGCCTGACGGCGCCGTCATGATCGACCTGCCGGCACGTTTCGTCGCCGACAACAGCCTGATGCTCAGCGAAATGATTCAGGCGGGCATCGGCATTGGCGTGTTGCCCTCCTTCATCGCCACGCCGTTGCTTGCCGAGGGCAAGCTCTGCCAGGTGCTGCCTGGTCACAAGCTCGCCGAACGCGGCATCTACGCGGTCTATCCTACCAATCGGCTGTTGCTGCCGAAGGTGAAGGCCTTCACCGAGTTTCTGGCAAGCGAGATGCGACAGGCCGGGCTTTAAGGGCTCGGCGTGACAATACCTCAGAACCGAGTCGTGAGGTTCACGCGGAATATGCGCCCCGGTAGCCGCATTGAGATAGCGGTCATGTTCGGCCAACTGAAGATGGCGCGGGCGCCGTCGATCCCGAACGCCTCGTAATCATGTTACCTGGGTGACAGCTCAGATTATGGAACGGCCAAACTTTCCAAATTCGTTTGACAGCAATCGGCGGCGCGAATATTTTGGAAAGTATAACGTTTCCTTATTTGGCCAACCGTTCATTTCGACGCGCGCCGCACCGGTGAAAGGAACCGGAAATGAGCCAGCAGTCATTCAGCATCGAAAATGCCCAGCCCGTGGAACCGATGGAGTCCGTGCCCGGCGTGGAGGCACAGCGGACGCTGCCTGTCATCCCGACTGTGAACGCCACGAACGCTATCGGAACCCGCAGGCGCTGGCTTCGCAATGTGCTTTTCGCATCCGTTGCCATCGCCGCCGTCGCCGGCGCCACCGATTTCGGTTGGGCTTACTGGACGACGGGTCGCTTCGAGGTGTCGACCGACGACGCCTATGTGAAGGCCGATAGCACGACCATTGCCCCGAAGGTCTCGGGCCATATCGCCGAGGTACTGGTCACCGACAACCAGCAGGTCAAGGCCGGACAGGTTCTCGCCCGCATCGACGATCGCGACTTCACGGTCAGCCTCGAACAGACCAGGGCCGGCGTCGAAGCCGCCGAGGCCAATATCGCAAACAAGCAATCGGCTCTCATCGCACAGCAATCCGTGATCGATTCGGCCAAGGCGACGGTCGAGGCCGACAAGGCGGATCAGACATTCGCCGAGCAGGACGACAGGCGCTATTCGGAGCTCGCAAGGCAAGGCTTCGGCACCCTGCAGAACGCGCAACAGGCGGCCTCACGCATTGCCGCTGCAAGGGCCGCGGTGACGCGCGACACGGCAGCGCTCGCAAGCGCGGTCAAGCAGCTCGACGTGATCAAAGCCGAAGTCGCACAGGCAAAGGCCGCGCTCGACAGCGCGAAAGCGGCCGAGCATCAGGCCGAGCTCAACCTATCCTACACCGCGCTCGCAGCACCGATCGACGGCGTGATCGGCAACCGCACCTTGCGCGTCGGCCAATATGTGCAGGCCGGAACGCAGCTGATGGCAGTCGTTCCCACGCACGCGGCCTACATCGTTGCCAACTACAAGGAAACACAGCTTGCCGATGTCGTTCCCGGCCAGACCGTGGCGATAGAGGTGGACACCTTCCCGGGCCAGGTCTTCGAGGGCCACGTCGACAGCATCTCGCCGGCAAGCGGCCAGGAATTTGCGCTGCTGCCGCCCGACAATGCGACGGGAAACTTCACCAAGGTGGTGCAGCGCATCCCCGTCAAGATCGTGATCAATCGCGACAGTCCGCTCGACGTGGTGCTGCGGCCCGGCATGTCCGTCTACCCGACGATCGACACCCGAACCGCAGGAACGGCGGTGGCCGCCGTGTCGGCAAGCATAAACTGAAGGACGCTCAGGCGCCGTTCCCAGCTTTGAGGGCTGGCAGGAGGATGCAATGTCCACCACCACGATGCCCATGTTTTCACCCGGCGTGCGTGAGCCCGCAGCAACGTCGCCCGACAAGGCAAGTACGACGGCCTGGATTTCCGTTCTTGCAGGCCTGATCGGCGCCTTCATGGCGATCCTCAACATCCAGATTACCAACGCCTCGCTGCTCGATATCGAAGGCGGCATCGGTACCGGCGTCGACAACGGCGCCTGGATATCGACCTCGTATCTCATCGGCGAAATCGTCGTGATCCCGCTCACCGACTATTTGAGCCGCGTCTTCTCGTTCCGGCGCTATATGCTGACGAACGCCATCCTGTTTCCGCTGTTTTCGGCGGCCTGTGCGTTTGCCCATGATCTAGGCTCGATGATTGCGCTGCGCGGTCTGCAGGGTTTTGCCGGCGGCGTGCTCATTCCGATGGCCTTCACCATGGTGTTGACCCGCCTGCCCAAAGCGCAGCAGCCGCTCGGCCTGGCGCTGTTTGCGCTCTCGGTCACCTTCGCCCCGGCGATTGGCCCGACGATCGGCGGCTATCTCACCGAGAATTATGGCTGGCAGTCGATCTTCTTCGTCAACGCCCCGCCGAGCCTGGTGATGGTAATTGCGCTCTACTTCACCCTTGAGAAGAAGCCGATGCAATTGTCCCTGCTCAAGGAGGGCGATTGGGCCGGCATTATTACCATGGCCATCGGCCTTTCGGCGCTACAGACGGTTTTGGAGGAAGGCAACAAGGACGACTGGTTCCAATCGCCGTTCATCGTCAAGCTCGCTTTGACGGCGGCCGTGTTCCTGATCGCCTTCATCATCATAGAGCTCAAGGTCGAAAAGCCACTGGTGCAATTACGCCTGCTCAAGCAGCGCAATTTCGGGGTCGGCGTTCTCGTCAACGTGCTTGTCGGCGTCGCCCTGTTCGGCACGGTCTACATCCTGCCGCAGTATCTCGGCCAGGTGCAGCGCTACAATGCCGAGCAGATTGGCCTCGTGCTTGCCTGGACCGGGCTGCCGCAGCTTCTCATCATCCCGCTCGTGCCGGCGCTGATGAAGCGGTTCGACGTGCGCTACATCGGTTTCGTCGGCATAAGCATCTTCGGGGCCAGCTGTTTCATGAACACGACGCTGTCGCTGGACAGTGCCGGCGACCAGTTCTTCATCCCGAATATCGTACGCGCCATCGGTCAGGCGCTGGTGCTGACGCCGATCACGGTGATCACCACCGCCCGTATCGCTCCAAGCGATGCGGCAGCCGCCTCGGGCCTGTCGAACATGCTGCGCAATCTCGGCGGCGCCGTCGGCACGGCCACTCTTGCGACGGTGCTGACCAAGCGTGAGCAGTTTCACTCGAACATCATCGGCCAGTCGGTGACTGTCTATCGCGACGAAGTCCGCGACCGGATCGGCGATCTGACGCGGCATTTCATGGCGCATGGCGTCACCGATGCCGCCGTCGCACAGCACAAGGCGATCGCCGTGATCGGTGCTACGGTTCGCCGGCAGGCGCTGATCCTCGGTTTCAGTGATACCTTCGCGGTGATCGGGATCGTGCTGGCGCTTGCAGCCATCGCGCTGCTCTTTACCCGAAAGATCCAACTCGGCGGCGCCGGCGCGGGTGGCGCACACTAATTTGAAGATACGATGGAGGGAGGAAGGCCCATGCAAGGTTCCAGACCGGGTAGTCTCTATCTGGAGGATCTTCACGTCGGACAGCGCTTTACCAGCGCGACGCATACGGTCGACGAGGCGCAGATCAAGACTTTTGCCGCACAGTTCGACCCGCAGCCGTTTCATCTGGACGAGGCGGCCGCCAGTGACACGCTCTTCAAGGGCCTGGCCGCAAGCGGGTGGCACACGGCGGCGATCACGATGCGGCTGAACGTGGAGACCGGCCTGCCTTTCGCCGGTGGCCTCATCGGCGCGGGCGGAGACATCACTTGGCCGGCCCCGACGCGGCCCGGCGATACCCTGCATGTCGAAAGCGAGGTGGTCGAGATCATTCCCTCGCGCTCGAAACCCGACCGCGGCATCGCCGTCGTCGTCAGCCAGACGATCAACCAGCGCAACGAGGTCGTGCAGATCCTCAAGGCGAAGCTCGTCGTCGTGCGAAAGCCGAACTGAAGCGACTGTCTGGATTTTCTGTTGTCACGGTCGTATTTTCTCAACCGATGCCGCGCTCAGCCCGGCAACATACAGAGCAGGCTGCGCAAGCAAGCCTCAAATGACAAGAATGATCTATGCCACCGAACAAACGAGCGTTACTTGAGCGGTCCATTTGCTTTGTTGCCCTCTGGTGTCTTTTCCTGCTTGTCGGGGCGGCAGCTTTTCGGCGCCCGTGACGGTCCAGCCCTGGTCTCCGAGCTGACCGATCGTCGCATAGCCATTCCGTTGTGATTTCCCGTCGCATTCAATTCTAGAACCGCAGCTAGATTCCCGATCGCTGTTGAAGTACATTCTGTTTTAGCCGCTGCGGGGACGGTCTTCAGCGCGCGATCAGGGGGATGCGGATGAGCAGCATTCTGAAGCGTGTTGCCAGGCGAATACGCAAGCGTATGAGCCTAACCTCTCATGCGATATCGGCGGACGCTTTTCTGATTTCCTACCCGAAATCAGGAAGGACTTGGTTTCGCTTCCTCCTGTCTCAATACTTCGCTGGGGTCGCCGGCGAAGGCGAAGCCGTAAATCTTCACAACATGTTTTCGATTATCCCCAACTATGATCTCGATGGGATAAGAGGCATTCCCGCATTTCGCTTCGAAAATGGTCAGATCCCGAAAATCTTGGTCAGCCATCTCGAGTACCGAACGAGCCATTTCCTCATGCGTCCAGCAATCTTGATGATCAGGGACCCTCGCGACGTGCTGGTATCAGCCTACTTTCATGCGACGCGACACAAGCATCGCTTCGACGGTAATATTGACGCGTTTATTGAAGATGCCATCCAAGGTGCTCCTAGCCTGATAGATTACCTTAACGGCTGGGCGAGCGGCTTGCAGCGCCGGAGGCACCATATTCTCAGCTACGAGGACCTTTCTGCAGATCCAAGCCGCCACACGCGCAACGTTCTTCAGTTTCTAGGTTGCACGGTCGATGACGTCAACCTCGAAAAGGCGGTGCGTGCGGCGCAGTTTGATGCGATGCAAAGCCGCGAGCGCGTTGAGGGAATACCCGCTCACGATTACGACCGCAGCGATGACGAAAGCCTGCGCATGCGTCGAGGAAAAGCGCATGGGTTTATGGATTATCTAAGCGCGAAACAGGCGGAGCGTATTCTCCAACTATGTCGATTACGGCTTTCACCGGGTGCAAAAGACCTGGTTTCCCATTCAGGCCTCGACTTGCGCTCGACTTGATCGCGCGGGTACATTTATAGGCGCTGTCACGATGCTCCAAATCGCATCACTGCGAGTATATATTCGGATGCCGCGCTACTCTGGAGAATGATCTCATGATTTCGGCGCCTGATGACACCATAGTACAACTACGAATTTATAGATTATTGCATTTGTGAATATCCTAGCGGATTACTGCTAACGGCTTACCGAAAATTTTTGTCGCTCGCCAGCATGGCTGGTATTGCACTCTGGAACGCGCGTGACCATCCGCAAGAAACTCCGACGCGCCAGGCAGGCGTTCAAAGAAGTCTTAAGTAAAGAAAGGAGCCTAAAGGATAGGCTGCAGGCGGTTGCGCATCTGCTGGCCGGCAACTTCCTTGGCTCAATAGTAGGGCTCGCCGGTTTCGCTTTGACCGCACGGGCGCTCGGCCCGGCCGACTACGGCACCTTGGCGCTATGCTTTGCCTTCACCCGAGCGGTCGAGCGACTTGTCAGCTTTCAGTCCTGGCAGCCGCTCATCAAGTTCGGAGCCGAAGCGAAGGAGGCCGGGCGCGACGGTGATCTGCGAGCAATCCTGAAGTTCGGGTTGCTGCTTGATGTGGCAGCTGCAATCGCAGCCTGCCTCATAGCGATCATGCTGGTTCTTTTCGCTGCTCCTTTCATGGGCGTTTCGGAGCAAATCAAGGGATTGGCTTTTGTCTATTGCTTTGTCCTGCCTTTCCAGATTTCCGGCATGCCGACCGCCGTCCTCAGGCTGTTCGGTAGGTACGCGTCACTTGCCTATGGCCAGGTAATATCCAGCCTCTTGCGTGTCGCCCTTTGTTTTCTCGGCTATATTGCCGGGGCGGGACTCTTCGAGTTCGCATTGATCTGGATGGCCACACAGATCTTGAACTCCATCTCGCTGGTTGCCTTTTGTCTCCTTGCCCTCAAACGCGAAGGCCTGCTTTCCGGGCTGGCATCGGTCTCGCTGGCGCGGCTCCGAACGCGCTTTCCCGGGCTGTGGCGTTTCGCGATCTCGGCGAATGTGTCGCTTACCATTCGCGCCAGCGCCAATGAGCTCGACACGCTGCTTGTTGGCTATCTCGCCGATCCGACTTCAGCCGGAATGTTTCATATCGCCAAGCGTCTCGGCCGACTTGCACAACAGGCTGGGGTGCAGGTCCAGGCCGTCCTCTATCCTGAGCTCGCTCGTGTGTGGGTCTCAGGCGTCCATTCCGAGTTCCGTCGCGCGGTGTCGCAGACGCAATGGCTACTTCTTGCATTTGGCGTCGCGATGATCATCGGTTTCTACCTTGGCATTGAACCGGTGTTGAAATGGACGGCGGGGCCACAATTCGCCGGCGCCGCACCCCTTGTGATGGTTCAGTCCATTGCAGTAACCCTTACGCTGGTCGGGGCCGTCTTTCGTTCGGCGCTTCTGGCGATGGGTGAGGAGAACAAGATCCTCTCGAGCGTACTCGTCGCGGTTGTCGGATTCTACGCCACGGCATTGATTTTTATCCCACAATTAGGTGCTATGGGAGCCAATATCGCCCATATCGTCATGTCAGTTATCTGGCTGCTGGGAATGTACGTCGCTTATCGCCGGCGCGCTTAGGAGAATACGTCCCGTCTCGGTTGTATACCGCCCTCAATCGGGATCGTGGTGCGTCTCCGGCGGCGCGATGTGCCGTCGGCCGGTCTGGCCTCATCTGTGCGCCGGCCGGCAAGACCGGGTCCGGCAGAAGGAACCTCATTTGCCGGCCGGCGCTTAGGTCGGCCTAGCGCTTGGGTCGGCCATGCGCAGTGTTTGCCCCGGTACGCGAAGCGATTGCCCGGCAAATCCTCGGCACTCGCATCCCAATGCCGCCGCCCCGCAACTCCTTCAGACACTTCAAGGCGCCGCAACGAGCCGGCCCGCATGTTTGCTCGTCTGCTTGATCTCGTCTGGGAAGGCTATCTGCCCAACGGCGCGACATACTACATAGATGTCGTCTCCGCCTACCGGTCGCCGACCACCGACAACATGCTCCGCGGACGTTCGCGCATTTCCGGTGTCGCCAAAAACGGCCAGCATACGCTCGGCACCGCGATGCACTTCTTCCTCCAAGGGACACCAAACTGGCGGCATTGCAGATGCAGGTCGGCGGCGTTGGTTACCATCCCACATCGGGCGCGCCCTTTCGTCCATCTCCGATGTGGGGCTAGTGCGCGCGTGACCGCGCATGTCGCGCCAGGAATTGGTCGAGATCTTCCCGAATGGCAAGACTTTGCATGTTCCGGCCGACGTGAAGCCGCTTCCGGAATACAATGTCTCCACGACACTACGAGCGTGGGTGAGTTCGACCTCCTTTGCGGCCGCAAGTTTAACCGGTCCGTCGCGTTCGAACGATTATCAGCCTCCTCTGCGCTTGCGACAGCGTCACTTCCAACGGCGAAAAGCCAGGCTCTGGTAGGACCCGACAGGCAAACGGCCCGTCAACCCGGCGCCGAACAACCGGCGTCCTCAGACCTTGCCATTGCCGTTCCACTCTCGACACTCTGCGGATTTCGCTAGATCGGGACAGTCATTTCAGCAAGTCGCGGACAAGCGTTTCTCTAAGTCGCGGACAACGGGTGCGATCGAATTCCGGTTGCCTGGCTCTAAGTCGCGGACAACGGGTGCGATCGAATTCCGGTTGCCTGG